>DATDGF010000116.1:0-33460 GCA_036522195.1 Candidatus Acidiferrum sp. | reverse complement strand
TGAGCACGGTGGCCACTTGTCCCAAATGCCGGCTATAGAGTCCCGCAATACGTTGCTCGGTAAATCGCCTGCTCCAACTGGCCACAAAACCCCGGCTGCAGTCGATGCGCTCGGACACTTCATCCCAGGTATGGCCCTCGGCCAGCAACAAGATCAGCCGAGCCCGCCGGGCATCTTCGGCACGGCCCGTTCGGCTCGTGGCTCGCCGTGTCAATTCCTGAAGCTCCGAATTCGTTAGGGTGATCGCGTCTCTCATGGACACGATTATAGTCTATAAATGGTTGTTACAGTCAACTAGCAGGGAACGTCCTAGGGAAACCGGAGAAATTAGCCAACCCTTTCTGCTGGCCAAATAAGGCCCTAGGAAAACGGGAACTGCAAAAACCGCACCCGAAATGAGAACCGCTGAGTCTCCAAGCCGCGACAGTCCGCGAAGCCCGAATGACAAGCTGCCGAGAATCGCGGCGAGCACGGTCAATGCGCCACAGAGCAAGGCGAACTTGACGGTCGATTGATAGCACACGAGTTCGCTGAAAATCTTGCGTATTTTCGGCGCATCTGACAAGAGGACAGACGAAGCGTGCGAATTTTTGCGACATTTTCGAGGCTTGGTTAACTTTCGGCGCAAGAAGTGGCGACCCCGGTCGGACTCGAACCGACAACATCCAGCTTAGAAGGCTGGCGCTCTATCCGATTGAGCTACGGGGTCTTGAAAATCACTTTAGCACAGCACAACACTTCGCGGGCGCTCTCTCACAAGGCAATCCTCAGCTCTCACGCACCATCGCGTTTATTGATAGCGTCCTTCAGCGGCTGCGGTATCTTGTCGTAGATTTCCTTCACTCGCTTGGGTTGCGTCACCATGTAGTCGCAAACGATGTTGACCAATTCAAAGAGGCGAGCCGCCGTCTCAAGATCATCAGTGATGTCGATCTGTCCGGGATGTACTGCATTGTTTCCTATTGGGGATTCCGTTGATGCCGATCAGCATTCCGTTCTGATCGCGATCACTATTCCGGGTTCAATCTGATCAGTCCTCGGAGCGAAGCGACGCTGGCCGGGGGAGTTTGCAGAAAGTGATCGCGATCGTCAAGGGGAAGACTGTTGTTGTTGGAGCTGTGGGAAAGTGGAAATCGGTTTTTGATTTCCAAGGGCGTTCTTTGCCCGTCTTTTCCACAGCTTTTGGCCCGCCGATGATGGTTCACTTTTCTCCCTGCCGGCTTCGTTGTTTGCGCATGGATTCGCCACGCATTTCGATGCGATGAGCGTTGTGAACCAAGCGGTCGAGGATGCTGTCGGCCAGCGTGGGATCTCCGATTTGCTCGTGCCAGCGCGACACCGGCAGTTGTGAGGTCAGCATCATCGAGCGTGTCTGGTAGCGATCTTCCGCGATCTCCCAGAAGTCCCTCCGCTCCGCTTCCGCCATTGGAGCCATGGCCCAGTCATCGATGGCTAGAACGTCGATCCGATTTAAGCGTTTATAAGGCTTTGACACTACTCGCAATGGCGTGCCTCGTGGATGGTGTATCCTGTCTTCCCCGTTTCCGCTGGAGGATCTCATATGGACGAGCAGCGGAAATACGCACTCCTCTTCGCAGCAACTATCCTAGCGGCACGGAAACTGAACGAGATCGGCGATAAGAAGTGTCCCGCGCGGGAGTTTGCCATCGCGGAATTTATCGCCGGGCGCGCTCGCCCGAGACCAAATGTCCCAGAGACGGCCGGTTGAAACGATGTCACAATTGTTCGAGGTAGATTACGTACCCTTTTCACCATTAGCAAGAGGGTTTTTACAATTCCAGTCTATTCCGGTAGACCGCTACAACCGGCGCTCGGCCGGAGATTGCCGGAGTCTGCGTCACGGTGAGCGACGCGATTCTACAAGGGGCGACAAATCACTCAGCGGAATTTCTTTGTGTTAAGGAAAAATCGCGACGTACGAGCGTTGTGCAGCTCATTCGCCGACCCATGACGCATCTCTCACGCCGCAGCGTGTCGCCGCCACCAGTCCTGCCCCGAGGCAGGCAAAGTGTAGACAGGGTCGTAGTATTCGTAGAGGCGTGTGAGGGCCTCCGGATCGTTGGCTTCGATACCGGTCTTATAATTTTTCGTCCAGTAGGAGATGCCCTTCTCGCGGTCGTATTCCTTCAACTGCTGCACCCAACGTTTGCCGACAAACGGGACGTCGCAAACGATGCGCGGGGTAGCGAAGCCCGGCAGATAACCCATGATATCGAGTTGGAGTTGTTGAGCTTCGCGGATCGCCAGGCGCCAATGCTCCGCGTTGGGGATCATGTCGCACTGGTAGAAGTAGTACGGGATGATCTTTGCATGATCCATCAGCGTAAAGCAAAGATCGAGAAGCTCTTTAGACGAAGTGTTCACTCCGCGCAGGAGCACACCCTGATTTCGAACGTCGCGAAAGCCCATGTCGAGGAGTTTGCGAACGGCCTTGGCAACGAGCGGCGTCAACTGACGAGCATTGTTGACGTGTGTGTGCAAGGCTAGGTCGATTCCGCGCTCATGTGACTTCTTCGCGAGCCGTTCAAGGCCGCTGAGCACCTCGTCCTGCAAAAAATGCTGCGGAATTCCCAGTAGCCCTTTGGTGGCCAGTCGAATGTCTTTGATATTGGGAATGTCCATGATGGCAGACACAAACGATTCGAGCTGAGCGATGGGCACATTTGCCAGGTCGCCGCCGGAAACCACCACGTCGCGCACCGCCGGGGTCTTGCGAAGATAGTTGAGCATCTGCTCGTAGCGATCCTTCTGCGGAATCTGGAAACGCATCTTGACCACTTGAGGAACGTCATTGCCGACGAGATCCATCCGCGTGCAGTGTCCGCAATACTGCGGACAAGTGGAAAGCATTTCGGCGAGAACTTTGGTGGGGTAGCGATGTGTGAGTCCTTCAACGGCCCACATATCGGCTTCGTGCAAACTGTCGCGGCTGGATTTTGGATGGCTGGGCCATTCGGGATTGCGATCGTCGAAAGCAGGCAACATGTAGCGGCGCACGGGATCGTTCCAGAGATCCTTCTCATCCATGGTGTTGAGCATTTGCGGAGGGATGAGAATGGACATCGTGGCGCGCTCTTTGATGTCCCGTTCCATGCTATGCAAAAGATCTTGCGGCAGCAGGGGCCCAAAAACGGCCTGGAGTTCCTTCAGATTTTTGACCGTATGCCGACGCTGCCAGAGGGCAGTCTCCCATTCGGCGGTAGTTACATCCTTATAGCCCGGGAGCCGGCGCCAATCCGGCTCGACGAAAGCTCGTTCGAGCGGGTACTTGAAAGGCTGCTCGCCCCCGCCGACTTTGCCTGCGGGGTGCCAAACGGGCCGCGCTGTTTTCGTTTCAATCATCTCTACAACCCTTTGGCCGCAGGAGGTTTCCCCTGGAAAAGCGGGACCGTCTGTTCAGGAGAATGCGGAGAGGAAATTCCGATCACTTAAGGATACGATGAATCGCGAAATAAGAAAACAGGGCCGGAGAGAACGTGATCCCGCTTTACAGTGGGTTGGACCTGGCCCTATAGTCGTCTGATGGCCACGTCCCGGCTCTGAATGAAATATATCCGCCCCTTTCGAATCGCGCTACTTCCCTGCTTGCTTTTACTTGGAGCTTGCCTTGCTGCTGGGGATGACGCGAAAACAATTCAACCCAGCGGCTACGTTACCGATTTGGCCGGGGTCATCGCCACGGATACCAAAGGGAAACTGGAATCGCTGTGCAACGAAGTGGAGCTGAAGACCGGTGCGCAGATGGCCATTGTGACCGTGAACTCGCTCGATGACGAGAGCGTTGAAACCTACGCGGTGGATCTCTACAAACAGCTTGGAGTCGGAAAAAAGAAGGATAATCGTGGGGTGTTGTTGCTAGTCGCTCCTCACGAGCGCAAGTACCGCATCGAGGTTGGGTACGGGCTCGAGCCGGTGATCAACGACGCGCGAGCTGGAGATGTCGGCCGCGCAATGGTGCCTTACCTGCGGCAAGGCGATTACAGCAAAGCCACGGAAGTAGCCGCGTGGCAGTTGGCAAAGTACATTGCCGACGACTCAAACGTGACGTTGAGCGGTCAGCCGCCCATGGGGCGCCTGCGAAACGACGAAGGTGGCAGCACGTTTATTGGACTGTGGGTTGCACTTGGCGTGATCGTGCTCTTTGTCGTTATCGGGAATCTTTCTTCGCGAGGCGGTGGTCAGCGAGGGAGCGGATCGGGTGGCAACAGCTGGCTTTGGTTTCTCCTGGGAGTGCTGGCAAACAGCTCCGGAGGACGATCAGGAGGCGGCGGAAACTGGGGCGGCGGTGGCTTCGGTGGAGGTGGCGGTGGATTCGGAGGGTTCGGCGGCGGGAGCAGTGGGGGGGGCGGCGCTTCGGGAAGCTGGTAGCACCTGACGAAAGGAACAAGAGAGAGATGCTTTCCAAAGACGCAAAGCTTACGGAATTAGTGAATCGGCTGAAGGAATTCGCGGCAGCGAACCTTGAATGCGTCATCTTATTCGGCTCCGCAGCGCGCGGCGATTTCCGTCAAGGACTCTCTGATCTCAATGTCGCCTGCATCCTTCGTTCGCTTACCGTTGAGGAGTTGGGACGGTTGGCGGACGTGGTGAAGTGGTGGTGTGTGGAGCAGAATGAACCGGCGCCTCTATTCTTCAGCGGGGATGAATTGCAGCAATCCGCCGATGTTTTCGCGATCGAGATTCTCGATATGAAGCGCGACCGGCGCGTGCTCTACGGCAAAGACGCCGTGGCCGGAATTGAAGTCCCGATGAATCTTCATCGAGTGCAAATCGAACACGACCTGCGTACGATGATATTAAAACTGCGTCAGCACTATCTACGGGCGGCCGGGAATGCGAAAGAGCTTGCCACAGTTTTAAGGAAGTCGTTCTCTGGAGCTCTCACACTTCTGCGTCATACCGTAATTGCCTTCGGAGAAGATCCCCCTGCCGGCGAGCACGAGATCATTGCCCGCGCAGCGGCCTTGACGGGCTCGAACGCATCGGCTTTCAACGCCCTCTTGCCGCTTCGCGAAACCGGTGGATTTCATGGCGAAATAGTTCCGGTGTATGGTGCGTATTTGAAAGCATTGGAAAAGATTTCGAGCGCGCTGGACAAGCACCTCCCCAAACGGGAATGGCAGCGCGTAAAGCATACCCATTCGTGAATCTGACGGAGCCGAGGTCAATGTGAAAAAAGGTCTGGTGGTCTTGCTCGTTCTAGTCGTAATCGCACTGATACTGGGGAGCTCGTTTGTGAGCCGCAGGAATCAGATGGCTATCAAGCGGGAAGCCGTAAATGCCGCATGGGCGCAGGTGGACGTCGTCCTGCAGCGCCGCGCGGATTTGATTCCGAACTTGGTGGAGACAGTGAAGGGCATGGCCGTGCAGGAGCAGATTGTTTTTGGCGATATCGCGAAAGCGCGTTCTGCCTTGTTAAGTGCACATTCACCGGCTGAAAAAATCGCGGCGAACGGACAACTGGATTCTGCGTTGGGGCGCCTGCTCGTGGTCGTCGAAAACTACCCTCAACTGAAATCCAATGAGAACTTCCTCCGTCTGCAGGACGAGCTGGCCGGCACGGAGAATCGTATCGCCGTCGAACGGCGCCGTTACAACGAGGTCGTACAGGACTACAACACGTATATTTCGCTCTTTCCGAACAGCCTCGTCGCCAGCTTGGCCGGATTCACGCGCAATGATGCGTACTTCAAGACGGACGAGGGCGCGCGGCAGGCTCCCAAAGTGAATTTCGACTACGGCAATAAGCCGGCGACACCAACACCCGCACCGGCTCCAGCACCGGCGAAACCGTAGCTAGCGCGGCTAGTGATTTTCAGACACAGAGGAATCAGGGTAGCGCTCGTTCGAATGGGCGCGTGAAGATTACAGTAACGCGAGCTGCTTGCGGATTTCCGCCACAATTTCTTCCGGTGAGCGGGATACGTCGATGGTGATTGCATCGGCCGGTTCTTGGAGGTCAGCGAATTGGCTGGCCAGAAGTTGCTCCGTGGCGTAGTGCCCCTGGCGCGAATGCAATCGCTGGCGAAGGAGTTCGTAACTCCCTTTCAAATAGACCAGCTTCACGTCTGGACTAAATTGCAGAATCTCGCGGTAGCTGCGCTTGAGCGCCGAGCAGGCCAGGACAACGTTCCGGCGTTGCGCGATCCATTGCTCCATTGCTTCACGGATGGAGTTCAGCCATGGGATGCGGTCGTTGTCATCGAGCGGGATTCCGTGCGCCATCTTCTCGATATTCGCGGGGGAATGAAAGCTATCGCCATCCACAAACTCCCAGCCCAGCTGCGCAGCCAGCAGTTCGCCAACGGTAGTCTTTCCAGATCCGGCAGGCCCCATCAAGAGGATGATCACGGCAGTGTCTATATTAACTACACCTGACCAAGGAATTCGCCGAACAGCATATGGAAATGGTGAACGCCATTTTCTCGCTTCACGGAATACCGTCCGCGATCGTAGGTCGAAGAGCGCAGGCCTCGCTGCACATTTTCGCAAAGACCGATGTCTTCCTGCTGTACTTCATCGCTGAAGGCTACCGAGCGCTTGATGCGTTCCTTATTTGCCGCCAACTCTACATCGTGAAAAAACCATTCGAAGATGGTAAGGGTCTTCTCGTGCGAAAGCGGCACGATCAGGTTCGTCGAAATGTTGTCGGGATATATGTTGATCATCAGGTTGGGAAACACCCAGAAATAAAGCGCCTGCTGCAGGCCTGCGCCGGGCGCGTACATTCTCTCGCCAGCGTCCTCGGATTTCTGGGCGCGGATCGGAGCGAACTGCTGGGAGTAATAGCGAAAGGTATCCGTGCGGTATTGGGCGTAATCGATTTCGCGCATCAACCCGGGGTGCGCAATGGGAATGTGATAGCCCTCGAGGTAGTTATCGACATAAACCTTCCAGTTGCAATCGATGACGTAGTCTCGGCGTTCCGCGAATTGCAATCCCCCGAACTGGAACCCCTGTGCCTGCTGGGGAATCTGGCCGAGGAACGCGGAAAGCGGCTCGGCCTTGGGATCGAAATTCACGAAGATGAACTGTTCCCAGATCTCGCAGCGGAGCGGCACCATGCCCATCGCGCTGCGGTCGAAGAATTCGACGCCCTCGACGTCCGGCGTGCCGATCAACCGGCCATCCAGCGTATAGGTCCAGCCGTGATACTGGCAGCGCAGAACATTTTTGCAGCCGCTGCCGAACGCGATGGGTCCGGCGCGATGACGGCAAACGTTGCTGAAGGCCCGCAACACACCATCCTTGTCGCGCACGACAATGATCGGTTCGCCGGCCACGTCGGCAGTGAAAAAACTTTCTGGATCGGAAATCGTACGTTTCAGGCCGTTCAGTTCCCCGCACGACAGACTGAGCGTGCCGACGAGTTGCCAGGTACGGCGGAAGATCCGCGCCTTCTCGATCTCCAGAATCGCGGGATCTGTGTAGAAACGCGATGCGAGTGTTTGCGCGCACTCGATCTGTTCGTGCATATCCAGGTGTAATGGTTTCGTAATCATCTAAAAATAATCCTATGCTTCAGCAAGTGACGCTTCACGGGATCTAGAACTTTCGTGTCTCCTGCCGCGACCAGCGTTCCACAACGATCTTTGATTCGGTAAAGAATTCGACGGCGTCGCGTCCCTGCCCGTGAAGAATTCCGAAGAAACTTTCTTTCCAGCCGCTGAAAGGGAAATAGGCCATCGGAGCAGCAACGCCGATATTGATGCCGATATTTCCCGCGGGAGCTTCATAGCGAAACTTGCGAGCCGCGGAACCGCTTGTGGTAAAAAGCGAGGCCTGATTGCCATACGGGCTGCGGCGCAGGAATTCCATCGCTTCGTCAATGGAATCGGCGTGGACCAAGCTGAGGACAGGGCCGAAAATCTCCGTATTGGCAAGCTGGCTGGAAGAAGGCAAACCGTCAAGGATAGTGGGTGTGAGGAAATTGCCGGATTCGTAGCCGGAAATCTTCGTGCTGCGGCCGTCGAGAATCGCTTTTGCTCCCTCTCCAACACCCGCGGAGATGAGGAACTCGACGCGCTGCTTGCTCTGCGGAGTAATGACCGGGCCCATTTGGACGCCGGCGTCCAAGCCATTCCCAACTCGAATTGCGGAAGCAGCGTGCGCGATGGAGTCACGGAAAGTGTTCTGCGCTTCCCCAATGGTGACGGCCACGGAAACCGCGAGGCAGCGCTGGCCGGCGCAGCCGAAGGCGCTGTCACTGATGATCTGCGTCGCGAGCTCCATGTCCGCATCAGGCAGAACAATGACATGATTTTTCGCCCCGCCCTGGCACTGCATGCGCTTGCCGCTCGCCGCAGAACGCGTATACACGTGCTTGGCGACCGGCGTGGAACCGACAAAACTTATCGCGCGAATCTGCGGATGGTCGCACAGTGCATTCACGACGGCACGTCCGCCATTGACGAGGTTTACGACTCCCTTGGGCAAGCCCGTCTTTTCGAGGAGTTCAAACACACGCCGCATCGTAAGCGGAACTCGCTCGGAGGGCTTCAGAATGAACGTGTTTCCGCAAGCGATGGCATACGGAAGAAACCAAAAAGCAATCATCGCCGGAAAATTAAATGGAGTGATGGCCGCGACCACTCCGAGAGGCTGGCGAATCTGCATTTCATCCACGCCCGGCGTCACGTCCTCCAGGTTGTAGCCCTGCATCATCATGGGGATGCCGCAGGCGACTTCAGCGTTTTCGATGCCGCGCCTCAGCTCAGCTTTCGCTTCGGCAAAAGTCTTCCCGTTTTCGAGCACGATCAGACGCGAAAGCTCGTCGAGATTTTCCTCCAGCAGATTTTTGAGCTTGAAAAGATATTGAACGCGTTCGCCAGGAGGAGTGCGACGCCAGGCGGGAAACGCATCGGCTGCGGCCTGAACGACGGCGTCGACGTCCGCGGAGTTCGAAAGGGGCGTGCGCGCAAGCAGTTCGGCAGTCGCGGGATTGGAAACGTCCGCGTATTCAGCCGTGGTGGATCGGCGCCACGCGCCATTCACGTAGTTCAGGAGTTCGGGCGCCTGGGTGGTCACCGCACTGCTCATACTCAGCTCCTTGGCCTCGGGGTGGCGCAGCGGCAATGCCTCTCTGGGCCAGCGTTATTAAGAATTCGTCTAGCTAGTTTACCAAAAAAATGTAAGGTTGCGAGCCAATCATGGCCGGAAAAGCCCGCAATGGAAGTTGGACGACGATCAGATCTCACAGGCTGACCGAAAGCGCTGGATGTTCGTCAATGACACGCAAGCTGGGGAGATGGAGCTGGAAGCACAACCTGTACTCTCGTCCAGCGAACAGATGGTGAATGGGAAAGCGCCTTCGTACTGCTAACATTATGACCACAATTCGGTACCCCTGAAACTTATTGGAAAAAGCCGGGTTCATACTAAAAGAGGCCGGAGAACTGCGAGTTGAACCGGCATTTCTATACATTGAATCTGGTAGTCATTTTCGTCGAATCACCTGACGAAGCGCAAAAGTCCGCTAGGAGGGATTGCTGTCATGCGTAAACTGATCTCGATTCGCTCGTTGCTTCTGGCGCTCGTTGTTTCTCTCGTGCCAGCCGCTTCCTTTGCACAAATTTCTGTCGGCGTGTCCATCCGCGTTGGCCCGCCTGCGTTGCCGGTCTACACGCAGCCGATTTGCCCGGGCGATGGCTACATCTGGACGCCCGGCTACTGGGCCTACGGCGATGCCGGTTACTACTGGGTGCCCGGAGTTTGGGTGATGCCGCCGCGAGTGGGCGTGCTCTGGACCCCCGGATATTGGGGCTGGAGCGGTGGCGTCTACATATTCCACGCCGGTTATTGGGGCCCCCATGTTGGCTTCTATGGCGGCGTGAACTACGGATTCGGTTATGGCGGCGTGGGCTTTGGCGGCGGTGAATGGAGAGGCAGACACTTTGCCTATAACACCGCGGTGACTAACGTGAACACCACGGTCATCCATAACACCTACGTGAATAAGACCGTCATCGTGAACAACACGACAGTGAACCGCACCAGCTTTAATGGTGGGCCCAGTGGGATTTCCGCGAGGCCGAGTTCCGCAGAAATGGTCGCAAGCCACGAATCGCATATTCAACCGACCACGGCGCAAGTCTCGCACCAGAATTTCGCCCGCAGCGACAGGTCAAATTTGGCGTCTGTAAACAACGGCAGGCCTGCCACACCAGCGATGAGCAAAGTCAACGCGCGCGAAGCGAATCAGCAGGAGCGCATCGGCAACGGTGTGAAGTCCGGGCAACTGACTCCTGGTGAAACCAGAAACCTTGAAAATAAAGAGGCGCACATTAACAAGGAAGTGCGCAACGATCGGCAGGCCAACGGCGGCAAGCTAACACCGGCGGAGCGTCAGCAGGTCAACCATCAGCAAGACAACGTCAGCAAGGACGTCCACAATGACAAGCACAACGCTAAGACCGATCGCCCGGTTACGAAAGAGGGTGGCGAGCATCCGCATCGGTAGTTAGTTCTTAGCGGTCGCCGATTCAGTTCAAAGAGCCCCAAGTGCAGAATCTGTGCTCGGGGCTCTTCGCATTTCACCAAGAAGGACGATTCGGCTTTGCTGCGGCATCATGGCGCGTTCGGTAGGCCAGCCACCCCATGGTGGCAAGCATTCCAAGCCATCCGAGGGCGCGCATGATTCCACCGATTTTCTGATCCTGGGCAAGAATTCCCCACTGCGTGAAGAGAATTGTCCAGTCACTCTCCTCAGAGCCAACAAGCGGCAACGACGCTGTGCGGGCGTCGGCCATGTAAGTGCCAATGTAGGGAAAGTTCTCGAAGAACCAAAACATTGAAAAGGCAAAGCCCATAGCTTCGCGCTGCCAGAAGAAAGCCGCGGCACACAAGAGCGGCACGATCAATTCACCGAGCGTTCCACCGAGGATCATGATGGTGTGGCCGAACCAACTGAAGAAGAAGTGGCCGCCTTCGTGAATGATCAGATTGACGTAGTCGGGGAACAAGAATCCGGAATTGTCAAAATAGGCGTAGAGAAGAAATAGAGCGTACACGCAGAGCCAGGCGATCCCGGCGCCGCGCGGAACAGGTTTCCACTCGCCAAATCGGTCCTCGAGGAAAGGCATTCGCTCAAGCCTAGCAAGCATGATTCATCGGAGAAAGTTGTTCAGAGGAAAGTGTTTCGCCACAGGAATATGAGATCGCGGGCCAACGCCCGCCGCCTTGGGCGCAACGGTGGCTATCTGTCGACCGCTGCCAAGGCTTCGTATGCTGCGCCGAGTAGTGGCGCAGACTCATTGAGCACAATGGAGACCGGGATATTGCTCAAAAGCCCTTCAAATTTCCATTTGTCCTTAAATGCGTGGAAAAAAATGCCGTCCTTTATTTTTTCGAGGATTTTGACGGCGATACCGCCCGCGACGTAGACGCCGCCCAGCGCCAGAACTTTCAGTGCCAGATTCCCTGCTTCCGCGCCATAAATGGCCGTCCAGAGATCCAGCGTGTCGGCGCAGACACGGCAAGACTTGTCCAGCCCGCGGCGAGTGATCTCCGGTGCGGGATCGGCGTCGGGATCCTCGAACGACGCGTGCTTCACATTGGGCGCGAGGAATTCATGAATGGTGCGAAAGCCGCGGCCGGAAAGGATGAGCTCCCAGCTCACTTGAGGATAGCGCCGGCGCATGAAGCGCAACAATTCGATCTGTTGCTCGGTGTGAGGAGCGAAATCGGAATGGCCGCCTTCGGAAGGCACGACACGGTAGCGTCCGCCATCCCAAACAAGGATCGATTGGCCTAGGCCCGTGCCGGCGGCGAGCAAGGCACGCGTCCCGCCGGCTTCGGGCACTCCAGGATTTAGCACGCAGAAATCCTCCGGAGGCAGATGTTCGAGGCTGTGGCCGGTCGCGCCGAGATCATTGAGCAGTACGACGTTGGGAACGGCGAGTTCCCTGATGAGTGTCTCCGTTTCCACCACCCACGGAAGATTCGTTGCCCGCACGCGGCCGTTGATGACCGGGCCGGCAATGCCAAAGCCCGCTGCGATGATGCGCTCGCTCCCCAGATGATCGGCAGCTTGCCGCGAGAATTCCTTGACGATCAGATCGAACTGCGCGAACTCCTTGCTGGCAAATCGTTGCTTGAAGACCGGAATGAGTGTGCCGCCCTTTTCCGAAAAGAGCGCGAGATTGCACTTCGTGCCGCCAACATCGCCAGCGAGAATCACCTGTTTCCCCCGTATTTTCACGATCGAATCTTTAAGCCAACTGTTCCTGTTAAGGGTTGCACCAATGTCTGCCGTCATGTTCGAGCAGAAGATCAGATTCGCGAGGTCCCCAGCTCCCGGAGGGATATTGTGGCACAGTGGCGCTTCGGGCCGCGCCCCAGACATCGAGGATCGGATCCACCAGCGACCAGGCTGCCTCGACGCTATCACCGCGATCGAAAAGAGTGGCGTCACCGCGCACACAATCGTTAAGAAGAGTCGCGTAGGCGCTGCGCGTAGCACCGCCAAATCCTTCACGGTAACTGAAGTTCATCGTAACATTTCCAATGCTCATCTCCGTTCCCGGCCGTTTTGCGCCAAAAGTGACGGAAATACCTTCATCCGGCTGGATGTTCAAATACAAACGGTTGGGCTCAATGTCGCGCTCGCGGAAAACGATGTGAGGGGCGCAACGGAACTGGATCATGATTTCGGTGGTGCGCTTGGCGAGGCGCTTGCCGGTTCGAAGATAGAACGGCACGCCGGCCCAGCGCCAGTTGTCGATCAATAATTTGGCGGCAACGAAAGTTTCTGTTTTGGAAGTGGGATTCACGCCCGGCTCCTGCCGGTAGCCAAGCACCGATTTATCGCCAATTTTTCCGGGCGCATATTGCCCGCGAACCACGGATTGCGCGACCATCTCCAGATTGAAGGGGCGAATGGACTGCAAAACCTTGAGTTTTTCATTGCGTACCGCGGTGGCGTCAAACGATGCAGGAGGCTCCACGGCGACGAGCGAGGTGAGCTGCAGAACGTGGCTCTGAATCATATCGCGCAGCGCGCCTGTGGATTCGTAGAATCCGCCACGCCGCTCCACGCCGAGCGTTTCGGCCGCCGTGATTTGGACATGGTCCACATAATTGCGATTCCAGAGCGGCTCGAAAATTCCGTTGCTGAAGCGCAGGACCAACAGATTTTGCACCGTATCTTTTCCCAGATAATGATCGATGCGATAGACCTGTTTCTCTTCGAAAACATTGAGCACGCTCTGATTCAATTCTTTTGCGGTGGCCAGATCCCGCCCAAAAGGCTTTTCAATGATGATGCGCACCCAGGAATCCGGTGTAGCGGGGCGGGCCAATCCAGCTCGGCCAAGTTGCTCGACAATGTCAGGGTAGACTTCAGGCGGCGTAGAAAGATAGAACAAACGATTTCCGCCGAGGTTCTTGGAAGCTTCCAGTTCGGAAAGGAGTTTGCCAAGCTGCGCGTAGGCTTCTTGGTTGTTGTAATCGCCAGGACTATAGAACAGGTTGGATGCAAAACCATCCCATTCTTTTGGATCGATGGGCCCGACTTCCGAAATACTCTTTGCCGCTTCGCCTGCGCTGGCGCGGAAGCTTTCGTCGGTCATGGGGGTCCGCGCAAAACCCACGAGTGCGTAGCGTGGCCCCAGCGCATCGTGAATGGCGAGATCGTACAGCGCGGGAATGACCTTGCGCTTGGCGAGGTCGCCCGACGCACCAAAAAGAATTACCGAGCACGGTTCGGCCACACCTCCATACCCTGAACCAGATCGACTCGTATCCGCAGCCATTTTCTTTCTCCCCGTGAATTGCTTCTCGTTCAGGTGAAACGCGACCTCCAAAACTATACCTCAACCCCACATTTTCCAAGCCCGGAACACAACTTCGTGGCGTTTTGATGGTGAAGGGAGTTCATTTCCAGGCGCCCGAGGCTTTCCGGATTGGGCGGCTGATAATCAGTCAGCCCGCATTCTCCCGGATCGCCGGAAAGGCTTGGGCCAGCTAGGAATTTACGTGAAGTTGCAGTAAGGTGAAACGAACGGAGTTTGCGAGGAGAGCAGAATGGCCAACGAGTCTTGCAGCCCCGGACCAGCACCGAGCGAACCGGTCAAGCCGGGCACGCGTATGGTGCACTGCGTCAAGTTTGGGAAGGAATTGCCGGGATTGGATCGCATCCCCTGGAGAGGAGACCTCGGCAAGCGCGTCTACGAGAGCGTTTCGAAAGATGCGTGGAAGCTGTGGCTGGAGCACTCCAAAATGGTCATGAACGAGTACCGGTTGAATCCCCTGGATCCGAATTCGCAGAAAATCATGGAAGAGCAGATGGAGCAGTTTTTCTTCGGCGAAGGCTCAAAATTGCCCGAAGGCTACGTCCCACCCAAAGCAAAAGGCTAATTCCCCTAGTTATTCATTCGGCGCGTTGCGGGATGCTCCACGGGCAGACGCGGCCTAATCGCAAACGCCAATTTTTCATGAGCGTGCCGGATGGCTTGCTCCACTTCCTCGGGCCGGTCCCCCTTTGCAAAGAGAAATCCGAGATAACTTGAGCCCTCGGGCCACGCCGCAATGTAATCGTGCAGTCGTGCTGTGATTAACAGGTCAGAAATCCCCGGAACGGCCCGCGCGGCGTCTTCTCCGGCCACCGCTTCCAGAACACCGCTCTTTGGCACAGGAATCATCATCACGGCGGAAGCGATCGATTCGCGCGGCGAGTTCGTCCCGGGGAGTTCGAGGGCATGCCGCAGAAGCAGCTCTTCCAATCCAACGGCTTCTTTTTCGCCGGATAGGAATCGGAGCGCGCGTGCGCAGAGTCCCCCGATAGGTCTCGGAGCGACTTCGAGCGGCCAGACTCCCTGGTCATTGATTCGAAACTCCGCGTGAATCGGCCCGTGCGAGAGTCCCAGCGCCCGCGCGGCATCACCAGTGCACTGCTGAATGGTATGCTGTTCCGCGTCGGAAAATCGCGACGGCGTCACGTAGATAGTCTCCTCGAAATAGGGACCTTCGAGCGGGTCGGGCTTATCGAAAATGGCCAGCACGCGAAGCTGGCCGTCAGTAATCAGCCCTTCGACGGCCACTTCCCTGCCGGGAATGTAGCCTTCCACCAGCATGCGATCTAGATTTGGCTCGCGGGTGGAGCGAATCTCAGGGGACTCCAGCAACCGGCGGATGCGCGCCGCAGCGGCTAGGAATTCGTCGCGATTGTTAACGCGCATTACACCTTGACTTGCCGAAAGGGAAAGAGGTTTCAGCACGCAAGGAAACTGGATACCCAGTAGAGTGGGCTCTGGCGCAGGGCTTACAGGAAGATCTCGAAACCACGGCACGCGCAGCCTCGCATCGCGAAACACTTCCCGCATACGCAGCTTGCTGCGGCAAGCCTCCACGGCAGCAGGATGGTTGTAGCGCACACCTAGTCCCCGCGCGGCGTAAGCGGCCGCGACAGCAGGACGGTCGCCCAGCGCAAGTATCCCGTCCACATTCTGGCCGCGCACGGCTTCCATCACGATGTATGCGGCGACTTCCGGATTCTCGAAATGCACGGCGATGGCGCGGTCGCCCCAGGGGTCTTCGAGTTGATGGCAGCGATCCGTAACATAAGAGAGTTGAACGCCTAACTTCAGTGCGGCTTCTTCAAAACTTCGCGTCTGATAGCCGAGTTTCGCAGTGAAGAGCAACAATCGTTTGGAAGGAGTGGTCATGCGAGATCGGTGTCTCTTGCTGGATCACACAAAGCCATCGGCGGTGGCCAGCACGGTCTTTACTAGCGGCTTCGCGACGCCGATAGAGACCAACTGATCGTGGGTCGGCTCGGCGCAGCAGTACCAGGGCTCGCTTAGGTAAGGAACGCCGACTTCAGCATGTTGCGTAGCGACGATCGACGGAGCACGGCAACCTGCCGCAGCATGCGCCGCCTTCCAAATGCGTTCGAACGTAGACGCCCGTGATTCTTTCTGGCGTTCGGCTGCGGCAGCAATTTCCTGCACGCTTTCGCTGAGAGCATCTAGGCGGGGATCGGGACTTTTCCAAGGATAGGCCAGTGACTGCGGATCGAACGGCCCGATCAGCCGTCTCACGTCTTCCAATTCGAGCATTCGCGAACCTTCCGGAATGAGCAGCCGGATCCCGAGTTGAATAGGCGTCACATTTTCGATCAGTGATTCTTCGTGCAGGACGCGAAGCAGATCGAGGTAGCCCTCGAGAGTCGTCCACGGCGTGAAGGGCACAAACGTCGAATGCAGGGTCATGCCAAGTTCACGGAAAGTTTTGACGACGTGCAGGAAATCTTCACGCGTGTGACCTTTGTCCAAAAACTCCAGAACGGAGTCATCCACAGACTCCACCGCGCTTATGATGAAGAGGCATCCTGTATCGCGGAGCATGGCCAGATGTTGCTCGTACTTGCGCAGATGCTCGATTTTGATCGTCACGTCGTAAGTCAGCTTCGGGAATTGGCTATGAAACTCCTCGACAAGCTCCATGGCATGGCGGATGCCGTTGAAAAAATCCGGGTCGCCGAAAGAGATATGTTGCGCGCCTGCCGCAGCCTGGCGCCGAATGTCTTCGAGAACCACATCGCGGCTGACGATTCGAAACACGCCCTTGTACACCGGCACGATCGGACAATGCCGGCAAAGATGTTTGCAGCCGCGGCTGGCTTCCGTCGAACCAACAATGCGATAGCCATCTCTGGGAACGATCAAGTGCGCGTATTTTTCGATTCCGGGAAGACCAGCACGGTCCGGCACTTGGAACGCCAGCCGCGCGAGCGAGATGAGAGGCTCGGATTGCTGCGCAAGTCTCTCCTCACCGTTCACGACAAGGCGTTCGGCAAGATGCACGAGCCCTTCTTCAAACTCGCCGCCAAGAAAAGTGGAAACTCCAAGAGTGCGAAGGTAGTCCACATTCATCGGCGCATAGAGTCCGTAACAACACAAATGGGCGCGAGGATTCAGTTCGCGCAACGAGGGAATCAATTGCGCAGCCAGCCGAGTGGCAGTGTGCATCGGCAAGTAGATAGCGATCAGCGCGGCATCGTGAACCGCGGATTCGTCGAGCTCCTGCCGCGCCAGATCCAGAGAAACGACATGATGGCCACGTTTCCGCAGCCACGCCGCGGGCGAGGCCAGGCCAAACGGCTGCCGCCCAAGTTCGTAAGTCGAAATGAGAACGATGTTCACGCCGCTACCAGTATAGCCGCACGGCACCTCGATTCGATTTCGGTTATCATAGAGGGCTGTGCACCATAGCGAAAGGACCGTTTGAATGGCCATCAACGCGGGTAATTCTTTCCGTACGCGCGACAAGCTCAATGTCGGCGCCCAGAGCTTCGACATTCACCGCCTGGAGTTTCTCGAGAAACAGGGCGTATGCAGTCTCGCGAAGCTTCCCTTCTCGCTGCGCATTCTGCTCGAAAATCTTTTGCGCTGTGAAGATGGCCGATTCGTCCACGCTGAAGACATCCGCGCATTGGCGGGCTGGCGGCCGGGCGCTCCTGAAAAAGAAATTGCGTTCATGCCTGCGCGCGTGCTACTGCAGGATTTCACCGGCGTCCCGGCAGTCGTTGATCTCGCTACCATGCGCGAAGCTTTCGCGCGCATGGGCGGCAATCCCAAGCGGATCAATCCGCTCTTCCCCGCCGAACTGGTCATTGACCACTCCGTGCAGGTGGATAGTTTCGGAAATGTAAATGCCTTCGGCTTGAATGCCGAACTCGAATTTCAGCGTAACGTCGAGCGCTACTCCTTCCTTCGCTGGGGTCAGACGGCATTTAACAATTTTAAAGTAGTTCCCCCCGATACCGGAATCTGCCACCAGGTAAATCTGGAATATCTCGCGCGGGTCGTCTGCGCAATGCCCTCCGGCAGCCGGATGGAAGCGTACCCGGATTCCGTGGTGGGCACGGATTCGCACACTACAATGATCAACGCACTCGGCGTTTTCGGCTGGGGCGTTGGCGGCATCGAAGCAGAGGCCGCCATGCTCGGCCAGCCTTCTTCGATGCTCATTCCTGAAGTTGTGGGCTTCCGGCTTCACGGACGTCTGCGCGAAGGCGCGACCGCCACGGACCTTGTCTTGACGGTCACCGAAATGCTGCGCAAGAAGGGCGTCGTCGGCAAATTCGTCGAATTCTTCGGCTCGGGCTTGTCCAGTTTGAGCGTGCCGGATCGAGCAACGATAGCCAACATGGCGCCCGAATATGGCGCCACCATGGGCTTTTTCCCGGTCGATGCGGAGACCCTCGCGTACCTGCACTTTACCGCTCGAGGGCAAGAGCACATCGCGCTTGTCGAAGCCTACTGCAAAGAACAGATGCTCTTCCGCAACGACGAAACTCTAGCGCCGCTTTTCAACGATGCGTTGGAACTAGACCTCGGAAGTGTCGAGCCCACCGTTGCCGGACCGAAACGCCCGCAGGATCGCGTGCCATTGCGCCAGGCAAAGTCCTCCTTTACGAAAGTCGTGGAAGGTACGCCGGATAAGCATGTCAGCGTTCGAAACAATGGAGACTCCTTCGATCTTTCCAGCGGCGCTGTCGTGATCGCCGCGATCACCAGCTGCACGAACACCTCAAATCCTTCGCTCATGCTGGGTGCTGGTCTGTTAGCGAAAAAAGCGGTAGAGCGTGGCCTCCACGTGAAGCCATGGGTGAAGACCAGCTTGGCCCCCGGCTCGAAAGTGGTGACTAACTATCTGGCCGCCGCTGGGTTGACGCCGTTTTTGGAGAAACTGAATTTTCACCTCGTCGGCTACGGGTGCACAACCTGCATCGGCAACAGCGGCCCGCTCTCGGAACCAATCGGCGCTGCCATCAAGGACAACAATCTGATCGCCGTGGCCGTGTTGAGCGGCAATCGCAATTTTGAAGGCCGCATTCATCCGCTGGTTCGCGCTAATTACCTGGCTTCGCCGCCGCTCGTCGTTGCCTATGCGCTCGCGGGCCGCATGGATGTGGACCTCACGACAGAGCCGCTTGGAAACGACACGGCCGGCAAGCCAGTTTTCCTGAAAGACATTTGGCCCTCTCCGCAGGAGATCGAAAAAACGGTTCGCGCTGCCGTCACCACCGCCCAATACAGCAAAGAGTACGCCGAAGTATACGAAGGTGACGCGCATTGGAAGTCCATGCCCATTCCGCAAGGCGACATTTACAAGTGGGATCCGAAATCGACGTACATCAAGATGCCGCCCTATTTCGAAAACATGCCCAAGACTCCTCCGGCTCTTACGGACATTCACGGCGCGCGCGTTCTCGCGATTCTCGGCGACAGCGTGACCACGGATCACATTTCTCCCGCGGGTTCAATTCCCGTCGACTCACCCGCCGGAAAGTATCTGATCGCCAATAACGTAAAGCCGCATGAGTTCAACTCCTACGGCGCGCGCCGCGGCAATCACGAAGTGATGATGCGCGGCACGTTTGCGAATATTCGCCTGCGCAATCAGCTTGCATCAGGCACCGAAGGTGGCTGGACGCTTCACCTTCCCGGCGGCGAAAGGATGTCCATCTACGACGCCGCCGTGAACTATCGCGAGGCCGGCGTGCCTCTTCTGGTCATCGCCGGCAAGGAATATGGCTCCGGTTCCTCACGTGACTGGGCCGCAAAAGGCGCGCGATTGCTGGGCGTGCGCGCTGTCATCGCAGAGAGCTACGAGCGTATCCATCGCAGCAATCTCCTCGGCATGGGCGTGCTCCCGCTCGAATTCAGAAAGGGCGAGAATCGCGAATCGCTGGGCCTAACGGGCCACGAGGTGTTCGAAATCGAAGGCGTCACCGCTCTCGCGCCCAAATTGCCGATCACCGTGCATGCAAAGCCCGCAGACGGCAAAGTCGAAACATTCTCCGTCATTGCGCGCGCAGACACTCCCGAAGAAGTCTCCTACTATCGTCACGGCGGCATCCTGCAATACGTTTTGCGCCAGATGCTGTAACTCACGTTGACGTTCAGGGATTGCCGGTCTTCCGCAACTCGTTTGAGATGGAATCCTTTGTCCGGATGAATGGGAAGATGTCTTCTGAAATTGAAGTGGCGCATCGGCCGGGGTATGATGCGCGGGCACAATCTGAAAATCTTAGCGCAAGTCAGCCGCGCATCTCGCGCACGCGAAAGGACTAAAAATTTTATGAACATTCGAATTGCGCGGCTGCTCCTCCTGTTGCTACCGTTGTTTGCGCTGCGAGTTCCTGCGCAAACGAATCCGGCGCCAGGGCTCGTGGCCATCAAAGCCGGCAAGTTGCTCGACCCTGAGACCGGAAAAACCGCCGTTAATCAAATCATTCTGGTAGAGGGAAAAAGGATTAAGGAAATCGGCGGCAACGTCGACATCCCCGCGGAAGCCAAGGTCATCGATCTTTCGAACGCTACAGTCCTTCCCGGCCTCTTCGATGCGCACACGCATCTGTGCATGACGGTCATCCCCAATCGCGATCACGGCAACTACTACTTCACCACGCTGCTGGATCCCACCGGCTATCGCGCCATCGAAGGCGTGGCGAACGGCATTGCCATGCTGCAATCCGGTTTTACAACCGTGCGTGACATTGGTAATGCGGGCAACTACGCGGATACGGACTTGCGCATGGCCATCGAAGATGGATGGGTGCAGGGACCAACGGTAGTCAATGCCGGCATCATCATCGCCCCCTACGGCGGGCAATTTCACCTGCAGCCGGAGAAAAAGGATCTGGCAACGCCGGAATATCTGTTTGCAGATTCGCGCGACGAGATGCGCAAAGCTATCCGCCAGAATCTTCATTTCGGCGCGAAATTCATCAAGATTGTCGTCGACGATCAGCAATACATCTACTCGGCCGACGATATCCGCTTCATGGTTGCAGAAGCACACGCGGCCGGCGTGAAACTGGCCGCTCATTGCTGGACCCATGCCGGTGCGCGTAACGCCGCGGAGGCCGGAGTGGATTCCATCGAGCACGGCTTTCAGATGACCGACGAGGATTTGCAGCTCGCCAAGAAGAATGGCGTCACGCTGGTGGGCACGGAGTTCACCGAAAAGTTGAGCAACGCCGCCGAGCACAAGATCTGGGTCGACCGGCTGCGCCGCGCTTACAAAATCGGCATTAACATGGCGTTTGGCACGGATGTGGATGTTGCCATGCGCGGTGAAACGCGTGGAACGCTGGCCATCGATTACATTCAAAGCTGGACGGAAGCCGGCGTACCCGCCACGGATACGCTTCGAGCCATGACCGTGAATGCCGCACGGCTGCTCGGCGTGGATAAGGAGCGCGGATTCCTCAAGCCCGGAATGGCCGCCGACATCATCGCCACCCCCGAGAATCCCGCCGAGAATATTCAAACCCTAAAGAAGGTGTCGTTCGTCATGAAGGACGGAGCAATCATCAAGGAATAACGCAGCTGCCAGAAGACCCGAAACTGCGGAAAAGCTCCGCGCAGCTTAGACAGTTGCCGATCGAGGAGTCGCTCCGCGCTCGATACGCCACAGCAGCAGCAAACCAATTACGACGGAAACCAGGCTGGCAGTCTGGGCGTTCGAAAGCCCGAAGAACGATCGTGGATTTATACGGATGAACTCGATCAGAAACCGTGCCGCGCCCGTCAAAATCAGGTAGCCGCAGAAAACCTCGCCGCTGGGCCGCACGCCACTCAACGCCCTCTTCCCCATCCACCACAGAAACGCCGCGATCGCCAGCCAGATGAAGAACTCGTAGAGCGGAGTAGGATGCACGCGCTCCATGGTGGGAACCACGCCATTGGGAAAGCTCATGCCCCATGGCAACGTCGTCGGCACGCCATAATCGCCATCACCGGAGAGCAAGCAACCGATGCGCCCGATCGCGTAGCCCACCGCGGCCGCCGGCGAACAAATGTCCAGAAATTCCAGCAGAGGAATCCCGAAGTGCCGCGCCAGATAAATAAGAGCTACAACCCCACCCAGGAAACCGCCGAACCATGCAAAACCGAACCGGCTAAAGAGTTGCGGCCAGGGATTTGCAAAAAATTCGGCCGGGCTTTCCAGAACATGATACAGACGCGCGCCGATCAGACCAAGTATGCCCGCCATCCCAATGACTACAAACCCCATGTCTTCATGTGAGTGTGCGATCAGCCTTGCCAAGAGGCCCTCATCGCGAGCTAGTACTGACGAGCGATATCTCTCCAATTGCCCGCGCCGGCGATTGAAATCCGCCTGAAGAACGTACGCCGCAACGAGGAGTCCAGTGGCGACCATCAGGCCAAACGTGGGAATCGTTAAGGGTCCAAAGTGCAGGAAAGGGATCATCGATGAACGAAGGATTGGCTCCTTCGAAAGTATACATGACGTCAGGGCGCTGCCTGCGCGTCCAGCGATGGGAGAATCGATATGAGGTCAATGCTTGATCGAGCCGACAGGTAACGCGCTCAGAACATCATGGAACGTAGAAGCGATCATTCCCCGGCGAAAGATTCATGCATCTCTTGCGGTGCGGAACGCTTTTCCGCCGGCTTGCACGGCACCGGCCACACTGGACTTCACGTCGTCCACAGTATCTTTCGCCCGGCGAGTCCAACGCTTTCCCATTGCTGCCGCGTCATCTATACCCTGCTTCACTGTGTCGGCAAGATACTCGCGCGTTTCCTCACCCGAGGACGGGGCGAGAAGCAACGCCAGCAACGCGCTTACCCCAACTCCGACCGCAAATGTTGTGAACTTGTCTGCCCATTGGTTCTGACTCATCGCATCCGTCCTCTGTGGCTGATTTTTTTGACCGCCGTGCACAAAGAAAATCTATTTTCCGAGGGCTTTCTCCACTTGGCCCAGTTTCTTCCGCACGTTACCGGCTAACTTCTCTCCAATTCCTTCGCCTTCCAGGTCGGGATCATTCGTCAATTCGCCCACCTTTTCCTTGATCGTGCACTTCACTTCGTGGACCTTGCCCGCAATCTCATCTTCTGTACTTGGCTTTATCTTTTAGCTCTCTTACCAGATTTGGATTTCGGCGCTGGGGGATCCGCCCCAACTCCGCTGAGGCTACTATGTTAAGAAAAACGAGTTTGGATAGCTGTACACATCGGGACACAATTGGAGGATCTTCACTTTTTAGACGTCGCGAATGCGCTCCTTCTGGGGGCAGCCCCTCGTCCAAGTATTGGCTTACGAAGCGGCCAGGCGAATCACGGTGCTACGGCGCAAGGGACCGAGGTCGGCGATGCAGAATCGCGCCCAGAACGAGCCAGACAGCCAGAGCGATCCATTCCGCTGGTGAAAAGTGCCCTGGTATTAGCGGCAGGACTTTCATCAAGAAGAGCAGCAACGAGACAAGGATTCCCAGTCCGGTCACAACGCGCATCGAAAACCTTCTTTCCACGAGCCAGAACGACACGCAAGCCGCCAGCCATCCCAATGCAGACGCCATCGACCCCACTTCCGTTACCGGTACAAGCAACGCATCGCCAAGCAGCACGCCCCCCAACGTACCTACGGTTATTCCCATAACAGCCACGGATGGCGTCAGGAATTTTTCGTGAACTTCTCCGAATCGCGGCGCGATCGTCCGGCGGCGGCCATAAGCAAATAACAAACGGCTCGAAGCCACGAAGTTGCCGTTAAAACACTGGAACAGCCCAAACATCGCCATGACGAGAATCAGCCGCACGGGCCATCTCGCCCCCAGCGCTTGTTCGAACGCAATCGCGGTAACGAAGCGCTTGCCCAGCAATCCCTGCCAGGGCGCCACGTAAGCCACCGCCGCCACCGCGAGCACATAAAATCCTGCGCCGACAAAAAGAGCCATGGCGATGGCGCGAAAAAATCCCGTTGGAGGGAACTCCAGGTGCGCTTCCTCCGCCACTTTCGGCGCCGATTCGAATCCCGTCATGAAATACGGAACGATCTGAAGCGTCAGGATGATGGAGATAAACGGAGTCGCGTGAAACGCCGGATGAAAATTGGCAGGCGTGCCGTACATTGCGCTGATTCCCAGCAGCACCACAAAGAGAACAAGCATCGCTGTTGTCGTCCAGTTCTGAAAGCTGGCGCTCAAGCGGATTCCGCGGTAATTCAACAGCGCAAGAAAAAGGGTCAGCGCGATTCCCAACAGCAATCGCGGCAAGAAAACGGGCTGCCCCGCGACTCGATACAATTCGAACGAGTTTAACGACGGGAAAATGTAGGCAGCCAGCTTGCCAACTGCGACCGCTTCCCACGGGCAAACAATAAAGTACGCGAGCAGCATCATCCAGCCGGTCAGGTAACTGACGATCGGTGGAAACACCTGGGCAGTGTAAGCCGCTTCTCCCGCTGCGTCCGGAAGCCGCTGGACCCACTGTCCGTAAACATACCCGACAGGTAGCAGAAGGATCCCGCCAAGCGCAAACCCCATCATCGCCCCAAGAGGCCCGCCACGGTCCAGCCAATCGTCCATGACTACTAGCCATCCCACACCAACCATCGTCCCAAAGGACAGCGCAAAGTAATCGGACAGACGAAGTTTGCGCGCGAGGGTAGCCATCGGTTCGAAATGTCGCCCTGATTCTATACAGCTTCCACGGTTGTGCCATTTAGTTTTGACGAGGTGTTTATCTACCTCTAACAAAATGCGCTTAGAACACTTAGCGTGGAGAAATGGGCTGCGATGCACTTCTGGTGCTCGCCCTGTTCAAGAGAGAGTGTATCCATTGCGATTCGGATTGCTGTTCAGAGCTGAGAATTCCAAGGAGGAATTCAATATGCATCATTTTTTTACTAGGGCTATAGCGCTTGCCACGGCAGCCGCCTTCAGCCTTTTTCCGGTCAGTCCTGCGTTTGCCAATGACAACGATGGCGATACGAGCACTCCCATCAAACACCTTGTCGTCATTTTTCAAGAAAATGTGTCGTTCGACCACTACTTCGGAACTTATCCGAATGCTGCAAATCCGGCGGGCGAGCCAACCTTTCGTGCAAAGCGCAACACGCCTTCGGTGAATGGCTTGAGTTTGGCCCTGCTTACCAACAATCCAAATTTGAATCCGGCGAACGGCGCCGGTGCCACCAATCCCTTTCGCTTAGATCGCTCGCAAGCCGTGACAAGAGACCAAGGCCACGGCTATTTGGCGGAACAGCAGGCCTTTGACAATGGAGTGATGGGCTTGTTTCCCAAGTTTGTTGGCAAGTCCGGGCCTCCGCCAGCTGCGGGCGCGCCCGTCACCAGCACCACGGGGCTGAATCTGGGCTTTTTTGACGGCAACACGGTTACCGCTATGTGGAACTACGCCCAGCACTTCGCCATGAGTGACAATTCCTATAGCACGGGCTTTGGCCCTTCTACTCCGGGTGCCCTCAATTTAATTTCCGGCCAGACCAACGGCGCGATCAACGCCTCTACTGCCATGTTCGCGGTGGTCGAGGGGGGAGCCGGATCACTGACGGATGTTAGCGACGCCGACCCAGCCGGGGACGTTTGCTCAAGCAGCACGACGTTCACCATGAAAGGACAAAACGTTGGCAATTTGCTGCATGCGGCGGGCGTAACGTGGGGTTCGTTTATGGGTGGGTTTGACCTCACCGCAGTGAACTCCAATGGCACCACGGGCTGCAAGAGGAGCTCGGCGGGCCTTCCAGGAACCACCGCCGACTACATTCCGCATCACGCTTGGTTCCAATACTATGCCTCGACGGCCAATCCTGCCCACACGCGGCCTGCGTCCGTTGCCGAAATTGGGCACGACGGCCCCGCGAACCATAATTATGATCTCCACGACTTTTATGATGCGGTCAGCGCGGGTAATTTACCTGCGGTGAGCTTCCTCAAAGCCCAAGCCTTCCAGGACGGACATGCTGGTTATTCTGATCCCTTGGATGAACAGACTTTCCTGGTGAATGTGATCAACTTCCTGCAATCGCGGCCCGAATGGAACAGCACAGCGGTCGTCATCATGTATGACGATTCCGATGGATGGTATGACCATCAAATCGGACCGATTCTCAACCAGTCCCACGGCGCGGCCGACGCGCTGACGGGCAGGGACCTTGTAGCAGGGCTGGGCACCTGCGGCAGCTCCGCGGATTCGACGGCGCTGCCTGGAGTCGATTCGGTCAACACTCACGCGCTCGGCCGCTGCGGCCTTGGTCCACGCCAGCCACTGCTGGTCGTTTCTCCGTGGGCGCGGCGAAACTTCGTAGACCACTCCGTGACGGATCAAAGCTCGGTCCTCCGATTTATCGAGGACAATTGGCTGCAAGGGCAGCGCATCGGCCAGGGCTCGTTTGACGCCATCACGAACTCCATCACGCAAATGTTCAACTTTAACCGGGACGATGATGATCAGGGGAATAGGACACTGCTCCTCGATCCGCTGACAGGGCAAATCCTCAACCGGAACAATCAATAACTGCCGTAAACAGGCTCGCCTTCGCAAATCGCGGGGCGAGCCTGCCGGCTTCCTCGCGACGAGACAACCCGGCGCTGCTCTCGGTCATCTTCTCCCTCAGCCTCCTCGGTGCAAGGAGGGATGAGCGTGCGTTGTCTTCTTCTCGGCTTGTTAGGATTTTTGTGTCTTGCGGATGCGACATCCGCGAAACCTCCCGACGATACTTCGCCGCCAAGCGCAAAGATTTCCGCTGTGATTCTGCCGGCAACTCCGTGCATCAGCGAGATTTCATTCATCGGCCTCCGTCATATCTCTTCTGCCGCCTTGGAGGCGCAACTCTCCTCGCGAACAGGCGCTCCGCTCAACGCCCGAAACGTTGAGTCGGATGTTCGAACGCTCGCGCGCCTGGGTTGGTTCGAGACGATTCGCGTAGAAACACTCGCCTCCACCGCATCTCCGTTGCAGTCCCCCGGCGAACGCATCGCCCTCATCTTTTATTTCACCGAACTGCCCTTTCTTTCCAGTCTGAAATTCTCCGGCTCCCTGTTGCTCTCGGAAAAACAAATCGAGAAACTCCTCACTGAGAAAAAACTCGCCCCTGGCTTTGGCAAGCCCGCGGACCCGGCCGCGCTCCAGCAAATCGCTTTTTCGATTCGCTCCGCTCTGAACGAATTAGGCCACCCCGACGCAACCGTTCGAATCGAGCGCCTGCAAGCGGCCAATGCAACCGTCGCCGTCCGATTCCAGGTGGATGACGGCCCGCCACTTCGGGTCCACCGTGTCGGCTTCGAAGGCAATCCCCAATTTTCCACCAAATTGCTGCATCGGCAGATGCGCAACATCGCGCCTTGGCAACCGTTCGCTTCGCTGCGCGCCAAAGACGTCTACACACACGAAGTTTTCGAAGAAGATCGCCAGCGGATTCTTTCCTATTACCAGAATCACGGATATCCCGAAGTGCGCATCGACAATCCGCAATTGACGCGCGTCATCGAGCCGTCAAATCGCTGGCGCCACAGGTCCCACGCGCCGGCGCACTCTGCATTGTCAATTTCAATCCCCGTGCAAGCCGGACCTTTTTACCGGCTCCAATCCATCAGCATTAGCCAAGCACTTCAGCACGCCGCGGACGAGCGACGCAATAAACCCGTCAATCTCCCAGCTCCAGTGCACGACAATCCCTATTCCGCGGAGCACGTCGAGAAAATGCGCCGGTGGTGGCTTGCGCAACTTCAGCCCCGCGACTCGAAAAGCGATTCAGCTCCATTCCGTTCTGTGGCGGCCAGACAATCTTTCGACGCCGAAAAACACGCCGCCCATATCGAACTGGATCTTGGCGATTCCCCGCCCTACATCGTCCACCGCATCGAATTCCTGGGCCTCCACAAATTCAGTGACCGCTACATGCGCCACCGAATTCCGTTGCAGGAAGGGCGCCCTGTCGATGATCGCGCGCTGCAGGCGGGCCTCGCTCGCCTCGCTCGAACCGGCTACTTCAAGCCGATTCATCGAGAGGATATCCACGTACAAATGGATGAGGCGACGCGTACCGCCCACATCTCCATCCGCGTCGAGGAAATCGGTCAGCAACGCGCCTCTCTGATCGGCGGCCACGGACAATTCGGGAGCACCCTCGGCATTGCCTACACCGTCTTCGACCTCTTGAACCGCGAGGAACTCCTCTCCACTCAGTTGGAAGGCGGGCCGGAGAGCCTGGACGTCATGCTCAGCCTGGCCAAGGAAGGTATCTTCGGCACGCGCGCGTCGCTGGCATTTTCCGTTTTTAACAATGTGATTCGCCCGCGGTTCACAAAAAGCGTGCAAGGGCCGTTCTTCACCTCACACGGCGAAGGAATCAACATCCCCTGGAGCTACCCGCTTTCCAACACGGATTCCCTCGGCGTCAACTACACTCTCTCGCGCGCAATCACCGACTACCAGGTCACTCTCGCACCGCTGCCCACCGGCGTCATCTCCAGCGACACAAAAACCAGAATTTCAAGCCGTTCTCTCGGAATGGCTTGGGCGCATGACGCCGGTAACGAGCGCGCGGCGTTTTCAGATTCCTTCTCCGGCGGCCCGCTTGGCGGAGGCGAAAACATGATTCGTTCTTCCGCCGAATACGGCCGCATCCTGCATGACCCGATTTTCTCTGCAAGCCACGCCTGGGCCTTTCGAATGAAGCTCATCGGTGGAGGCAGCTATCGCGGCGACATGCCGTTCTATTCGCGCCTCTTCCCCGGCGATGAACTCGTCCGCGGATTAAATCCGGGAGAGCTCGGTCCTTATGCGCTAACTTATAAAATGGCAAGCTCCGGAGCCACGACATCTTCCGCTGCACCAGCTGGCGCGAATCTCACCACGGGCGCCAACGCCGAATACCGTATTCCTCTCGGCGGCCGAACCGAAGCCGCCGGCTTCTTTGATCTCGGCTCAGCTTGGCTGCTTCCGAACTGGCTGGGACCTGTACGCCCTCTGCTTCTAAACTCCACAAACGGCGTCCTGCACGGCTCCGCAGGGATCGAACTCCGTTGGACCATTCCCGGCGTCCAGGTCCCTGTTCGTGCGTATTACGCCGTGAACGTGCTTCGCCTGGACCGTTCTTTTCACCTCTCGGACAAGTCTTTTTTCTTCGTTCGTAACCATTTCTCCGCGTTCGGCTGGGGACTTGGTTCTCTGTTCTAGGCAACCACTCTGTACTACACTGCCGGAATCATGAATCATGTCAAACTCATAAAACTGGCCTCGCACCTTGCGGAACCTTTCTGCATCACTAAGGGAGAGAAATTTCGCCTGAAGGATTGGGACCCCGCCTGCACCACTGGCGTCAAGAGCAAGCAGCACGCTGAGAAGATACTCGAAGCCCGCGAAGGCGTCCTCAACCACCTGCAGGAGAAACTCTACGCACAGGATCGCTGGGCCGTCCTGATCATCCTTCAGGCCATGGATGCCGCCGGCAAGGATGGCGTGGTCAAGCACGTTATGTCCGGCGTCAACCCGCAGGGTTGCGACGTTCACTCTTTCAAGTCTCCGAGCAACGAAGAGTTGGACCACGATTTCCTATGGCGAACAGATAGGTGCCTTCCCTCTCGCGGCAAGATCGGTATTTTCAATCGCTCCTACTACGAAGAAGTGTTGGTCGTGCGCGTTCACCCGACCTTGCTCAGAGCGGAGAAGTTGCCAGACGCGGTCATCAGGAAACACATTTGGACGGAGCGCTACGAGGACATCAACGCCTTCGAAGAGTACTTGACCCATAATGGAATCGTGATTCGGAAATTCTTCCTCCACGTTTCAAAAGAAGAGCAGAAGAAGCGCTTCCTCGAGCGCCTCGAGGATCCGAAGAAAAATTGGAAGTTCTCCATGGCCGACGTCAACGAACGAGGATTCTGGAATGATTATCAGGAGGCCTACGAGGAGATGATCCAGAATACGGCGGCGAAGCACGCACCGTGGTACGTGGTCCCCGCGGACAACAAGTGGTTCACGCGCCTGATCGTGGCCTCCGCCATTATTCAGGCTCTCGACGAACTCCACCTCTCATTCCCGGACGTTGACAAAACAAGGAAGAAAGAGCTGGCGACCGTACGCGATTCCCTGCTCGCCCAGAAAGACTAGGCGCCCACAATGCCGCTGCGCACTGAGGCGGATACTGCGGAGCGGGGTACCGCCCTCTTCCGAGGTTCGGTGACCCGCTCCACCACAGAACTACAATCCTGTGGCAAAGCGAGGGCCAATCTCCCGGATTTCAGCTAAAAGTTAAGTCGTTGCTCAGAAAAAGATTAGCCAACGCACCCAAATCCACGACAGGACTCTGTCCCCTCAACTATCAAAATCTATGTAGACCCCTACAGAATCACGTAGAGTCAATGGCTTGTCGGCATCACTTCCATTCGAATGTCTGCCCGAGGCCGCCAATAACCACATCAAAAACACCCGGCTCCACGATTCGCTTGTTGTCCATTCCGATGAATGACAAGTCCTCAGCCGTCAATTCGAATGACAGTTTCCGGCTTTCCCCTGCCTTCAAATTAACCTTTGCAAATCGCTTCAGTCGTTTCAGCGGCGGCGTTACGCTTGCAAATCGTTTGCTCAAGTAAAGCTGCACGACTTCCTTCCCGGCCCGGTCCCCCGTATTCTGAACCGTCACTTCCACGTGAATGGTCTGGTTACCGGAAGCGGTCTGCGGCGTCGCGTGTAAATCAGCGTAAGAAAAACTCGTGTAGCTCAGTCCTGACCCGAATTCGAACTGTGGCGCGCTCAGCGCCTTGGCTTCTCCATCCTGTTCCCCTTCGAACACTTTGTGGTCGTAAGTAAAAAGCCGGTTCACCGCGCGCGGATAGGTGATGGGCAGTTTCCCACTGGGATTTACATCGCCAAAAAGTATTTCCGCGATGGCCTGTCCGCCCTCATTGCTGGGGTTGTAAGCCATCACGATGGCTTCGGCGGCGTCCACAATTTGGTGGATCACCCGCGGACGGCCCTCGGTCAGCACCAAAATCACAGGCTTCTTGGTCTCTTCGAGTTTGTGAACCAGATAGAGTTGCGCGTCCGGCAAGGCCAGATCGCTGATATTCCCGGGAGTTTCCGCGTAGGCCCACTCCCCGATGCACACCACAACCGCGTCCACTTTCGAAGCCGCCTCCACGGCTTTCGCTACGTCCACCTCCCGGTCGTACGTGGTTCCCGGCGCATACGTCACGTTGCCGGCACCGATCTTCTCCTGGATCGCTTTCAGAATGGTGGGGCGATCCTTGGGATACATGCTCGCGCGATCGCCCTGCCACGTGTACGTCCATCCGTTATTCAATGGGATTAGCGAATCCGCGTCCGGCCCCGTCACCAGAACATGCGCCGTTTTCGAAAGCGGCAGCGCGCGATTTTCGTTTTTCAACAGCGTAATTGATTCCCGCGCCGCTTCCAGGCTGACTTGCCGCGATTCTGGCGATCCAATCACTGTCTTCGACTCCATCCCGCGCAGCGGATCGTCAAAGAGCCCAAGCTGGTGCTTCACCGTCAGGATTCTCTGCACCGCTTCGTCCACTCGGCTCACCGGCACTTTGCCTTCGTTCACCAGCGCCAGCAGCAGATCGCTGAAGCTGTAGTCGCTTGGCACCATGCTCATATCAATTCCCGCAAGCACGGATATCCGCGTGGCCTCTTTTTCGTTTGCCGCAATGTGATGTACATTGACGAGCTTCTTGATGTCCATCCAATCCGATACCACGAACCCCTGCATGCCGAGTTCCCCGTACAACACGTTCTTTAACAAATAGCCGTTGGCGTGGCCGGGAATTTCGTTTACTTCACTCGAATTCACCATTACCGTATGCGCACCCGCTTTTACGGCCGCCGCAAAGTTCGGCAGGAAATATTCACGCAACGTGATTTCCGGAATCAGCGCCGGCGACCGGTCGCCGCCCGTCGTCGGATAGCTGTAACCAATGTAGTGTTTCAGCGAAGCGGAAACATTCACCTGGCTGGAAAGATCAGTCCCCTCATATCCGCGAACCGTCGCCACTCCCATCACCGACGCAAGATACGTGTCCTCACCAAGCGTCTCCCACAATCGCGACCACAGTTGTTGCCTCCCCGCATCCAGCACCGGCGAAAAGGTCCACGGCACTCCGGCCTTCCGTGTTTCCGCTGCCGAAATCTGGCTCCCGCGCAACATCAGCTCCGGATTCCACGTCGCCGCCATTCCCAGGGGTTGAGGGAACAGCGTGCTGCCGGCCACGTAGTTCGCCCCGTGAATCGAGTCCAGCCCGTACAGCACGGGAATCTGCAACCGCGTTTTCTTCGCCTCATCCGCAATCGCGCGCAGGATTTCATGCCACTTCTGCTCGGGCAATGCTTCGTCGTTCACGTTGAGAATGGATCCCGCACCATATTCCCCCACGGCTTTGTGCAGCTTTTCCGCATTAATTGTTAGCTCCTTGCCGTGCCCATCCGTAATCATTCCGATTTCCAGCTGCGTCATCTGGCCGACTTTTTCCTTCAGCGTCATCTGGGCGAGCAGTTTATCCACCGACGCGGCGTACTTGCTCGCCGCGGGACCCGCTGGAGTCATGTTCCCCTGCAGAAATGTCTGGCTGTCGACGATCCCTGCGCCGGGATTATCCGCGCCCGAAGGCAAAACCGCACATACGCAAACAGCCAGTACAATAACGATATGCCTCAATTTCCGAAGTGGGGTGTGCACGCGTTTCTCCTTGGAAAGCATCCTAACTCTAGACCCCGCAAAAATACAAATTTTCAGTATTCAGATTTCTGATGGTGCACCCGCCGAAAACTGCACCATTCTCCTCTGCGGAGCTATCGCCAAAAGTGCGCAGGGTCGCGCCTGGTTGGAAGTTCCTGGAGAATGACTCCGCCGCTCGGCTCAGCGAAGTGCTCAGTGTGGCGAAGTGTATTGGTAGCGCAGGCTCGGCGGCATATGGTCCGAACGCGTCCGCGTGTTGTACTCAAGCTGATATCCGAGATGCTCCGCGTCCGCTGGATACTCTTTGCCTTCCGGATAAGGATAAGCAAGCGTCGAATGCCGTGGCAGCGGTTCCACCGTAAAAGCATGCGCCGCGTAAAAATCCATGTCCTTCTCAAAACCATCCGCATAAAAAAAGTAATCGCGAATCCAGCCGGCAGGAAGCGGCGGCAGCCTTCTCGGATCGAACTCCAGCTTTAGTCCCTCGCCCGACCCGAACACCACAAACCGGTCATCTGAAGCTCTCAGCAAATCAAACACATTTCCATAACGCGTGTAATTCCCCGCCGCATGCGAATATGGACCCGTCATGCTGCGATGCGAGTACGAATAGACAGTATCGCTCGCCGGCTGCAGCCGCGTCTCCCGCGGATACCCGACAAAATCGAGCGCCGCTTTCGCCAGCGGCACTTGCGCCACTCGCACGTCCTTCAATTCCGCCGTCTGGTCGATTCGAATCGCGTCCCAATAAATTTTGAGGTTGTTGACGATTCGAATCCGCCGCGTCCCGAGAGGAATCTTGCCCGTCAAATCCGCCACCATCGTCCGTTCAAGTCCCGCTGGAAATCCCATATCTTCAACCACGCGCACCCATTTCCCCTGCGCATCCAGCGCCTCAACGTAAGGAGGGATCACTTTAATCCCTGCCTGGTCTGCCGCGTACATGGACGTCGCCGTAAAATAG
>DATDGF010000115.1:0-49646 GCA_036522195.1 Candidatus Acidiferrum sp. | reverse complement strand
ACTATCCTGGCATGGTCCGCATCCCTGAAGGCAGTGCACCGTATTTCAAGAACAAGTCGTACCGCATTACGGCCGATGTCGATATTCCCGCAGGCGGCGCAGAAGGCGTGCTGATGACGCAAGGCGGTCGATTCAATGGCCTTGGGCTTTACCTTCTCCAAGGCAAGCCGATCTTCTACTACAACCTCGTCGGTGTCGAACGGACAGCCATCGCTGGCAAAGACAAGCTGGCTCCCGGTAAACATTCTATCGAGCTCAGCTTCAAGTACGACGGCGGAGGCATTGGCAAGGGCGGGCTCGCTACATTGACGGTCGACGGCAAAAAAGTCGCCGAACAAAAGCTCACGCGAACGATTGCGTTCCGCGTCTCGGCCGATGAAACCCTCGACATTGGCGAGGACACTGGCACGCCGGTCAGCGAGGATTACCACGTGCCGTTCAGGTTCACCGGCCCACTCAACAAGGTTGTGATCATCCTCCCTAAAGCTGCGCTCAGTCCGGAAGAACAGCAGGAGCTTGATAAGCAAGAGGGCGCGAACGAGCTGGTTGATTAAACGTAGTTCCTCGTCAAACCATTACTGAAGACCGGCGATGGTGGACGGGTGGTCGCTACTCTCCAGAAAACAAACGTGTAAGCCGTTTGTTTTCTGTCACCACTGACAGCGCTCCGTTGTCCCCTGCTCGGAAGTTATCGTCGGACGACGCGGTTAACTCGGGATAAGTTTGAATGCATAGGTCTGATAATCGGAAACTGACCGCCGGTGAGCGACACGTCGCTTACACGGGCTGAACGGGAATGACAGTCGGGCGGGACCGTGGGCCTAGCCGGCAGCGGCGGCCTCGGCGGGTTCGGCTAGTTTGCGGTGCTCGCGGATTAGGCCGATGAGGGCCTGGGCGGCACGGGGCAGGCTGCGGTCGCGGCGGTAGACGAGGCCGAGTTCGCGCCAGAGGTCCACACCTTCGACCGTAAGCAGCTTCACTTCGCCGGCTTTTACCTGGTCGCGCGCAAAGCTTTCACTGATAAACGAGACGCCGGCATCGGCGGCCACGAAGCGCTTGATCATGCCGATGCTGGGCAATTCCATGGCCACGTGAAGGCGCGACCGATAAGGCCGGAAGAGTTTGTCGAGCACCTGGCGCGTAAAACCGGTCCGGGGAAAGATGAGCGGCTGCCCGGCGACTTCTTCGAGCGTGATCTTGGAGCGATGCGCGAGCGGGTTGCGGGCGCTGACCATAAAACGCAAACGGTCGCGATAGATGGGATGCACTTTCAAGGTTGGCGACTTGATGGGCATAGTGACGATGCCCACGTCGACGGAGCCGTCTTCCACGCGCTGCAGAATCTTGTGGCTGAAATTGCGGTAAATGCTGATGTGCACCAGCGGATAGCGCCGCTGAAATTCCGCAAAAATGTTGGGGAGCAGGTAGAGGCAGGTGGCTTCGTTGGCGCCGAAAACGATAGGGCCCTGCACGACGTTGCCGCGGTCCGCGACAAACTGGATGGATTCATCGCGCAGGCGAAGAAGCTTTTCCGCGTATTCGAATAGAACGACACCGGCGGGAGTCAGCTCGACGGACTTGGCGGAGCGGTCGAGGAGACGGGCCTTGTAGGCCTGCTCCAACTGGCGGATTTGCGCGCTAACAGCGGATTGCGAGCGAAATACTTTCTGGCCCGCGCGGGAGAAACTCTTGAGCTTAGCGACGTATACGAAAGTAGTGAGTTGATCGAAGTCCATAGTCAGAACGCCCGGCAAGGATTATAACGGATTCTTCTTACCGGAGGCGGAGCGATTACTTTTCCTTTCAGGCGTGAAGCGCTGTTTGCGAGATGGGCGCCGCTATCGGTGCCGTCAAAATATCAAGACGGTGCTTAAACTGAGCAAGAATGGGGCTCCAGGTGGCTTCGACGGTTCCCTGAAAATGAATCGGCTGAACGCGGACCAGCGGGAGCGCGCCACGGCGAGAGAGCAGGCGCGCGGCACGCGGACTGGCCGTGAAGTGCACATGCTCCTCGAGTGAGCGCCGCAGCCAGGCCTGTTCATCGGTGTCGGTCTCAGCGATGGTCACAAAATCGCGCTGGAGGACGTCTTCGGCTTCCGCACGGAGCACATAGGCGAGACCGCCAGTCATTCCCGAACCAAAATTGAGCCCGAGCGGCCCGAGAATCGCGGCGACACCGCCGGTCATATACTCGCATCCATGCTGGCCGACGCCTTCGACGACGGCGAGCGCGCCGCTGTTGCGCACAGCGAAGCGTTCACCGGCGCGGCCGGCGATGAAGAGCTGACCCGAGGTGGCCCCGTAGAGCACGGTATTTCCGGCGAGGACGTCACCTCGACGAGAAGCAGCAAGACCCGCGGCGATCGCAATCGTGCCGCCCGACAATCCTTTCGCAACGTAGTCGTTGGCTTCGCCGGTGAGCTTGAGCGTCACACCAGACGCAAGAAATGCACCAAAGCTTTGACCCGCGGCGCCGTGGAATTCCTGGCAGAGTTCATCATTCGCGGATCGGCCCGCGTTACGCCGGCGTATGAGTTCCCCGCTCAGGCCCGCGCCGACACTGCGATCGGAGTTCTGAATGGGTTGCGACTCGTGCCGGAGCGCGAGCGAGGCGTTGAAGTGGATCGAATCCTCGAGCGCGGCAGCATGAAGCCCGGGCTCCTGCTGCGGAGCAATGCGATTCGACGGGGAAATCGGCACGACCAGGAAGGGATCCATTCCCGAGCGCGCGCTTAGACGATCGTACCAACCGGTGAGTTCGGCCAGGGAACGCACGCCTAGCTGCGCCAAGCGGTTGCGGACTTCCTCGGCGAGCGAACGGAAATAAGCGATGACCATTTCCGGCTTGCCGGTGAAGCGCGAGCGAAGCGTATCGTCCTGGGTGGCGATGCCGACGGGGCAAGTATTCAGATGGCATTGGCGCGCCATGACGCAGCCGATGGCGAGGAGCGCGGCGGTGCCGAAGCCGAATTCGTCGGCGCCGAGAATGGCGGCGAGCACGATATCGCGCGCGAACTTCAGGCCTCCGTCCACGCGGAGAGAGAGTCGTGAACGGAGGCCCGCCCGAACCAAGGTGTCGTGTGCTTCGCGCAGCCCGATTTCCCAGGGAAGACCGGTGTTCTTGATCGAAGTGAGCGGCGAAGAGCCGGTGCCGCCGTTGTGGCCGCTGATGGTGATGACGTCCGCGCCGGCTTTGGCGACACCGGCGGCGATAATGCCCACGCCCGAGCCAGAGACCAATTTCACGCCGATGCGCGCGCGCGGATTGACGGCGCGGAGGTCGTGGATTAATTGGGCGAGATCTTCGATGCTGTAAATATCATGATGCGGCGGGGGCGAAATCAGCGGCGTCCCAGGAGTTGCGTGGCGGATGCGCGCGATGTATTCGCTGACCTTGCGCGCGGGCAATTGGCCGCCTTCGCCGGGTTTGGAGCCTTGCGCCATTTTGATTTCGAGTTCTTGGGCGTGAACGAGATAGTCGGTGGTCACGCCAAACCGCGCCGAGGCAACCTGTTTGATTTTGTTGGCGGCAGCCGGCTCGAAACGATAGGTGTTGGGATCTTCGCCGCCTTCGCCGGTATTGCTGCGGCCGCCCAACTGATTCATAGCAAGCGCGAGCGTTCGATGCGCTTCTGGGCTGAGCGAGCCGAGAGACATCGCCTGCGTGCTGAAGCGCTTGAAGATGGATTCGAGAGGCTCGACTTCGGCGAGCGGAATGCCGGCGTCCAGAACGGTGTCCAAGAGATCGCGGAGGAAGACCGGACCCTGGCGTTCCGCCAATTCTTCAAACGCGGAATACTTCTTGGCATCCGGCGCGCGCACATGAGCATGAAGCCGCCGCACGACTTCCGGGGAGTTTGCGTGAAGCTCCGCGCCCTTGCGGAAGCGGTAGAGACCCGAATCAGCGAGATCATCGGTTTTTTCAGAGAAGGCTTTTTTGTGCAGGCCTAGATAGTCGGCCAGCAGATCGTCCAGCGATTTTTGGCCGGGAAAATCGGCGGCGTCTTCGAACACATCGGCGCAAAGGTGTTCCGAAAGTCCAACCACCTCGAAGAGATGGCTGTTGCGATAGCTCGCGAGAGTCGAGACGCCCATGCGCGCGAGAACCTTGCGCAGACCGGCGTTCATCGCGACACGAATTTTTTCGGCTCCGCCGGGCTCAAGAGATTCGGCAAATTGGTCGGCGAGATAAGGAACGACCGCGCTGGCTCCGGCGGCCACGAGCATTGCAACGTGGTGGGTGTCAAAAACCTGGGCCGATTCGACGATGAGCGGCACGTCCCACAAGCCTTCGCGAACCATGGCTTTCCAGACGGCCGCAGTGGCAAGCAACGCGGGCAGCGGCGCGTGGTTTGCATTGATCTCGCGATCGGAAAGGAGGAGGAGCCCCGGACGCCCGCTGCTGCTCAGAGGGGTAGTGGAGAGCTGAGCAAAACTGCAGCGCGCCCCCGGGACTCCAGTTGCAGGAGGAAAAGTGAAATCGATCGTTTGCACGGGGCCAAAGATGGCGCCGAGATGCGTCAACTGGCCCGCGGTGATGACCGGGCCTGGGAGCGTGACTCCGTCTTTGAGGTGAACATCCAGAGACATCACGTGGGTTTCGCGCAAAGGATCGATCGGAGGATTGGTGACCTGCGCGAAACGCTGCTTACAGTAATCCCACAGAGTTCTTGGAAGCGCGGAAAGAAAAGCGGGCGGGGCGTCGTCGCCCATGCTCCAGTCCGCTTCCTTCCCCTGGACCAACGAAGAGAAGAGGATCTTGAATTGGTCATCCGTCCAGCCAGCAGCGGCGGCGACGCGTTTGGGATTGTCCACGACGGCCGAAGGCGCAGAAGCAGAGGCCGGCGCCGAATGCTTTCTCTGCGGGACGGCGTTGCGCGCTTGCTGGATGGCGAGGCGCTTCAGGATTTCGCGCCAACGCAAGAATAGTCCGGTGGCTGGGTTGGCGAGAATCATTTCGCCGGGGCCGAGCCGCTGACGTTCGGCGATGCGCGATTCTTCCAGATCGACGAGGCCGGTTTCCGAGCCGGCGATGAGCAAGCCGTCGTGCGTCAGCGTGTAACGCATGGGGCGCAGGCCATTGCGGTCGAGCTTTGCGCCGACAAATTCGCCATCGGAAAAGACCAGAGCGGCAGGACCGTCCCAGGGCTCGTTCTGATGGGAGAGCGCAGTCAGCGCGCTACGAACATCACGAGAGAGCAGGGGATCTTTTTCGAAGGCCGGAGGAACCATCGCCAGCATGGCTTGTTCCGAGGACAAGCCTTCGAGCAATTTCAGCTCGAAGCCGTTGTCGAAGCTCGCGGAATCGCTGACGTTTTCTTCCAGGATCGGGAACCAGGAACCTACCGTTAGCCGCAAGCGAACTTCGCGCTCTTTGGCGCGCAGCCAGCGGCGGTTGGACACGATAGTGTTGATCTCACCATTGTGCGCGACGTAACGGAACGGTTGCGCGAGATGCCAAGATGGCTGCGTATTCGTGGAATAGCGCTGGTGAAAAATGGCGAATGTCGTTTCGAAAGAGGGATCGCGCAAATCTTCGTAGAACTGGGGAAACTGCCAGGGCGTGAGGAGGCCCTTGTAGACGATGGTCTGGGAAGAAAGCGAGCAGATATAGGATCGCGAAGGCAGAAGCGATTCGGCGCGCTTGCGGAGGAGAGCGAGGCGCCATTCGAAGCGGGCGCTTCCGCGGGACGGATGGAAGGGCTCGACGAAGAATTGCCAGATTTCCGGCATGGTTTCCAGGGCGCGGCGGCCGAGCGAATCGGTGTTTACGGGAACCCGGCGCCAGCCAAGGACTCGTAGCCGCTCGCTGTCGGCGGCGGTTTCGATGGCGGCGCGTGCTTCGAGGGCTTCGGAGGCGGGGAAAAATGCAAAGCCGACGGCGAACTGTTCGGGCAGATCAATGCTTAGTTCCTGCGCGCGGGCGCGGAAGAACGGCTTGGGGAGCGAAGTGAGCAAGCCGGCGCCATCGCCGCTGGCGCCGTCGGCATCGACTCCACCGCGGTGGGTGAGCCGCTCAAGCGCCGTCAAGGCGAACTGGATAATGTCGTAGCTAGGGCCGCCGCCGAGGCGGGCGATGAAGCCTGTGCCGCAAGCATCGTGGTCGGGGTGGCCCCAGTTGGGATGGCGGGGCGCGGCCGGACGTGGTTGAGCATCCTGTTTTACGCTCAGTCCTCGACGATGCGGATAAAGCATATCTAGTTATCGGGCGGGAGGGACGTGGTTGTACAACGCAGAATTTAGATTGACTGAATTGAATTCTTGATAAGGAAGGTTTGGGCAGGGAAATTGGGGTCCGTTCTTGTGCTTGGAGTTCGGCCATAAGCGCGGGAGGACGGCCGAGGGGGCACAGTGTTGCCAAGCTGGAGCGCAGCATGCTGCTCTCCGCCAGAGCCTTTGGTGATGTCCGGTTTCGCAGCGTTAATCGGCATTGGGAGAACTGTTTCCGGGTGCTGGCTATTTGCTTTAATCCACTTGTTGAGAAGGCGATCCCATGGACGTTCCGCATTCGAGAGCTGTTCTTAGAAAACCACCAGCGTTACAGATCGCTCTTCCGACTATCGCCCCACTCGTTGTTGCTGTCTTCGGTACTGAGGTCACGATGGTCATAGGTCCCTTCGTTCTGGTGGGATGGTGCGTTGTATTACTCGGTTTCGCTGCCTGGCTCAATCAGGTCTTATTCGGTCGCCTAAGGACATTTCTACCGTTCTTGGCTGCCGTAGTCACTATTCTATTGATCTGGGTTTGGCAGAGGCAGGCGTTCACTGTGCTTGTTCCTAAGGCAGGTCTTACATACGGGCACTTCCTCACACCAAATGGGGCGCACGTTCGATTCTGGGTTCTTGTGTGTCCATTCTGGGCTGGTTTGGCATGCCTGTCTGTTTGTTGCATCGTTGCATTGATTTCATGGTGGCGAGCTAGCGCCCGCGGTTCGTTGGCGTGCATGGTTCCGTGGTGGCTTTCAGCGTTTGTCATTTTCGCGCTCCCCTCTGTGTACCTCGACGGTCAGCGAAACGCCTCCATTTTCATCTAGCAAATGTGTAGAAGTTCACACAAGGGATGGCCAACTCCTGATAGGCCCTAACTGCGTCTTCGACGCGTCGCTAGTGCCAGGAACTTGTCCAAGACGATTTATTGATTTGAAAGGACTTATCAACAAGTTCCTGGAGAGTCGCGTTATCGGAAACTGACCTACTGCCCCTACTGGATGCGGTTGCAATTCCGCAAGTCCGCTCGCGCGTGAGAAGCTGGGCTAGAACTTGGTGACTTCGGCGAAATGAAAATCGCGGACTTTCATGGCGGGAACGACCATTTCGAAGGCTTCTTCGCCTGTGGCGCGAATGGCGGGGCCGAGGAGCTCGACGTTGTTAAGCATTTCGATCAGCGACTGGTTGAAACGAAAGTTGCGGACTGCGGCGGTGACGCGCCCCTTCTCAACCAGGAAGAGGCCGTCGCGGGTCATGCCGGTCATGACTTTTTCGTAGGGGTCGACTTCACGGATATACCACAGCCGGGTTACCAGGAGACCTCGATCGGTGGAAGCGATCATTTTTTCCAGGGAAGAATCGCCGCCGGTGAAGACGAGATTCATGGGCGCTTCGCCGTATTCGTTGGGGAGAGCGAAGGCATGGCCGGTGGGAGTTTTTCGCGCGGCTTTGGCGGTGGCCCGCGAGTAGACGAGATTCTTAGGGATGCCGCGATCGACCAGCAAGACGCGCTGGCGCGGCAAGCCTTCACCGTCGAAGGGCGCGCCCTGTTGTAGCGGATGGTAAACGTCATCGGCGATGCTGATGTTCTTTCCGAAGAGCTGCTTGCCCATGCGGTCATTCAGGCAAGAGCGCTTGTCTAGCAGAGCGGTGGCCGCAAAATCGTAGAAGAGAAACCCCACAAGATCGAGGACGGCGGCGGGCTCGAGGATGACCGTGTACCGGCCCGGTGGCAATTCGCGCGCGTTCGCAGCCATGTGGGCCTTCTCGCTGGCGCGGGCGGCGAGCTTCTGGGTATCAAAGGCGCGGAAATCGGCGAAATTGGCTTTGGCCCAGCTCGCGGCGGGAGCTTCCTGCATGGTGATGGAAAATTCCGCGTGCGTTTCGCGATAGGCGGCGAATAAACGGCGCGAATTGCCGAGCGCGGACTGGCTCTGACCGCTTGCGAAGATGCCTGCGGCAACCTGGCCATTCTTGATAGCGAGGTCGCAGGCCGCGCGAACGGCGCGGGCGCGCTCCTCGGCGCTGAGAGCGGCGCTCTGCTTCACGAAGCGATTAACGCGGCGATACCGCTGCTTTCCGGGCATCGGAAGAATCCGGGGATCTTTCGGCTGGCTATGGGCTAGAGAGAGAGTGGCTTCGATCGTGGCTCGGAGCGAATCTTCCTCCATGCGATTGGTTGTGGCCCGCGCCATGCGGCCATCCACAACGGTACGAATCGAGACTGTCAAACCCTGCTCGGCGACGTTCTGATGAATGCCGTTGTTGGCGAAGCGCGTCAGATTGTCCGCGACTTCGTCTATATGGACTTCTGTTTCTTCGGCTCCTGTGGAGCGGGCCAGACGAAGGACGGTGTCGACGATACGGCGAAGCTCGCACTCGGAGAGAAGCCCCGGAGCGGGGGCGATATTTCTGGAAGATTTTTTCACTGCTTTGGCCGGCGGTTTCATTGGTTCGAGAATGCCGTTCCAATGCGCACATTTCGAAAGCGCGCGGGTGACGCGCCGTGACCGGTGCCCATCGTCTGCATGGGCTGGCCTTTCCCGCAGTTGGGCGTGCCCCAGAGCGTCCAGTGATCGAGCTTACAGATGGCGTCGCAAGAGTTCCAGAACTCCGTGGTGATGCCGCTGTAACTGGGATTCTTGAGCATGCGGACTTTTTTTCCGCCCTTGATTTCCCAGCCGATTTCGGTGGAAAACTGGAACTGGTAGCGGCGGTCATCGATGGACCAGGAGCGATTTGTTTCCGTGAGGATGCCGTCCTGGGTGTCGGAGATCAATTCGTCGAAGTCCCAAGTTCCGGGCAGCAGGCTGACGTTGGTCATTCGAATCATGGGCAAGCGGTTCCAGTTCTCCGCCCGCATCGTTCCGGAAGAACGGTTCAAGCCGACGAGATGCGCCGTTTCACGATTGGAAAGATAGCCGCGGAATTGGCCGTCCTTGATGATGTCGGCGCACTGAGCGGGGACGCCTTCATCGTCGTAAGCAAACGTGCCGAGCCCGGGCCCGTGATCGAGCCGCGCGTCGGCGACAACGTTCACAATGTTGGAAGCATATTTGAGATGATTCAGCTGATCGAGCGTCAAAAAGCTGGTGCCTGCAAAATTGGCTTCCTGGCCGAGAACGCGGTCCAGCTCGATGGGGTGTCCGATGGATTCGTGAATTTGCAGCCCGAGCTGGCTGCCGCCCAGAATCAACGTTCCTACTTTTTCCGGGCATTGCGAGGCGGAGTGCAGCGCCGCAGCTTCTTCCGCGATGATCGGTGCGTTTCGCATCAAATCGAGTGATTCGATGAGTTCATAGCCTTGCAACGCGTGCTGGCCGCCGAAACTATTGGGATAGGAGCGCTTCTGGATTTCTTCGCTCTGAAACGAGGTGGCGGCGATTCCGCAACCAGAAATCACTTTTCGCTGGTGGATTCGCGAGCCGATGCTGGAGGCAAACCAGGAATCGATCTTACGAAACTGCATGTCTGTTTCGGTCAGCGTAACGCCCTTGACCCTGCGCATTTCTTCGTCGGCGGCGAGCAATAGAGTGAGCTGTGTTTCGAGAGGGATTTCGAACGGGTCCTTTCGAAAGGGGCTCTGCCAGCTATCGACGTAGGCCTCTTCCGGAGCCATTACAACTTCTGTGCGTTTTGCGAGCGCCGAGGCTTTCGCGATGGAAACGGCTTGGGCAGCGCAAGCAGCGACGCCTTCGCGCGTCAGACGATCAGTGGAGGCAAACCCCCAAGCGCCATTCGCCAGGACGCGAATCCCGATGCCGAGCGATTCGCTCTGAGCCAGGGTGCCAATCTGGCCGTTTTTTGTCGTCAGGTCGCGCTGGCGCAAATGCATCACGCGCACGTCGCCGTAGGTGGCGCCGCGCAATTGAGCTGTATCCAGAGCGTTGGTGCAGTGATCCCACATGGTGCCCGGTCAGATCTAAAGAAAATATCAAAAAATGGGCTTGGGCGCAGATTAAAGATGCCAGTCCCTATAATCGATACAGCGCCGGCGGCAGGAAAAGCGGCGGCAAGCCACCGCACTCCAAATTAGGTGCCTTCTTGCCAGGAGGCGAGGTAATGTTCCTGCTCGGGCGTGAGCTTGTCCAGCCGGTGGCCCATGGTCTCTAGTTTGAGACGCGCGATTTCCTTGTCCAGGTTTTCCGGGACGACGTATACCTGGGGCTTGAGGTTCTTGTAATTCGCGCGCAGATATTCGGCGGATAGGGCCTGGTTGGCGAAGCTCATGTCCATGACCGAAGCGGGATGGCCTTCGGCAGTGGCGAGATTGACGAGGCGGCCTTCTCCGAGCAAATAGACCTTGCGGCCGTCCTTCAATTTGTATTCATCCACGAGCGGACGAACTTCTCGCCTCGCGCCGGACATTTTCTCGAGCGCGGGGATGTCGATCTCGACGTTAAAATGGCCGGAGTTGCAAACTATCGCTCCGCCCTTCATGTGTTCGAAATGCTCGGCGCGGATGACGCTCTTGTTGCCGGTCACGGTGATGAAAATGTCGCCTTGTTTCACCGCGTCGGCCATTGGCATTACCCGGAAGCCGTCCATGACGGCTTCAATGCCCTTCACTGGATCAATTTCCGTGATGATGACGTCCGCACCCAGACCCTTGGCGCGCATAGCCACGCCGCGTCCGCACCAGCCATAGCCGGCGATGACGACCTTGAGTCCCGCGATAAGCACGTTGGTGGCGCGAATCACGCCGTCAATGGTGGATTGCCCGGTGCCGTAACGATTGTCGAAGAAGTGCTTGGTCATCGCGTCGTTCACCGCGATGATCGGATATTTCAGCGTGCCATCCTTGGCCATGGCGCGCAGGCGAATGACGCCGGTGGTGGTTTCTTCGGTCCCGGCAATCACTTCCGGGACGAGCTCGGTGCGCTTGGTCAAAAGCATGGTAACGAGGTCTGCGCCGTCGTCCATGGTGAATTGGGGCATGTGCTCCAGGGCGGCGCGCAGGTGAGAATAGTAGGTCTCATTATCCTCGCCTTTGATGGCGTAGGTGGGAATGTTGTAGTCGCGGTTCAGCGATGCGGCGACTTCATCCTGTGTGGAAAGCGGGTTCGAAGCGCACAGCACGGCATCGGCGCCGCCGTCGCGCAGAGCGATCATCAGGTTCGCGGTTTCGCTGGTGACATGCAGACAAGCGGAAACGCGCAGGCCCTTCAGCGGCTGATCCTTGATGAATCGCTTGCGGATCGATTCGAGTACGGGCATCTGTTGCCCGGCCCATTCGATCTTGCGCTTGCCGGCATCGGCGAGCCCGATATCTTTCATATCACCCTTTTTCAATTCAGCGGTAGCCAATGTCGTGCTCCTCAACTTTAGATTTCGATTCCGAATGGAGTAACTGGAAACACTCCGTTTGCGGCCCGGGGGAACTCGAACCTGTACCCATCCACGTTCGAGTGTTAGCGTCGCGCTCCGACTTCCATGGTCGCCGCGGCGCCGAGTCCGGCAGCCTTGCGAAGCGCATCCGCACGGTCCGTGCGCTCCCAGGTGAACCCCGAGCCGCTTCGACCGAAATGGCCGTACGTCGCGGTCGGCTTGTAGATGGGGCGGCGCAAGTCGAGCGCTTCGATGATGCTCTTAGGAGTCAGTGAGAAGATTTCACGGATAAGAGCGGTGATTTTTTCTTCCGGCACGGTGGCGGTTCCAAAGGTATCGGCCATGACGGAAACCGGCTCGGCTACGCCGATGGCATACGCCAATTGCACTTCGGTCTTGCTCGCCAGGCCGGCGGCCACGATGTTCTTCGCGATGTAGCGCGCCATGTAGCAGGCAGAGCGATCCACCTTCGAAGGATCCTTGCCAGAAAAGGCTCCGCCGCCATGGCGGCTATAACCACCATAGGTGTCGACAATGATCTTGCGCCCAGTCAATCCGGCATCGCCCATCGGCCCGCCAATCACAAAGCGGCCCGTAGGGTTGATGTGGTACTTGGTCTTTGCGTCCAGCATGGACGCGGGGATGATCGGCTTGATGACGTGCTCGGTAACGGCGTCGCGAAGGTCCGAGTTGGAGACGGAATCGCTGTGCTGCGTTGAGATGACCACGCAGTCCACGCGTGCGGGGCGCCCATCGCGGTATTCGATCGTGACCTGGGACTTCCCATCGGGCCGGAGAAAATCAACTTTTTTGGATTTGCGAATCTCGGCGAGGCGTTGCGTGAGGCGGTGGGCGAGTTGGATGGGCATGGGCATCAGCTCATCGGTTTCATCGCAGGCAAACCCGAACATGAGGCCCTGATCGCCCGCTCCGCCGGTATCCACGCCCATGGCGATATCCGGCGACTGACGCTTCACGGTGCACATGACGGCGCAGGTGTCCGCGTCGTAGCCATACTTCGCACGGTCATAGCCGACCCCGCGAATCGTATTGCGCACGAGATCGTCATAATCAACGTGCGCGCTCGTCGTAATCTCACCGGCGACAACGGCCACGCCGGTAGTGATGAGGGTTTCGCAGGCGACGCGGCCTTTCGGGTCATGCCTCATGACCTCGTCAAGAACGGCGTCAGAAATCTGATCAGCAATCTTGTCCGGGTGACCTTCGGTGACGGACTCCGAGGTGAAAAGAAAGTTGCGCAGGGCTTCGCTCAAAACAAGTTCTCCTTCGTAATTTGCGGCAGGCGCACCAGTGCGGCTTCCGCGGTTCATTCGCGTTGGTTAATCCTCACAAAATTACCATCCGCGGGCGTAAGAATCAACGTATTGATTCCAAATAGCTTACAGGCCGATTAAACGGTCGGATTCCCGGCGCGAACGGCTCCTGACTGCATCCATTGGCAGAACTTAGGCTAGCTCCGCGTCGTCGTCCGGCTGAGCCTCGAGCTTCCCCTTGATCTTCTTGGCCATCAAGTAGGAACGGATAAAAGGGTCCAAATCGCCGTCCATGACGCGATCCACATCGCCGACTTCAAACTTTGTGCGGTGGTCCTTGATCAGGCGATATGGCTGCATAACGTAGGAGCGGATTTGACTGCCGAAGGAGATGTCCAGCTTGCTTTCGTCGAGCTTGTCGGTATGCGCCTGGCGCTTTTTAACTTCTTCATCATACAAGCGGGATCGGAGCATCTTCATGGCCATCTCACGATTTTTGCCCTGGCTGCGCTGCGCTTGGCACGCGACGACGATGTTGGTGGGAATGTGCGTGATGCGGACGGCGGTTTCTACCTTGTTCACGTTTTGGCCGCCCTTACCGCCGGAACGAAACGTGTCCACGCGCAGGTCTTCGGGGCGAATGTTGATTTCGATGCGGTCGTCAATTTCGGGAATGACGAAGACGGAAGCGAAGGAAGTGTGACGGCGCGCGGCCTGATCGAAGGGAGAGATTCGAACGAGGCGATGAACTCCGGTTTCGCCGGCGAGCAGGCCGTAGGCATTTTCGCCGGAAAATTGGACGGTGGCGGACTTAATGCCGGCTTCTTCGCCAGGAGTCTCGTCGAGAAGTTCGGCGGCCATGCCCTTGCGTTCTGCCCAGCGCAGATACATGCGAAGAAGGATAGAGGCCCAATCCTGGGATTCGGTGCCACCAGCGCCGGGCTTGATGGTCATGATAGCGTTGAGGTGATCGGTCTCGCCGGAGAGAAGCGTTTTTGTTTCGAGCTCCGAGATGTAGGTATCGGCGGCGTTGAGTTCCTTGTCGAGTTCTTTGAGCAAATCGTTTTTTTGCTCGACGTTGGTTTCTTCCCGGGCGAGGTGGATGTACGTTTCGATGTCGCTGGAAATAGAGGTGAGTTTTTCGTCCGCGGCAATCTGCTCTTCGGCGCGTTTTCGCTCGCGGAGAACGCTCTGTGCCGCTTCCTGATCGTTCCAGAAGTTGGAATCGGCGACGCGCGCTTCGAGACCTTTCAGGCGCTCGCGGTACTGCGGGGCGTCAAAGATAGCTCCGCACAAGATGGATGCGCTGCTTGAGGCCTTCGTAGCGATGCTGAAGATCTTCGAGGATCATACTCGATCTGGAAATTCGCGCGCCGGAATGCGGGCGCTACTTTGCCTTTCGAAAAGTGTTCGCAACTAGAATAACGGAAACCAGCGCGCAGAGCCAGGCGAACCAGTCTCCGAAGCGCGTGTAGATGGTCTCGTCCGTTCGAAAGCCATAGGGAAGATCCGCATAAGCACGAACATCCGGCGGAAGTGGGGCATAAATCCGGCCGTAGGGATCGATGGATACAGTGAAGCCATTGTTGGTCGTTCGAATGATCCAGCGGCGGTTCTCCACGGCGCGAACGCGCGCCATGTGAAGATGCTGCTCGGCGGCAGCAGAGCGGCCAAACCAGCCGTCATTTGAAATGTTGATCAAGAGCTGCGCGCCATTCGCGGCGAATTGCCGGACTTCGCCGGGATAAATGGCTTCATAGCAAATGAATACGCCAAAGGTATTACCTCCCGGCAATCGCCCCACGACGTACCTGTTTCCTTTATGAAAGCCGCCGACTTCATCGGAAACACTGGTCACCACGTGATGAATCAGCGGAAACGGTTCGTACTCTCCGAACGGAACCAAGTGAATCTTGTCGTACACGAAAACGCGTTGTCCCTGCGCGTCAAACAGCAATGCGCTGTTGTATGGCGCCAGGTTGCCATGTGGCACTTTGTCTGGCGCGTCTACCGACGGCTTCCATTCAATCGCTCCCGCAAGGAACGGATGGTTGAATTGGATGGCAAGCAAGTAAGCAATCTTTGCGAAGCGCAAATCCTGGAACGAGAACGGCGCGGGGGCTTCCGGCCAGACAAGCAGGTCTGGCTGAACAGCGACAGGAGTAAGGCTGAGCCGTTCGATTTCTTCCAGGTCCGACGCATGGGCCTGAAACCAGTCCGCTCCGTACGACTGCGCCTCCGGAAAATTGAGTTGAACGGCACGCGCCAAATGATGCGCCGGTGCTTCGGGCAGCATTCGCGGTCCAAGAAAGATAACGATGAAAAGAGTGGCTGCAACTGCACCGGCAATGGCCACCCGCCGCTGCCAGGTGAAGGAATCAGAAGCGGCCGTCCATGCCAGGAGCGCATTGAAAGCCGCTACTAGAAAAGAGAGTCCATAGATCCCTGTGACAGTAGTCAACTGAATGAGACCTGGATTTACCGCCGCCGGATAGCCGAGCAGATTCCATGGAAAGCTGATCTCGGGCAGATACGCGCGAGCAAGCTCCGTCGTCACCCATAGGAAAGGCGCAGCGATGCACGCCAGCTCAATGCTTCGGCGAGAGATACGATTCACCCCCCAGCCGAAAGTCCCGATCAAAATGCCCCAGACGCTTGCGATCAATAGCAAGACGCCCCAACCCCCGGCTGTCGAAAGGCCCCCGTGCGCCGAAAGAACGGTGGCGATCCACGGCACGGAAGTAAAGACAAAAAAGATGGCGTGAAGAAATCCACTGAGGAATGCCACGCGCGGACGTGCCCCAACCAAAGTAATAATTAGAATTCCAACGCAGGTCCACGAGTAGATGCTGAGATAGAGTCCCGTGAAGGAAAGCGACAGCGCCGCGCCAGAAGCGGCCGCGATCATGATGCGCAAGGCTGACAGGGTTTCTGTACCCGGCTGCGGACGAAGATGTGTGCGCCAGGTTCCCACAGCCATCAGTGTTTCACGATGGCTTTAAATCCGGCGCCCTCTAGGCCATTTCTGGCGGCTTCGGCGGCTTTCTGATCAACGTAGGGACCGACTTGTACGTGATAATACTTGTCGGTGCGCGGCGAGAGAACGAAAGCGGGAAAATTTTTCTTTTGCAGCCGAGTGGCAAGATCAACTGCGTCGGCTTCTTTTGTGAGCGCCGCCACCTGCAACGTGTATTGGCCTGCTGGTATGGACGATGAACTCGAGGGTTTTGATGGGCTGGCGGCGGTCTTGCTTGGCGCCGACGTTCGCGCGACCGCAGGCGTGGGATTCGGAGTCGCTGGAGCCGGGGTCCCCACGGGCTTCAACTCGTCATGGGACTTCTTAGCGTTGCCCGCGTTGTAAAACTCCCAATCGGAATTCGGCTTCGCAGTTGGGTCCGTGCTCGTTTCGGAGGGCGCGGGCTTATTCGCCCGCTTTGGCGCGGGTTCCGAATGGCCAGACGCGGATCCTTCCGGTTTCGAACGCGGGTCCAGCGCTGCGCGCACTTGCCCGTCAAACTGGCTGCGCCCCATCACGTACCCGAGCGTAAAGAATACGCCCGAAAACAGCAGCATCAGCATGAACAAGCCGATGACATGCCGGCTTTCGAGCACACGCTCTCCCGCGCCTCCTCGTTTTCCCCCAGAAGCCATTCTTACTTTTGCGGTCCCCCTAAATTCTTAGTCCACTGATTAATGATATCGATAGGCAGGGGAAACACAATCGTTGTGTTCTTCTCGACACCTATCTCGGTCAAAGTCTGCAGGTAGCGAAGCTGGATGGCGGAGGGCTGGGTCTCAAGAACTTTCGCGGCGTCGGCTAGCTTTTGCGAAGCTTCGAACTCACCTTCGGCGTGAATGATCTTGGCGCGGCGCTCGCGTTCCGCTTCCGCCTGTTTGGCGATGGCGCGCTGCATCTGCTCGGGAATGTCGACCTGTTTCACCTCGACTTTGGAAACTTTAATGCCCCAAGGTTCCGTGTCCGTGTCGAGAATGATCTGAAGTTTGGCGTTGACCTTGTCGCGCTGCGAAAGAATTTCATCGAGTTCGAATTGGCCGACGACGCTGCGGATGGTTGTCTGCGCCAGTTGCGAAGTTGCGTACGTATAATTCTGCACCTGCGAGAGCGCCTGGTTGGCGTCCACCACGCGAAAATAACAAACCGCGTTCACTTTCACGGAAACGTTATCTCGCGTAATGATATCTTGCGGCGGTACATCCAAGGTCTCAATCCGCAGCGGAATCCGGTAGAGCGTTTCGATCGGCCAAAACACCAGGTTTAGACCAGCAGTCTTCGCTTCGGGTAACAACCGGCCCAGCCGCAGCACCACTCCACGCTCCCACTCCTTGATGATGTACAGCGAGTTCCAGAACCAGATCAATCCCAGGCCAACAATTAGCGCTATCCCAACAAAACCGATTTCCATTTTCCCCTCCTAAATGATCGCAAAGCCTTATTTCGTTGCCGCCACAACCGCATCCGCCGGCTCAACGTATAGTTTCAGCCCCTCGACTCGCAAGATCCGAACAGCTTCGCCTTCTGCCACGGGCTGCGTAGACTCCGCCTGCCACAGCTCGCCGTGCACCCGAATCATTCCTTCAGCACCTGCCGTTAGCCCCGCGAGCGCAACGCCCTGTTCCCCGATCAACTCTTCCTTACCCGTCACGGATTTCCATCTCCGGGAACGAAGGACCAGGCGCATCAGAAAGACGGTGAGCAGTGCAAATGGCAAGGTCGCCGCGAGCGCCACGCCGACGCTCACTCCTCCTGATGTGAGTGGCGAGCGGATCAGAAAGATCGCGCCCAGAAACATCGAGACCACTCCTCCAAGCGCCAGTACTCCGTGACTTGGCATTTTCGCTTCCAGGATGAAAAAGGCCAGCGCGAGCAGAATCAACAGCAGCCCCGCGAGATTCACAGGAAGAAATTGCATGGCATACAGCGCGAGGATCAGGCAGATCCCGCCAATCACTCCCGGCGCAATCACTCCCGGGTGCGTGAACTCCGTGTACAGGCCAAGCACACCAAGAATCAGCAGCACGAAGAAAACGTCCGGCTGGACGATGCGCGCCAGAAACTTTTGCCGGCTGGAAAGCTCAAACGGCGCGCGCGTCGGATTCTTGAGCGCCAATGTTATTTTCGTTCCGTCAAAGCGTGTTATCGACCGACCGTCGAGTTGGCGCAGCAAATCGTCGGTCGAACTCGCGATAAGGTCGATCATTTTTCCATTCAGCGCTTCCTTTTCCGTGAACGCCGTGGATTCCGTGATGGCCTTCTCCGCAAGTACAGGATTGCGCCCGCGCGTTTCCGTGAAACTACGCAGAAAGGCCATGGCGTCTTGGTTGATCTTTTTGCGCAGCACATCGTCAATTTGCGGAACGTATCCGCCGATCGAGAGCACCGGAGAAGCGGCACCTGCGTGTGTCCCGGGCGCCATCGCCGCGATATCCGCCGAAAGCAGTATGTAGAATCCAGCGGAAGCGCCACGCGCTCCCGTGGGTGAAACGTACACCGCGACCGGCACGGGCGACGCAAGAATGTGCTGAATCATGTCCTTCATCGAATCGCTCAGCCCGCCCGGTGTATCCATGGTGATCAGCACAAGCGAGGCGTGCCGCCGCGCCGCATCCGCAAGGCCTTCGTCGATATACGTCGCCAATATTGGCTCAACTTCACTATCGAGGCTGAGTTCCTGAACGAAGGGGCCGCCCGGATGTTCGTCAGCCGTCGCGGCAGGAAGCAATACAGAGATGGTGGCAGCGAGCGTGATGCCGAGAAGCGAGAGCGATGCAATCCACCGAAATCGCCGAGACTCCGAGACACGTCGAATCAAACACAGCAAACCGGTCATCATGCACCTCCACCTGGTTTCTTCTGGTCTGCGTTGGACTTCTGCAGGTGTTCGAGAAGCTGTTTCGCTTCCGCGTAGTTCGGGGCCAGCTTCAGCGCGTGCTCCACTTCCGTGCGCGCCAGGTCCGGTTTTTTCTGTTCCAGGTAAATTTTTGCCAGCATGGTTCGAACCACCGCGGAATCCCGCGCTTCCAGCGAGGCTTGCATTTCCTTCACGGCATCTTCCAGCCTGCCCTGCCGGCGATCGATTTCTCCCAATCCTTGATGTGCCGCGGCATTGTGTGGGTCACTGGCAAGGGCGGCGCGAAATTCTTTCTCCGCCGCATCCACGTGTCCCGCGGAAAGTTCCTGCCGCGCGCGCCGAATGTGCGCCGCGGGGGTGTCCGCGGGGTCGCTGGAGGCCGCCACCGCCGAACCAGCTTCGGGGGATTCCAAACCCGCGCGGAGAGCGGTCACATCCAGCTCGGTCTTGATGCGAATCAGCTTGAACACAAACTCGTTCTTCGCATCCAGATGAATCGCCGGCAGTCCATTGGGGCCAAACGCCTCGATCGCCGTCTCGCGCTCCTGTTCCGCCTCGGATTTATTCCCCGCTTTTTCCAGGGACAAGATCAGCATGGCCCGGTCTTCCGGATTGTCCGGCTCGCGTTCCACGGACTCGCGAAAGAATCTCGCCGCAGCCGCTGCGTCATTGGCTTGCAGTGCCAATAAACCCGAATTAAACGTGTAGTCATCCTCGTCAGGATCGAGCTCCGCAGCGCGGGCGAGATCCGCCTGCGCAGCGGAAACTTTCCCCTGGCGCGCCAGCGCGACGGCAATGTTATTCAGGATTTCCGGCAGGTCCGCGCCGGCAACCAGGTTGTTCCGCAATGCTTCCTGCAGCGAAGTAAACACTTCCTCGGCGCGATCCGGTTGGCCAAGCAGCAGGCGGCAGACACCCGTGGCGAAAACCGCTTCCGCGTAGCGGTCATGCTTCTTCGGCACTTTGGCGTACCACGGCAGCGCCGAATCGCAGTCTCGCCGCGCAAAGTAGGCTTCCGCGAGCGCAAAATCGGGGTCCGGCCATTCCGGCTCGAGCCTCGCCGCTTCCCGCAACTCACGCAACCGCGCATCATCTTCGGTGGCCAGCAACCCGCGGATGTAGTGTTCGAAAGCGTCTAGGCGCAGCGGCCGCTGGCGTTTTGTGAATTCGGCGAGACTCAATGGGTAGCGCGGTTCGGTCGTTGAGAGCACCCGCCACACCAGCCGCATGTTCAAATCCATGAACGTATCGAGAGCGCCGGTCTCGCGGAGCGGTGCAAGCAGGGACGTGGGATTCACTTTGAGTACGCGCGCTTCGACTGTGAGCGATGAACCGTTTGAAGTGTATTTTCCAAAAACCACAAAATCCGCATCGAGATCTTCCGCGGCATGAAGCATCGTCGCGCGGCTCAACTTGGACGTGTGCGGCAGGCCATAGCGCTCGAGTTCGGCAATGCGCCCCGCATGTGAATACACCTGCTCCCCCGCTGCGGACAGCCTCTGGATGCTCAATTCTTCGAGGCCCTCGCCCAGCCAGTCCAGCCTCGGTGACGAACCTGCGTTCTCGAACGGAAATACCAGGTACACGCCTTGCTGATAGCTGGATGTCGCAGCGATGCGGTTCCTCGGTGCAGGTTGCTGAGCAATGACGGATGGAGTTCCAATAACAACGAAGCCGGAGAGCAGGATTAGGCAACGCGCGCGGAAGAAATGGCGGCCCATATCACTAGCATTGTAGCAGACGCAAGTACACCTTTCGCGCTCAGACAGGCACTGCCCTTGTAAATTAGAGAATACTCGGAAGATCAGGGTTGATGGGTATCTGGCGGCTTCGGAGCAAGAATCTCCTGGATTCCCGGCTCCTTGAGCACCGCGGCGAAAGCCGGATCGGATTTTACTGCCGCGAGCTGGGTATAACCTTCGTCCTTCGCCTTGCGGAGATAGATCATGCAGCGTTCTAGGTTACCGGCTTCGGCGAAAGACTTCGCCAGCAGGTAGTAAAACCGTCCGCGGTCATTTACGGAACGATCCTGCAACAGCGACCCGCTCCTCGAACTGTTGTGCTCGAACAGCTGCGGATCCAATGCCAGCGCCTGGCGGAAAGAGGAGATGGCCTCCTCATATTTCTTGTCGCCGAAATAGGCGTAAGCCAGATTGCTGTACAGCACGGCCATGTCGTTGCGGATGTTCAGCGCCTTTTGATAGGCCTTGATGGCTTTGCCGTAGCGCTTGCGCTGATACCAGATCGTGCCGATATTATTCTGCGCATCCGCGTATGTAGGATCGACTTTCGAGGCGCGCTCGTAGTACTTGAGGGCTAGAGCAAGGGCAGCCTGCTGGTGCAGCGAAATCCCCAGCTTGTTCAGGTACACAGGATTCTTCGGATTCTGATCGGACAGTTTCTTGTAAACCAGCGTCGCATCCCGGTAGTCCTTGCGGACCATGTAGAGATCGGCAAGCTGTTCATCCGTCAGCTCCGGCCGCACGACGATGACGGCAGGGTCCGCCGGCGATTGCGCTTGTGACTGCGGCTGGGATTGCCCCATTCGCGGAGCAACCTCTGTACTGGGATTCTCAAAGAGCGACTGTCCTGCGGAGGGCATCGAAAGACTAAAGAGGAGGATACTTGCTGGAAACGCCATTCGAATACAGGTCATGGCGGGTCTCCCTTCTCCGGTTTTGGCTTGGCCTTGTCGGGTTCCTTCTTCTTGTCCCCAAAGATACCAAATATCTTCTGTAAAGGGTTCTTTTTCTTTTCGCCAGTCTGCGCAGCAGTATCGGGGGAACCCTGGCCCGTGGCCTGAGGTGGGCGATTCGGGTCGTAGGGGGTGATTGGCTGCCCATTCTCGTCTGTTTGCGCGGTTTTGGACTGGCCTCCGAATATGTGGGAAAGGACTGAGCCGGTCGAAGTAACGAGGCTGTGACCGCCGTGGAGCTCGCACATTTGCGTAGGCGCTGAACCGGCGACGTAGACTTCCTCGCGGGTCGTCGGACAGTTGGGGGTCGCGAGCTGGAGCGATTCCGGGTCGATGATCACCGACTGCACGCCTTCCGGCATGGTGAAATCTCTTACGTCCTTGTATTGAGCCAAGGCCGTGGCGCGAATCATGAAGTCCGCAAAGATTGGCGCTGCCACCGCGCCGCCCGGCAGCCCCAGGTCGCGATTGTCGTCAAACCCGATCCAGATTACGCAGAGCAGGTTGGATGTGAACCCCGCAAACCAGCCATCCCGCGAGGTGCCCGTTTTTCCTGCGGCCGGCAGAGTGAAACCGCGCGCCCGAACTCCCGCCCCGGTGCCTCGATTCAGCACGTCCTTCAGCAGGCTATCGACGAGAAAAGCAACGCGAGGATCGAGAGCCTGGCGTGTCTGCGGCGTGAATTTTTCGACCTCAGACCCTTGCGCATTAATCACGCTCCGCAGAAACTGCGGCTCGGCGCGGGTGCCTACGTTTGCAAAAGTGGTGTAGCCCGCGGCGACATCGATCGGTGTCATTTCATACGCGCCCAGAGCCACGGCCGGCGTCGGCTGGATATTCATTCCCAGCCCCATCTTTCGCGCAACCTGCACAACGCGGCCATATCCAATCAGTTCAGCCACTTTGACGGTGGCTACATTGAGCGAGTTCGTCAGCGCATCCCGAACTGTCACGCGCCCCATGAATTTTTCGCCGTAGTTATTGGGGGTGTAGTCCTTGCCGTCGAACTCAAAGGTGGTAGGCTCGTCGTCAATGGTGGTCGCTGGCGTGATGATCGGCTGCACGCCGTCCACGGCATTGTCGAACGCGGCCGCATAAACAAAAGGTTTGAAGACCGAGCCGGGCTGACGATGCGCAAGAGCATGATTGAGCTGGCTCTGGCCGTAGTCCCGACCTCCGACCACCGCCTTGATTTCACCCGTGCGAGGGTCCAGCGCGACCAGCGCCACCTGCGCCTGAGGTATCGGCTCGGTGCTGCCCTTCTTGGCATTCTCGCGCCTCCACTTGTCGTACTTCTTCGCGAGAAGCAAGTCCACGTTTTTCATCCCTGCATCGACGGCCGCAACGGCGGCGCGCTGCAGCGCGGGATCAAGCGTGGTGTAAACCCGGAAATTCTGGCTCAACAGTTCGTTCTCGGAGAATTTGTCGAGGAGATGGTCCTTGACCATGTCCACGAAGTAAGGCGCGTCTCCGCCAGATACAGAGGTGCGCACGATTTTCAGCGGTGGGCGCTTCGCATCCTGCACATCCGCCTCGTTGATGTACTTGTTCTCCAGCATCTGGGTCAGGACGCGGTCCCGCGCCTGGCCTCCGCGTTCGGGATGCCGGTCCGCGGACGAATAGAAGTTTGGCGCGCGAATGATGCCGGCAAGATAAGCGCACTCTCCCAGCGATAATTGCCGCAAGTCCTTGCCAAAATACGCCACGCTGGCTTCGGAAAACCCGCGAATTCCAAAGCTCCCGCGGTTCCCCAGATACACCTCGTTGGCGTACATCTCAAAGATTTGTTGCTTGGTGAAGCGCTGCTCCAATTCGATAGAAACCATCGCTTCCGCGAGTTTTCGCCGCCACGTCCGTTCGTTCGAAAAGAAGAACGTGCGTGCCAATTGCATGGTGATGGTGCTCGCGCCCTGGTAGTGCTGGCTGCTATGCCGCACGTCCGCCCACGCCGCGCCCACGATTCGAATGAAATCAAAACCGCCGTGTTCGAAGAAGCGCTTGTCTTCCGCGGAAAGAATCGCGTCCACCAGCGTCGCGGGCAAGTCGTCGTACCGGACTCGCCGCCGTTTCTCGCGCGCGCTATCGAAAAGATTGGTAATCAGGTCCGGCTCGATCTCGGCGTTGTTCAGGTCCGGGCCGCCGGAAAGCGGCTTGATGGACTTCACGCTTTTCCCACGGAACTGTACCGCCAGCGCGTTTTTCTCCCCGAAATAGGAAAGCTTGGATGGGCGGATATCGACGGTATTTCCCTGGACGGTGAATTGGCCGCGGGCGTTTTCGTCATGCTCCGGCCGGTACCCCACGCGGGTGAGATACGTGGCGAGATCATCCGGTCCCCAGGCCTGGTCAACGGAGATATGCTCCGGCGCGGAAAAAATCTGCGTCGTGTTTTGCAGGCTGGTGCCGGAGAGCCGCGCATCGATCATGCGCGAGTACTTCACGTAGTAGTAGGTAAAGATTCCACCGGCAATCAGAAACATGGCGAAGACAATGCCGAGGATCGCCAAACCGATCGCCGAGGTAAAAAATCCTTTTTGAATGCGAATGCGCAAACCAGTGCTCCCGAGGGCTGAACTTTTATTGTCTCGCAAGACCGTGCCCTAGGAAAGGCGGAGTTCCCCTATGTCGCAACGTCAGTACTGAGCCGGGAAGACGCAGGGTCAATCCGACGCCTCAAAACAGGGCCTTGTTTTCGCTCGATGGAGAAAAATTGAGATCCATGTGGTAGAACAGCAAGTCCACGGGAACGGTATAGTTCAGCGAAATCTTCACGATGGCATTGCTGGCGGCTACTTTGATGTCTTCCCTCTTGGCGGGGATATCCAGGTCCTGCAGGGTTTTGAAAATGTTGTCCCGAATCTGATCCTCGCTGTAACGATTCACCACCGCAAACCGCGCCTGTTCCTGCATCTTGTCGGAGAGTTCATACTCCGAGACATACGCGGGAATGATTTTCACTGCGGAGTAGATGATCAACACAATGACGACGGTAAAGAGGATGGCCTTAAGTTTGCCTTCCCCGCGTTCGGAGTGACGGGGCGCCAGCATGGGGCGGTTTGCATTGCGAAAAAGGTTCAAGAACTCAGCTCCCGGGGCGCTTCGACTGGATTTTTCAGGCTCGCCGCACGGCGAAGCTCATTAGCCCCTGTTAGTTACGCTAGCATCCGCGTGGAGGAGTGTCGAGAAGTTGGCGCAGGCCATGTTCCCGGAAAGGAACGGGCCTAGTAAGCACGCCCGAAGATCGCTCGCTCGGCCGATGGCTTGCCGCAAGCTACACAGGAGCCTGAGCCGCCAGGCTGTTCGAGCGGGATACAACGCATTGTGGCACGGGTTTCTTCCTTGATTCTGGCTTCACACTCGGCGCTGCCACACCAAAAGGAGAAGGCAAAGCCGCTTTCGACGGCCTTTTTCAGGTCCTCGTAAGTTGTTGCCTCGTGCGTATTGCTCTTTCGAAAGGCCAGCGCCTTGTCGTGCAGCGACTGTTGAATCTCTACGAGTAGCCGTTCGGCTGTCGCGGGCAAATCGGCCAGCGAAACGCTGATCTTCCCTTCCCGGCCCGGCCGGTCGCGGCGCGCCAGCACCGCAGCCTGTTTGGCGACGTCTTTGGGACCCAGCTCCACGCGGAGGGGTACCCCGCGCATCTCCCAATCGTTGAATTTCCAGCCTGGGCTTTGGCCTTCGCGCTCGTCCAGCGTAACGCGAATGTTGGCCTTCGCCAGCTCCGTCTTCAGCTTTCTAGCGGTCTCGAGTACCACGGTCTTTTCTTCGTCCGTCTTGAAAATCGGCACCACCACAGCTTGATAGGGCGCCAGTTTGGGCGGCAGGATGAGGCCCTGGTCGTCGCCGTGCACCATGATGATGGCGCCGATCACGCGCGTAGAAAGTCCCCAAGACGTTGTCCAGCAATGTTGCAACTGGCCGTTCTGATCGAGATATCTGACCTCGAAGGCTTGGGCGAAATTCTGCCCCAGAAAATGCGACGTGCCGGATTGCAGCGCTTTGCCGTCGCCCATCATCGCTTCAATCGAGAACGTCGTGTCGGCGCCGGCGAATTTCTCCGCGTCGGATTTTTTCCCCGGGATCACGGGAATCGCGGCATCGTTCACCGCGAAGTCGGTGTAAATGTCCAACATCTGTCGCGTCTCGGCTTCGGCTTCCTCGCGCGTAGCATGCGCGGTATGGCCTTCCTGCCAGTAAAACTCCAGCGTGCGCAGGAAGAGCTTGGTGCGCAGCTCCCAGCGGACCACGCTGTTCCACTGGTTCATGAGCACCGGCAAGTCGCGATACGATTGAATCCATTTCGACCACATATGGCCGATGATGGTCTCCGATGTGGGGCGAATCACCAGCGGTTCGGCGAGCTCTTCCCCGCCTCCGATGGTGACCACCGCCAGCTCCGGCGAGAAACCCTCAACGTGATGCTTCTCCTTATCGATGAAGCTGCGAGGGATCAATAGGGGAAATGCCACGTTCTGATGACCCGTGGCCTTGAACCGCCGATCCAGCGCTTGCTGGATGTTCTCCCACAGTGCCCAGCCGTAGGGGCGCACAATCATGCACCCGCGCACCGGCGCGTAATCGGCGAGTTGTGCCTTCAGGACCAGTTGGTTGTACCACTCGGAAAAATCTTGTGCCCGGGTCGGAAGCTTTTCTTCAGCCATGGGGCGGTTTGTCCGTTCCTCACAGAAGCAATATCTTCAGCTATGTGAACTCAAAAGCGTATCGGACGCCTGCAAGCGTGTCAACGCGTCTACCGCCACTGCGACCGCTCCTGGGTCTTGCGAGCTTCGCCGCATGGCATTACCATGCCTCTCGCCCTGAACGGACGCTTCCAGGCCGTGTCCGGCCAGCGATATTCTCCAAGGGAGACACCGCGCCATGAAACGCATCACTCTAGTATGCTTGCTCCTTCTTTGCGCTGCGCAAATCGCCTCCGCGCAGGATTGGGCCAAGGCGACACTGCAAAAATCTCCGCGCCACAGTGAGTGGGTCACCATTAAGCACGACGGACGTTCGGTCGAAACTTTCGTCGTCTATCCCGAGTCGAAAGGAAAGACCCCTGTCGTGCTCATCATTCACGAGATCTTCGGCATGACCGACTGGGTGCAGGATCTGGCGGATCAGGTAGCCGCGGCGGGCTACATCGCCGTCGCTCCCGATCTGCTATCCGGCATGGGCCCGAACGGCGGCCGGAGCTCTGATTTTGCCGCTGACAAAACGATGGAGGCAGTCAGCCACCTGAATCCCGATCAGGTGACCGCAGATCTGAATGCCGCGGCCGACTATGGCCTCAAGCTACCCGCCTCCAGTGGCAAGCTCTTCGTCGGCGGATTCTGCTGGGGCGGTAGCCAAACATTCCGATTCGCGACCAACCGCGGGGATCTTGCTGCGGCCTTCGTTTTCTACGGCGGGCCGCCTGAAAAGGATGCCATGGCTCGTATCAAAGCTCCGGTCTATGGCTTCTATGCTGGGAATGACGCGCGGATCGATACCACCATCCCCGATACCATCACGCAAATGAAGGCCGCCGGCAAACCCTACGACCCCGTGACCTACGAAGGCGCTGGGCACGGCTTTATGCGCGCAGGCGAGGCTCCCGATGCCAATGATGCCAACAAGAAGGCCCGCGCCGATGCCTGGGTCCGCTGGAAAAGCCTGCTAAGCCAGTAGAGACCACGAATCATTGGTTTTTATTGAGATTAACTTGTGTTCCGCAATCCGTGCGGCATTCGGCCCCGCAAGACGGGGCTTATCGTCCCGCTGATAACTCGAACGAGGGCTGGCTGTCGTTTCTAGTGGAAAAACACTCCGCTCACCACCGCGTTTATCCCGGTATTCAGAGTGACGTTGATCTTCACGTGCCCCGATACATTCCACACCAGATACACTCCATTGCTGAAACTCGAAAGGCTCCTCGTATCCAGCACACTGCTCGTGTTCGCATCCACTACCTGCACTGTCTCCACTCTTCCGTTGTTGTCCCAATCCACCGCATACAGCGCAAACTGATGCAGCTTCCCATCCGTCATGTTTACATCCAGCGTGAACGTCCCATTGAGAAACCACGTCGCCGCTATCCGCCGAGCTGGCCGGGCCAACGGACGCGCCTATGGTCGTCCTTGTCCATGGCTTTTCGGTGCCGTACTACATTTGGGATCCCACGTTTGATACGCTAACGGCGGCGGGCTTCCGCGTCCTTCGTTACGATCTCTACGGCCGAGGCTGGTCGGACCGGCCGGATGCGCGCTACAACCCCGATCTTTTTGACCAGCAGCTTGTGCAACTGCTCGGCGCGCTTGACATCAGCATCCCTGTGGACATCGTGGGCGTTTCGATGGGCGGGCCCATCGTCATCAATTTCGCGGTGCGGCATCCGGAGCGCGTTCGAAAAATTGTTCTTTTCGATCCGGCATACGGCAAGGGTTTCACGCCACCGTGTCCGTTGCGCACGCCTTTGCTGGGTGACTTCGTCATGGGCGTAAAAATCGCGCCGACGATGGCGGCTTCGCAACGGGACGACTTCGTGCACCCGGAACGCTATCCAGATTATTTCGCAAAGTATTCGACGCAGATGCACTACAAGGGTTTCCGGAACGCAATCCTTTCGACCATCCGCCAATTTCTCTCGCAGGACAACACCGCAGCGTTTGCGCAGGTCGGAAAAAGCGGGAAGCCCATGCTGCTGATCTGGGGCCGCGCCGACCAGGACGTGCCGTTCGCTTTGAGTGACGAAGTGCGCAAAGCGATCCCGCAAGCCGAATTCCATGGCATCGGTGATGCTGCTCACGTGCCCTTCTACGAGCACCATGAAATTGTTAATCCGACGCTGATTGAATTTCTGAAGCGTTAGCACGCAGACGGTACGCGACCTAACTCAGCAAATTTCAACTTTGCTTTTGTTCCAGTTCCGCCCAGCGCGCGTAGAGGGTGTCTATCCATTTCTGGGCTTCGTCCAATTCGCTGCAGGCTTTCTGCAAACTGGCCCGCTCACCCGTGATCTCCGGATCTTCCAGCGCAGCGTGCTTCCTTTGCAGATCCTTCTCGGCCTCAGCGATGACGCTTTCCATGTTCTCGAATTCTCGGGATTCCGAGTACGAGAGTTTCTTCCTTGCGGCAGTGCCAGCTGCTGGCGCCGTACTACCGCGCGAGCTGCGGTTTGCTTTCGCCGCCTGGGCGACAGTCTCTGACCGCCGCGAACGCTGCCAGGCATCCCATTGCGAGTAATCCGCAAAGCGTTCCGCAGTTCCCAGCCCATCCAGCCCGAGCACCACCGTCGAAACGCGATCCAGCATGAATCGATCGTGCGTCACCAGCACCAACGCTCCGGCATATTCCAGCAAGCTCTCTTCCAGAATTTCCAGTGCCGGAATGTCGAGATCGTTGGTGGGTTCGTCGAGCAACAGAACGTCAGCCGGCTGAAGCATCAGTTGCGCGATCAACACACGCGCGCGTTCTCCGCCGGAGAGCCGGCCGACGCGCTGATTCAGATTCTCATTCAAAAACAGAAATCTCTCTGCCCACGCTGCCACATGGATAACGCGCTCTTGATAAATTACCGCATCGCTGTCCGGCGCAAGGGCCCGCCGTAGCGTAATGTCCGGATCGAGTTCGCGGTTCTGGTCGAAGTACACGATCCGTAATCCCTCGGCGCGCCGGATATTGCCGGATTCCGGCTTCAGCTCTCCACGCAGCAGGCGCAGCAACGTCGTCTTGCCGCTGCCATTCGGCCCCACGAGCCCTACGTGCATCCCCGACGTCACATTGAAATGAATGTCTTTGAAAAGCGCGCGGCTGCCAATTCCGAACGACACTCCATCCAGCGTGATCAGCTGCTTCGTTTTCCGGTTCGTCGCGGAGAAATCGATTTCCGCGCTGCTGGTGCGGCTGCGCGCGTTCATCTCCGCGAGCTCGCCGATCATCTCGTGCGCTTTATCAATCCGCACCTTTGCCTTTGTGGCGCGCGCTTTTGGTCCGCGCCGCAGCCACTCCAGCTCCGTGTGCACCCGATTCTCCAGCGACTCCTGCCTCTTTTTCTGCGCGCGCAGGTACTCTTCCTTTGCTTCCAGAAAACTACTGTAGTTCCCGTTCACACGCAGCACCCCGTCATCGTAGGCGCGATTCAGCTCCACCATCTCGCTCACGACGTTTTCAAGAAAATAGCGGTCGTGGCTAACCACCACGCACGCAAACGCCGCGTTCTGCAGAACGCCTTCCAGCCACTGGATCCCCGCAAGATCCAGATGATTGGTGGGCTCATCCAGCAGCAGAATGTCCGGCGCCTGCACCAAGGCTTCGGAGATGGCCAGGCGTTTGCGCCAGCCGCCCGAAAGTGTCGCGGCTTCCGCCTCCAGGTCTCCGAAGCCCGCGCGGCCCAGCGTTTCCGCAAGACGCGACGCGCGCTCGCCACCATGCAACGCGGCTCGCTCCAGCGCGTTTTCGATGACCGTTCGAATCGTCACACCCGCGGCGAACTCCGAAATCTGCGCTACGTAGTTCAGCCGCGTCCCTTTGCGAATCGCCACGTCTCCACTGTCCGGCTTGACGCGCCCCATCAGCATCTCCAGCAGCGTGGATTTGCCGGAACCATTCGGCCCAATCACGCCGATGCGATCCCCTCCGGAAACAGTGAACGAAATATTCTGGAACAGCGGCGCTGCGCCGTATCGCTTCGAAAGCCCTTGCGCGCTGATTATCGGTGGCAAATTTCTCGGTCTTCTCCTGTACTTAGTTTAACCTTGAGAGCAACCGCGGCGGAAATTCAGCTGCGGGTATTACGCAATCCGATGAGTTTTTCCCTTGATCCATAAATTTGACGCTTTGATTCTCGGCGCCGGCGCCGCCGGACTGCTTTGCGCCATCGAAGCCGGTAAACGCGGACGTCGCGTCGCCGTGCTCGAGCGGGCCGATAAAATCGGCAAGAAAATCCTGATCTCCGGCGGAGGCCGCTGCAATTTCACCAATCTTCATTGCCAGCCGGAAAACTTTATCTCCGCAAACGAACACTTCGCCAAATCCGCCCTGGCCCGATATACACCCGCCGACTTCATCGCCCTCGTCCAAAAACATCACATCCCTTATCACGAGAAAACTCTGGGCCAGCTTTTCTGCGATCTCTCCGCGCAAAACATCACGGACATGCTCGAAGCGGAATGCAAAGCCGCGGATGTTCAGATCTTTCTCAGCTGCAGAATCCATGAACTACAGCGAACAACGGAGTTCATCGTTCGAACCGAAGCCTCCGAATTTCACGCTCCCGAACTGGTCGTCGCTACTGGCGGACTTTCCATCCCAAAAATCGGCGCCACTACATTCGGCTACGAAGTTGCCCGTCAATTCGACCTGAACATAGTCCCCCCGAAGCCCGGCCTGGTCCCCTTACTCCTGGGAGGAAAGGACTACAAACTGTACAGTGACTTGGCGGGCATATCAGCCGAAGTCATCGCCTCCACGAACCATCACGCCTTCCGCGAAAAAATGCTCTTTACCCATCGTGGTTTGAGCGGACCAGCGATCCTGCAAATTTCCTCATACTGGGACAAAGGCCAGCCCGTCCAGATCGATCTGGCGCCTCGTCTTGAAATCACCCCCGCGATTCGCGCCGCAAAGGTGCGCAATATGACCGCGGCTCGTTCGGCCTTTCAGGGAATCCTTCCAAAGCGATTCGCCGATCGCTGGCTCGAGACGAACGCTCCGGAAAACTGGACGAACGACTCCCTCGCACACCTGGAGAAGTCGGTGCATGCCTGGATTCTGAAACCCGCCGGCACCGAAGGCTACGAAAAAGCGGAGGTCACCGTTGGCGGCGTGGATACCGGCGAACTATCGAGCAAAACCATGGAGAGCAAAAAAGTCCCGGGACTGTTTTTCATCGGCGAAGTTGTGGATGTCACCGGTCATCTGGGCGGATTCAATTTTCAATGGGCGTGGGCTTCCGGCGCCGCGGCAGGACGCGCGTTATGACGGAACCGAAGCGCGACGAGCGCCAGCACGCGGCGCAGCCGCCGGAGCCTGCGCGGCTTTCGCCTCTTCGTAGGCCACGTACTCTTCGTATGGCCCCTTGAAGTCTTCCACCTTGCCATCCTGGAAATGCCAAATGCGCGTCGCCACTTCATCAATCACGTCGTGGTCATGAGTCACCAGCAGCACCGTTCCATCGTACCGCTGCAGCGCAATGTTCAGCGCGTTGATCGATTCCAGGTCCAGGTGGTTCGTCGGCTCGTCGAGCACAAGAAAGTTCGGCTTCTGCAACATCAGCCGGCAAAAAATCAGCCGGGCCGACTCTCCTCCGGAGAGCGCGCGCGTCGGCTTCAGCGCGTCTTCTCCGCTGAACAGCATCTGCCCCATTAATCCGCGCAGCTCCTGCTGCGAAGCGGCCGGATCAAACTGCCACAGCCACTCAATCGCCGTCATGCCCTTGGTGATGGATTCGCCGTGGTCCTGCGCAAAGTAGCCCACGGCCACCTCGTGCCCCCACCGCACCTCGCCGCCATCGATCACAAATTCCTTGTCGTCATCATCAATAAATCCCGGTGCGTTGCGCACCAGCGACTTCAGCATCGTCGTCTTGCCCGCGCCGTTGCGGCCCATCAACGCGATTTTTTCACCGCGTATCACGCTCGCCGAAAATCGCGGAATCACCTTCAAATCGTCGTACGATTTCTCGACGCTTCGAATCTCCAGCGGATGTTTTCCCGAATTTCGCTTCATGTCAAACTTGATGTACGGCCGCTGGATGTTGCTCCTCGCCAGCTCCGCCGTCTGCAGCCGCTCGACTTCCTTCTTGCGCGAAGTCGCCTGCGCCGAACGCGTGCCCGCCGAAAACCGCGCGATGAAATCCTGCAACTGCGCAATCTTCTTCTCTCGATTCGCGTTGTCCGCTTCGATCCGCCCGCGGATCTGCGTCTTGGCCATCACCATGTCGTCGTAACCGCCGATGTACATAATGATCGTTTCGTAGTCGATGTCCGCCGTGTGCGTGCAAACGCTGTTCAAGAAATGCCGGTCGTGCGAAATCACGATCAGCACGCCCTCATAATCGCAGAGATATCTCTGGAGCCAATGAACCGAATCCAGGTCCAGGTTGTTCGTCGGCTCGTCGAGCAGTAGAGCGGTAGGATTGCCGAAGAGCGCTTGCGCCAGCAGCACGCGCACTTTTTGCCCGCCCTGCAATTCGCCCATCTTGCGCTCGTGCAGCGTATCCTCGACGCCCAGCCCATCCAGCAGCACCGCGGCATCCGCCTCCGCCGTGTATCCGCCCTCTTCGCCGACAATTCCTTCGAGTTCTCCCAGCCGCATGCCGTCGGCGTCGGTCAGCTCGTCGTGCGGCTTGGCATAAAGCTTGTCGCGCTCCTCGAGCGCCTTCCACAGCGACGCATTGCCCATGATCACCGTGTCAATCACGCGATACTGGTCAAACGCGAACTGGTCCTGGCGCAAAACGCCCATCTTCTTCGGCCGGGTTATCGAGCCGTTTGTCGGCTCCAGCTCCCCGGTCAAAATCTTCATGAACGTGGATTTGCCCGCGCCGTTCGGCCCGGTAACCGCATACCGGCGTCCCGCCATGAACGTGCACGTCACATTCTCAAAGAGAACGCGTGGCCCAAACCGCATAGTGATGTTGTTGACCGACAGCATAACCTTCCAAGTATAGCGTGAATTCGCCGCTCGCGCTTGCCACGGTCATCGTATTTTAATCTGGAACTTCCCGGAGAGAATCCCCCCGGACCTGGTTCAGGGTAATGCGAACGTGAACAGCGCCGATCCCGCCGCTACCGCCACATACTGTTTACCGTCCACAGCGTATGTCATCGGCGAAGCGTAAACCGATGCCCCACATTGAAAATGCCACAGCGCTTTCCCCGAAGCGGCATCCAGCGCAATAAAGTTTCCTTCGGCGTCACCCGAAAACACCAGCCCTCCCGCCGTTGAGAGTACCCCGGACCACGTCGGCGATGGATGCTTCCACTCCCATTTGATTTTTCCCGTGCCGGGCTCGATCGCGCGCAGCGCGCCCGTAAAGGGCGCGGCATCGTCATTCGGAAAATACGCGCTCCCGTAATAAGCGTGCCCCGCTTCGTACGGCTGCGGCGCCGTACTGAATATGTCGCACTGCTCCCGCGCCGTAACGTAGAAAAGCTTCGTCTGCGGATCGTATGTTGGAGACATCCAGTTCGTCGCGCCCGCCGCACCCGGGCACACTCGATTCCCTTCTGGAGTCGGCGAAGCGTCCTTCCGTGCAATCGGCGTCCCGCTTGCATCTTTCGAATCGCTCCACGTCACTTTGGCGTAAGCGTTCGCATTAATCAGCTTTCCGCTGTCGCGATCGATCACATAGAAAAATCCGTTGCGGTTCGCCTGAACTATCAGATGCTTATCGCCCTGCTCCACCAGCACGGGCACCTGCGTGGCATCGTAATCGTGTTCATCATGCTTCGAAAACTGAAAATACCATTTCAGCTTTCCCGTTTCCGGTTCGAGCGCCAGCAGCGAATTGCTGTAAAGATTGTCCCCCGCGCGCCCCTCGCCCCGATTCGAAGGCGAAGGATTTCCCGTCGTCCAATAAGTAGTATTCGTAACCGGATCGTAAGTGCCCGTAATCCACGCCGGCGCGCCGCCGATCTTCCACGAGTCGCCCTCCCACGTCTCGTGTCCCGGCTCGCCCGGACCGGGAACCGTGTAGAAGCGCCATTTGTGCTCTCCCGTCGCTGCATCGTAGGCATCAATAAATCCGCGAATGCCATATTCCCCGCCGGAAACACCGATGATCACCAGATTCTTGATGACCAGCGGAGCCAGCGTGATGCTGTACCCGCCGCGGTAATCGACAGCAGTGACGTCCCACGCTACGTTCCCCGTCTTTGCGTCCAGCGCCATCACGTGCGCGTCCAGCGTCCCAAGAAAAACTTTGTCGCCCAGAATCGCGAGTCCCCGATTCACGCGCCCGCAGCACGGGCGAATGTCACCCGGAAGCGCCCGCTGATACTGCCAGATCGGCCGCCCCGAGCGCGCATCCAGCGCGAACACTCGATCGTCCTGCCCCGTGCCGTACAAAATCCCATCCACCACCAGGGGCGTCGTTTCAAATTTTCCGCCGCCCATCGTCTGATAGGCCCATTTGGGCGCAAGCGAGGCCGCGTTCCCGGCGTTAATCTGCTCCAGCGTGCTGTACCGCCGGCCCGCATAGTCGCCCGAATACATCAGCCAGTTCTGCGGCTCTTTCCCGGAATCCAAGAGTCGCTGCGCGGTCACCTGCGCCAAGGCCGGTGGTGCAAAGAAACTCAGCGCTGCGATCGCAATCGGCAAACTGGAAAGCACCATCATTCCGAGGGTAGCGAGCAATCTGCTTTTGGAGTCGCGACGCATCGCAACGGTCCTCATTGCGCACCCACCACCAGCAGGTATGCCATGATGTCCTGCAGATCCTTATCACTCAAACTCTTCGGATCGTAAGCTGGCATCAGCGATTCCCTGCTCTTCTCAAGCGACCGCAATTTGTCTTTCTCGAAAACGTGCAGATTCTCCCGAGTGTCCATCATCTGCACCGTGAAATGATCTTCGTTAAGAACCACACCCATGAATTTCTGCCCGTCCCCCGTAACCACGGTGATCGTTTCGTATTCCTGCGAAAACTCTTTCATCGCCTCGGAGATTCCCTGCGCCAGCCGCCGGCTCGGATTGCGCACGGACTCCACAATGTAATCGGTCGAACGCGCCGACCCGGTGGTGCTCAGGTCCGGCCCCAGGTGCCCGCCCTTCCCTTGAATCATGTGGCAGGTGGAGCACGCCGCGGTGCCATAGAAGAGTTGTTTCCCGTGTGAAGCATCGCCCACTGGTTGCGCCGGCGCCTTCACTTGCACGCTGCGAATGTAGCTGATCACCTGCCAGATCTCCTCTTCCGTCATCCCCACGCCTTGCTGTGTCGCTCCATTCGGCGGCATGGCCGTTCCTGGAACGCCTTCATTGATTGTTCGAAAAAGCTCTGCGTCCGAATTCCCATGGCGCTTCTGCGCGCGCGTCAAGTCCGGCCCGCGTCCTCCACCCCGCGCCCGCAGTCCATGGCAAAACGCGCAGTTCGCCCGAAACTGAAATTCCCCCAGCTTCGCTACCTTCGCGTCACCCGCATAAGGATTCTTCTCTTGCGCCACGGCCCGAGGTGCGCAGGCGCAGCACGCTAAAAACGCGAGGCCAGCAAGCGCACAAATCGTTCGCAACGACCAACGATCTCTCCGAGGAATCTGCGGGACTCTTTCCAAGGTAAGCATATTTCGCTCGCTCCTTCGACGCGTGGGCTGGAATTGCGCCAACTATACCATCCCCCGTCAATCGAGTGACCACCGCTCACCGATCTCACTCCACGCACATCGCAGGGCCAACAACAGCAGTGAGTCGGTTTCTGAGTATGCGACTGACCAGGACTCGGACAGAAACTGTGGTATACAAATCTTTCTGAGGTTTGAACATGGGGAACCGCGGAACAGATATCGAAGACTTTCTGATGAAGTATATATGCTGCGATGGGTCAATGAGTGCTTATCCTGCCACCGCAAGGGCTACAACCTGAAATGCCAGAACCCGACTTTGATATTTCGGTATTCATTCCTGCAAGGTTACGGCGCCTCGTAGATGAATTGGCTTTAGACGCGGATGGTCTGTGTGAGCAATGTCGTCAAGCGAAGCTACTCAAAAATTCTTAGCAGTACCCATGCTCGAATAAATTGGCCCTTTATCTGCTTGAAACTGCGTACCGCCTGGTAACGCGGTTATCGGAAACTGATTCCTACACGGTCTTGTCAAATTGCGGTGGAAACCTTTCTTCGATACAATGCCGCCCGTTGTCACTTTGACTGAATCCACTTTCAAGCCGCGCATCGCCATCGGCTCTGATCACGCCGGATTCCTTGTCAAAGAAATCCTCAGGAAGCATCTCGAATCGGCGGGATACTCCGTCGATGACCAGGGCACTTCCTCGGAAGAATCCGTGGACTACCCGGACTTTGGCAAAGCCGTAGGCGAACGAGTGGCCTCAAAACAGTGCGACGTTGGTATTGCCGTCTGCGGCTCCGGCATTGGCATCTCCATCGCCGCCAACAAAGTCCCTGGCATTCGAGCCGCACTGGCCCATGACGTAACCACCGCCCGCCTCGCCCGCGAACACAACGACGCCAACGTCCTCGCCCTCGGCGCCCGCATCGTCACCCCCGCCGTTGCCCTCGAAATGGTCCAAGCCTTCCTGACCACCCCTTACGCCGGCGGCCGCCACCAACGACGCCTCGACAAGATCACGCAACTCGAGCGTGAAAACCATTCATGAGTGAGCGGGACGAAACATGGGGTATGAACGGGACAATCTAGAGTCGCGCGCCTGTCCCAGGTTCTCCTCGAATTGGCTTTCACTCTTTCCATTCGATAGAATCGCCTCTCCACCTTTCCCTGCATGCTGATACGCAGCGAAACGAGGCCTCCTGATGACGAAGACCACTGACGCCAATGACCGCATGAACCGGCCGCTGGATGCCGTTGACCCCCAGATAGCGGATCTGCTCCGCGATGAAGCTGAGCGCCAGGCCACTGGCCTCGAGCTGATCCCCTCGGAAAACCTCGTTTCCGAAGCCGTCCTCGAAGCCATGGGCTCGATCTTCACCAACAAGTACGCTGAAGGCTACCCCGGCAAGCGCTACTACGGCGGCTGCGAATACGCCGATAAAGTCGAACAGCTCGCCATCGACCGCGCCAAGGAACTCTTCGACGCGGAGCACGCCAACGTGCAGTCGCATTCCGGTACTTCTGCAAACGTCTCCGTCTATATGTCCACCTTGCAGCCGGGCGACACTGTTCTCGGCATGAACCTTTCCCACGGCGGTCACCTCACGCACGGCCACCCTCTGAATTTTTCGGGTCGCATGTACAAATTCATTGCCTACGGCGTAAAAAAAGAAGACGAACGCATCGACTACGACGAAATTGAAAAGCTCGCTCTCGAACACAAGCCCAAGATGCTCGTCGCGGGCGCGAGCGCTTACTCGCGGATTATCGATTTCGAGCGCATCGCTAAAGCCGCCAAATCCGCCGGCGCGCTCTTTTTCGTGGATATGGCGCACATCGCCGGACTCGTCGCCGCCGGCATACACCCAAGCCCCGTCCCTCACGCCGACATCGTCTCCACCACCACGCACAAGACGCTCCGAGGGCCGCGCGGAGGATTAGTGCTCTGCAAAGCTGCCTTTGCGAAGGAACTCGACAGGTTAACTTTTCCAGGTATCCAAGGCGGCCCGCTGGTGAATACCATCGCCGCAAAGGCCGTTTGCCTCAAGGAAGCCATGGAGCCCTCCTTCAAGGTGTATCAGAAGCAAGTTGTCGCCAACACCAAAGCTATGGCCGCAGCCGTGGCCAATCACGGCTTCCGCATCGTCACCGGCGGCACCGACAATCACCTCTTTTTGATCGAAGTCCATTCCCGCGGCATCACCGGAACTGACGCGGAGAAAGCCCTTGATCGCGCGGGTATCACCGTCAATAAAAATTCCATCCCCTTCGATCCCCTGCCCCCGATGAAGGGCGGCGGAATTCGCCTCGGTAGTCCTTCGGTTACGACACGAGGGATGCGCGAACCGGAGATGGAGCAAATCGGCGCCTGGATTACCGAAATCCTCACCAACATTGGCAACGCGGAGGTCGAACAGCGCGTCCGCAAACAGGTCGCCGAACTCGCCGGACGTTTCCCCATTTACGAATCGCGCATGAAGGGCGGCAGCGTTCACGCCGAACACGCGCGTGTTTAATCTCAGAAGATCTGGCGAAGAAGCTCGATGAATATTCTCAAAGCGACCGCCGACTTCGAGCACTGGCTGGCAGGCCAACTGCCCATCATCCGCCAGGATCTCGCCCTCAAGCACCAGCACATGGCCGAAGCCGCGTTCCCTTTTTTCCGCGCAACTTTTTACCGCTGGCTCCAGCTCTGGCCCGAGTGTTGCCCTGAACTATTGAAGGCCCCCGCCGTCCTCGGTGTAGGCGATCTGCACATCGAAAACTTCGGAACCTGGCGCGATGAAGAAGGCCGGCTCATCTGGGGCGTCAACGATCTGGATGAAGCATGGCCCGCCGCGTATGCCCTGGATTTGGTGCGCTTGACCACCAGCGTCTACGTCGCGATTGGCGCGGACCATCTCTGCATTTCAAGGCGATTGGCTGCCGAAGCGATCGAAGAAGGTTATCGAGACGCCCTCGCCGCGGGAGGTAAAGCCTTTATCCTGGCCGAAGACCATCGCTGGCTGCGACTCCTCGCACTCGGCAAGCTCCGAGACCCAATGCAATTCTGGAATAAAATGGAGCACCTGCCGCCATACACCGCCAAGCCACCGGAGGAAGTCCGAAACCTCCTCGAAAAATGGCTTCCTTCGGCGAAAGAACAATACCTGCTGAAACGAAGGATCGCCGGACTGGGCAGCCTCGGACATCCGCGGATTCTCGCCTTGTCCCGCTGGCGAGGCGCGTTCATCGCCCGGGAAGCCAAGGCCATTCGGCCTTCAGCGTGGGTTTGGGCAAAAAAGGCCTCTTCCACCGAAATTTATTGCGAACAGCTTGTGCGGCGCTCGATTCGCGTGCCGGATCCTTGTGTGCATTTCCACGGTCGCTGGGTGGTGCGGCGACTGGCGCCGGACTGCTCGCGCATCGAGCTCGCCTCCCTGTCGAAGGATCGCGACGAAGCGCGCCTGCTCTATTCCATGGGCTGGGAGACCGCTAACATGCATTTCGGGACTCCCCAGGCGATCACCAAGATCAAGCGTGACATTGCAGCGCGCCGGGGCCGCTGGCTCCATAAAGCGGCAAAAAATATGCTCGCCGCTACCAATAAAGATTGGGAAAAGTGGCGCAGCGATTGGAAGCGCTCCGCGCCGCGTTAGCCGCTCGCAGCGCACCTGTCCTCATTCCTGCCACTCCTACTCGAGTGCCGCTGAACCAAGACTGTACTCCCGATCAGTAGATTCCGGGGAACGGACCGTGTACGTTCGCCTAGGACTGGGATGGGAACTTTTCTCGCAACCTCGCTGCTCGCTGTTCCGATCATCACCTGGATGACCGGGACATTATTTCTTAAAGCTTCACAGCTACGGTTGGCGCGAATTCCTTTGGCGCCTCGCGGGATATTCCCCACTTCCCGAAACTCCAATTCTTCCGCAGCCGCACGCGCGGCCGAATTTCCATCCGGACGCGACGCGCTGGGCGAGGTGAACCTATGATGGACACGGAAGCATTCCGAGAATTCAAGACTGGTTTGACGCTTCTGCGAGACAACTATGCCGTGAAAGCCCTGCCGCACATGCGCCGCGCAGTGGACCTCGACAAGAACAATCCTTATTACATGTCCTACCTGGGCGTGGTTCTGGCCCGCTCCGAACAGAAGTGGGGCGAAGCGGAAAAGCTATGCGACTCCGCGGTGCGCATGAAGCGCAATCAGGCACAGTTGTACCTGAATCTCGCTGAAGTGTATGCCACGGCCGGACGCAAGGAAGAGGCTGTTGAAGCGCTGCAATCTGGGTTAAAATTTGCGCGCCGCGACGTGCGGCTTACCATCGCGATGAATAAACTGACGAGCCGCCGTTCTCCGGTGTTTTCCTTCCTATCGCGGAGGCATCCGCTGAACCGGCAAATTGGGATTCTAAGGCACCGGGCCCTTCGCATTTTTGGGCAAGATTCTTAAATCGATCTCTCCACCCCCAAACACAAGAACGGGCGTCATTTACTGGGGACGCCCGTTCTTGCTTTATTCTTTAGCCCACTCTTTTTTCGCAGCCGATTTCTGATGCGTTGGTGTTTTTTCGACGGCCGAATTCCGCGCCGTGGCTACGCGGTTAGCGCTGTGAATTTGTAGCGCCGAAGTTATAAGTGTGCTGAATTCCCATTTCCATCAAAATCTTGAATCCGATTCCATACATCCCCGTTGGAAGAATATCTCGGCGAACAACTTCGGCGAGATATTCACGGTTCATGGAGGCAGGATCTTTCGAATACGGCATAGTGACGAACAGCCGCATACCCACTTCATAGCCTACTTCGCTGGACTGGAAATAAACGCCCGAGCGGGAAACGCTGGTGGTGCCGCGCATGTCTTCAAAATGTTCGAGGTTGGGGTCCGACGGACGGATACGCATCAGCTGCGTGATTTTGCAGCGGCGGCTGCCGCGGCGTTCCGTGCTCGAGGATGGCCGTTTGAGGAACCCATCCGTAGTGAGTTTCTTGGTCATCAAATCTTGCTGGGTCGCCATGGGTGGGCTGTCTCTCCGAGGAGCAATTCAATGTAAGAGACAGTTTAGGCCCTGGGCTCCAACCAAACCTATAGCGGAGACGTACCCCGAGAAAATAGGACGTCGTCCAAAAAATAGTAGTACGGAAGTACTAGAAAAGGAAGAGCGGGAGCTGAGGAAAACGTGATGTAAATGCTCGATAGAGAAGAAAAGAGAGCCTGAAGTCCCAAAGTGAATGGTGAGTAGAAGCTTAGTACCAATCCGGGACTGACTTGGAGGGTGGTTGGTTCCCACCATGAATGCAGGCGCGCGGCAAAATTGTTTGGCGGTAGGTGAGCAAGGGACAAAGAAGGCCCGTTCCAATGGTGAGGGCACGATGAAGATGGAAACCGAGGCTAGGGTCGAGGCTCGGATCGCGGAAAGAACGGACAGGCGTGCCGCGAGGCGCGCACCGGAGGGAAACCGCGAGTCTTCGTAGCGGCGGAAAATCGGTTGCTGCGAGAAGCACTGTCGCGAATGCTCGTCAAGGGCGGAGACATTGAAGTGGCGGGAATTCTCACGGCTGAGCCCTTCCGGGCGGAGGAATTGATTAAGGAACAGGCGGACATCCTGCTGCTGACTTCGCGGGGAAGCACGAACGAGGATCTAACGGCGATTCGAAAGGTGCGCGCGTGCGCGCCAAACGTGCAGATTTTGCTGATCGGGATGGCCGGAGAAGAAACGGAGTTTATGCAGTGCGTGCGGGCGGGAGTGCACGGATATCTTCCAAAAGACGCATCGGCGGAAGAGGTTGTGGAGGGGGTGCGAGCGGTGCAGGCAGGCGAGGCGGTTTGCCCCGGCACGCTGTGCGCGCCTGCGTGCTATTTCACTATTTCGAACGGGCGGCGACGTCCTTTCCTTCCGCGAGCATACGACGGCGCATGAGTCTAACGCGGCGGGAACAACAGTTGATTCCGCTGATCGCCAAAGGGCTCACGAATAAGGAAATCGCGAATCGCTTCTGTCTCTCCGAGCAAACGGTGAAAAACCACCTTTATCGCATGAAACATAAAGTTGGCGCGGAGGATCGTTTGAGCATCGTGCAGGTGTGCCGGACGCAGGGGTTTATGGTGTAGTTTTCAGTTTTCAGTTTTTCATGCTTAGCTTGGGCCTCCCGCGGACGGAGCGGCAAAGGAATTCCTTTGCACCACAAGGATGCGCGCCGCTCCGGAATGTGCCTCGCGGTCCAGTGCGCTCAAGCCTTGATGAACTGCACGTCGAGGGTGATGGTAACCTCGTCGCCAACGAGAATCCCTCCAGTCTCCAAAGCGGCGTTCCAGTTCAAGCCGAAGTCTTTACGGCTGATCTACGTCGTCGCCGAGAGACCCAAACGAGTATTGCCCCAGGGATCTTTGGCTGGAGGAGTCGGGCCCTCCACTGTGAAGGTAACGTTGCGGGTGACGCCATGAATCGTGAGGTCGCCCGTGACGGCCAGCTCTCCATCGCCGGAGGGGTTGATGCGCGTGGATTTGAACGAGAGCACGGGGAATTTCTCCACATCGAGGAAGTCTGTGCTCTTAAGGTGTGTATCGCGCTGGGGGTCGCGCGTGGTGATGGAGGCCGCGTCGATGAAAGCTTCGACATGGGATTTCGTAAGGTCGGCTTCATCGAGAACCAGAGTGCCCTTGACGGTTGTGAATTGGCCCTTCACGTTGGAAATCATCATGTGTTTCACTTTGAACTCGGCAACGGAATGAACCGGGTCGATGTTCCAGGTCGAGGTTGCGGCTTGCGGTGTGGCTGATGCGCCCATATTGGAGTCCTTTCAGGTTTAGTGGAAGCGGTATAACCGATATGATGCGTTACACCGATAATCGTTACAACAAATAATTAGCCAAAGAACCTGGCCACGGACCAGGCGCAACAGTTCGGTCAGCTCAGGGCGTTTTTGAGGCGCTTGGTGGTTTTTTGGAGTTGGCGCTTGAGGGCGTCGACTTGCTTGGAGATGTCTTTCAGTTCTTTTTTGGCGAGCACTCCTGCCTTGGCAACTTGATGGGCTTTGCGATCGGCCCGGCCCATGGCGGCGCCAACTCTTTCTGCAACTTGTGAAAGCCTACTCTTCTTGGCCATGTTCGTCCTCCTGCGGAATCGTGAGGTATCGTATACCGAAAGTATTCTTTTCGGGTAACTAAGAGTGGAACGGGGAACGAGGGATCAGACATCGGGAATAAGAAATCAGTGATCAGTGGTCGCATTGCGGCTGTTGGTCGAAAACTTTCAGCCTTCCTGTGAAGACGCCATGCTCGTCCTCGCATTAGCTCCGCGCGGCTGCTCCGGATTATTCCCCGGAGCGGGGCGCATACAGGACGGGTAGATCGAGCTTGCGAATGGTGTCGTTGAGCGCCGGAACGTCGGAGGTAGCGATCTGCTTCCAGCTGGCTAGCTGCTGATCGAGGCGCGTGCGCAGCATCTTGAAGACTTCGTATTGCTGCTGGGTAGGGGCGCTATCTCCGGCCTGCACACTGGAGCTGAAAGTATCGAGTTGTTCGTTGAGCATGTTGGGGAAGGCCAGGTTGCCTTCTGAGCCCTTCATATTGACCTGCATTAGCTGCTCTTCGACGGGCGTCATCTTTTTATCAAGCGCGTCGAGTTGGGCGAGAACCGGCTTGAAGCGTGGTTCGTCCGCCATGCGCTGACTCAGTGATTTGATGCTGGAGCGCAATTCGCGAATCTGATTCACGGCGCGATGCAATTCGGCATTGGCCGCGCGGACCTGCATCGCCAATTCGAACTGTCTCTTCAAATCTTCCGGGGTAACGTTTTTCACGCGCGGGTCGAGAACGAGTTCGAGCGACTGCGCCTCCGTGCGGCCGCCGGCCGTGAGCTTTACCGTGTACTTGCCTGGGAGCGCGACGGGGCCGCGCGGGCCGAGGCCGGAATAAAAAGCTCCGGGAATTTTCACGGGAGACTCCCAGCGCAGGTTCCAGGCGTAACGGTTCATTCCCGCGGCGGCGGGAAGCGTGGTGATTTCCTTTGCCTGGTCGGGCCACTCCTGCGGCTGCTCGGCTTCCTTGGATTCCTTGCTGGAGAGAGTACGGACCAGCTTGCCATCGCTATCGAGAATCTCCAGTTTCACTTCATCCTTGGGAGCCACTTTGAAATAGTAATCGATGATGGCACCGAGGGGCGGATCGTCACCAAGGGGACCGCGACGTTCGATGGCATCAGGCAGATGAAGGCGTAGCGCGACTTCGGGTTTGAAGAGAATCATCTCCGCATTCAAGGAAGCGGCGTCAATTTGCCGCAGGGGAGTGATGTCGTCCAGGACCCAGAAGGAACGGCCATGGGTAGCGGCGACGAGATCGTCGTTGTGAATGTTCAGATCATGGATGGGCACGGTGGGAAGATTCAGCTTGAGCGGCTGCCAGTTTGTGCCGTCGTCGAGGGAAAAATAAACGCCGGTTTCGGTTCCGGCAAAGAGCAGGCCTTTGCGCTTGACATCTTCGCGAACGGAGCGGACATACGAGCCTTTCGGAAGTCCGTTGGCTATGAGGGTCCAGCTTTTGCCGCTGTCGCGCGTGCGATAGATGAAGGGGCGGAAGTCGTCGAGCTTGTGGCGATCGACGGCGATGTAAGCAGTGCTCGCGTCGTGATGCGAGGGCTCGACGATGCTGATCATGCTCCACTCGGGAAGATCCTTCGGCGTAACGTTTGACCAATTCTGGCCGCCATTGGCGGAAAGATGGACGAGGCCGTCGTCGGTTCCGGCCCAGAGCATATCTTTTTTCAGAGGCGACTCGGCGAGGGTGAAAATGGTGTCGTAGTACTCGACGCTGGTGATGTCGAGAGAAATTGGCCCTCCGGAAGGCTTCTGCTTGGACTTGTCGTTGCGCGTCAGGTCAGGGCTGATAGCGTTCCAGCTTTGGCCTTTGTCCGTGGACTTGAAAACTTTTTCCGCGGCGGAGTACAACGTATTCGGGTCGTGCGGAGAGACGAACAAAGGAGAAGTCCAGTTGAAGCGATACGGCAGTTTCTCGGCGCCGTTGCCGGAAACATCGAGAGGGAGCACGGAAATATCCACGACTTGTTCAGTGCGCTTGTCGAAGCGGGTGATCAAACCTTCCGCATCGGCGAAGACGATGTTGGGATCGGGAGGATAAGGCGCGATGTAGCCGCTCTCGCCGCCGCCGACCTCATACCAGTCCTGGCGGCCGATGACGCCATCGTCGTCGTAGCTCTTGATGGCAATTGTGGAGTTGTCCTGCTGCGCGCCGTAGATGTAATAGGGCCAGCGGTCATCGGTGATGGCGTGATAGAACTGCGCGGTGGGCTGATTGTATTGCGTGCTCCACGTTTTTCCGGCGTCGGTGGAGACGGTTGCGCCGCCGTCGTTGCCGTTGATAAGGCGTTGGGGGTTGTCTGGATCAATCCACAGGCCGTGGTGGTCTCCATGAGGCGCGGGCAGGAGATCGAAAGTTCGGCCGCCATCCACGGAGCGGAACACTCCGGTGTTGAGGACATAAACGGTATCCGCTAATCTGGGGTCGGCAAAAATGTGCGTGAAGTACCAGGCGCGCTGGCGGAGACGGCCGTCTTCGTTAATGCGAATCCAGGTGTCGCCGCCATCGTCGGAGCGGTAAAGCCCGCCTTCCTTGGACTCGACCATGGCATAGATGCGGTTGGAGTTTGCGCCGGAAACCGAGATGCCGATGCGGCCCATGATGCCGGAGGGGAGGCCGTGCCCTTCGAAGCGCGTCCAGGTGCCTCCGCCATCGATGGATTTGTAGAGACCGCTTCCCGGACCGCCGCTGCTGAGGCTCCAGGGCGTGCGATTGACCTCCCACAAAGAGGCGAAGAGAGTATTGGAGTTGTTGGGATCGAAAACGACGTCGATGGCGCCGGTCTTTTCGTCTTTGTAGAGAATTTTCTGCCACGTGGCGCCGCCATCGGAGGTGCGAAAGATGCCGCGCTCCGCGTTCGAACCGTAAGTGTGGCCAAGCGCTGCGACAAAAACAATGTTGGGATTTTTTGGATCTACGATTAGCGCGCCGATGTGACGCGTATCTTTCAGCCCGATATTTTTCCAGGTCTTGCCTCGATCAATGGACTTATACACGCCGATGCCATAGCTGATGTTGCCGCGGATGCAGGCTTCACCCGTACCGACATAGAGGATGTTGTGATCGGAAGGAGCAACGGCGATGGCACCGATGGAGGCAGTGTCTTCTTTGTCGAAGAGGGGTTCCCAGTTCGCGCCGGCATCGGAGGATCTCCAGACGCCTCCCGAAGCTGCGCCGAAATAGAAAACATTCGGTTCGCCTGGAACTCCGGTAACGGCGAGGACGCGGCCGCCGCGGAAGGGACCGACCTGGCGCCAACGCATGGCGCTGAAAAGTGTCTCGGGGATGGTTCCGGGGAAGGCGGAAGCCTCGGGACGCGGAGCCGGCGGCGCATCAGGATGGTCTTTTGCGGCGGCGAAGGCTAGAGACACAAGAACGGCAACTGCCAGAAGGCAAGATTTTCTGCGGATCATTTAAAAGGACTCTCCTCAGCGCGGATTATCATACAGTAGCGAATGCAGACTCGCCACTGATTCGAATTCGAATGAGAATCGGATTGCCGCCGATAGTGAACGGCGCGGCAAGCGCGGGGGAGGCGCGTATTCCGGCCGCATGGTAAACAAGAAAAAGCGAACTGCAGTTCGCCTGAACAGGTGCATAGAATTCAGGACTGGCGATGGTTTCACGGGGCGGTTTATGCGATTCTGCTTTCGCACAGAACGTTGAGGACGGGATGGCATGCTGAAAAAATTCAAGGACCTGACGGAAAAAGAGATCCTGGCGATTGCGATCGCCGCGGAAGAGGAAGATGGACGGATTTATGGCGAGTTTGCCGATGCGCTCCGGGACGAGTACCCATCGACGGCCGAGATGTTCGAAGAGATGCGCCAGGAAGAGGTCGGGCACCGCGATCGCTTATTTGCGATGTTCCGGCAGCGGTTCGGGGACCACATTCCTCTGATCCGGCGGGAAAACGTGAAGGGATTCCTGACGAGAAAACCGGTGTGGCTGGTCCGGCCGCTGGGAGTGAAGGTCGCAAGGAAGCAAGCGGAATTGATGGAGCTGGAGGCGAGCCGGTTCTACGCGCGGGCAGCAAGCAGGACGGCGGATGTCTCGACGCGGGAATTGCTGAACAAGCTTGCGGATGAGGAGAGAAAACACGAGCGGACGGCAGGCGAGCTGGAAGAGAAACATTTGACGGCGAGCGCGAAAGCCCAGGAGGACGAATCGCACCGCAAGCTGTTCCTGCTACAGGTGGTGCAGCCGGGCTTGGCAGGATTGATGGACGGCTCGGTCTCGACGCTGGCCCCAATTTTTGCCGCGGCGTTCGCTTCGCAAAAGAGCTGGGAAGCGTTCCTGGTAGGACTTGCAGCATCGATCGGCGCGGGAATTTCAATGGCCTTTTCCGAGGGGCTTTCGGACGACGGATCGCTGACGGGACGGGGCTCACCCTGGCTGCGCGGGATCGTGACCGGGTTGATGACCACCGCGGGCGGGATCGGACATACTTTGCCTTTCCTGATCAGCAATTTTCACGTGGCGACATTGGTGGCGATAATTGTCGTGGCGGTCGAGCTGATGGTCATCAGTTATATCCGGCACCGTTATATGGATACGCCGTTCTTGCAGGCGGCGTTTCAGGTGATAGTCGGAGGTGTGTTGGTATTTCTTACTGGGTATCTGATCGGCAGCTCGTAGCAAAACAGTTTTCAGCTTGAACCCTCAGAATCCACCAATAACCAATACGCCATCGGGCGGGCGCTGCTTCATTTGCACGAGAACCCAGCGCTCTTTTCTAAGCAGCAATCTGCAGGTAATTCAGGACTCTCGAAATGTGGAGGCACGTTCCAAGGAGCGAGGGATCAATCTGTTTGTGTGGCCGGAACCGAAGCCGGAGCGGGAGCGTGGGAGCGAGCGCCGCGAATCCAGGTTTGCAGGCGATCCATATAGATGTAGACAACGGGCGTGGTGAAGAGCGTGAGCATCTGGCTGAGGATGAGACCGCCGACGATGGTGATGCCCAGCGGGCGGCGGAGTTCCGAACCGACGCCACTGCCGAGCGCGAGAGGCATGGCGCCAAGAAGCGCGGCCATGGTGGTCATTAAGATGGGCCGGAAACGCAGCAGGCAAGCCTTGTAGATGGCTTCGACAGGCGGCAATCCTTCTTCCCTTTCCACCTGAACGGCGAAATCAATCATCAGAATGGCGTTTTTCTTGACGATACCGATCAAGAGAATGATGCCGATGAGGGCGATGATATTCAGATCCGACTTGATGAATTGAATGGCGAGAAGTGCACCAATGCCAGCGGAAGGAATTGTGGAAAGAATGGTGATGGGATGAATAAAACTTTCATAAAGGATGCCGAGCACGATGTAAACGGCGGCGAGGGCAGTGATGATTAGAACGGGCTGATTCGAAAGCGAATCCTGATAGGCCTGGGCGGTGCCTTGGAATGTGGCGTGTACCGTGGAGGGAACACCAAGCTCACGCTGGGCGGCTTGAATGTGTTCAACGGCTGGGCCAAGCGAAGCTCCCGGCGCGAGATTGAAGGAAAGCGTGATGGCTGGGAAGATTCCTTGATGGTTCACGGAGAGAGCGGTGTTGGAGTGCTCGTAGTGGGCAAAGGCGCTGAGAGGGACCAGTTTGCCTGTATTCGACGGAACATAAATTGAATTGAGGGCCTCCGGGCCGGGCTGGAACTGCGGGGCGACTTCCAGGACAACGTGATACTGATTCAGGCCTTTGTAGATATTGGAGACCTGTCGTTGACCGAAGGCATCGCTAAGGGTGTTGTCAATGTCCAGAACATCGACGCCCAGGCGGCCAGCGGTGTCGCGATCGATGACGATGGCGCTTTCGAGGCCGTGCATCTGTTGATCGGAGTTGACGTCGCGCAGCTCGGGAATAGTTGCCAGGCGCTTCTGGAGAATGGGAGCCCAATGAGTAAGATCGTCAAGATTATCGGCCTGCAGGGTGTATTGATATTGTGCGGCACTCCCGCGACCGCCAACGCTGAGATCCTGGACGGCCTGCAAGTACAAGGCGGCGCCCGGAATTCCCGCAGTCTTAGAGCGGATGCGCGCGATGACCTGGTCAGCGCTAAGCTTTCGCTGATTGAGCGGTTTGAGCTGGGCAAACATGCGCGCCGTGCTGCCCCCGCTGCCTCCGCCGGTGAAAGCGGTTACGGTGTCAACGGCAGGGTCCTGCGCGACGATGTCGGTCAACGTGCGCATTTTTTTTGACATCGCGGCGAAAGAAAGATCCTGATCACCCTGGATGCTGCCATTGATGCGGCCCGTGTCCTGCTGTGGGAAAAAGCCCTTGGGAGTCTTGACGAAAAGATAGACATTCAAGCAAACGGTGCCGATGGTGACCAGCAAGATGAGGAACTGATGGCGAAGCACCCAGCGCAAAGAGAAATCGTAAGTCTTCAGAAGACGGTTAAAGGAGTTTTCAGAAAAACGGTAGAGCCGGTTGTGCTTGCCCGTTTCCTGACGCAGGAAGCGGGCGCACATCATGGGCGTGGTGGTCAGAGAGACGAAAAGAGAGACCCCGATGGCCACGCTGAGAACGACAGCGAACTCGCGGAAGAGCCGGCCAACGATTCCGCCCATCATCAAGATGGGGATAAAGACAGCGACAAGCGAGGTGCTCATCGAGAGCACGGTGAAACCGATTTCGCTGGCGCCCTTCATAGCAGCTTCGAAAGGTTTCATGCCCGCTTCGATGTGACGCGCAATGTTTTCAATGACCACGATGGCGTCATCCACGACGAAACCGGTGGAGATGGTGAGGGCCATGAGAGAGAGATTGTCGAGGCTGTAGCCGAACAGGTACAGAACGCCGAAGGTGCCGGCGAGCGACATGGGGACGGCGACGGCCGGGATAGATGTGGCGCGCAGGCTGCGCAGGAAAACGAAGACGACGAGGATGACAAGGCTGATGGAAATGCCGAGCGTGATCTCGACGTCACGGACGGACTGACGAATC
>DATDGF010000114.1:0-2864 GCA_036522195.1 Candidatus Acidiferrum sp. | reverse complement strand
TCATCGCGCGCGGCCACAAGTTGCGCGTCGCACCACCTTGGTCCCTTGCGTCCAGCGCTGCCATCATCATCGATACGAAGACCGGCGTGCTGAGCGCGGGGGCCGACCCACGAGTCGAGGCGTACGCGTGGGCATGGTGAGGACGGTAGATAGGGCCAACTTTCTGATCCATCACCTGGATTATGGAAGGGTTGCCCGTCACTCGGGCCGCACGGCAGAACCGGGCACCTGGCTTCGCTCGGTGTCTATAGGAGTTTCCGTGACCATGATCCAATCAGTCCGGGAGAAAGAACTACACCTTTTGCAGCAACCACTTCATCCCGCAACCGTTGTGCGAGACTTGAAACGTCTACTTCCGTCGCGGTCGCGATTCTCAACTTCTCCATCACGGGCAAGAGGCTTCTCGTCACTTCTGCAACCAGCTCATACGCCGGACAGTCCGGACCGCCACCGATCACAGCATCCATCCGCATTGTAGGGCCGGGCAGGCCCGCAGCCACAAATACCGAGTACAGCTCCAAGCCTAACTGTGTTCGTGCACCCGTGGCACTTAGCGTCTGCTTGATCCAGCGGATGTGACGTTCAAAGGTCGGGGCCAGGGGCAGTGAGCGGCAGTTCGCAATGTCAAATTCCTGAAAAATAATCAGGCCTCCCTCACGAACATGCCCTGCCAATCTGCGGACAGCGTCGACCGGATCCGGGTAGTACATAAGGACAAGGCGGCCTATGACCGCGTCAAACGGCCGATCAAACTGCATTTCTGTTGGGTCGCCTTCGAGGAATTTCAGATTCTGAAGGTCTCGCGCCTGTGCGCGTGCCGTTGCCCGCTGCGCGGCTGCAGCGGCGCGGTCGGCACCAATAACCTCCCCAGTCGGCCCAACCAAGTCGGCGGCCAGAAAAGCTACGTCCCCACTACCGCAACCCACGTCAAGAACGCGCATGCCTGTGTTGATCCCGGCTTGTTGTAACAGTTGACGCGTAAAGGGCTCAAAGGCCTGCGCCTGACGACTGAGACGCTCGAGTTCCTGCTCCGAATGACCTAAGGCGTACGTCGATTGCTGAGTTGCTGTCTCTTTCATTTCTCACCTCAAACCGCTGAGAACAAGCAAACAATGATTAGCCGATTCTACGCGAGTGTTTCGTAGTTATGTATGTGCTCTGCAGGGTGAGAGCCGGGACGCATGGCCCACTGCGAAGATCGAAGATACCGCGATTCTGGACGAGTAGTCGGCCAACCGCAAGCTATGCGACTTCCACGGCCGGATTGCTATTGCGGCTTCTCTCCAGCGATTGATCGCTCACTGCTGGCGCGTTTCTCGGTACTAATCCGACCGACGAACCGATAACTTCCGGCTTGCCCGTGACACGACCAGAATCCGGACCGCCCTCCTCAGTCGTGAGTGCTATCGCCTGATTACAGCAGCTATCCGCATCCAGTTCGTTATACTAACCCTGAAATTCCAATGGAGGTGTTCTTTGCGAATCCACGTTTTGCGGATTTTGGTGTTCTTGCTGGCGTGTGTGGCGGCAGTTCCCTGCGGGGCACAGGATAAAGTGGCGATCCTCTATGACGCGTTCGGAGAATCGAAGGAGCTGACGAAGGATTGGGGTTATTCCGCGTTGGTGGAGCACGACGGAAAGCGAATTCTGTTCGATACGGGGAATGATGCCGCGATTTTTGAACACAACGTGAAGGCGCTGGGCGTAGACCTGACGAAACTGGATTTTGTGGTGATCTCGCACCGGCACGCAGACCACACGACGGGATTGAGATATGTGCTGAAGGTGAATCCGAACGTTACGGTCTATGTGCCCGCGGATGGCGGGAACGGATTTGGGGGACTGCCGTTTCCGAAGACGTTTTTGCGGGCGGATGAGAGCTTGCCGGCGAAGATGCGGTATTTCGGGGGAGCGGATCCGGAACACTTCGGATGGGGCAAGCTGTATGACACGGGAAATTTTGTGCCAGTGAATCAATTGACGGAGGTTTCGCCGGGAATTTTTCTGGTGCGAACAGTTTCGCAGAACAAAGGGACGCTGGAGCTGCCGGAATTGACGCTGGCGATCAAAGGACCGAATGGATTGCTGCTGGTGGACGGGTGCTCGCACGCGCGGATTGAAGCGATTTTGGAAGCGGCAAGCGCGGTCGATCCGAGGACGGAGATTGTGTTTGGGGGATTGCACCTGGTGACGACGCCGGTGGAAGAGATTGATGTGCTGGTGGAGAATTTAAAGACAAAGTGGAAGGTGCAGAGGATTGCGCCGGGACATTGCACAGGTGAGCCGGCGTTTGCGCGACTGAAGAAGGCGTACGGGGAGAACTATTTGTATGCGGGTTTGGGAACCAAGCTGGAGCGGTAAGAATGGCCCGCATCCAGGAATGGGGCAATCTGCTTGTACTCGGCAGGTAGCGGCTTCTGGGAAGCGAAAAACTCGGCTACGAATGGATGGTCGGCAACCCGGAGTGCGACCTGTAAAGCTGCTGAAAATGATTGTCTGGAGAGGAGGAACTCGATCAGACCGCGCGTCTCATCGCGCGTAGCCTACAAGGCAGAGCGGGGAGGCAACGAACTGTTCTGGAGCCCTTGGAAAATGTACCCACGCTCGCAAGAGCGGCACCTAAACCGCGAGGCCACGGTGTATCTGCCAGCATGAGGTGGAGCGGGCCTAGGCTTGACCGTACGATCAGAATATACAAATGCTCGCAAGCGTCGTCAGCCGAAGAGAGCCTAACATGCTGCGCGGCTCTTCTTGCAGTGAGTGCCGAGGCTTCCGGATCCTCTGCCATGAGTAAACAACACTGCCGGCGTATAGAGCAGACCTAACCGATCGCGTCATTTCAGCGGAACAGGGTAAGCCCGTAT
>DATDGF010000113.1:0-22063 GCA_036522195.1 Candidatus Acidiferrum sp. | reverse complement strand
CTTGATGGCCTCAAACGGCTGCATGACGCCGAGCTGGCCGCCCTCTTCATCAATCACCCGGATCTCGCGAGCCCTTATTCGTTCATTGACGCGAATACGGTCGCTCTGCCGGAAGCTGCGTTCTGCGATAAATCCCCCTTGGACGCTTTGGTAATCGCGGCTGACCCACACATCGCCGCCAAGCGTTTGACCCATCCCGGCCCCACACAGCGCAAAAGAGCCGGGGGACGGGCTTCAAAGTATAGCACGCGTCAGAGCGAAGCCAGCAAGTGGCAAAAACGTGTGAGGCAAGCCAGCAGTTTCAGACTCGACTCACCGGGACTCAGCCTGTGGGGGTTTGCCAACAGATTTTCGTGAACTGCCGAACGCCTAATCGACCACACTGAACTGTAAGTATGGCCTGGACAGTTTGACGATTATGTCGCGGCTGTCTTCGTCCCGTGTCACTCGTCCTTCGTTGTCGCGGTTGGGTCGACCGACAGCCTTGAACTCGACGTCAACTTTGAAATAAGGACAGTCCCGACTGACGAATGTGCGATGCAAGCCTGTGGACAAACCACCTTCGGTCGTGAAAACCCTGAGAAGATCCTCCCGTGTCATGCCCGGTTTAATGCTCTCCATTTTCTCCAAAGCATTGGTCACCCAATCTTCGTGGGCTGGCGCGCATGAATCCTGGCTCGACGCGTTCGTAAGACGAACAGATGTCGCACTACTGATAGTGATGATTGAAAGAAATGTGAGCAAAAGAAGTGGTCGAATCATGAATTGCTCTCCTCTCGCAGATACTGCAAGGACTCACGAGCTCAGGCCGAGATCGCCTTTTGGGCCTGTGAAGAGCGCGCGGAGCCTGGTCTTGTCGCTGCGGTCTACGGGGAGTTGGATGCCGAGCTTCTCGATGATGGGGATCAGTTCGTCGGGGTTGGTGCTGTTCAGTTCGAAGTAATCGAGGGTGCAGCCTTTCGGGGCGTCGACGGAGGGATGGACGGAGTCGGCGCTCCATTCGATAAAGAAGGGCAGCAGGCCATGGCGGTCGTCGGCGAGGTTGATGGTTTTCCAATGGAGGACGCGGCCATCGGGGCGAGCGCGCGAGCCGGGCGCTGGCCCTTCGAAGGCGATTCCGGCTTCGCGGAGCTTTTTGGCGAAAGCATCGAGGTCGCCGGGATGCGCGGCCCAGCCGACGAGGCGCGGCTGGGTGAGCTGATACAAGTTGAGAGGATCCTTCGCGCCGGGCTGGTGCGGATCAGGCGCAATGATTTCGAGATAGCGACGCTCGCCGAGCGAGAGCAGCGCGTTGCGCGTTCCGCGGCCGGGATGGACTCCGCCGACGGCGGCGCGCACTCCGGCGTTGTCTTCGACGAAAGCGATGCCGCGATCGAGATCGCTGCAGCCGAGAAGAATGTGGTCGAGCAAGGCGGGCACGTCATCCTCTTCCTGTTCATCGCCGAAGATGAGGGAAGGCGCGACGAGCGCGGCGCCGGTGAGCACGAGAAACAAGCGGCGAGAAACGTGGTCAGGCATGAGCTCCCTCAAAGACTGATAGTAGCGCTGTTTTGGCCGCGCCTGGAGAGGTAGGCGTGCCAGAAGAGGCGGGCCGCGACGGCGCGGTAGGGGCGCCAGGGCTGGCTGAGTTTTTCCAGGCGTTCCGGCGAAGGGCGGTGGCGAAGATGCTTCACCTCTTGTACGGCGGTGGCCAGCGCGAGATCGCCGACGGGCCAGATGTCGGGTCGGCGGAGGGCGCTCAATAGATAGATGTCGGCGGTCCAGTTACCGATGCCTTTGAAGGCGGTGAGCATTTTGCGCGCGGCATCGTCGTGGAGTTCGTGGAGGTAGCGAAGATCGAAATGTCGGCGGGAGAGGGATTCGGCGAGGAGGCGGGTGTAGAGAGTTTTTTGGCGGCTGAAGCCGATGCGCAGAAGATCGGCGTCGGTGAGATTTAGAAAGCGTCGTGGAGTGACTGGGTGGACGGCGGCATTCAGGCGGTCGAAGGCGGCTCTTGCGGAGGCGAGAGAAACTTGCTGTTCGAGAATGATGTAGACGAGCGTGGGGAAGCCGGGTTCGCGAATCCACAACGGGGGCTGGCCGTACTTTCGGACTACTCCTGCCAAATGAGTGTCGCGATCCGCCAGCATGCGCACACCTTCATTGAATCCGGCCTCGTTCAGGATGGTTTGCGAAGTTTGCACGGCAAGATCACGGTTGGTTAGTGAAGGTGTTCAACTCGTCGCGCGGGAATCGACTTCTTGGCGGAGGGATGCGACAACTTCGGCGAGAGGCTTGGGGCCGAGGTCGCCTTTCGAACGATGGCGGACGGAGACGGTGCCGGCTTCGGCTTCCTTGGGGCCGACGACGAGCATGTACGGAATTTTCTGCATCTGTGCGTCGCGGATTTTCGCGGGCAGTTTTTCGTTGCGGTCGTCGAGATGGACGCGAATGTTATGACGCTTCAATGTTCCGGTGACGTGTTTGGAATAGTCGGCGACTTTTTCGCTGACGGGGCAGATCTCCACTTGCACGGGGGCGAGCCACAGCGGGAAGGCGCCGGCGTAGTGCTCGATTAAAATGCCGAAGAAGCGCTCGACGGAACCGAGCAGCGCGCGATGAACCATGAGCGGCTGATGCTTGGCGCCGTCTTCGCCAATGTACTGCAGGCCGAAGCGGGCGGGGAGATTGAAATCGAACTGCACGGTGGTGAGCTGCCAGGAACGGCCGATGGCGTCGATGAGCTTGATGTCGATTTTCGGGCCGTAAAACGCGGCTTCGCCTGACATTGTCTTGTAGGGGATATTCATGCGCTGCATGGTTTCCGCGAGCGCGGCGGTGGCCCGGTGCCAATCTTCCGGTTTGCCGGCGTAATTTTCCGGATGCGATTCGTCCCAATCGGAAAGCTCGACTTCGAATTTGTCGAAGCCAAAATTTTTCATAACGGCGAAGGCGAAATCGACGCAGGCTTCGACTTCAGCTTCGATTTGCGAGGGCATGCAGAAAATGTGCGCGTCATCCTGGGTGAAACCGCGCACGCGGAGCAAACCGTGGAGCACGCCGCTGCGCTCGTAGCGGTAGACGGTGCCTAGCTCGGCGAGGCGCACCGGAAGCTCGCGATAACTATGGAGCTTCGATTTGTAAATCAAAATGTGGCCGGGGCAATTCATGGGCTTGAGCTGGTAGTCGGCCTTTTCGACTTCCACGGGCCCGAACATGCTGTCTTTATAAAAGCCGGTGTGGCCGCTGGTTTTCCAAAGGTCCAGGCGCATGATGTGCGGCGTGTAAACGAGATCGTAGCCGCGCTTGAGCAGTTCTTCACGCAGCCAGTCTTCGACGATCTTTCGAATCAAGCCGCCTTTGGGGTGCCAGAAAACCAGGCCGGGGCCGGCTTCTTCCTGGATGCTGAAGAGGTCGAGCTCCGTGCCGAGCTTGCGATGATCGCGGCGCTTGGCTTCCTCGAGACGGTGCAGGTATTCGTCCAGTTCTTTTTGAGTGAAAAAAGCGGCGGCATAAATTCGCTGGAGCTGCGGATTGCCTTCCTGGCCCTTCCAGTAGGCGCCGGCGACGCTCATCAACTTGAAGGCCTGAATGCGCTTCGTCGAGGGAATGTGCGGCCCGCGGCAGAAATCGATGAATTTGCCGGTGCTGTAGAACGAAACCATCAGCTCGTTGGCTTTTTCTTCCACCAATTCGCATTTGAAAATTTGATTGCTCTTTTTGTAGAGATCGAGCGCCTCCGGCTTGGGAATGAGCTTGTGTTCGTTAGGCAGGTCCTGCGCGGCAAGCTCGTGCATCTTTTTTTCAATTTTCGCCAGGTCATCTTGCGTGAAGGGTTCATCGCGCAAGAATTCGTAGAAAAAGCCGGTGTCGATCGGCGGACCGATGCCGAGCTTTACGTTCGGATACAACTCCATCACCGCGGCGGCGAGAAGATGAGCAGCGGAATGCCGGAATACGAACAAGGCATCGGGATCCTTGTCGGTGAGAATCTTGATCTTCACGTCGTGATCGAGCGGCCGGCGCAGGTCGATCAGTTCGCCTTGATCGGGAGCATGCGGCAGCGGCGCTCCATTGGTGGCGGTGACATGCGCTACAAGCGCGGCATCGGCGAGCCGGGGCGAAATCTTGCGCGCGATATCGGCAGGCGTGATGCCTTTCGGCACTTCCTGGACGCTGCCGTCGGGCAATGTGATGTGGATCTGCTCCATGTTCGTGTTCACCTGGAAGGAGAAACACTAAGCTTATCGGCGGGTTCCCGTAGGGTCAAGGAGACGGCTGTTGTGGCAACGGGCAACTTGCGCGCTGTATGTCTTATTCTTCTTCCCCTCGTCGCCTTCTGCCGCCAACCTCTGCAGCGAAGGCAAACCCCGAATGTCTTTCCAGAAACATTCGAGGTCCCACGCGCCTTGGCTCACACGAGATTCAATTCCTACTTGGGCATCACTTCGCGGGCGAGTTTGCTCGCCACCACTTCGCGGAGCGCGTTGCGTTTCTTTCCCGCTTCGATCATGGCATCTCGCGAGCCGTAGTGCTTGGCGATACTGGTTGCGGCTTTGGCGTCGAGCTGATCAATGGCCGCATAGTTCGCAACCAGCAGCCCTAAGGCAACGTCCCAGTCGCCCGGGTGATCGGTGGTTACGTTCACCCAGACTTTGTAATCGCCGATCAAGCCTTCCTTCTTCAATGATTCGTATATGGGCTTCAAGTTCTCGCGAAAATCCTTCCAGAACGCTTCTCCCTGACCGGGAGTGACGTGGTAGTAGGTGACGCGCCACACTGGGCCGACGTCATAGTTGGGATTCTGCGCGCGGGCAGGGAGCGCGGTCAGCAGCATGGCCACAAAAAGAGTGGCCCATAGGACTTTCCTCATGTTTCCTCCTGATATTTTGTTCGATGGGTGGAATTGCGCCCCGTAGGGTTGGCGGGAGTCTACATCCCGCACCGGTGCCCGTCAACGCGACCCCGGGTAAGAAAGAGACAACCACTGTTTCTAGCCCACCCCGGAACGTGGACCTGAGATTTGTCTGGTTTGCGCGTTTGTCGGGACTTGGGTCTACCTAGCTGACAACAACTGCTTGACCCTGTGATATTTCTTCTATATTGTATAGTTAATGTCAAATCGCGATTTTCTCGGCGAGTTTGAACATATTGTCGTCCTGGCGCTTCTGCGTCTTGCGGATCAAGCCTATGGGGTCACTGTGCGGCAGGAGATCGAAGGGCGCACGGGCCGCGAGGTTTCTATCGGTGCCATCTATGCCACGCTCGATCGACTGGAAACGAAAGGCTACGTCAAGTCTCACCTGGGCGATCCGACGCCCGAACGAGGAGGAAGGTCGAAACGGTTCTTCCATGTCACCACTAAGGGCGTTGCCGCCGTGAATCGCACGCACCGTGCACTGCGAAGCATGACTGAGGGGCTCGATCTTGTCAGGAGCTATTCCCAATGACGAAGCCCTCTTTCGTTCAGCCTCCGCGCTTCGCGGTTTGGCTCGTGAATCTGTTCACTCCCTACGAACAAGCAGAATCAATCCCCGGAGACCTGCTTGAGGAGTTCTCTGAGCTTGCGTTGAAATCGGACGGAGCCTTTGCCCGTCGCTGGTATTGGCGGCAGAGTGTGAAGACCATTGGACATCTTATCGGCTGCGGATTTCTCTCTGTGCCTTGGCGGATAGCTGGAGCCGTGCTATTAGGCCGTCTGCTGCTGCCATTCGGCTTCATTCTGCCTGAGAAAATAATCGTGGCAGTGCTCCGTGTATTCCCGGTTTACCCGAACTACGACCACAAAAACGTTGTCGCCTTGTGGATGTTTTGGGTACCACTGGCCATTGACATCGGATGGGTCATCGCGCCGATCATTATTGGCTGCATCGTCGCTGTGGTGGCAAAGGGCAGAGAGATGATTGCCACGATGACGCTTGGGTTCACCTTCTTGGCGCTACGTGTAGTGGCAATAATCGTAAACCGACCTGGACGCATTCTCACTCGGCCGGACATATTGCTTGGCCTCCTAGCCGCATTTGCCATCGGCGGGGTCATCGTCAGGGAAACTAGATCGGCTCTGTCCCGTCGTCCTTCACCCACCCACTGCTGACTAACGACGACAAAGCCGCTTGCCATCAGCTGTCAGCAGTGGCAGACGACATCCCACTGCCCGACAGTTGCGTAATCGGCCATTTAGGTCGAGGCCGATCGCCGTGTTAAGCGAACATGACATTAATTCCGGCGGGCTGGTTGCTGCCTGAAACCTATGAAAGACTGTTCCGGGTCTTCCGAGACTCTGCGTTTGCATCTTGGCGTAAGGCCTTCCTCTACTTCTTAACCATTACCTCTACCTCGCCGGACTCTTCCCGCACCTTCGCCGTGCCGCAGGTCGTCGGCTTTCCGCTGGCGTTGAAACGGCACCCGAAAAGACCGGCCTTTTTTTCGCCGCATTGCCCCGCCTTCACCGCAACCACAAACCATCCCGACCCCGACGGATTTCCCGCGGTATTTCCCTGAGTGTAAATTCCCATCAGCACGTCCCCATTTTGCGAGGTCCCGTCCGCACACTGGTAGTTGTCCTGTTTGTAGGTGTACAGGATTCCGCGCTGCTTATCGTATAGAAACTGCGTGTCCTCTTCGACTCCGTCGCCGTCGATGTCCACCAGGTCCGTCCAGTATGCCGAGGGCCCCGAAGCTTTCACCGATGCTGGCCCCACTCCTATCGCTGTTTTTTGACCCTGATTTTTTGCCGCTGCACTCGGGATGGGATTCGCCGCCTTCGCGGCCGCGACCGGACCCACGTTCACGGTTGGCGTCGGCATCGGTCCCGGCGGCAGTCCCTGCCCTGACGCCAGCGCCGTCATCCCCGCCGCGGCCACCATTCCCGCCCAAATCCATTCTTTTTTCATCTCATTCCTCCAGTCCTCCTTACTGTACACCCGTAAATTCGGCTAAGTCCCGATCGGTCGGATCGTCGGAAATTTGCCCGCTACTGCTAAACCGTGCGGGCGCTGAGCGCAATTTGCAAGAAATCTAGGATTCGAATGTCCAGCGGCCGCCGGCCATGGTGCCTTCGACGGGGATAGTGACGAGCGTCGAGGGATTTTCCTTGAAAGGATCGCGGCCGAGGACGACGAGATCGGCGAGCTTGCCGGCTTCGATGGAACCTTTGAGCTTTTCTTCATAGGAGGCGTAGGCGCCGTTGATGGTGCCCACGCGAATTGCCTCTTCCACCGTAATTTTCTGTTTTGGTCCCCAGACGTTGCCCTTGGTGTCGGTGCGGGTTACTTCGGATTGCAAGGCCATCATGGGGATGAATTCTCCCGGCGGGTAATCGGAAGCCTGCGTGGCGCGAATACCGGCATCGAGGAAGCTGCGCAGCGCGAACATTTGGTTGAGGCGCTCCGTGCCGTAGTAGCGCATTTTTTCGCCGTGATAGTAGACGTAGGTGGAAAAGGGCGTGGGGATCGCGCCGAGCGTCTTGATGCGCGCGACCAAGCTATCGTTGACGACGGTGCAATGTTCGAGACGAAAGCGCGGATCGGGTCGCGGGCTTTCGCGCTGCAAGCGTTCATAAACACGGAGGGTAGTGTCTATGCCCACGTCGCCGTTGGCGTGTGTGCCGATCTGCCAGCCCGCGAGATGCGCTTTACGGCCGTAAGTGTAGAGCTCTTCCTCGGTCATGACCAGGATGCCGAAGTCATTGGGACGCCCTTCATAAGGTGTAGAGAGGCGCGCGGTGCGTTCGGAGATCGAACCGTCGCAGACAAGCTTCATCGCGCCGATACGAACCCACTCGTCGCCGAGACCGGTGCGAACACCGGCCGCGATCATCGCATCGATGTAGTGGTAGTTGATGAAGCAGTAGGTGCGATAGAGGAGTTCGCCGGAATCGCGGGCATCTTGATACGCGCGAAGATCCGTCGGGTTTCCCTGTGCTTCCGTTGCGGAAGTGATGCCGGACTTGGCGAGCATTTTGGAGATGAGTTTCACGCCTTCGCGATAGTCGTCGCGGGTGAAATGGGAGGGAATTGCTTTCTCAAAAAGTGCGTTGGCCGCTTCGGCGACGCGGCCACTTGGTTTTCCTGTTGCCGGGTCGCGATCGATTTTTCCGCCCGGAGGATCGGGAGTTTTGTTGTCGATACCGGCCTTTCGAAAGGCGAGGGAATTCGAATACGTGGTGTGGCCGCCGCGATGCTGGATGTGAACGGGATGATCGGGAACCGCGGCGTCCAGATCCGCAACGCTGAGTGGCCGGCCTTCTTCGGTTTTTGTGTCGTCGTACTTGAAGCCGAGAACCCAGTCACCGGGAGGAGTCTTCGCGGCGCGTTCACGGAGGGCCATTTGAATTGCGGAGATCGAGCGGAGGTCGCAATCTACCATGCGCAGGTGCATAAGGCCGGCCTGCGCAGGGTGCGAGTGGGCGTCGATGAAACCCGGGAGCACTGTTTTTCCGCCGAGATCGATCTTTCGAACACCGGGAACGGCGAGATTCAGGACGTCGGCGTTTTTTCCAACGGCAAAGAACCGGCCGCGCGCAATAGCCACCGCTTCCGCGGTTGGCTCGGCAGGATTCACCGTCACCACATGGCCGTTGTGGAGGATCAGGTCCGGCTTTTCCTGTTCGAGAGGGAAAAGCGAGAAGGCGGCAAGCGAGCCGAGAAACTCGCGGCGTGTCGTGCCATTGGTCATAGCGCCTCTGTGAGTGCTACTCAAGATTGAAGCGCATGCTACGCGGCGCGGGAGTGAACGTCAACTTCTTGCACAAGTCGAGAGCAGGAATAAACAATCCTTAGCGGAGCTCGACCGACAGTGTGCTTCAGCTTAATTCAGCGAGTTTGCGGCGTCTTTAATCCAAGGAGAGTCGGGATTGAGGGTCAGGGCGTGCTGGATGGCGCCCTGCGCCTTGGTCTTGTCGCCCACTTTTTCGTAAGCCCTTGCGAGCCAAACCCAGCTTTCATCCTGCGAAGGATCGATGGCCAGGGATTTCTGGAAGCTCTCGATGGCTTTGGTGACGTCGCCGCCAAACATCTTCGGGGCCAGCAGGTACTGGCGCCCGAGACTGGCCCAAACGCGCGGGCTCTTGTCGTCGAGGGCCATGGCTTTGGCATTCTCCTCTTTGACCTTCGGGCCGAACTTGGGGCCGGCTAACATCGCATTCCCCAGTGGAATTTTTCTGCCATAAAGATCGGCGAGCAAGCTATGCGCGTCCGCTGACTTGTCATTGAGCTGGATGGAGTGCTGCACTGCTTCAATGGCCTTGTCGACCGCGATCGCCGCTGCCTTCTTGTCCTTGCGCATTTCGTAGACATCCATGAGATAGCTCCGCACCAGGGCCAAGTCGAAGTAGGTCACGGCATCGGTGGCGTTCCGCGTGATGCTCTCTTCGAGTCGCGTCGTCAACGACTGCAACTGCGGCTCATCGCTGGTTTTTCGCGCGGCCTCGATCACCGGCGCGAACGAATCATCGGCGGCCCATAGCAAGGAGCTCCCAACGGAAGCGTGGGCGAGGGTGGCGATCGCCAGAATCGCTTGGAAACGATAGTAGGGTTTTTTCAGCAAACGCATTGAAGTGTCCCTCCTCTCCTATTACGCAGGAAAACCCGGCGAATTATCAAGGCTGCGGAGACGCGTTAAGCAGTGCAGCGAACTCCGGGGAGCCGTGAAATTTCGCGAAGGGGGGCTACGCACTGGACGGATTGTAGATGGCCGAGAAATGGGCTAGCCGGCGCTGCCTTGCGTCCGCGTTTTGTCCACACAGTTCTCCAAGGTAAACTGAACGGTCTCTTTCGTGAAAATAGAGAAATTCAGGGGCCGGTGAATGCAACGTATCGCGATACAGTTGATTTTCGCATCAATCTTTCTTTTCCCGGGGCTGGCGAACGCGGGGCAGGAGCCGAAGGCGCTTCCGCTGCCGGACGGGCGCTACAAAGTGGATATTCTGCTGGTGGTGGCGCATCCCGACGACGAGGGTGCGGCCACGCCTTACCTCGCACGCGCGCTGGATGAGGGGAAACGCGTGGCGGTGGTTTTTGGCACGCATGGCAGCAGCGGCGCGAATGAAGCGAGTGCGGAACAAGCCGCGGCCCTCGGCGATGTCCGCGAGATCGAGGCGCGCAATGCGCTGGCCACGCTGGGAATTACAAACGTCTGGTTCCTCGGCGGTAAAGACACCGCGACGCAAAATGTATTGCAGTCGCTGGCGAACTGGGGGCACGGCGGTTCGCTCGAGCAACTCGTGCGCATCGTGCGGCTGACGCGTCCGGAGGTGATACTCACCTTTTTGCCGGGCACATTTATCGGCGAAGATCACGGTGACCATCAAGCTTCTGGTTTGCTGGCCACGGAGGCGTTCGATCTCGCCGGCGATGCCACGGTTTTCCCGGAGCAAGTTGCCGGCCCGACGAAGCGGCTGGAACCCTATCTCGAAAATCTGCGGCCCTGGCAGGCGAAAAAAATTTATTATTTCGCCGATGCGGACCGCGAAGATATTTTTCGCGGCAAAGGGCCGCGCTATTCCGTCAAAGACCTTTCCAAGTCAACGAAGCAGCCTTACTGGCGGATGGCGCTCGATTCCTTCCGCTCGCACCAGACGCAGGCAAAATCTTTTCTGGATACCATCGCTGCTATGGACGAAGCGCAACTCGAAAAACTCATCACCGCGGAGGGCGGCTGGACGGACGAGTTGCAATTTGTGCTCGGCAAATCGCTTGTGGGCGGCAGCGTGACCGGAGATATTTTTGAGGGTGTTACGCCGGCCGCCATTTCATTTGCGCGGCCGGAAGTTTCGGCGGAACCCGCGCGGCCTGAATTATCGGTCGAGCTCGCCGGGCCCTGGAGTTTTTACGGTGAATTTCGTCGCGCCCATGGGCTCACGAATCTTCCACATCCAGAGCCGCCGGAGATCGCTCTTCTAGCTCCCGGCACGCTCGTGATTCCCCTCTGGATCCGTAATCGAACAGCGAAAGCACAAGAAGTCATACTCACGGTGAGCTTGCCGGCCGGATGGACCGCGCAATACGGGACAGGAAAGTTTTCGGTGGCGGCGAAACAGGTGGCAGCGTCACGCATTGAAATAACTTTGCCAGCGCTCGCAGAAAATGCGCCGCGAAAGAGCGAGCCACAAGAAATCACCGTTCACGCGGAATCGAACGGGCAAACTATGGGAGATGCCAAACTGCGCGTCGAACTTCGCAAGCGAGCGCTACCTCAATAGCGGTTCTCAGGATTTTTTTGCACGCGCGGCTTCCATGGCTTCCCAGGCGTCTTCCGGCAGCAATAGCAGATCGTTGAATTCACCGGCGCCGCGCAGCCATTGCCCGCCGTCAATGACCACGCATTCGCCGTTGATGTATTCCGCCATGTCGCTCAGGAGAAATGCGGCGAGGTTGGCAAGCTCCGCGTGCTTTCCGAAGCGTTTCATCGGATGCTTGTCTCGGGCGTGGTCTTCGAAGGGCTTCGATGGCATCAAGCGGGACCACGCGCCTTCGGTTGGAAAGGGCCCGGGCGCAATGGCGTTCAGGCGAATGTGATATTTCGCCCATTCCACGGCAAGCGAAGTGGTCATCGCAAGGACGCCAGCTTTCGCGCAGGCCGAGGGAACCACAAATCCTGAGCCGCAATTGGCGGCCGCGTAAGTGGTCACGATGTTGAGAACGTTGCCGCCCAGCTTCTGCGAAATCCAGCGCTTGCCAAAAACCTGCGTGCAGTGAAAGGAACCGTGGAGCACGATGCCCACGACGGCGTTGAATGCGTTGGGCGTGAGCTTTTCGGTTCGCGCCATGAAATTTCCAGCGGCATTGTTGACGAGCGCGTTGATTTCACCGAACTGTTCCTCCCCTTTAGCCGCGGCGGCTTCCACCGCTGTGTAATCACGAACATCACATGTGGTGAATGCCGCCGAGCCGCCGGCGCGGTGAATCTCTTCGCAGGTTTCGCGCAGTGGCTCCTCGCGCCGTCCGACGAGAAACATGCGGGCGCCCAGCTCTGCAAATCGCAAGGCCATCGACCGCCCGAGCCCCGTCCCGCCGCCGGTCAAGAAAATCGCACGGCCTTTGAGCAAGTTTTCCTGGAACACGGTTCACCGTCCGGCACAGTGGATTGCGATTTCCCATCTGTGCAACCGCGATTCTATTCCATCAGGGAGAATTTCGATTCTTTTTTCGAGAGCTACTTGGTGGCGGGACAGAAAACGAGGTTAAGGATGCATTTGGGCGGGAATGATGCGGCCCATCGATTTCGCGTACTCTGCGGCAAACAGCGTGCTTTCGGGATACTCCTCGCTTAATTCTAGAAGAAGCTTTTGCGCCAAGGCGTCCTGTTTTTCTCTTCGCGCGGCGAGGGCCAGCAAAATCTTGGCATACGATTGCAGGTACAGCCCGCCATCAATCGTTTTTTCAAGCTCTTCCATGCCCAGCTTTTTGTCCCCGTGGATTCCGCCGAACCACAACATAAACCGCGCGCCTCCGGAGAGGCTCCCGATGATGTAATTGGCCGAGCCCAGGGCGACGTAGGCATCGTTAGCGTTCGGGCGTTCCGCCAGTAATTGCTTGGCGTATTCATTTGCCTCCTTGAGCCTCTTCAAACTCTCCATGTGCTGCTTCCTGAGCATCAGGTCGGCGTCGGATTCCATCCCCGCGGCCATCGTCAAGGCAAAAAGTGCTTCCGCATCCTTGGCGTTGGCCGTCATGCGTTTCCTGGCAAGTTTTCGGGCAACTGCGATGGAATCATCGAAACTTTTCATACGCGCGGGATCCGGCTTGCCGTCAATGCCATTCATAAATCTTTTTTCATTGAGGAAGTAATCGCTGCTCAATACGCCTTGGCGGTAAAGCTCCTCAAACAGGTAGCTGGCCGCTATGGCAATATCCCCGAAGGGTTCTTCCGGATGTTGTGATTTCCAATCGTCGAATTTTTCGCGCGCTTCCACAAAGTTCTGCGCGTAGAGGGAATGGAATCCCGCCGCGAGTTCAGGAACAGATGTAAATGCCGGGCTGGCTCCATCCTGGGCCGCACCCGCAGGGCACGCGGCTGCCGCGAGCAGCAGGAGGCCTAGCGCGCTGTGGATTCGCCAACCCATTCGACACCTTATCTTTTAGAATAGCCCGGGCAAAAACCTCGGCTTGCTGGACATCGCCGCCCGATACTCGGGATTTGCGAACAACACACGCTCCTCGGTCGAGAGGCGTTGCGTCAGGACTCCGATGTGCGCGAGGGCTCCCGCCGTTGCCGTGATCCAGGCCGTATGAATGAGAGGCAGAGCCAGCATTTCCGCGAACACCGCCGCGTAGTTTGGATGCCGGACGTAGCGAAAAGGTCCTGATGTCACGACACCAAGGCGCGTTGAATCCATGACCTGAACATTCCAATGATCGCCGAGCGTTCGAATGACCCACCAGCGGACGGCGTTGGCCGCGAGGAACACCACAAACATCGGCGCAGCAAGCCAGGGAATGAATGGGGGCTTCAAAAAGACGACTTCGACCGCCGCTCCGATCAGCACGGCAGTATGCAGAGCGACCATCCAGCGAAACCTTGGTTCATCAACTTTCGCAGCGCCACGCGCGATCATCTCCGTCTGGTGGCGCTTGGAAATGCCCAACTCCATGAGACGCAGGAGGGCCACGAGGACGAGCAAGGCGAGAAATGCGATCGTGCTTAGGTCCATTGCAGCAACAGAAATTCAGCGCTAAAGCCAGGCCCGAATGCCGCCGCCATAGCGTATTCACCGGACTTGAGCGGCCTCTTTTCCAGCCACTCCTGCAGAATGAAAAGGATGGTGGCGCTGGAGAGGTTGCCCACACTGCCGAGGATGTCCCAGGAAGGCTGGGTTTCGCATTTTTTCAGACCCAGCTGCGTTTCCACATTCCCCAGCAGCCGCGCGCCGCCGGGATGCAGGATCCATCCTTTAATGTCTTCTCGCGTTCGGCCATGGCGTTTCAGAAAGCCGGAAACCAGGCAGCCAATCTTTGCGCCGATCATTTCCGGGACGTCCTTGGCCAGCAGGATGTGGAAGCCGGAATCCTTCAGGTCGAAGCCCATGGCGCCGAGTGAATCGGGAAACGTGTAAGTCTCCGAAACGAGGATCTTCGGGCCCGGCGCTGTTTTCCCGCTGACGATCGCGGCGGCTGCGCCGTCGCCGAACAGAATCGACGAAATCAGATTGGCTTGCGAGATATCTTTGCGCTGAAAGGTCAGCGATGGCAATTCGACAGCGATGATCAGGACATTTCCGCCGGGGCGGGCGGTAAGGAATTCCGCCGCGCGGCCCAGGGCCATCGCTCCCGCTGCGCAGCCCAATTCCGTGAAGGGCATCCTCCGGACATTCGAACGAAAGCCCATCAAATTGATCAAGTGCGCATCCAGCGACGGAATCATGAAACCGGTGCAGGACACCGTGATAATCAGGTCGATCTCATCCGCGCGCATCCCGGCGCGCTCCAGACACTTCTCCGCGACTTCGCGCCCGAGCTTCACGGCGTGTTCGATGTATTCGTCATTGGTCTTGGAAAGCGGCCGCGCCTCGATGGTGTAGTCAATGGGGAAAATCGAGTGGCGCTGGTTCACCCGCGCGTTATCGACGATGTCCATCATCGCTTCAAGCCGGCGCTCGGGAATGTCGAACACACGCCCCAAATAGATCTTCATGTCCTCCCGAGTCATTAAATGGGGAGGCAACGCCGTCGCCGTGGCGACGATCGTGGGGTGCACGGTTGCGGCTGTTTCTGGCTGTTGAATAAGCGCGGATTCCATCAGTCTCCTTGACGAACAATGCCGAATACGGCGGTCTTACCGCCCAGAAACTGGTCGGGAGGTAGATTTACGAGTGCCCCTGTGCTTGGGCCAATAACTTTATATCATCCTACAGGGAGTACACTAATGTACAGCCAACCTGCGACGTGTTTCCTTCTAGTATTCTCCCGCGATTCTCGAGGCATTCGTGTCTTTGTAAGATAGAGGTTCGGACTTGCGGTATCCTTTTTGCCGCCATGAACCAATGCCTTGCGTTGCATCGTATGTTCCAATGCCATTGTTCTTTTATAGTTCTCTTAACAATCGCGAGTTTGCTGGCCCCTGTCTCTCGGGGGCAGGAGAAAACTCCTGTTCCGCTTCTTCTGGTCATTTCTGTCGATGGGCTTCGGCCGGATTACGTGACAGCTGCCGACGCACATGGCTCCAAAATTCCAAATCTGCGGCGTTTCCTGAAGGACGGAACATACGCCGAAGGAGTCCAAGGCGTAATTCCCACGGTGACTTATCCAAGTCACACAACGCTGGTCACCGGCGTCTGGCCTGCGAAGCACGGCATTCTTGCCAACACCACGTTTGACCCTTTGCAAAAAAACGAACAGGGCTGGTATTGGTACGCCGAAGACATTCGTGTATCAACTCTCTGGGATGCAGCGGCGAAAGCGGACCGCACCTCTGCAAGCATTCAATGGCCGGTCACCGTCGGCGCGCATATCACCTGGAACATTCCGGAATACTGGCGCGCGAGCACTCCAGATGATGCGAAACTTCTGAGCTCCGTCGCAACTCCCGGCTTGCTTGCGGAGATGGAGGCCGAGCTGGGCGAGTACCACGGCGGAATCGAAACCTCCGCCAAAGACGACGAAATACGCGGCCGTTACGCACAATGGATTTTGGAGAAAAAGAGGCCGGCACTCCTGACACTCCATCTAACCGCGCTCGATCACATCGAACATCAGACGGGCCCGTTCAGCCCCGAAGCTTTGGAGCTTCTCGAGCGGCTGGACGTGGTCATCGGAAATTTACGAGAAACTGCAGAACGCCTCGCGCCAGGCCGTGCGATCATGGCCATCGTGTCCGACCACGGGTTCGTAAAAGTTAACGCTCAGTTGAATTTATTGGCCGCGTTTCGCGAAGCGAAGCTCTTGACCCTGGACGAAAAAGGAAATGTGACGGATTGGAAAGCCATGCCCTGGGTGACGGGAGGCTCTGCCGCCGTTGTCTTGAAGGACCCGAAAGACTCCACGACGCTCGCGCAAGTGCGCGAGCTGCTCGCCAAGCTGGCCGGCGACCCCGCCAACGGCATCGACCGTATCCTGGAAGCGGAGGAGCTTCATAAACGCGGCGGTTATCCGACGGCGTCGTTTTTCGTCAGCCTCAAGCCCGGCTGGAGAACCGGTTCGTTGCTCACCGGCCCGCTCCTCTCAAAAACAAAACCGGGTGGCACGCACGGCGAGCTTCCCGATCTCCCTGATCTTCGCGCAGCCTTCTTTGTGATAGGTCCCGGAGTTCCAGCGGGCCGATCACTGGGCTTGATCGATATGCGCGAAGTAGCACCCACTCTCGCGTACCTTGCGGGTTTGTCGCTACCCACTGCGGAAGGCAAGAATCTGCTGCCCTGAACCGATTTCTTCCGCGGGATATTCATTTTGCTGCTGCGCGGCAGCGGAGGTTTGCTGAAGTGTGCTAGATTTTCGTTCGGCGAGGTGCTGGATGAAGGCATGGTTGCTCCGATTTGGCATTTTGCTGGCGGCTGTTTTCCCCTTTGCAAGTCCTTCTTTGTTTGGGCAGCAGAATCCGGCGCTGGCGACGACGGAAGGTAATTTCACGGTCAAGAATTTCAAATTGCATTCAGGCGAGACGCTGCCGGAACTGCGACTCCACTACACAACGCTCGGCAAGCCTGTGCGTGACGCACAGGGGCGCGTCACGAATGCCGTTCTGATCCTTCACGGCACCGGCGGCACCGGCCAGCAATTCCTCTCACCGCAATTTGCCGGTGAGCTTTTTGGGCCGGGGCAGCTTCTCGATATCACGCGCTACTACATCATCCTTCCGGATGGTATCGGCCACGGAAAATCGTCGAAGCCCAGCGACGGATTGCACGCGCATTTTCCGCAGTACGACTATGACGACATGGTCGCGGCGCACTACAAACTTCTTATCGAGGGCCTCGGCGTAAACCATTTGCGGCTCATCCTGGGCACGTCGATGGGCTGCATGCATTCGTTTGTCTGGGGAGAGACCTATCCAGATTTTATGGATGCACTGATGCCGCTGGCCTGCCAGCCCGTCCAAATCGCCGGGCGCAACCGCATCTGGCGCAAGATGGCGATGGACGCGATTCGCAACGATCCCGAATGGAAGGGCGGAGAGTATGCGACGGAGCCGCAGCAGGCTATGCGCACGGCGCTCGATTTTCTGCTGATCGCAGGGAGCGCGCCGCTGTACATGCAGAAAACGCTATCCACGCGCGACGCCGCGGACAAATATCTCGATGATTATTTTAAGGCGCGGCTTGCTGGTCTTGATGCCAACGATTTCCTTTATCAGGTGAATGCTTCGCGCAATTACGACCCGTCGCCGCTACTGGAGAAAATCACTGCGCAAGTCATGTACATCAATTCCGCGGACGACTTTATCAACCCGCCGGAACTGGGCATTGCCGACCGTGAAATCAAGCGGGTGAAGAACGGGCGATTCGTCCTCATCCCCATCAGCGACGAAACGCGCGGCCATGGCACCCACACACGCGCCGTGGTGTGGAAGCAGTACCTGGCGGAACTACTCGCAATTTCAGCTCACTGAAATAGCTGTCGGTGTTAGCCGGGTTTAGGTGGTGGCTTGGCTGGCGCGAATTTCCTGCCAGCGGCGCGGGCGCTTGTTGGCTTGCAGAACTTTCTTGCGGAGGCGGATTGATTTCGGAGTGATTTCCACGAACTCGTCGTCGGCGATGAACTCGATGGCCTGCTCCAGGCTCAGCTCGCGATGCGGAATCAAGCGAATGGCTTCGTCGGCGCTGGAGGAGCGCATGTTGGTCTGTTTCTTTTCCTTGGTGACGTTCACGTCCATGTCCTGCTCGCGCGAATTTTCGCCCACGATCATGCCTTCATAGACATCAATCGCTGGCCCGATGAACAGTTCGCCGCGCTCCTGGATGTTCCACAGAGCGAAGGCCGTGGATGGGCCGCTCCGGTCCGCCACAAGCGCACCGGTGGGACGAAGCGCCATCTCTCCGCCGTATTCCATCCAGTCTTCGAAAATCGAATGAATCAGCGCCGTACCGCGCGTGTCCGTCAGCAACTGGCTGCGAAGCCCGATGAGCCCGCGCGAGGGGATCTTGAAGTCCATTCGAACGCGGCCCGAGCCGTGATTGCTCATCTTGATCATCTCGCCGCGACGGCTTCCCGTCGTCTCCATGATGATGCCGATAAAATTCTCCGGGACGTCGATGACCAGCCGTTCCAGCGGTTCCAGTTTCTTGCCATTTTCAGTGCGCGTAACGATTTCCGGCTTGCCTACCATCAGCTCAAAGCCTTCGCGCCGCATCGTCTCAATCAAAATCGCTAATTGCAATTCGCCGCGCCCCAGCACGCGGAAAGATTCCGGCGTGTCCGTGTCTTCCACGCGGATGGACACGTTGGTCAAAAGTTCCTTCTGCAGGCGGTCGCGGAGATCGCGTGAAGTGAGATACGTTCCGTCCCTGCCGGAAAGCGGGCTGCTGTTTACCGTAAAAATCATCGCCAGCGTCGGCTCGTCGATCAGCAGTGGTTCCAGCGGCATCGGGTTCGCCAAATCTGTGATGCTCTCGCCGATGTTGATGCCTTCGACGCCGGCGATCGCCACCAGATCGCCCGCGCCGACAGCTTCCGCCTCATCCCGTTCCAGTCCGCGGAAGGTATACAGCTTGGTGATGCGCGTCGGCACCAGCTTGCCGTCCAGCTTGACGATGCCTACGTCCGCACCGCGCTTCAGCGTGCCGCCAAAAACGCGTCCAATCGCGATGCGCCCCAGGAATTCGCTGTAATCCAGGTTCATCACCTGGATTTGCAGCACGCCTTCCGGATCGCCCGGCGGCTTGGGGATGGACTTCACGATGGTTTCGAACAGCGGGAGCAAATCTTTCGAATCGTCGCCCGGCGTGCGGTGCGCCACGCCGTCGCGGGCATTCGTGTACACCACCGGAAAGTCGAGCTGATCTTCCGTGGCGTCCAGGTCAATAAACAGGTCGTAGATTTCGTCCAGGACTTCTTTTGAGCGCGCGTCCACGCGGTCGATCTTGTTCAGCACGATCACCGGAGGCAGCTTTGCCGCCAGCGCCTTCTGCAGCACGTAGCGCGTTTGCGGCAGCGGCCCTTCGCTGGCGTCCACCAGCACGACGACCCCATCCACCATGCGCAGTGCGCGTTCCACTTCGCCGCCAAAGTCGCTGTGGCCCGGCGTATCGACGATGTTGATCTTCGTATCGTGGAAAAAAAGCGCCGTATTCTTGGCGAGAATGGTGATGCCGCGCTCGCGTTCCAGGTCGTTCGAATCCATCACGCGCTCGACAAGTGCTTCATTGGCGCGGAAAATCCCGCTTTGGCGCAGCATGGCGTCAACCAGCGTCGTTTTGCCGTGGTCCACGTGCGCGATGATAGCGATGTTGCGGATATCTTGACTCATGGTTTCTGCTTCGTATGATCCCAGCCAAGCCGGGTTCAAGTCCTCTAAAGACAAAAATAGCTGCTGAAACAACCAGCAGCCTTGACGAATGTACCTATGTGTAGGTTGACCGCCTGGCGGTCACACATCCTTAGGTGCGGTGTAGCAAGATATAGCTTAACAGACTGGTTGCACTTGCAGCCAGCAAAGTAGGGCAAGCATTCCTGATTGTCCTCTTGTGGGGATCCCTGTCTACGAAATGGGACGGAGGAGAATGTTTCCCCGCCCCGCTACTCCACGCGGAGGGCGATGATCGGATCGACGCGCGCCGCACGCCGGGCCGGCACGTAGCACGCCACGAGCGTGGCTGCGCTCAGCACGATGGCCACTCCCACAAACGTCAGTAGGTCTGTCGGCCCCACTTCGAAAAGGAGCGTTTGCAAAAGCCGCGTGAGTGCAAGTGCGCCTAGCAGACCGAGCACAATACCCACCACGGCGAGAACCATGCCTTGCCCCAGAATCATGCGCAGGATTTCTTCCGGGCGCGCGCCAATGGCCATGCGCACACCAATCTCATGCCTGCGTTGCCCGACCGCCAGCGCCATCACGCCGCCGATCCCCGTGGCCGCGATTGCCAGGGCCAGCAAGGCAAAGAGCCCCAGCAAATTGGTGGTCAGCCGCGGCGCCGCCACCGATTCCGCGCGCACCTGTTCGAGCGACCTCACGCGCGCGGCCGGCTGATTCGGATCGACGCCATGCAGCAGCTCGATCACGACTCGGGCGATGCTTATCGGTTCCACTGCTGTCTTGATCACCAGGCTGGCCTGCCCCATGGGGTTCTGTGCCATGGGCACATAAATCTCATCCGCCACGTCTTTATCGAGTCCGTATTGTTTGATGTCGCCGACGATTCCAACCACGTGTGTCCAGGTTTTTCCTCCATCGGTGGAGAACCGTGTTCCCGCGGGATTCTGCGACCCCCAGAGATGGTGCGCGGCGCTCCGATTCAGAATGGCAACGTCCGGATTGCCCGGCCTGTCGGTTTGCAAGAATCCTCGCCCGCTGAGAATCGGAATGTGCAGCGCTTCGAAGTAGGTTGGGCTCACAATCCTGAAATCGGCTTTTGGCAACGCCTGCCCCGGCGAGGGCGCCTGGCCCTCAATCTGAAAATCGCCGGTCATGGTCATCTCCGAGGTAAAGGGAATCATCATCGAAGCGGCTGCTAGTTTGACGCCGCTTTGCATCTGGATTTTATCGAGCAGGGTTTCAAAAAAGGCGCGTTGCTTGTCGCCGGTGTCGTACTTGACGAAGTCCAGCGCAACTTCCATCGTCAATACGTTTTCTGGTCGAAAGCCGGGGTCCACGTGCTGCAGTTTCATGAAGCTGCGCAGCATCAGCCCCGCGCCGATCAGCAGCAGGAAGGAAACCGCGACCTGCGCAACAATGAGCAGGCTCCGCAGGCGGTGCTTTTCGCGCCCCATCGTGGATTGCGTGCCGCCTTCCTTCAGCGTTCCGACGACTGTCTCCCGCGCCGCCAGCGCCGGTGCGGTGCCAGAAAGCAAACTGGTCAGCACGGCCACCAGAAAAGTGAATCCCAGGACCCATCCATCCATGTGAATTTCACGAGCTCGGGGCGTGAAGCGCGCCGCAAAATTCACGAGCAAACTCAGCGCGCCCCAGGAAAAAATCAGGCCCAGGCCGCCGCCAATCACTGCAAGCAAAAAACTCTCCGTTAGCAGTTGCCGGAACATGCGCACGCGTCCCGCGCCTAATGCGGCGCGGACCGCTAATTCCCGCTCTCGCCGCACCATTCTCGAAAGATTCAGGTTCGCGACATTCGCGCATGCGATCAATAGAACGAAGCCCGCGGCAGCCAGCAGGACCAGCATCGTCGGCCGAGCGTTGTGCGTCAGCGCTTCCCCGAGCGCTGTTGTTTTCACCGAATAGTCGTTCGCCTCAGGATAATCTTTTGGGTAGGCCTTCTGCAAATTCGCCGCGACTCCGCTCAAATCCGCCTGCGCCTGGCCCACGGCCAATCCGGGCTTCATCCGTCCGAAAACCTGCACCATGCGTGCCTGCCGGTTGGCGATGGTCGCGGGGCGCGAACGGAAGGGGCACGCGGTCGTTGGCATGTACACGTCGTTCTCGTCCGGGTATTGCGGCACCGGCGGCAGAACGCCGATCACCGTGTGAATTTTGTCGTTCATCGTGAAGGTCTTGTTCACTACCGTCGGGTCGCCGCCGAAACTCTTGATCCAGTATTCGTAGCTGAGCATCAACACAGCCGGTGCGCCCGGCTGCTCATCTTCCGGGCGGAAAGTGCGCCCGAAGAGCGGCTTCACTCCGAAGACGTCAAAGTAGTTCCAAGAAACGACACCCGTCTCCACGCGCTCCGGTTCGCTGCGGCCGAGCAGGATGAAATTCATGTTGTGGTATTCGACGAGGCCGTCGAGCGAGCGGCTTTGGCCCCGGTAATCGTTGGTGTCCGCCGCAGAGAAAGGCTGATTCATCGTTCCCATGCGCTGCTGCAAAACCACGAGGCGTTCGCCGTGCTCGTAGGGCAGCGGTTTCAGCAGCACCGCATTCACAACGCTGAAAATCGCCGAGTTGGCGCCGATTCCCAGACCGAGCGTAAGGATCGCCGCCAGCGTGTATCCCGGATTCTTGCGCATCATGCGCAGCGCAAATCCCGCATCCTGCGCAAACA
>DATDGF010000112.1:0-70455 GCA_036522195.1 Candidatus Acidiferrum sp. | reverse complement strand
TTCCGCTCTCCTACTTCGACTCTCTCGGGCTTCCTCGGCTCTTCGATGGCCTTGCGTAACCCTCTGAACCGCCCGATGCGGACCCGCATGTCGGGTGGTGTGGCAGGGGAGAGCGGGCAACCGCTCCCCCTATGCCGATTTCCATTGCTCAGGCTACGGCTAGCACCCGGTACAGGAGGCGCAACAGTCGGCGGAGTCGCAGCACGCTGCGTGCGCCGCGTTCGCCGCCTTTGCCGCTCCTGCGATACCGAGAGCGACCACTGCTACCAACAGAATTGCTCTGATGATCTTCATGGAATCTCTCCTTTTTAGATGAGGGTTTTTGTCAGCCGATGGCGTGGCCAGCGGTGCGAGGGTGGAGCAACACTCCTAATAGTTCTTTCTAGATGCGAAGAAGGTGTGTTTCGAGGAGGGTGTCTCTGCCGCTGTGCGAGATGGATTGGGGAACTCGCTCAAGGCCGGAAAGGCGAGTGAGCTTGAAATGGAGGTCGGAGGGCAGAGCGATATCTTGCGCAGAGGCGATTCCTAGCGTGGAGGCGCTCCACCTCTGGGTGACAGTTATCTCCAGAGGACAGCAGGAGACGGCAGTGTTGGATTTCTTGTCGTTGGACGGCACGGGAGAATTGCCGCCAGAATGATGGCAGCTTTGCATGTCTGCCATCAGGTCCGGCCGGCCGTGGTCGGATGAATTCCGCTGGGTTGCGGATGCGTCAACAATTTGCTGAGAACTGGCGAGGACTGGCTGGGTGCAGCCCATGACGCAGGCCAAGACGGCCATCCACAGGGAAACTGCTGTGGCCATTCCCGCCTTGATGGTGTCGAACGTCAGGCGCATTTCTCCCCTAGTATACGCTTTGAGTGCCAAAACAGTCGCTCTTGTTTCGGGCGTCAAACAGATTTGCTCTTGGGAGTGTGCCAATTTGAACAGTTGCCATGATGCCCGTTATGAGATAGTGCGAGCATGAAAATGAGAAACATGTCGCCCGAGCTGTTTAACTCCGTGCCTTGTCCGACGTGCCGGGTCGGTCCTGGCAAGGGTTGTGTGCTGTGTTCTGGGGGGCTGCGGGTCGAGCCGCATGTTGACCGAAAGTTGGCTGCGATGGAGGCTGCGGAGCTGAATCGCATTCACCTCGTCGAAGGAGCTTCGCATGGCTCTTAAAACCACTCACAACGTGAAAGATGGGGTTGTCGTCATCCGTCTCAGCGGGGCTATTTACTTCGGCGAAGAGTCGACGTCTCTACGAGTGTTGGTGAAGGAGTTGCTGGAGAAATCCCGCCAAATGGTGCTGGATCTCGAGGATGTCACGCACATCGATAGCGGGGGCTTGGGTACTCTCGTGTCTCTGTACGCGTCGGCACGGAAAGTCGGCGGTGAAATCAAGCTCGCTCAAATTGGCGATCATGCGAGAGAGTTGTTGCAGGTCACGAGGCTCTTGACGTTGTTTGAGGTATTTGACACGGTGAAAGATGCGATCGCATCTTTCAAAAAGGCTGTGGCGGCAAGTTCATAATTGCCAGCCTTCCGAACATTTGGGGACCGCCGACAGAGGACGAAGCGGCGCGTGGGGGTGGGTCTAGGAAATAGGTTTCCGAGCGCGGATAAACGCACTCATGAATTTACCTTCAATGCTGGCGATAGACTCGGGATCAACTCCCTCGGTGGTTAGAAACTGTCGGGCGTCTTCGGCTCTGTAAACGCGCGTGGGCTCAATCGATATGTCTTCAAACCCCGCCGCACTGAGCTTCGATGTATACTCCGAGTCCTTTAGGGCCCCCGCGACGCACCCGACCCACAGTTCAACGCTTCTGCGAATCTCGGCTGGGACATCGCCCTTCACAACAACGTCAGAAACGGCGAATCTGCCACCAGGCCGCAGAACGCGAAATGCCTCTGCCAGGACTCTATCCTTGTCTGCGGATAGGTTGATGACACAGTTTGAAATTACAACGTCAACTGCATTTGATGGCAGCGGGATATTTTCAATCTCACCCTTTAGAAACTCTACGTTCTGGGTGCCAGCTTTTTGTTGATTCTGCCGCGCCAGTGCGAGCATTTCGTCGGTCATGTCCAGGCCATAAGCTTTTCCTCCGGGGCTAACGCGCTTGGCAGACAGCAGTACGTCAATGCCGCCACCGGAGCCGAGGTCGAGGACGGTTTCGCCAGGCTTTAATTGCGCCAACGCCGTGGGGTTTCCGCACCCTAGGGAAGCCAGCACAGCTTGTTCAGGAATGCCAACAGTCTGACCCGGCTCGTAGAGGTTGGCCGTGATGGGATCGCCGCCGCAGCAAGTTGACGACGGAGAGCTGCCGCACGATGCTACGCCACCGGCGGAGACTCTGGTGGCGGCTTCTCCATATTTCTCTTTCACTGCCGGTGTGATGCTGTTTGGTTCGGTCATCGTGTTCCTCTTGAACTGGAAAGCGAATCAGACTATATTCGCTTAAGCGAATATAAGACATGGGGAATCCTGCTGTCAATCTGAAGTTTCGCGCGTTCTCCGATCGCACGCGATTGCGAATCTTGCACTTGCTTGTGAGGGGGGAGATGTGCGTTTGCGATATTGTCAGCATCACGCGGGTGCCGCAGCCCAGGGCCTCTCGTCACTTGGCCTACTTGCTCAAGGCGGGGCTCATCGAGAAAAGACGGCAAGGTCTGTGGGCGTACTACAAGCTTACGACACCAGAAACTTCGTTCCATCGAAGTCTGATTAAGTGCCTAAAAGAATGTTTTCGTGACGTGCCTGAACTGGCTGGCGATGCGAAGCGAGCATCGCGCGCGTGCTGTAAAACCGCGCCACAAGATCGAAGGCGTTGAAATATGGTGGAAGCGGAATAGGGTTGGACGACGGATTGGCATCGGTTTAGGGGGAACATGGATTAGAGCGTGAGGCGGGAGCGAGGCTCTGGTTGATGGCACCTCCGCCGGAGAGCGCGTTCCAAAGCTCGGGTTGCTCGTCGGTGTCCCAGGTCCAGAGGAGCCAGCCTTTGAAGTTATAGGCGCAGGACTCGATTTGCCAGTTTTTCATGCCAGCAGCCGCATCGGAGGCGGTGGCGTAAGCCCACATGAACGCACCGAACTCCCCCATGATTATGGGTTTTTGCTCCTGGTGGCCAACGAAACCATAGTTTTGCGCGACCTGATTCATGGTCAGGTTCAAGACGATGGGATAAGGATGAAGATCCACGTAGTCCAGCTTGGAGCTGGCGATGGCCGGGTAAACCTGGATGATTCGCGGGTCGCCAAGGCGGGAAGGATTAGGGCCTTCGGGAGGGAAAAAGCTGATGGTGACAAGCGCAGTGGGATCAAGAGTCAGAATCGAGGCGCGCACCTGGTCGGCAAAGTAAACCAGGCCGTCGTCCATCATCTGCTGGCGTGACGCGGACCTGCTCATATCGTAGGTCTGGCCATTGGCCGTGGTTATGGTTCCGGTCGTGGAGTTGAAAGGAGCCTTGGCGGCGTAGTAGTAGAATTCGTCCCACACTTCATAGGCGAAGATGGCATCCATAGGAGCGCTGGCGTTGATTAGGGCCTGCACCAAATCTTGAAAGTACATTTTGGTAGTATTAACGCCGCAGGAAGAAAGAAATACAAGATTGATATCGTCGAATTGAGGATAGCAAGCACCGTAGTGGTCAATGAAGCCCCCGAAGGACGGCAACCATTGGCTGGCGATGACTACGCCGATGGTGTGGGCTTTGGCACGTTGGAGAAAATCGACGAGGTTTGCAATATAGTCAGAATTAAGCCCTCCGGCGGGATCGCCGATGGTGCCCTGGCAGCAGCCCTCCGTAATTATGGTGACCATGTTGTACCCGCCGGCTTGCATGCTGGCCAGCGCGGTTTCCGCACGATTGGCATCGTAGAGGCCGACGACGAATGTGGAGTGAGCTAAGTGCGGATTTCCCTTAAAGTCGGTCAACGTGGCCAGGCGGATGTAATTGTTGCCGCGCGGGGTGAAGGCCATGCTCGTGGTGCGATCGAAGAATTCTGCCAGTGGGGCGCCCAGGCGGACTCCGAAGCGGTGAGCGGCGAGGACGGAGGCCGTGACCGAGGCAGATCGCGAAGTATCGGCGGCGGCGACGGCGGTAATTTTCTTGGAAGCGGGAGCGGATAAATTGCCGGGAGCGGTGTAGAGGCCAGTGGAGGTGATCGTTCCCACCTGAGAGTTGCCATTGGGAATGTTGGCTACATCCCAAGTCACATTCTGGTTGGATGAATTCTGGGCAGTGGCAGTGAATTGAGCGGTACCGCCAGCAGCGAGGGTAACCGAACTGGGCAGGATGGAGACAGAGATGAGGGGTGGAGGAGGGCACACACCCCCACCTGGGCAGAAGGGATTGGCCGACCCTCCACCGCAACCGCAGGCAAAGAGAATTAAGAGTCCGATGGGAATGAGATGCAGGGAGACTGAGCAAGGGCTTTGGCGGGTGGAAGGCATCGAAGCAACCTCCGAGTTGAGCCGCCGGGCGGGCCGGCTAAGGGTCACACTAAGATGGCCGGAAAAAGGGTGCAAGCGATAAGGAACGACATAGAGAGGCTGGCGTGGTTTGTCGCGTTTGCGGCAAGTTCAGAACACACGAGTTTGAAGCCCCCAATACGACCGAACCGTAGTGAGATTCCTCTCTGCGCTGGCCCACCGCTCAGTGCAAGCCGGCTGGGGTAACTTCTGGCGGGCCTACGGGGCTCCGATAGCGTAAAATGAATGGGTTGTTCCTTGTCGGCCGAGAGTGAGAACGCCTTGAGAATCTTGTTTGTGGCATCGGAGGGGCTGCCGTTTTCGAAGACGGGCGGCCTGGCGGATGTGGTGGAGGCGCTGCCGAAGGCGCTGGTGGCGCAGGGCTACGAGGTGGCGGTGGTGTTGCCACGGTACCGGGGAACGAAGGCGACGGCGGTGGTGATGCCGAGCCTGACAATTCCGATGGGCGGGACGCGGCTGCGCTTTCCGGCGATCGCGGATGGCACGGTGTTGAATGGCGTGCGGTATTACTTCGTAGATGATCCGGCGTATTTTGATCGCGATGGTTTGTATGGCGGGAGCAGCGGCGATTATCCGGACAACGCGGAGCGGTACGCGGAGTTTTGCCGGGCGGCGATCGAGATTGCGAAACACGTCTGGCCGACGGATGTGTTTCATTGCCATGACTGGCAGACGGGGTTGTTGCCGGTGCTGCTGCGGACTTCGTATGGCGATGATCCGCTGGTGAAAGACATTCCGGTAGTGTTCACGATTCACAACATGGGGTATCACGGGCAGTTCCCGAAAGAGGTGATGGAGCGGGCGGGAATTCCTCCGGGAGTATTTTTTCCGGACGGGATTGAATTTTTCGGATATGTGAATCTGTTGAAGGGCGGGCTGGTTTATTCGGATTATTTAGCGACGGTGAGCAGGAGATACGCGCAGGAGATTCAGACGCCGGAATTTGGGTATGGATTGGACGGCGTGGCGCGGGACCGTGGCGACCGGCTGGTGGGGATTTTGAATGGAGTGGATTACTCGGCGTGGGATCCGGAGAAAGACAAGCTGATTGCCGCAAGGTACTCGGCGAAGAATCTGGATGGGAAGCAGGTGTGCAAGCAGGCGCTGCTGGAATTGTTCGGGTTTTCGGCGGAGAACCTGGGACGGCCGATTATTGGAATCGTTTCACGGTTCGCGGACCAGAAGGGCTTCGACCTGATCGCGGAGAAGGCGCACGAACTGATGCGCGAGGATTTGTTGCTGGCAGTGCTGGGGACGGGCGAAAAAAGATATGAAGATTTGTTCCGGGCGCTGGCGGCGGCGTATCCGGGGCGGGTGGGCGTAAAGATTGCTTACGACAATGCGATGGCGCACCAGATCGAGGCGGGTGCGGACATGTTTCTGATGCCGTCGCGCTACGAGCCTTCCGGGTTGAATCAGATGTACAGCTTGAAGTATGGTACGGTGCCGATTGTTAGAGCGACGGGCGGGTTGGACGACAGCGTGGAGCCGTTTGACCTGGAACATGGGACTGGGACGGGATTCAAGTTTAAAGAATATTCTGGTGGGGCGCTGTTGTACGCGGTGCGGCAGGCGTTGCATCATTATATGGATGAGCGGATATGGAAACGCATCCAGTTGAATGGAATGGCGAAGGATTTTTCGTGGAAGGGGCCGGCGGCGGAGTATGCGAAGGTGTATGAGGCCGCGCAGGCGCTTCGAGGGGGAGAAACGGCGGCTCGAGGAGCAGCAGGGGTAGCAAGAAGTTCAGGGGCAGCGAGCCGGGGAGCGGGGCAGGTGGTAAGAAACCAAAAGCCTGTTGCAACATCTAATAAAGCTGACTAGGAGAGATTGGCGGGGCCTAACGGGCAAGCCGCTGAAAAAAAAGAATATGGCTGACAATTCGATACAAGCAGTAACCGATGGAAATTTCGAGGCTGAAGTGCTAACGGCGAGCAATGCGCAGCCGGTGATGGTGGACTTCTGGGCGGAGTGGTGCCGACCATGCCACATGCTGGCGCCGACGGTGGCGGAAATTGCGCACGATTACGCGGGCAAGCTCAAAGTGATGAAGCTGAACGTAGATGAAGCGATGAACTCGGCGGGACGCTTTAACATTCGAGGAATTCCGACTCTGCTGGTGTTCAAGAACGGGCAGGTGGTGGAGCAGATTGTCGGTGCAGTGCCGAAGGACCAGATTACCAAGGCGCTGGACCGGCACATGGCGTAAAGCCGAGCGAAGACTTGGCTTTTCGATAAAGGCGCGTTGCGAGTAAGATCGCGACGCGCCTTTATCATTGTAGAGTCAAGACTTCAAGAATGAAGGTGGCTGTGAAGCAACTTCCCTTTGGAATATGAGCAGCGAAACTTCGAGCCGGCCTCCGCGAGTTTTTTTCTGGTGCGTGGCGATCGTTGTGGGGATCATTCAGGTTTGGGCGCATCGCTATAACATCAACCCGGACAGTATCTCTTATATTGAAATCGCACAGTCGGTCAGGGAAGAAGGCTGGAAGAGTTATGTGAATGGATACTGGAGCCCTCTTTACCCGGTTTTGCTGAGCAATGTTTTTCGAATCTTCCATCCTAGTCCGCCCTGGGAATCGACAACGGTCATTCTCACAAATCTTGCCATCTTTCTCGCCAATCTGGCGTGCTACGAGTACTTCCTCAAAGAGTTGCTGCTGCTGCGAGAGGTTCCGAAGCACCAAGCTGAAAGAGGGTCTGCGATTCCCTCACGAACTGTGTGGATTTCGGGGTCCGTTTTTTTCCTTTGGGCTGGACAGTTTTGGGTGACGCCCGGGTGGATTTCGCCGGATCTGTGTGTTGCCGGATTGAGTTACCTGGCGACAGCGGCGCTCATTCGAATTCATCGAGGCCGAGCAAGCTGGGCGACGTTTGTGTTTTTTGGGGCGGTACTCGGGCTTGGGTATCTGGCCAAAGCGCCGATGTTTCCGCTGGCGATTGTTTTTCTAGCCTGCGGTTTTCTGGCTGCCGGTTCGGGGCGGCGGGCTTTGGCTCGCTCGATGGTTGCGGTGCTCGTGTTTCTTGTAATTGCTGCGCCCTTTGCGATTTCTTTATCCAGGTCCAAGGAGAGAATGACGATTGGAGACAGCGGGATGATAAATTACGCCGAGTTTGTGAACGGAGCTCCGAAATATGTGCACTGGGAGGGGATTCCTGCTGGAACCGGCATTCCGGCTCATCCGCCGCACAAACTCTTGGATAAACCTCCGTTATATGAGTTCGCCGGGCCGATCGGAGGAAGTTATCCGCTTTGGTACGATCCGTCGTATTGGTATGAGGGAATCCGGCCCCATTTTTCATTCAAGGGCCAATTGATGGCGTTGTATCGCACGATGAGCAGCTATCTCAGGATCTTCTCGGTTACAGGAGCTTTGTATGCCGTATTCGTCGCGCTCTTTTTTCTTGTGAGGAGGTCTGGAAGCTGGGGCGGGGGATGGAGGGAAGAAAAGCTAGTTTGGATCCCCGTGTTGGCGGCGTTCGGAATGTATGCGCTGGTGCACGTAGAGCCCCGGTTTGTGGGGGGATTCGGCCTCATGATCTTGATGAGGGTCCTCGCGGGCGTGAGGTTCGCAGAGCCAGCAGGGAACGGGGCGTTGAATGGATTGGTTTCTGTAATTATTCTCGCGCCTGTACTCGCGATAGTTTTTTCAACGGGCAAAAATTTGAGGGAAATTGCGAAGGCCACGCCATTTGAACAAGGGCAAGTGGCACAAGGGCTGGAGGAAATGGGCATTCAGCGGGGGAGCAATTTGGGATGCATCGGGACGGGGCTTGGCGCATATTGGGCACACCTGGCGGGCGCGCGGATCATCGCGGAAATCCCGGACAGCGGAGTGGCTCAGTTCATCGCGGCGGACGACGCGCGAAGACAGCAAGTTCTCGCGGTATTTTCGTCCGTTGGGGCAAAGATAGTTGTTACGGGAAATGCCGCTGTGGCCAATCCGGCGGAAGGCTGGCGCCAGATTCCTGGGACACGGCATTTTATGTTGGAGCTGCCCGGTTCTGCGGCATCACAGGGCAAAAAGTGATTTTGAGGCGAGATAAGGTTAAATGGCAATGATGAGAAGCCGACAGATCGAAAGAGCGCGGTGTTCCTGGGCGAACAATGAGGTGAACATCGCATATCACGATGAGGAGTGGGGCGTCCCGGTGCACCACGAGCACACATGGTTTGAGTTTTTGATTCTGGAGGGGGCGCAGGCGGGATTGAGCTGGGACACGATTTTGCGAAAGCGGGCGCGGTATCGCGAAGTGTTTGACGGATTCGATCCGGAGAAAGTGGCGCGGTACGACAAGAAAAAAGTGCGGGAGCTGCTCGGGGATGCGGGGATTATCCGGAACCGGTTGAAGATTGCGGCGGCGATTGGGAATGCGCAGGCGTTCTTGAAAGTGCAGGAAGAGTTCGGGACGTTTGATGCGTGCATCTGGAGATTTGTGGGCGGGCGGCCGAAGCAAAACGCTCGGAAGGCGCATAAGCAGATTCCGGCGAAGACGGCGGAATCGGATGCGTTGAGCAAGGACTTACAGAAGCGGGGATTCAAGTTTGTGGGGTCGACGATTTGCTACGCACTGATGCAGGCGACGGGGATGGTCAACGATCATCTGCTCACCTGCTTTCGGCATGGCGAACTGAAGGGATAGTCTGCTGCCGTCAGGCATTGACGGAGCTCTCGACACGCGAGACGGGTGGGCGAATTCGTGCAGGTTTCACGCGGGCGCCGGAAGTTCTTCTCTCTCCAAGGGTCAAATCAGATTGCCGAGGTGTTACAGGCAGCGCAGGTCCGTTCTTGGGAAGTCGTCTCCTTTAGCAAGTAGCGGCTCACCCGATGTTTTTGCCAAGGCGTAGGCGAAGCAGTCTCCGAAATTGAGGCCGGCGGGATGACGACCTTTGCCATATTTGCGCCATCCTGCACGGGCGACTTCGACCTGCGTAGCGTCGACGGGGACGAGCTCAATGTTAAGCCGATGAAGAAAGAGATCGAACTCGCGACCTGCCACAATTCCGCGACGGGCTTCCAATACAATTGAAGTTTCCAACGCATTGGGGGCGGAGATCAGGCGCGATCCGTCCTGCCGAATGAGTTCGAGAAATTTCTGTCGTTCGGGCTCTGCAAGGAAGATGGCTAGCAGAGCGGAAGTATCAATCACCATTGTGCGGGAGCCCCTGGGAGTCGTAACCGAGGATCTCGTCCTCAGAGCGGTTGTCCTGGGTGGCCAGTGCATCTACGCGGTGAAGAATGTCGTCGACCTCCTGGGCAAAAATCTTGGCGTGCCGGCGCCCCCGGAGGCGTTGTAGCCGGTCGCGTAAAGCGTTGGTGATAACGGCGGTGAGAGACTCACCCGTTTCCTTGGAGATCTCGCGAGCGAGTTTCTCGGCTTCCGGGTTTTTGATGCTAAGCGGCATGTCTATAAGTGCTGAGATTCTATAAAATATACTAGAATATAGATTCAAGACAGTCAAGATGATCTCTGGTTACAGACGTTCAACGGACAACATTGAGAATCGATGAGAGATAGAAGCCGTTGGCTTGCGTTGAGGGCGGGGCGAGCTTACGATTGGAACCTGCCGTTCTGGGTGCTTTCCAAAGAAGTTTATTTATAGGATGTGAACGAGAAGGCGTTGGGGTGTGGTTGTTGCGCGGAAGGAGACAGGCAAGAATGCCTGTCCTACGTTAGGGAGAGAGAGCGAATGAAATCGGTGGTGGTGGTGGGAGCGCAGTGGGGCGACGAGGGTAAGGGTAAGGTGGTGGACTACCTTGCGGGGTCGTTTGATTACATTGCGCGCGTTGCGGGTGGCCATAACGCGGGCCACACGGTCATCATAGGCAAAGACCGGTATGTGTTGCAGCTGATTCCTTGCGGGATTTTGCGGCCGAAGCAGCAGGCGGTGATTGGGACTGGTGTGGTGGTGGATCCGGCGGCGCTGGTGGCGGAGATTGAGACGCTGGCCAGGGCGGGGATTGACGTGAAGGGGCGGCTGCATATCAGCAACCGCGCGCATTTGATCTTTCCGTATCACCGGGAGCTGGATAAAGCGGCTGAGAACGCGCGGGGCGCGGACAAGATCGGGACGACTTCGCGGGGAATCGGGCCGGCGTACGAAGACAAGATGGCGAGGCGCGGGCTGAGGATGTGCGACTTGCTGGAGCCGGAGCTGTTTCGAAAGAAAGCGGCGCACGTGGTGGCGGAAAAAAACCGCCTGGCGAAAGGCGCGTACGGGGCGAACATCGATTTTTCGCAGGAAGTGGATGAAACGCTGAAGCTAGGCGAAAAAATTCGCGGATATATTTGCGATACGGCAGAGCTGGTGAACCGCGCGCTGGACGAAGGGAAGTCCGTGCTCTTCGAAGGCGCGCAGGGAACCATGCTGGACATCGATCACGGGACATATCCGTTCGTGACGTCGTCGAGCGCGACTTCGGGCGGGGCGGCGACGGGCGTGGGTGTGCCCCCGACGAAGCTCAAGAACGTACTGGGAATTTCCAAGGCGTATACGACGCGCGTGGGCAGCGGCCCGTTTCCGACGGAGATGCCGGACCTGGATGCGCAAGAAGTGCGCACGCGAGGGAAAGAGTTTGGGGCGGTGACGGGACGGCCGCGGCGCTGTGGCTGGCTGGATCTGCAGGTGCTGCGCTACGCGAAGATGATCAACGGGATCGATTCGATGGTGATTACCAAGCTGGATGTTTTTGATACGCAGCGGGAGATTCAGGTTTGCGTGGGTTACAAGTACAAGGGCACGCCGATGAAGGAGATGCCGGCGCTGGCGGAAGTGTACGAACGCGTGACGCCGGAGTACAAAACTCTGCCGGGATGGAAGGAAACGACTTACGGAATGAAGGATGGCGCAAAGCTGCCGAAAGCGGCGGGGGAGTATTTGCGATTTATTTCGGATTTTCTGCAGGTGGAGATCGGGATGATTTCGACGGGGCCGGAGCGGGATGCGACGATTGTGCCGGCAGGGACGCTGCTGGCGCGGTGGTTGTAGAAAAAGACAACAGAATTAACGCAGAGGTCACAGAGAGCACAGAGGACGCAGAGAAGAGCGGCGAAAAGAACGGAAATACGCAGGGCTAGAACCCGGCGCCCACAAAACCCTTCTTATGCTCAGCTACGAGCAAGCACGCAACAAAGTCATCGAAGAAATCGGAGAGAGGAGAGGACCGCGCGCGGCGGTTCCAGTGAGCGTGTGGGATGCGCTGGGACGAGTGTTGGCGCAGGAGGTGATGACGGACCGGGAGTATCCGCCGTTCGACCGGTCGACGCGGGATGGATATGCGGTGCGGGCGAAGGAAGTTGCGCCGGGGGCAAGCCTGAAGTGCGTGGGCGATATCAAGGCGGGGGATACGGTTAGCGAAACGCTTGTGGCTGGGACTTGCGTGCAGATCATGACGGGCGCGGCGATTCCTTCCGGTGCGGACGCAATAGTGATGATCGAGCACACGAAACGCGAGAGGGACCTGGTGCGATTCGAACGCGCTGCGCGCAGCGGGCAGAATTTTGTGCCGAGGGGAAGCGAGGCAGTTGCGGGGCAAGCTATTTTGGGAGCTGGGATGCGGCTGGGATATGCGGAGCTGGCGCTGGCCGCGCAGATCGGGGCAGTGGAGTTGAAATGCGCGACGAGACCGCGCGTGGCGATTCTGTCGACGGGGGATGAAGTTGTGCTGGTTGACGAGACGCCGGGTCCGTTTCAGATTCGAAACAGCAACAGCGTGTCGCTGGCGGCGCAGGTTCGAATTGCGGGTGGAGAGCCCGTGGTTCTGGGAAACGCGGCGGATCGGGTGGAGGATTTGGGGGAGAAGATCGAACGCGGTTTGAAGGAAGATGCGCTGGTGCTTTCGGGCGGCGTTTCGATGGGCGAGTATGACCTGGTGGAGAAGGTCTTGAAGGCAATGGGGGCGGAGTTTTTCTTTGATGCGGTGGCGATCCGTCCGGGGAAACCGGCGGTGTTTGGATTTTGCCAAGGAAAGCCGGTATTCGGGTTGCCGGGCAATCCGGTTTCGACCATGGTGACATTCGAATTGTTTGTGGCGCCGGCGATTGATTTGTTGAGCGGAGCGGAGGCTCGGCCAATGCCTGTAATGGAGGCGCGGCTCGGGGAAGCGCTCAACGAAAAGGCGGGGCTGGCACATTTCTTACCGGCACGGGTGGAATGGCGCGGGTTGACACCGGAGGTGAGCGCCTTGAGATGGCAGGGGTCGGGTGATATCGCGGCGCTGGCGAAGGCGAATTGCTTTTTGGTGGTGCCCGCGGACCGGGAAAAGATCGAAGTGGGTGAACGCGTATCAGTGTGGCTCAGGAAGGATGTAGTCTAGGCGCGAAAATGGAGAAGTTATCACACTATGGGAAAAAGGGCGAAGTGAGGATGGTGGACGTGTCGGCGAAGGCGGTGACGACGCGGACGGCGCGGGCGCAGGGATTTGTGAAGATGAAGCCGCGCGTGGTGCGGGCCGTGCGGCGGCTAAGGAATCCTAAGGGGAATCCGCTGGAAGTGGCGCGAATTGCGGGAATTGCGGCCGCGAAGAGGACGTCCGAATGGATACCTCTTTGTCATCCGCTGCCACTGACGCACATTGATGTGACCGCGCGGCTGTGCCAGAATGGCGTGGAAGTGCGATCCTCTGTAACAACGACCGCGCAGACGGGTGTTGAGATGGAAGCTCTGGTCGCCGTTAGCGCCGCAGCCCTCACGGTCTACGACATGTGCAAAGCCCTCGATAAAGGGATGGAAATCACGGACATTGTGCTTGCCGAGAAGACCGGCGGGAAGAGCGGGGATTTTCGTCGTAAGGGCGCCGTGTTGAAGGGCAGAAAATGAGTGCGGCGGGCGGAAAATCCGTAAAGCTGCTGCTGGCGGAAGATAATCCGCTGGTGCGCGACCTGATCGTGAAGGGGCTCGAGGCGTATTGCGAAGTGGAGACGGCGACGGATGGCGCTGATGCGCTACTGAAGGTAATTGACGATCCGCCCGATGTGATCCTCTGCGATTACAAGATGCCGGGGCTGGACGGGCGGCAACTCTTTGAGAAGCTGCGCGGGCGCGAGGCCACCAAGCACATCCCGTTCTTATTCATGGCCAGCCGGCCGGACATCGAGGAGCGGCTGAGGCCGCTGGTGGACGGGGTAGAGGATTTCATTCATAAGCCATTTTTGATTAAGGACCTGGTGCGCGTTGCGAAAAAAGTGGTTGACCGGTTGCACCTTGAAAAGCTGCAGAAGAAAGCTTCGCGGCCGGGCGTCATACAAGGGCGGCTCGAAGAGATGAGCATGATCGACCTGATGCAGTCGCTGGAGATGGGACAGAAGTCATGCCGGCTGATTGTGCGGCAGGGTGGCACTCAGGGCGAACTTTATTTTGCGAGCGGGCAGTGCAGGGATGCAAAGGTTGGCAAGGTGGAAGGCGACGACGCGGTTTACAAGGTGGTGTTGTGGACTGCGGGCGAATTCGAAATTGATTTCAATGCGGCGAATGCCTCGACGCGAACAACCACGACGCGGAACACGACGGGACTTTTGATGGAAGCCATGCGGCTGATGGATGAGGCCAATCGCGATGCGGTAGAGACGCAGTGAATTTCTTCTTTAGACCCTTCCCATGCGCGTAGCGGTTCTTACCATCAGCGATAGCGTGGCAAAAGGCGAGCGCGAGGATTTGTCGGGGCCGGCGGTTGTCGCTTTCTGCCGCGGTCTGGGGTGGGAGATAGCTTCGGCGCTTCGTGTGTCCGACGATCCCGCGGATATCCGGGAACAGTTGCGGGCTTTGTCCGATGCGGGCCGCGTGGATGTGCTGTTGACCACGGGCGGCACGGGACTGGGGCCGAGGGACAACACGCCGGAAGCGACGCAAGCTGTAGCCGATCGCATCGTGCCTGGAATATCCGAGGAGATGCGGCGGAAAGGACTGGAGCACACACCGACGGCAATTCTTTCCCGTGGCGCGGCGGCCGTGCGCCACAAGACGCTGATTGTGAATCTTCCAGGAAACCCAAAAGGTGCCGTTGAATCACTTGAATCTGTGGCGCACCTGCTGCCACATGCGGTGAAAGTTCTGCACGGCGCGCGCCACGATTAGCCGCAGTATTCCTACCTATACATGATTCTTGGGTTGACCGATGGCTGAATCGAGTCAAGAATGCTTGGATCATGGCGCAAAAACTATCAGAGAAGAAATTGGCGGTTTTGGGGACAGGGAAGCTTGGCGGGATTCTGCTTCGGGCTTATTTGAAGCAAGGGCTCTTCGAGGCGAAGCGAGTCACCGCGACGGTGAAGCATGCGGAGAAGGCCGCGGCGCTGGCGAAGGAGCTGGGCGTTGCGGTGACGACGGAGAATCGCAAGGCGGTGCATGGCGCGGACATCGTTTTGCTTGGCGTGAAGCCGCAAGTGGTTGGAGACGTACTGAAAGAGATCGCGCCGAAGCTGGGCGCAAAGACGCTGGTGATCTCGGTCGCGGCGTCGGTGCCGACGAGCTACATCGAGCAGCGGCTTGGGGGCAAGGTGGCGGTGGTACGCGCCATGCCGAATACGCCTTCGACTGTGGGATGCGGCATGACGGGGATTTGCCGCGGGGCCCACGCGGGGGCGGAGCACCTGGAAATCGCGCAAGACATGTTCAACGCCGTGGGGCGGACAGTGGTCGTGGATGAAAAGAACATGGACGCGGTCACGGGGCTTTCGGCGAGCGGGCCGGCGTTTGCATACATCATTCTGGAATCTCTTGCGGAGGCGGGCGTGAAGGTGGGCCTGCCGCGCGATGTGGCGACGTTGCTGGCGGCGCAGACAATGAAAGGCGCGGCGAGCGTCGTGCTGGAGACGGGGGATCACCCGGCGCTGCTGAAGGACGCGGTGACGACGCCGGCAGGGTGCACCATTGACGGCATCATGGAGCTGGAAGAGGGCAAGCTGCGAGTGACGTTGATCAAAGCCGTCGTCAAAGCGACCAGCCGGGCGGGCGAACTGCTTTTTGATAAATAGCCCCCAGGGGGCAATCAAACCATTCGAATGACCAGGTCGAATGAGGTCGAATGACAGGGCGCTTGAGCCGGAATTGATGGTAGGATGCTGCCCGTGAGGGAGTAATGCCGAGCGAATACCTTCCTGTTTTGCTCTACGCGGCTCTGGTAATCGCGTTTCCTGCGGTGACGCTGATCGCGGCGAAGTTCATTCGCCCGAATTCCACGAGCATCGGCGCGAAATTGAAGCCCTATGAGTGTGGCATCCCGCCGGAAGGGGATGCGCGGCGGCGGTACTCCGTGCGGTTTTATATCATCGCGATGATGTTCGTGATCTTTGACGTGGAGACAATGTTCCTGATTCCCTGGGCGATTTTGTACCGGGGGTGGGTGGCCGCGCGCATGGGCATTTTTGCGCTGGCGTCGATGCTGGTTTTTATCGGGATTTTGCTCGTCGGATATCTGTGGCTTTACAAAAAGGGCGCGCTCGAATGGGCTTGATTCGAATGGAGATGCAAGTCTCCCGCTGGGGCATTCGAAGCGTGAGTTGTTCTGATTGACGGGGTGCGCGGCGTGTGTTAGAAACGCGGCGTTCGATTTTCAGGCTGCTCCGCCGTTGTAGGTTGTGAACGCGGGGCCGTCCACTGCAACCTTCTGTACCCAGGGTCAATGGCTGACGAGCCGAAGCAACCACAACCACCGGCAGTGCCCACGGGCGAAAAGCCTGCGAGCACGCCATCCCCCGTCTCAACTCACGCAGCAAAACCTGCAGCTCCGGGCGCACCTGCGCCACCTGCAAAGCCGGCGGCACCCGCTCCTCCCAAGCCTCCCGTGGTTTTGCAGACTCCGCTCGACAACGAAATGGTTTCGCGGTTTCGCGCCAGGTTCGGCGCTGCCATTGTGGAGGCCATGGAGGACCGTAAACAGCCGATCATCACGGTTGAACGTGCGCGGCTGGCGGAGATCGCGCTTTACACGCGGGACGAAGAAAAATTCGAGATGCTATCGGACTTGACGGCGGTGGATTGGCCGAAGCGTGAGAAACGGTTTGATGTGGTCCTCAATCTATATTCCTTCGCGAAAAACGCGCGGTTGCGGTTGAAGGCGCATGCTGCGGATGGAGAAGAAGTACCGAGCGTGGTGGGAGTGTGGCTGGCCGCGGATTGGCTGGAGAGGGAAGTCTTTGATATGTTCGGCATTGTTTTCGCCGGCCACCCGAATCTGAAGCGCATTCTGCTGCCGGAAGAGTGGCAAGGGTATCCGCTGCGGAAAGATTACGACATTTTGCAGCAGGACACAGCGTGGGTGCGGGAGAACTTGGGAATTGAGAGCGGCCAGTAAGACCCAATTGGAAGTGGCTGGGAGACGACGCTGAGTACTGAAGTAAAAAACGATGGCAAGACGCTGCTGGGGGCGGAAGAGCTGGTCATTAATATGGGACCACAGCATCCGTCGACGCATGGCGTGCTGCGCGTAGTTTTGAAGCTTGATGGTGAGCGGGTCACGGGGTCGGAGTGCGTGATCGGCTATCTGCACCGGGGCGTCGAGAAAATTGCGGAGAACCGCACGTACCAGCAGTTCGCGCCGTACGTGGATCGTATGGATTACGTGGCGGCGGTGAGTAACGGGCTGGGGTATTGCGAGGCCATTGAAAAACTGTTGGTGGTGGAAGCGCCGCCGCGCGCGCGCGTGATTCGAACGATCCTGACGGAACTGCAGCGCATTGCCAGCCACCTTTTGTGGCTGGGGACGCATGCGCTGGACATCGGCGCGCTGACGCCACTTTTTTACTGCTTCCGCGAGCGCGAAGAGATTCTGAAAATATTGGAAAAATACTGCGGGGCGAGGCTGACGACGCATGCCTTTCGAATCGGCGGGCTGCAGTACGAAGCGTATGACACGTTCGAAAAGGATGTGGAGCGGTTTTGCAAGGATTTCGAATCGCGCGTCGTCGAGTACGAAACACTGCTGACGAACAATCGCATCTGGATTGGGCGGACCAAGGGCATTGGGATCCTGACCGCGGAAGATGCCATCGCGTTTGGCGTGACCGGGCCAGTGCTGCGAGCCAGCGGCGTGGAGTGGGACATTCGCAAAGCCGCGCCCTATGCGGCTTACGACCAATATCAATTTGAAATTCCTGTAGGCAAGACAGGGGATACGTATGACCGCTACCTGGTGCGTATGGAAGAGATGCGGCAGTCGAGACTGATCTGCCTGCAGGCGATTGAGAATATTCCGCCGGGGCCGATCCTGGCGAAAGTGGGAAAAGTGCTGAAGCCGCCGCCGGGTGAGGTGTATCACGCGATTGAGGGGCCGAAGGGCGAGCTCGGGTATTACGTGGTTAGCGACGGAACTGTGCAGCCCTATCGCGTGAGGATACGGCCGCCGTCGTTTATTAATTTGCAGGCGTTTGACCGCATGGTCCGGGGACACCTGGTGGCGGATGTTGTTGCGATTATCGGAACGATTGACATCGTGTTGGGAGAAGTCGACAGGTAATGCAGGCAGCGACTCAAGCGACGATTGATTTTCTGAAGCTCTATTGGGCGCCGCTGCTCTGTGGAGTGGTGATCGTTGCGGTGTTACCGCTGATCGCCGGCTATATCGTGCTGGTCGAGCGGAAATTGATGGCGGACATGCAGGCGCGGCTGGGACCCATGCGCGTGGGGCCGCACGGCTTGCTGCAGCCGATCGCCGACGCGGTGAAGCTGCTCATCAAGGAAGACATTATCCCGGATGATGCGGACAAGGTGGTGTTCTGGCTGGCGCCGGTGTTTTCGGTGGGAGCGGCGCTGCTGGCGATTGGCGGGCTGGCGTTTGGTCCGGCGTTTCAAATTGGAGTGAATCTCAACGTTGGCATTCTGTTTGTGGTGGGCATCAGCGCGCTGGGGATTTTTGGAATTGTGCTGGGCGGATGGGCTTCGAACAGCCACTACTCGCTGATGGGTGCGCTGCGAAGCTCGGCGCAACTGGTGAGTTATGAGACCGCCGGCGGGATGGCGCTGGTCGCTGGCTTGCTGTTTGCTGGGACGCTGAATATTAAATCGATTGTGGAAGCACAAGCGACGCAAGGTGTGTGGTTTGGATTTCTCGCGCCGGTGGCGTTTTTTACCTATTTGGTGGCTTCGATCGCGGAAACGAATCGTGCGCCATTCGATTTGCCGGAAGCGGAGTCTGAGCTGGTGGCCGGATATATGACGGAGTTCAGCGGGTTCCGCTGGTCACTCTATTTTCTGGCGGAATATACGAACATGATCGTGGTGGCTTCAGTGGCGACGACTTTGTTCTTGGGCGGATGGCTGAGGCCCTTCGCGGGCATTCGATGGCTGAATTTTCTGGATTTCGTTCCGCCGCTGCTGATGATTGGTATCGGCGCCTATTGCGTGCTACGGATGCCGAGGCAGCCTTCAAGAGTGCAGCAGATTTTCATGCTGGCGGTGGCGGGGCTTTGTTTTGTGGCGGCGCTGGTGCTGGCGGGGCCGGTGCTTCTGCCGTTCGTGAAACCATCGATGGCGGCAGCGGTGAAGCCTTTTTACGCCGGCATTCACGGAGGCTTCTGGTTCATTTTCAAGGTGAGTGCGTATCTTTATTTTTTCATGTGGCTGCGATTTACGATACCGCGCTACCGCTTCGATCAGTTGATGCGGCTGGGATGGCATTTCCTGATCCCACTTTCCATCATCAACGTTTTGGTGGTTGGACTGGCCCTGATTTTCGGCAGCTACTTTAACCTGCAGGGATGGGCGCTCCTGCTGGCTACGACGCCGGCGGCGATTCTCGCGCTGGTGGCGGCTCTTGTAATTCTGGGCATGGAGCAAAAGAGCCAGGCGAGGCAGGAAACTTCGTCGGTTACGGATTTTTATGTTGGATAAGGTCATTTTTTATTTTTTCGCGGCGATAGCGGTGAGCAGCGCGGCGCTGATGGTGACGCGGCGCAACGCGGTACATAGCGCGATTTTCCTGATCACCACGCTGTTGGCGACGGCGGGAATCTTTTTGCAGTTGCGCGCGGAGTTTATTTTTATCGTCCAAATTATTCTGTACGTAGGCGGAATCATGGTGCTGTTTATTTTCGTGATCATGCTGGTCAATCTGGACGTGGCTCTTCACCAGATCAAGTTTGCGCGGCAGAAGTGGGTGGCGCTGGGTGTGGTCCTCGCGCTGGCTGCGCAGGTTGGGGTGATGTTCTGGACCACAGGGAAAATGCCCGGGCAGGGATTCCCGGTGCTGGTGGCAGCGCCCGCGAATCGGTTGCCGGCGGGGAATGCGGAAGCGGTGGCGCAAAGTTTGTTTGGTACATACCTGCTGCCGTTTGAGATTGCTTCCGTTTTGTTGCTAGTCGCGATGATTGGGGCGGTTGTGATGGCCAAGAAGAGGGCCTAGGGAGCCGATGCTGCCGATTGGACATTATTTATTTCTGAGCATGGCGCTGTTCATCCTTGGAGTGATCGGGGTGATTACGCGGCGCAACGTGATCGTTGTGCTCATGTCCATCGAGCTGATCTTGAACGCCGTGAATATCAATCTGGTGGCATTTTCGCGTTTGTATGGCGATGTGGCGGGACAAGTCTTCGCGCTATTTATCATTGCGGATGCTGCGGCGGAGGCGGCGGTGGGACTCGGAATCATCATCGCGTTTTTCCGGAACCGCGAGACGGTTCTGGCGGACGAAATGGATTTGCTGAAGTGGTAGCGATGGAAATATGGACGTGAAGGTAGAGTGGAAATGACGCCCTCGGGATATTTTCTCGATCATCTCTGGATGATCCCACTCTTTCCGCTGGTCTCGGCGGCGTTGATGCTTTTTTTCGGCAAGCAGCTTCCGAAAGCTGGCGTCAATGTCCTCTGCGTCGGGAGCGTTGGACTGTCGTTTATTTATGCGCTGGGGGCGGTGTTGCAGTTGCTGGCCGCCGATCCGGAGCATCGCGTCGCGCAGCAAATCATGTTTGAGTGGCTGACGCCGGGCCCGATGCAAATGACGGGCGGGCAGCTGGTTCAATTTGTGGCGGACTGGGGATTACTGCTGGATCCACTTTCCTGCGTGATGGTGCTGGTGGTCACCGGTGTGGGCTTCCTGATTCACGTGTACTCGGCGGGCTACATGGCGCATGAGGGCGGCTACTACCGTTTCTTCGGGTACATGAATCTTTTCATGTTCGCGATGCTCACGCTGGTGCTGGCGAACAACCTGTTGCTGATGTTTGTGGGCTGGGAAGGCGTCGGTCTGTGCAGCTATTTGCTAATCGGATTCTATTTTCTGAAAAAGTCAGCGTCTGATGCGGGAAAGAAGGCCTTCATCGTAAACAGGATCGGTGATGCGGGATTCTTGCTGGGACTGCTGCTGACGGCAGTGACGCTGGGCACCATTCGTTTCACTTCACTGGGATTGCCGGAGGCCAGCGGGTATTCGGGAATATTGGAGTCGCTGGAGGTGGCGGTGCATGCGGGGACGCTTGGCTATGGCGCGCATGTGCTGACGGCCATCGGGCTGCTGTTGTTCGTGGGGGCGGCCGGCAAGTCGGCGCAGATTCCCCTGTACGTGTGGCTGCCGGACGCGATGGAAGGGCCGACGCCCGTCAGCGCGCTGATTCATGCCGCCACGATGGTGACCGCGGGCGTCTACATGGTGGTGCGGATGAATGCGGTGTATCAGCTCGCTCCGTTCGCCCTGGATGTTATAGCGGTGGTCGGGGCGGTGACGGCGATTTTTGCGGCGTCGATGGCGCTGGTACAGAACGACATCAAAAAGGTCTTGGCGTACTCGACGATCAGCCAGCTCGGCTATATGTTCATGGCGCTAGGTGTGGGTGCGTTTGCCGCGGGCATTTTTCACCTGATGACACACGCTTTCTTTAAGGCGCTCTTGTTCCTAGGATCGGGCAGCGTGATTCACGCGATGTCCGGGGAGCAGGATCTGCGCAAGATGGGGGGATTGTGGAGCAAGATCCCGAAAACAGCGACGACCTTCTTGATTGCAACGCTCGCGATCTGCGGAATTTTTCCTTTTGCGGGATTTTTCAGCAAGGATGAAATCCTTGGGCGGGCCATCGATCGCTATTTTTTCTTGTGGGCGATCGGTTTTATCACTGCGGGGATGACGGCGTTTTATATGTTTCGACTGTTCTTCCTGGCCTTCTCCGGGTACACGCGGGCCGACGAGCATGTGGAAAGGCATATCCATGAATCGCCGCCGTCGATGACCGTTCCGCTGATGATTCTTGCGGGACTCTCAATCGTCGGAGGATGGATCGGCTGGCCGGGTTCGCTGGGAGGAGAGAATCGCTTCGAACGATTCCTCGAGCCTGTCCTGGCTGGCGCCATGTCGGAGACGGGCTCCATAAAGATCGCGCATCACGGATTGGCAAAGGAGATTCTCCTAATGGTTTTGTCACTCTCGATCGCCGGTGCGGGAATCTGGCTGGCGTACGAGTTTTATCGATCGAAGCGTATTGCTCCGGAATTGTTGGCCGAGAAGTGGTCGAGAGCCTATCAATTGCTTTTACACAAGTATTACTTGGATGAAATCTACGAGGCGCTGATTGTGAATCGCGTGAAAGATCTCAGCACGCTGTTCGGCCTTTTCGACGCCAAGGTGATCGACGGGGTGGGCGTGGATGGGGCGGCGTGGCTGGCGCGTTTCGGTTCACGAGTATCGATGTGGTGGGACAAGTGGATGATCGATGGGCTGCTGAACTTCGGAGCGAAATTTCTGCAGCTCCTCAGCTTTCCGGTCCGGCTGCTGCAAAGCGGCATGTTTTCGAGTTACGCGATGGTGATCCTCATCGGATTGGTAGTGCTACTGGCGTATTACGGGCATCACATGCAGACGCTGCTGCGCGGCGTGCACTGAGAGGCGGAGAATGGACTTTCTTGCACATCATATTCTGAGCGTGGTTCTGTTCACGCCGCTCGTGGGCGCGCTGTTGTTGCTCTTCGTGCCTCGCGAGAAGGACGCCGTTCACCGGATTGTGGGGAATCTGTTTGGAGCGCTGGGCTTTCTGGTTTCGCTGCCACTTTTGCGATGGTTCAAGCCCGAGTGGGGCGGGTTCCAGTGCGAAGAGACCGTGGACTGGATTCCTTCGATCGGCGCGAAATATCATTTGGGCATCGACGGTATCAGCCTTTTGCTGGTGATGCTCACAACGTTCCTCGGCATGATCGCCATTCTCTCGTCCTGGAGCGCCATCAAGCTGCGCCAGAAGGAATATTACATCCTGCTGTTATTGCTGCAAGTTGGCATGATCGGTGTTTTCGTCTCGCTGGATTTCTTCCTTTTTTACGTTTTCTGGGAAGTGATGCTCGTGCCCATGTATTTCCTGATCGGCGTGTGGGGCAGCGACCGGCGGTTGTACGCGGCAATCAAGTTTTTCCTGTACACACTGGCGGGGTCGGTGGTGATGCTGCTGGCGATTCTGGCACTTTATTTCTATGCGCCAGTGGAGCCAGGCGCTTCGCGCACATTTGACATTCCAACGCTGCTGGCGGCCACGCAGACTTTTGCCGATCCGCTGAAAGTGTGGCTGTTCTGGGGATTCTTTTTCGCGTTTGCGATCAAGGTGCCGATGTTTCCGTTCCACACGTGGCTGCCGGACGCGCACACGGAAGCGCCGACGGCGGGCTCCGTCATTCTGGCTGGCGTGCTCTTGAAGATGGGAACGTACGGCTTCATCCGGTTTTCGCTGCCGCTGCTGCCAGCGGATACGGCAATGCGCGCCAAGATCATTCACATTGTGATCTTCCTTTCGCTGGTAGGCATCATTTACGGCGCCATCGTTTGCCTGATGCAGAAAGACATGAAGCGGCTGATTGCCTACAGTTCGGTAAGCCATCTCGGTTTCTGCACGCTGGGAATTTTTGCGCTTAACCCCAATGGTCTTGCGGGCAGCGTGCTGCAGCAGATCAATCACGGAATTTCCACCGGCGCGCTGTTCTTGATTGTGGGCGTGCTCTATGAGCGGCGGCACACGCGGCTGATTTCGGAGTTCGGCGGATTAGCCACTCCCATGCCGAATTTTGCAGCGATCTATCTAATTGTGAGCCTGAGTTCGCTCGGCATGCCGTTGCTGAACGGCTTTATCGGAGAGTTCACGATTTTGCAGGGAGCATTTCAGGTGAACAAGTGGTGGGCCGCGTGGGGCTCCCTGGGCGTCGTGCTCGGGGCAGCGTATTTGCTGTGGCTTTATCAACGAGTGATGTTCGGGCCAGTGACGCAGTTTGCCAATGAAGAACTGCCCGACCTGAATCTGCGCGAATATGCCACGCTCGTGCCGCTGGTGATCCTCGCGTTCTGGATCGGCATCTACCCCAAACCGTTCTTCGCGTTGATCGATAAACCGGTGCAAGAAATCGTTCATCGCGTGAACCCAGACTTCTACAAGGCCGAGCACGCAAAATTAGGGGCGCCGGAAATCCACGCGGCCGCACTCGAGGCGAAATAGCCTGCCCGCATGAGCATCCCGTTCATGGACGCGATTCGAAGCTATCTTCAGGGAGACGGCGCCGTCATCCTGCCGGAGATGGAACTCGTCCTCTTTGCGCTGGGTATCATGCTCATCGATTTCTGGATTGAAGAAAGAGATAAGTATCTGAATGCCGTCCTCGCGCTGGCAGGAACGCTGTTCAGTGGCGGGACACTTTGGATGCTGCGCGGAAGAGTTGCCGCGAGCGGAGGCGTCCTCGTCGGATTTCACGAGTCGGCAATCGTAGATGGATTTGTTCTGTTCTTCGGCGTACTTTTTCTTGCCTCGACCGCACTGGTCATTCTGCTTTCCGTAAAGTTTATGCAGATCGAGAAAGAGCAAGAAGGCGAATACTACGCGCTGCTACTGTTTGCCTGTGTGGGCATGATGCTGATGGCCTCCGGCGTCGACCTGATCGTAATGTTCCTCGGGCTGGAGACCATGGCGCTGAGTTTTTACGTGCTGACCGGTTTCTTGCGGCGCGAGAAGCGTTCGAACGAAGCCGCTCTGAAATACGTTCTGCTGGGAGCGTTCAGTTCCGGGATTCTGGCGTATGGATTTTCGCTTCTGTACGGATTGAGTGCGTCGACGAATATCGGCGCGGTGGGCGCCGCGCTGGGCCAACGCAATCAACTGGTCCAAGCCATCTTGCGCAGTCAGCAGCCCGGGGAGGCGGGAGAGCAGATGCGGCAGTTGCTTGCCGCTCGACTGCCCATGGCGCTGCACTTTGACCCATTCACGCTGCAAATCCTGCCGATGCTCGCTTTCGTGCTGGTCTTGGTGGGACTGCTCTTCAAGGTGGCGGCCGTGCCGTTTCATCAATGGGCGCCGGACGTTTATGAGGGCGCGCCGACGCCGGTCAGCGCATACATCAGTATTGCTTCGAAGACGGCGAGCTTTGCGCTGCTTCTGCGGCTGCTTCTGGTGATCTTCGCGAGTTCGCAGCAGACGTGGATCTATCTCATCGCGGGCATTGCGATCGCCTCACTCACGTGGGGCAACCTTGCGGCGCTGACGCAGACCAACATCAAGCGGCTGCTCGCCTATTCCTCGATTTCACACGTGGGATATATCCTGCTCGGTCTTGTGGGAGGGAATGAAACCGGACTCATCGGCATCGCGTACTATTTGTTCGCCTACGTGTTCATGACCGCAGGAGCATTCGCCGTGGTCATCGTGCTGCGTCAAAAAGGGCTGATTGGCGAAGAGCTCGAGGACTTGAACGGCTTGTATCAACGGAGCCCCGCTTCCGCCGTGCTGCTGCTGATCTTCATGCTCTCGCTCGCGGGGATTCCCCCGACGGCCGGCTTCATGGGCAAGTATTTCATTTTCCTGTCGCTGATCGAATCGCATCATCCTCTGCTGGCGCTATTCGCGGTGCTCTACATCGTGCCTGCGCTGTACTACTATTTCCGCATCGTCGCGCACGCGTGGCTCAAGCAACCGGGCGAAGCGCCGCAGCCGCTGATGACCAGCGCGCAAGCCGTGGCGCTCGGCGTCGCCGTGTTTGTGTCGCTCGCGGCGGGGTTGTATCCTGAGCCGTTCACCAAGCTCGCGAAATATGCCTTCGGACAATAGACCGGAAAAGCCGGAAACACCCTCACCGGCCGTGGAGAGAGCAAGAGAGGCCTCGAACCAGGCTGCCGTGGCCATGGAACTGCCATTCGTGCTGGTTTCCGCAATGGTTGTGGGAGGGGCTCTCGGTTATTTTCTGGACCGCTGGCTGCATACAAAGCCGGTTTTCCTGCTGATCCTAGGAGGGATTGGTTTTTTCGCCGGAGTGCGGGACGTTTTGCGGCGGCTTTCCGGAAGCGGCAATGGAACCAAAGGCAGCTGAATTATCGCCAGGCGCCGTTACGGAACGGCGCATCTCCGCGATGACACTCCTCATCGGTTTGGCGTCGGCGCTTTTGGTCGCTGTGCTTCGCGACCGCTTGTGGGGTGTTGGTTTGGCGATTGGTGCCGCACTCGCCTGGCTGAATTTCCGCTGGCTCAGGCGCGGACTGGACTCGTTGATGACCGCATCCACGGCACAATCCAGGAAAGAAAAGCACGTCGTCCCTATCGGCAGCTACTTCGGAATCGCCTTCCGCTACGGGTTGATAGGCGTTGCCGTGTATGTTATTTTTGAATATCTGAAAGTTCCCGTTTTGAGCATGGTGGTGGGTTTGTGTTCTTTAGGAGCCGCGACCGTTGCGGCGAGTGTGTACGAAATCCTGCATCCACTGGACTAGCGAATGGTTGAGCACGTTTCAGGACTGACGGAGCTAGTGAATCACTACCTGGGGCGATACGCTATCGCACTGCTTTCGCTCTTCCATATTACGCCCCGGCTTCCGAACCGTCCCATCCCTGAACATGTGGTCATGTGCATGGTTGTGTTCATTGGCGGTACGCTGCTGGCACTGTTTCTGCGGTCGCGGCTGTCCGTTGAAAAGCCAGGCGCGACGCAGCAAGTTGCGGAGCTGCTGCTAACCAATCCCGTAGGTTTCGGCATCAAGGATCTTCTGGAAGAAAATGTTCACCACGGCGCGCTGAAAATGATCCCGTTTGTTGGTTCTATCTCGGTTTTCGTTTTGCTGTCGAACCTGCTCAGTGTCATCCCGTTTTTTGCCGCTCCTACCGCGGAAAAAACTGTACCCATGTCGTGTGCGATCCTGACTTTCATTTATTTCAATTGGCAGGGAATGAAGCACCATGGCGCAGGCCGCTATCTGCTTACCTTTGCAGGCTCGCCGAAAAATCTCGGCGATTGGATTCTGGCCATTCTGCTCTTTCCGGTGGAGCTTGTGAGCACGTCGGCGCGTATTCTCTCCTTGACCGTTCGTCTCTGGGCGAACATCCTCGCGAGCGATCTTTTGTACACGATCTTTGTTGGCCTGTTTACGATGGCCACGGTCGCGGCCTGGTCCAAGTCTCCCGTTCTCGGAGTTCTAGTCGCCGTGCTGCCCGCCACGATTCCCATAGCCTTTATCGGTCTGCATATTTTCGTGGCCATCATACAAGCCTACATCTTCACGGTGCTGCCCTCGGTCTATCTGGGCATGGCCACGGCGGACGAGCATTAATCGAAATTTGCCGGTGAAACTTTTTCGGCAATGCGCCGCTTCAGTGTGAGCCCGGCTGCACGGTGTCCGGGAACCACCTCCTGGCGGCGATCCATAAGGAGGAAGTGATGAAGAAGTTGTCGGTAGTGTTGGTAGCACTGGTTGCGGTGTTGTTGATTGCACCGTCTGCGTTCGCCGAAGAAGCGGCAGGCGTCGCAGGCGGAGGCAAGGGCTTGCTGGCAATTGCCGCGGGCTTCGGCATGGCGCTGGCGGCCTTCGGTGGCGCGCTGGGGCAGGGCCGGATTGCTTCGGCGGCTTGCGAAGGCATGGCTCGCAATCCGGGAGCGGCAGGAGCGATTCGCGCGGCGATGATTCTCGGTCTGGTGTTCGTCGAAACGCTTGCGCTGTTTACACTTGTTATCATCTTCGTGAAGATCTAAAAACAACAGAACAGTTTTTCTTGAACGGCCCGAGAGTAAATGCTCTCGGGCTGTTTTCTTTTCTGGAATTCGAAATGTGGGGGCGGACTTTAGTGCGGCCCGCTCGATCTAGGTCAGAAGCTCAGCGGCCGAACAGCGTTGGCTGAAGAATGAAGTTGATGACCGGGTTGGGTAGCACGCCGAAAAGAATCGTACCAATCGCCGTTATGGCGAGCACCACGTTCACCGGCAGCGGGAAGTTCACCGGAGCGGCTGCGGCGGCCTCCGCGTTCGGCTCACGCATGTACATCACCACGATGACGCGCAGATAGTAGTACGCGCCGATAACGCTGTTAATCCCCATCAAGACGGCCAGCCAGATCAGGTGCGAATTGACGGCCGCTTTGAAAATGTACATCTTGCCGAAAAAGCCCGCGGTGACCGGCAGCCCAAGGAGCGACAAAAGGTAGATGCTCAACATCGCCGCGACGACAGGCTGGCGCTGGGAAAGCCCGGCGTAATCGTCCATCGAGAGATTCTTTTCGCCCGTGCCGCCAAGCTGCGAAACGATGGTGAACGCGCCAAGTTTTACCAGGGCGTAGCTGAGCAAGTAAAAGAGTACCGCGGCGTAGGCCGGCGCTGCTCCCGCAGAGCCGCCCTGCGCCATGGCGGTGACGGCGGCAAACGCCACCAGAATATATCCCGCGTGGGCGATCGAACTGTAGGCCAGTAAGCGCTTGATATTGGTTTGTACCAGCGCGCCAAGGTTTCCCGCAAACATCGTAAGCACGGCGAGAACCCAAAGCGCCCAAAACCAGAAGTGCGTGGCGGCGGGGACGGTGGCAAAGATGCGCAACAACAATGCAAAAGTGGCGGCCTTCGGTCCCGCGGAGAAGAACGCAGTGACCGGCGTTGGCGCGCCTTCGTACACATCCGGCGTCCAAATCTGGAACGGTGCAGCGGCTACCTTAAAACCGAGGCCGATGAGGATCATGGCCAGGCCAAGTTTCAAGAGTGCGCTCGTCGGGTCGGTATTGCCCATTTTGTCCAGAATGGTCGTACCCGTCGAACCGTAGACGAGGGCAATGCCGTAAAGAAAAAACGCGGTGGCAAACGAGCCAAGCAGGAAATACTTCATCGCGGACTCGCTGGACTTTAGTGAATCGCGCCGATAGCCCGCCAGGATGTAGCTGGAGATCGAGCTTATCTCCAGGCCGATAAAGGCGGTGAGCAGTTCTTGTGCGGAAGCAAGAACGCCCATGCCGGCGGTGGCGAAAAGCAGCAGCGCATAGAATTCTGCCGCGGGCAGCCGCTCGCGATCGAGATACGGTCCGGCAGCGAGAATCACCAGAACGGACACCGTGCCGACGAGCAGATGAAAGAAAAAGCTGAAGGCGTCGGATTGCACCAGCCCGAAAAAGCCGAGGCCCGGGCTTCGAAAGGCGATGACCGATGCACCAGTTCCGGCGAGCGCGCCGAGAAAAGCGAGCGCCGTGAAAAAGCTGCGGCTCCGAACGAACGGCTGCAGGAGCATCGCGAGCACGCCGGAAGCGCACCAGAGCAGTTCCGGGAGAACCCGGTAAAAGTCAGCAAGGCTGGGGATCGCGGAATTCATTTACCGGGCTCCGAGCCTTTCCGTTACCGACGGCATGGCAGTGTTGGTGCTAGTCGATGGGGCTCGCGGTGCAGTTTTGCGAGGCGCTTCATCGAGAATCTTGCTCGGCACCCCGGCCTCATAAGGTCTCTGCGGTTCGACCTGGTCGATTACAGTTTGAGAGGCGGTCGCGGTGCGACGGGTGATAAATACGGAACCGATGCCCATCCACAGCGTTACGACCGCCATCGTCGCCAGAATCCATTTTTCGCGCGGCGAAGTATCCGGGAGCGTTCTATTCTTTTCCTTGGTGATTTCGCCAAAAAAGACCCGCTGATAGGACCACAACAGGTAGCATGCCGAAAGAATCACGCCAAGCGCAGCCCACGATGCCCATTGCCAGTGCCGTTGGTAGGTGCCGAGCAGGATCAAGTATTCCCCGACGAACCCATTGAGCATCGGCAAGCCCAGCGAAGACAGCGCGGCGAAAAGGAAAAACGCGGCAAGCTTTGGCATCGGCGTGGCCAGCCCGCCATACTCGCTGATTTCAAACGTGTGGCGGCGATCGTAGAGCATGCCGACGAGCAGGAACAGCGCGCCTGTGGAGATCCCGTGCGCGAGCATCTGATAAACCGCGCCTTGCATCGAGATGTTGTGGAACGCGAAGATGCCGAGTACCACAAAGCCGAGGTGGCTGACGGACGAATAAGCGACGAGCTTCTTCAGGTTCGGCTGGACCATCGCAACCAGCGCGCCATAGATGATGCCGATAATGGCCAGCACCGCGATCCACGGCGCGGCGCGATGCGAAGCCTCCGGGAACAGCGGCAAGCAGAAACGGATCATGCCGTACGTGCCCATCTTCAGCAGCACGCCCGCCAGCATCACGGAGCCGGCTGTGGGCGCTTCAACGTGCGCATCCGGCAGCCAGGTGTGCAGTGGAAAGAGCGGCACCTTGATCGCAAACGCCACGAAAAACGCCAGAAACAGAAGCATCTCTGTTGGTGGCGTGAGCACCAGGACGCCGTTGGCGAGCATTTGCTGAACTGTCGGCAGGTCAAACGTGCCCGTAGCGTTGTACAGCCAGATGATACCGACGAGCATGAAGATCGAGCCCGCCATGGTGTAGAGCATAAATTTGACGGCCGCGTACACGCGGCGCTCGTGGCCCCAGATGCCGATCAGCAGTGCCATGGGGATGAGCATCACTTCCCAGAATACAAAGAAGAGAAAAAGATCAAGTGCAAGGAAAACGCCAATGACTCCGACTTCGAGCATCAGCAGCATGATGAAGAATTCCTTCACACGGTGCTCGATGCTCTTCCACGACGCCAGAATGGAAATCGGTGTCAGGAACGTCGTCAAAATCACAAGGAACATGCTGATGCCATCCACGCCCAGGTGATAGTTGATGAACGGCTGATTGATCCATTTCGAAAACTCTTCCACTGGATAGCCAGCAGCCCCGATAGCCACCTTGTGGATGAGCAAAAGTGAAAGAAGAAATTCGGCCAAGGCCACGGTAAGGGAAAGGTAGCGAATGTATTTGTGGTCGTCGCCACGCAGCAACAAAAGCGCGAGTGCGCCCAGGGCAGGGAAGAAGATCAGAACCGAGAGCAAGTGTCCGCCGGGCAGCATCAGCGCACCATCCCGACGATTGGTTTACTGCCGCTCGGCCAGAAGAAGATGATCGCGATAACCACGATCGCTCCAATGACCACCCACACCGCGTAGCTCCGCGTGTTGCCTGATTGCGTGTGGCGCGTGCCGTCGCCAAGGGCGGTGATGCCCTCGGCGATCCCATTGACTGCACCGTCGATGACGGCCACGTCCGCCGTCTTCCAGAAAACATTCGTCGAAATCCAGAGGAGTGGTTTGACCACCGCCGCAGCGTAAAGCTCATCGACGTAGTACTTATTCAGTAGAGTCGTGTACACGCCCTTCAACGACTGAGCGAGTTCCGCAGGCTTGGTCGGTCTCTTCAAATACATCCAGAATGCAATCGCGAGCCCGATCAGCGAAGTAGTTACCGCGACAACTACCAGCCAGAGCTCGAGGTTATAAGCGCCGGATTCTTCTGCGGCTAAAGCTGCCCCCTGGCCAAAGAGCGGGGAGAGGAAGTTCGTGAAGTAATCCGGGCCGTGCCACAACGCAGGAGCCGCCACCCAGCCGCCGACGATGGAGAGGACCGCCAGAATAATCAGCGGCGCCAGCATGCTGTTCGGCGATTCATGCACGTGTACTTTGTGCTCGTCGTAACGTGGTTTGCCGTGGAATGTAAGAAAGATCAGTCGAAACATGTAAAACGAAGTGAGGAGTGCGGTAAGAAGGCCGACTCCATAGAGCGCGTAGCCAGCGCCGCGCCCACCGTTCTCGTTTACAAAGGCGTTCAACAAGATGGCGTCCTTGCTGAAGAACCCCGCGAATGGCGGAAACCCCGCAATGGCCAGCGTGGCTGTGAGCATGGTGAGGTAGGTCCAGCGGATTTTCTTGCTGAGCCCGCCCATTCTGGTCATGTCCTGTTCGCCGCCCATGGAGTGAATCACGCTGCCCGCCGCGAGAAACAGTAGCGCCTTAAAAAACGCGTGGGTCATCAGGTGGAAAATGCCGGCGGAAAATGCGCCAACGCCGCATGCGAGGAACATGTAGCCGAGCTGGCTGACGGTGGAGTACGCGAGAACTTTCTTGATGTCGGTCTGCACCAGGCCAATGGTGGCGGCGAAGAACGCCGTGGCGCAGCCAACGGTCGCTACAACAAGCATGGCCGTCGGAGCATGCGTGAACAAAACATGCGACCGCGCGACAACGTAAACGCCGGCGGTCACCATCGTCGCGGCATGAATCAGCGCGCTGACCGGTGTTGGGCCTTCCATCGCATCCGGCAGCCAGACATAAAGGGGAAGCTGCGCCGATTTTCCGCATGCGCCCATGAAGAACAGCAGACACGCGATGGTGAACGTGCCGAAATGCCCCATGGCATCGGCCGGCCAGGGGCCAGCTTTTGCAAATAGCTCCACGAAATCCAGCGTGTGAAAAGTGCGGAACAGCAAAAACATTCCCAGCATGAACCCGAAATCACCGATGCGATTGACGATGAACGCTTTCTTGCCGGCATCCGCAGCCGATTTCCTCAGGAAATAAAATCCAATCAGCAAATAACTGGCCAGCCCCACGCCTTCCCACCCGACAAACAGCAACACGTAATTCGCGGCCAGCACCAGAATGAGCATGAAAAACATGAACAGGTTGAGATACGAGAAGAAGCGGTAGTAGCCGCTTTCATGGGCCATGTACCCCGTCGAATAAATGTGGATGAGCCAGCCCACGCCAGTGACCACCAGGAGCATGATCACCGTGAGCTGATCGACTTGCAGGTCGAAACCCGCGCGAAAATTGCCCGCCGTGATCCAGGTGAAGTATTGCCTCACCCACGGAATCTGTTCCGGCGAAAGCTGAAAGAATTCGCGGACCGCTTCGAGCGCACAAAGAAAAGAAAGCCCCGTCGAGCTGATGGCCACGGCGTTGACGACCTTGTTCGGCCATTTCGCGCCAAAAAGCCCATTCATCGTCGAGCCCAACAGCGGTAGCAGCGGGATAATCCACAGGAAATCGAGTATCGGATGGGTGGTCATTAAAGTTTGAGCAGATCAACGCGCTCGACGTTTAGCGATTGCCGGTTGCGAGCGATGAGGATGATGATTCCGAGGCCTACCGCTGCTTCCGCGGCCGCCACCACAATCACGAACAATACAAATACCTGTCCGTCGAGCTTGCCCAACGCCCGGCTGAACGCCACGAACGCCAGGTTCACCGCGTTAAGCATCAGCTCGATGGACATAAAAATCGTGATGATGTTGCGCTTGAATACGAACGCAAATACGCCCAGCCCGAACAGTATCGCGCTAAGAATGACGTAGTAATTCGTCGGGACCATTTCAGTTTTTCTCCCGCTGGGCCAGCACCAGTGCGCCCATGATCGCGACGAGGATAAGGAACGAAGTCAATTCGAACGGGTAAACGAAATCCCGGAACACCATGTTGGAGATGCCTTTGGTGGAAGAGATTGCGCCGGTCTGCATTGCGGCCTGAACGGTTTCGCTCGAGCGCGCAATCGTCGCGGCGATGAACCCCGCCAGCGCGATCACCAGCAGCAATCCAGGGACGCCAGCAAGCTTCGAGATGCTGGTGTGCTCTTCAACACCCGCGTTCAACAGCATGATTACCAGAACAAACAACACCATGATCGCGCCGCTATACACGATGATTTGCACCGCGGCCACAAATTCCGCGCCCATCAACAAGTACAACCCCGCGAGGGCGACCATCACGACGATGAGCGAAAGCGCGCTGTGGATCGGGTGCTTCTGCCAGATCAAGCTAAGCGCGCCCAGCATGGCCAGTGCCGAAAGCACGAAAAAGACCACGAGCGGCGCCGTCATTTTGGCCCCCATTGCATCTTGGCCAGAATCACGAAACTGGTGATGATCACATTCACGATCGAAGCCGGCAGCAGCAGCTTCCAGCCAAACGCCATGAGCTGGTCATAGCGGAATCGCGGCAGCGTGCCGCGCATCCACACGTAAATGAAAAGGAAAATAAAGATCTTGGAAAGCAGCCAGAACGGACCCTGGATGAAGGTATTCACATCGGGAAGCAAAATGAAAGCGACTCCGAGCGCCGCGATTGCCGTACCCACAGCGGGCAGAATGATCCGTCCGAAAATCGTTTCGTAGCGGATCCCGTCCCAGATGACCCACAAACCGAAGGTAAGCAGGATCGCCGACGGCAAGTAATGCGTGAAGGTCCACGAAGCAGGGAAGGGAGATAGCCATCCGCCAAAAAACATGATCGTGCACAGGCACGAAACGGTGATCATGCTGGTGTACTCGGCAATAAAAAACATCGCGAACTTGAAGCTGGCGTATTCCGTATGAAAACCCGCGACAAGCTCGGATTCCGCTTCCGACAGATCAAAAGGAATTCGGTTGGTCTCCGCGATCGCCGCAATGAAAAAACAAATAAAGCCGAGAAGCTGTGGCCAGATATTCCAGCCGAAAATGCCGCGCTCCGGGTGCTGCGCCTGAGCGTTAATGATATCTTTCAGATTGAAACTGCCGGCCATCAGCAGCACTCCGACCACCGACATGGTCAGCGAGAGCTCATAACTGATCATCTGCGCCGAGCTGCGCAGCCCGCCAAGCAGCGGATACTTGCTGTTGGACGACCAGCCCGCGAGCGCAATTCCGTAAACTCCCAGCGCAGTGATTGCAAACAGCGCGAGGATCCCGATGTTCAGGTCAGGCGGCGCAATGCCCAGATAAATATCGTGCCCAAACAAATGGATGGGATCCGGACCGAACGGAATAATGGCAATGGAGGTGAGCGCGAGCGCCAGCGCCAGAAGTGGCGCGAGATAGTAGACGAACTTGTCCGCGCCTGCGGGCGTCGGATCTTCTTTGAAAAGAAATTTTACGCCGTCCGCCAGCGGCTGCAGCAAGCCGTGCGGGCCGACGCGGTGCGGCCCCCATCGTGACTGCATGTGCGCCACGACTTTTCGTTCGAACCACGTGAGATACGCGTTCACGGTAAGCACAATTAAAAGCAGCAGCGCAATCTTGACCAGCGTGATGATCAGCTCGGCGTTGCTGGATAAAAAGGCGCTCACGGCTTGGCTTTGGCCTCCGGCACGGATTCCATCATGGTGCAGAAGCGGCCCAGAGTGCCGCTGGTGAAAAGCGTGTCTTCGGCGGAGCGAATCAATCCCACCGGAACGTCGTAAGGAGCGTGCCCGTTGCGCGCGAACTGCACGCGCGTGGCTTCAGCTCCACCCGTCAGCAACCCCGCAGCCAAAACGTTGTACCCCGGCACCGCCTTGCGAATCTCTTCAAACACCGCCGCCGGCGTCTTGTAGTGAAACGCTTTTCCAAGCCCCAGCTTTTCGAGTTGGTGGGAGAGGATGCGCAAAAGATCAAAGTCGCTGCGCGGTCCCATCACCTCAGCAGCCTTGTGCAGCAGTTGAATTTCGCCGGAGGTGTTCGTGACCGTGCCATCTTTCTCATACGCCGAAGCCGCTGGAAAAACGATGTCCGCCACTTTCGCGGTTTCCGTCAAGAACATTTCGTGCACGATCAGCAAGTCCAGCTTGCCGCGTCCGTAACCCAGGGTGCCAAAATGAGCAAACGGATTCGCGCCGACCACGTATAGCGCCTTCATCTTGCCGTTCTGCGCGGCTTCCACCATCTGCGGCACGGTCAGGCCCGCTTTCGACGGGATCACGCTTTCCCACAGCGTTTCGAACGCTTCACGCGCTCTCGCATCATCCACGTAGGCATAGCCGGGCAAACGATCTGCCAGAACGCCCATATCCGCAGCGCCGCGCGAGTTCGCGTAATCACCCAGCGTCATGTAACGCGTCTTGCCAGGAAGTTTCGAACCGAAAGCAACGACTTGCGCGATCGTCAAGCCCGTAACTTCCGCGCCAAAAACGATGGCCACAGCGGACTCCGCCTCAAGTGCGGCCTTCAATTGAACCAGTTGCTCCACAAGCTCAGTCGCTAGCTGACCTTCTTCATGCGCCAGCCATTTGAACGCGGCAAGTTCCTGTCCAGCCTCAATTTTCACGAACTGCGTGGCCTTGCGCTTCAGCTTGATCTCTTTCGAATTGACGATGAACAACTTCGTGCCAAAGTGCCGGATGCCGCTGCGAATCTGCCAGCCCACGAGCGGATTCTGATTCGTCGGATCGTTTCCGATCACCAGCACTGCCTTCGATTCGTACAACTGCTCCATCGTCAGCAGGGAATCGGCAGCGCGATCGCCCAACGCTGTCACCAATCCCGTGTAATCGGCTGTACGGTGATGATCAATGTTGTTCGTCCCAAATGTCGCGCGCGCCAGCCGCTGCAGCAGATAATTCTCTTCGTTCGAAGTGCGATTCGAACCGATAAAGCCGATGGAATCCTTGCCGTTGCCGTCGTAAACGGCCTTCAGCTTTGTCGCCGCCGCTTGCGCGGCCTCTTCCCACGAAACGGGATACAGCTTGTCGCCCTTGCGCACCAGCGGCTGCCGGATTCGTTCCGAGTGCTTGGTGAAATCAAAACCAAACCGGCCCTTCACGCACAGAAAATCCTTGTTAATGCCGCTCAGGTCGCGGTTATTCGAACGCAAAATCTCGTGGTTGCGCACGCTCAGCGTGGTCTTGCAGCCGTTCGAACAGTGCGTGCACACCGTGGAGACATATTGCATCTCCCACGGACGCGTCTTGTATCGGTACGTTCCGCTGGTCAGCGCCCCCACCGGGCAAATATCGATGCACATCCCGCATTCTTCACATTCCAGATGATCCTCGCGATTCGGGATGATCACGCTGTTCGCTCCGCGCATGCCCACGCCCAGCGCTTTCACGTCCATGCCTTCATCGCACACGCGCACGCAGCGGAAACACAAAATGCACCGCGGCGCATCGTAATAAACAAGCTCCGACCATTTCTCTTCCGGCCGGTGAATCTTTTCTTCCACGAACCGGCTGGTATCCGCGCCGTAGCGGAAAACCATGTCCTGCAATTCGCACTCGCCGCCCTTGTCGCAAACCGGGCAATCCAGCGGATGATTCGTCAGTAGAAATTCCAGCATGTACTTGCGCGCGTTGCGTACCTGCTCCGTGTCCGTTCGAACGATCATGCCTTCGGTTGCAATGACCGTGCACGCGGTCTGCAGCTTCGGCGCTTTTTCAATCTCCACCAGGCACATCCGGCACGCCGCCTGCAGCGACAGCCCCGGGTAGTAGCAAAACGACGGCACTTCCGTCCCGATGCGTCGAGTCGCTTCAATCAGCAGCGTCCCCTGCGGCACCTGAACGTCGCGGTCGTTGATTTTCAGATGGATCAGTTTCTGCTCACCCATGGATTCCTATCGAGAGCCTACTAACGCTTCCGCGGACTTGTACGCACAACGCCCCTTCAAATGCTCTTCAAATTCCCCGCGCCACTTTTTCATGATGCTGATCGTTGGCATTGCCGCGGCGTCGCCGAGCGGGCAGAACGTGCGCCCTAGCATGTTTTTCGCAAGGTCCGCGATGATGTCGATGTCTTCGGGACGTCCCAGGCCGGCATGGAAGCGTTCCAGAATCTTCCGCAGCCACGTTGTTCCCTCACGGCACGGAATACACCAGCCGCAGGATTCATGCGCGTAAAAATGCATAATGCGCCGCGCCATGTCCACCATGCAGGTGTCCTCATCCATGATCACCATGCCGCCGGAGCCGAGCATCGAGCCGGCTTTGGCCACCGAGTCGTAGTCCATGGGAATGTCGATTTCATCGGCCGTCATCAATGGACAGGAACTTCCGCCGGGAATCACAGCCTTTATTTTTTTGTTACCTGGGATGCCGCCCGCCACTTCGTAGATGAACTTTTTCATATTCATCCCGAGCGGCACTTCGTAAATGCCTGGCTTATTGATGTGTCCCGCGATGCACAACATTCTCGTGCCGCCGTTTTTCGGTGTGCCGCGATTCGCGTAAGCTTCACCGCCCTCAAGAATGATCGACGGTACCGCGCTCAAGGTCTCCACGTTATTAATGATCGTCGGGCACCCATACAACCCAACAACGGCGGGGAACGGCGGCTTGATGCGCGGATAGCCGCGCTTGCCCTCCAGCGATTCCATCAGCGCGGATTCTTCGCCGCATTCATACGCCCCCGCGCCGGTATGAATCAGCAGGTCGAAATCGAATCCGGTGCCAAGAATGTTCTTGCCAAGATAGCCGCGCGAATACGCTTCCGCGATCGCCGCGTCCACGATATCCAGGACATAGCGATATTCACCGCGAATATAAATGAAACCTTGGTGCGAGCCTATCGCGCGCCCCGCAATGACCATACCTTCGATCAATTGGTGCGGATCCATCTCCATCAGCGGCCGGTCTTTGCACGTCCCCGGCTCCGATTCATCCGCGTTGCAAATTACATATTTCGGCTTCGGCGAATCTTTCGGCACAAAAAACCACTTCATGCCCGTAGGAAAACCCGCGCCACCGCGTCCGCGCAGGTTGGACTTCTTCACCTCATCGACGATTCCGTCTGGGGTCATCTCCTTCAGCGCTTTTTCCAGGCCCCGATAACCGTCGTGCTGCAGGAATACGTCAATTTTGTGCGAATCCCTGATGCCCCAGCGTTTGCTGATCAGTGGCGTTTCCGCGGGATGTCGCTCGTGAAGCGCGCCGGAAATGACTTTCTCGGGCTCCGGGCGGCGGCCTGCATCCAGATCTTCGATGATGCGGTCGAAGCGGACAGGCGTCAGGTTCTCGTAGAAATCGTAATTCACCTGCATCGCTGGCGCGCCGGTGCAAGCGCCGATGCATTCCACCTCTTCCAGAGAAAACACGCCATCGTTCGTAACTTCCTTGTGCCCGATCTCCAGTCGCTTTTTCGCGCGCTCCAGCAGCTCGTTCCCGCCCTTCAGCATGCACGCTACGTTGGTGCAGATCTGCACGTGATGCTTGCCCAAAGGCTTGCGGCGCAGCATCGAGTAGTACGCCAGCGTCTCTTCAATCTGTACGTTGTTGAGGTCCAGGCGGCGCCCGATCTCCACGATCATCTCGTCGCTCACGCAGCCATATTCATCCTGCGCATACATCATCATGGGGATCAGCGCGCTACGCTTCACCGGATAGCGGTTCTGTAGCAATTCGAATTTCGCCGAGAGTGGGGCTGTAAGTTCCATGATTATCTGTCTACTTCTCCCAGGACGATGTCGATCGTCCCGATGCAGGCGATTACATCGGAAATCAGCTGCCCTTCGATCAGCTTTGGAAGTGCCTGCAGATTAATGTATGACGGTCCACGGAAGTGCGCGCGCAGAGGCTTCGGCGAACCATCGCTGGCGATGAAGCATCCCAGCTCGCCCCGCGGAGATTCGATGGTGACAAACGCTTCTCCCGACGCCGGCGAAAAGCCCTCCGTGAAAATTTTAAAGTGATAGATGAGCGCTTCCATCTCCGTCTTCATTTTTTCCCGCTGCGGCGGAATGACCCCCGGAGCCTCGGCCATCACCGGTCCTTCGTTTGGAATTTTCGTCAACGCCTGGCGGATGATCTTCAGACTTTCGCGCATCTCAGCGACCCGAACCATGTACCGCGCAAAGCAATCGGACTCCGTGCGCGTCGGAACGTCAAAGTCAAACTCTTCGTAACTCGAATATGGAAAGTATTTCCGGTTGTCGTACGGAACACCGGCCGCGCGCAGCGTCGGTCCGGTCATGCTCAGCGCAATCGCATCGTCCGCGGAGATGTATCCAACGCCCTGTGTGCGGCCCATCCAGATGCGGTTTTCCGTCAACAGCTTTTCGTATTCATCCACGCGGCCGGGCATCATTTTCAGAAATCGCTCTACGGCAGCACGCCAGCCTGTTGGCAAATCCACGGAAAGCCCGCCAATTCGGATATAGCTCGTCATCATCCGCTGGCCGGCGAACATTTCGAAAAGTTTCAGGATCTCTTCCCGCTCGCGGAAGCAATAAAGAAAAACGGACATTGCTCCCAGGTCGATCGCATGCGTGCCCAGCCACACCAGGTGCGATGAAATGCGCTGCAGCTCCACCATCATCACGCGGATGTACTGCGCGCGCTTGGGCACTTCCAGCCGCAGCAGTTTTTCCACCGCGAGACAGTACACCAGGTTGTTGCCCAGCGGATTGAGATAATCCATGCGATCCGTCAGTGTGATGGCCTGCGAATACGTCTTGTCCTCGCAGGATTTCTCGATGCCGGTATGCAGATACCCGAGGTCCGGGATCGCCTTCACCACGGTTTCGCCATCGAGCTCCAGCAGGATACGCAGCACGCCGTGCGTAGCCGGGTGCTGTGGCCCCATGTTGAGGACCATGGTTTTCGCCGTGCCGGTCGCGGTTTCTACGGTGGTCATGTCGTGGTACTCTTCCGGAAGAGTTCTCCCGTGTTCGGCACGTCGCGATAGCCCTGCACGGGATAATCTCTGCGCAAGGGATAGCCTTCCCAATCGTCGGGAAGCAGGATTCGCCGCAGATCGGGATGCCCGGTGAAGCGAATTCCAAACAGATCGAAAATTTCCCGCTCGAGCCAGTTCGCGCCCGGCCACACGGGCACCAGCGAATCCACCACCGGATCGTTGCCGGAGAGCCGCACTTTCAGCCGCACTTTCTCGCGCCGCGGGATCGACACCAGATGATAGTTCAATTCGAATCGCGGCTCGTGTGGGTAACGGTCAACGCAAGTGGCATCGGTCAGAAGGTTGTACTGTAACGCGGCTTCCTCGCGGCAACGCGCGGCAGCGGATCGGAGCAGTTCCCGCGGGACCACGATGGTCGTCTCGCCACGAAATTCGATGACTTCCTCGACGGCTTTGGCGTTCCACGAACGCAGATGTTCAGCAACAACATTAGCGTTTTGATTGGAAGACTCCGTCACGATTTCGAATCCCGTCAGCGCCGGCTATTTATGCCAGTCCAGCGCGCCTTTTTTCAAGAGATAGAAGTAACCGACCAACAGGATGGCGATGTAAATCATCATTTCCGCAAAGCCGTACCATGCCAGGCTTCGAAAGATGTAAGCCCAGGGAAAAAGGAAGATCGCTTCCACGTCGAACAAAATGAACACGATGGCCACGAGGTAAAATTTGACGGAGAAAGGCTCCCAGGCGCTGCCGGTTGGTTCCATCCCGCATTCATATGGCTGCTGCTTGGCCCGGCTCGGACGCCGCCAGCCCACCAGTACCGAAACAGCCGTCAGCGCACCGGCAAGCGCCGTAGCGATCAGCAGGTGTAAGAGAAGCGGAGCGTATGTATGTAAGCCAGAATCACTCATGGGCGACTTGCTATAATAGCGACTCAACCGCCGGTCGGTCAAATGCGGCGGGGAAAGTCCTGCGCGACGGTCTCGAAAAGCTGCGCAGGCAAGGGCGAACAGCCAGATGCTTTTTGGCCATAACACAAACGTAAAAGCCGGCGAGACCACCTTCCACGTCCAAACGGAGGACCGCGGCACCACCAACGCCCTCATCGACACCACCGTCTACTTTCAGGGGCACGTGCTGCACCGGCGCACCAATAACTACTTTGATCTGCTCCCGTTGAACCCCGATAGTGAACAAGCTCTCAAGCTGCGCCTGGATGAACAACACCGCGCTGTCGTCGAAGATCTTCGAACGGGCGCCTTGCATGTTGCGGTGCCCCAGGAGGCCAAGCTTCGTGTGGCCGCCGGCGCTTCGAATGCCGCGTCAGTCCCGAAAGTCCTTACGCTCGTGCTGATCAATGCGAAGAGCTGGCTGGCCGGGAAACGCGCAACTCTTGATGTTTCCGTCCAGAATCGGGAAAGCGGCGAAGCCGTGAATCATGCGCGCGTTGTGGCGCGCGTTGACGGCGCAGCCGATTTGAAGGAATTCACTGCCGAAACCGGAATCGACGGCCGCGCCCAAATGGAATTTGACGTGCCACGTTTGACCGGCGCCGATCCGGCACTGGTCATTGAAGCATTCGAAGGCGATGCCAAAGGGCAATTGCGATTTCAGTTGCGCGCAAAGCCTCGCGTCCCCGCTGCGACTTAACTATGGAAACGACCGTCACCATTACCGTCAACGGAGAGACTCGCGGGACCACTCCCGGAGCCACCGTCGCCGATCTGCTTCGCGAGCTGGGACTCAATTCGGGCCGCGTGGCCATCGAGCGCAATCTGGAAATCCTGCCGCGCCCGAAATGGCAGGAAACGCCCGTCGAACCCGGCGACCGCTATGAAATCGTGCAGTTCGTCGGTGGCGGCTGAGCATTCTAACTTCTCCGGTTGCATCTCTTGCATCCGGCGCTCCATTCACTCTCGTCCCCGATTCCCGCAACGTGCCCGCTCGTTCTTTCTTGAGCAGCATCCCGGCACATTTTTGTGACCTTCCCGCAGTCCGTGCCTATACTCGATGGTGCGATGTTTTTTTTCTCCTCATGGATCCTGCCAACCCCCGCTTGGGAGACGACTGAGTGAACGCGATTGTCGTTATTCCGACTTATAATGAGCGGCAGAATATCTCCGCACTTATTCCTGCAATTCACCGCGTTGTCCCGGATTTGCACATCCTCGTCGTCGATGACAATTCGCCCGATGGCACCGGGCAGGCGGTGCTCGACCTGGCCCCCGATCATGGTGGAAAGATTTCTCTACTCTCACGTCCCGCGAAGGATGGTCTAGCCCAAGCCTATTCCGCTGGCTTCAAGGAAGCGCTTCATCGCGGCTATGACTTCATTTTGCAGATGGACGCCGATCTCTCGCACGATCCCTCTTATCTTCCCGCGTTTCTGCAGCAGATTGCTTCCTTCGACCTGGTGCTTGGCTCACGCTACATGCGTGGCGTCAACGTAGTGAACTGGGACTTTAAGCGGCTCATTCTGAGCAAAATGGCTTCCGTCTACGTCCGCTGGGTGACCAGAATGCCGTTTAGCGATCTAACCGGTGGTTTCAAGTGCTGGAAGCGGGAAACTCTCGAGCAGATCGACCTGGATCGCATTTTTCAGCAATGGCTATCTCTTCCAGATTGAAATGACGTGGAAAGCCTATCGCAAAGGCTGCCGCATCGGAGAGATCCCCATCATTTTTTATGAACGCGAAATCGGCCGCTCGAAGATCAATTCGAAAATCATCATCGAAGCCATCTGGGGCGTATTGACCCTGCCGTTCCGCTCGTAACTCGACTTTCGGTAACCTTCACGCAACGGCGCTCTTCTTGCGCGTTGTCTTGTCCAGCGCTCTTCAACAGAATTGCAGTTCATGGAAATGCAGCCTCTTTCCCGCGCCTGCTGGTTGCGCCCTGCGCTGATCGCCATAGCTCTGGCGTACGCCTTCCTGGCGGGGCTCCACACCGTCAGCGAAACGGACCTCGGCTGGCAGATGGCCACTGGTCGGTACATCGTCCAGCATCACCAAATTCCTTCCACCACGCTTTTCACCTACACGGTCCCTGATTCCACGTGGATCTACCCCCCTTTTTCCGGTGTAATTTTTTATCTCCTTTATCTGGTTGGCGGCTACTCGGGGCTCTCCTTGTTCAGCGCGCTTGCTTGTACCGCAACGGTTGCACTGGCGGCGTGGCGCGGCGGGCGCGTGACCGCTGCTCTCGCAATTCTGGCGGTCCCTGCGATTGCCTTTCGAATCGTGCGGCGCGCCGACCTTTTCACCACCGTGTTATTTGCCGCTGTTCTGGTATTACTCGCGCGCTACTACGAGGGCCACCCGGTGCGGCTCTGGCCATTACCTGTGCTGATGCTGCTTTGGGTGAATCTCCATCATGGATTCGTCGCGGGGCTGGCTTTGATGGGCGCGTACGTCTTCTCGGAAGTGTGCGACCTGCTTTTCGTAGATCGCAGGGTCGCCTCCCTTGCACGGCTCCGAAAGGCCCTGCCTTGGCTCTTTGCGGCGGCAGCGGCGACGCTCGTCAATCCTTCTCGATTCTCTTGGTGCGCAATCGCCCCGAAAACGCTGAACTGCTTTCCCGTCTGGCCGTCCGCTGCGACACGGCGCAGTTCACCCCTCCGCCCGCGGCTCTTGGAAACTCCTGGCGCGCGCGCGCCGAGCGTTTTAATTTCCTGATGAACTCCGCTTCGATCTATTATCTTTTGGCGCGTGACGCGGACGCCTACTCGGCGCTGCAGCAAGCCGCGCAACTCTTTCCCGACAATTCCAATCTTCACCTGGTGACCGCGCAACTGTTGCAGTCGAACAATCGGCTCGCGGAAGCTGAGCAGGAATACCTCCGTGCCATTCGAACGCAACCAGGCGACGCCGCCTGGTTCGCTCTCGCCCGCCTTTACAATACGCAGCATCGTTACCCGGAAGCCCTGCACTGCATCAATGAAGCTGTCGCGTATTCGCAGGTACCCTACGATCGCTTTCGAAGCATGGGGCACGTCTACTTGTCCATGAACCAGCCGCAAGACGCGCTTGCCGCTTACGACCGCGCCGAGCGCGCCAGCCCCTTTCGAAACGACACCACCAACCTTGGTAAAAACTTTAACGCTCGTCTGGCGGAAGACAGAGCGAGCGCTTACCGTGCTTTGAAGGATCTGCCTCACGCGATCGAGCAGCAGGAGCTTGCCGTCCGTCTCACCCCGGAAGATGCCGTCGCCTGGCGGGCGATGGCCCAGCTGTACGAACTCCAGGGCAATTCGACGCAAGCTGCAGCTGCGCGCGAGCACGTCGACGAATTGCAGCCAGCTGCACCCGGCGCCGGGATTTCGAATGCGCCTCCACGCTAGTTTGCAGATTCTAGAGCCCTTTGAGCAGGTGCCCCATTTTGCTTTTTTTGGTCTTCAGATAGCCGCGCGAGGTTTTCGAAACCCGGGGCTGGCAGGGAACTCGTTCCACCACCTGGATACCGCCGCTTTCCAGTTGCCAGACTTTTTCCGGATTATTAGAGAGCAGGCGGATTTTCTTTGCGCCAAGTTTATTCAAGATTTGCGCGGAGAAATCGTAATCGCGCGCGTCCGCGGCGAACCCCAGTTTCTCATTGGCTTCCACCGTATCCATTCCGCCGTCCTGAAGTTCGTAAGCACGAAGCTTGTTCATCAAGCCGATGCCGCGGCCTTCCTGTGGCAGATAGAGAAGTATGCCGGAGGGAGCCTGCCCGATTTTCTTGAGCGACAATTCGAGCTGTGCGCGGCAATCGCAGCGCAACGACGCGAGCACATCTCCAGTAAGACATTGCGAATGCACTCGTACCAACGGCGCAATCCTACCCTTCAGATTGCCTCGAACCAAAGCCACCGCTTCTTCCATCGGGCCGCGCCCTTCGAATCCGTAAATGGTAAAGCGGCCGTAACGCGTCGGTAGCTCCGCATGCGCGGCCATCTTCACGTTTGCTGTTCTGCTCTTCGTCTGCTTTCTTGGTTTTGTTTTTCTTCTCATGGGAATTGCAAAGTATAGCAGGGCTCCCGCATCCCGCGAATTCGTCAAAGCATTTCTTGCTCCTAATCTCATTGCATTTTCAATTTGGCAACGTCCTCTTCCGCTTCATACAGTGCCGTCGTAACCGTCACAGGGTGCTGTAGACTTCCCAGGGTCACGTTTTTGCTTAGCAGCCTGGTTTCCGGCGCCGCGCTGAACGGGACAACCGTGCCGCTTCCCTCCGAAACGCGGCCGAACAGCACGCGAAATGGAAAGCGTTTGTTATCGCTCGTTCGAACAAACACCCCCGTGAATTCGACGTAAGCAGAATCCGCACCGATGTCCGCGGCCGTAAAATGAATCGCCGTCCCCGCCCCACCTGGCTGGCGGTATCGCGCGACCGCGACTTCTACTTCCGACTTCATTTCCGTAATCAACCCGTCGCCCAAGCCGTTGAAACGAGCTTTGACTGCCGCGGTGGGAAACGAATCAAACTTGTACTTCATTCCGCTTTGACCGATGACTTGTAACCTGCTCTTTTCAATCGGAAGCATGATCGCATCGAACGTGAATCCCTGGCCGGATGTCGTGTTCATGACCTGCCGTCCATTCGCACTGGAAGAGATCGAGCAATCCAGCCACGCGTTGCTGTTGAAAACCAGTGGCGGATACTGCCGCTCGTTTTTCCATGGATCGCCTTTTTCTTCCGCCCTTGCGCCCCCAGGTGCGGAGCGGCTGCTCGCAATCAGCGAGACAAGCAATGCGGCGGACGCAAGATAAGTGGCCCAGTTCTGACGATCCCGGATGTTTGTCATTTTCATCTGCCTTCTCCGTCGAAAAATTCCCTGGCGTGAGGCGCCATTTCTCTTCGCGCATGGTCTCAGAAATGGGCGCAATCGAAAACGGATATTTCACGCCGCCCATACAACTACTCGAACCTGTGCGCCTCACCTGGAACAAAACGCCGAGTCACATGCTTTACATCCCGCCTGGGATTGGCTAGCGTTAGCCTGAGACGCGCAGCCGAGAATGGATACCGCCACATCAGCTCGAGACCTCCTGTTCACCTTGCTCCTCAAGGTGGGCGTCGCGGCATCCTTTGCTGCGCTACTGGCGCGCTGGAACACGCTCCGCCGCGTCTTGTTTACCGAAGAGCGCGACGTCGACCAAAAATTGAAGCTTATGCTCTTCATGGTCCCGCCGCTGATCCTTGGCGTGATGCTGCGCCTGGTTGGCCCGGCGTACAAGTTCGCGGATTTGTCGCTTGAGGGCGCGTTCCTCATGGGGCTGCTCGGTGGCCGCGTGGTCGGTCCGATCGGCGGGGCGATCATCACCATTCCGGCGCTGATCTCGCACGAGTGGCTGGCAATGCCCGTTGCCTCCGCGGCCGGACTGCTCGGAGGGCTGATCCGGCAGGCCATTCCCAATAAAGAAGACCTCTGGAATTTCGGGCCCTTCACGTTTTTGAACATACCCAAGGCCACGGTGAACCTCCTCCGCAGAGCGGAGTTGTCGTGGGAAATGGCGCCGCTGACGGCGTGCATCTGCCTCGAGCTGGGACGGGTCGCGCTGGTGCATGCGACCAAGCCCAAATGGTTGTTCGCGATCGATCCGCACTGGAATTGGTGGCTGGGATTGACGGTCATCGCCACGCTGATGTCCGTCGCCGCACCGCTGAAAATCTGGAACAACACCCGCATCGAGATGAATCTCGAGCGGCACCAGCAGCTTCTGCTGAAAGCGAGGATGGACGCGCTTTCCAGCCAGATTAATCCGCATTTTTTGTTTAATACCCTGAACACGGTTTCGGCACTCATCCGTTTTGATCCGGATTCCGCGCGCGGTGTGGTGCTAAAACTCAGTAACATTTTGCGGCGGCTGCTGCGCAAACATGAGACGTTTGTGCCGCTGCATGAAGAATTGCAATTCATCGACGATTATCTGGACATCGAGGTGGCGCGTTTCGGCCGCGACAACCTCGAAATCGTGAAGCAGCTCGGAGACGAGACCCTCGAAGCGTTTGTGCCCAGCATGCTGCTCCAGCCGATTGTCGAGAATTGCTTGAAACATGGATTGGCTCCCAAGATGGGCGGCGGAAAAATCCAATTGCGGACGACGACGCGAGAGGGGCGTCTCCATATTGAAATCGAGGACAACGGCGTCGGCATCTCCGAAGAAAAGATGCCGCACGTTTATGTGGAAGGAATTGGTTTGAGCAACGTGCGCGAGCGCCTCCGCGTCCTTTACGGAACGGACTTCAATCTGGACATCCAGAGCCGGCCCGGAGAAGGCACGGTGATCCGCATAGACGTTCCCGCCCTGATGCCCGCGCTACAGACGGTGGGAACATGAGTGTCCTACCGACAGGCAAGGCAAAATTGGAAATTCCGGAAGTAAAAGGATGCGAAGACACAATCTTCATTCCTCACGGAGGGCGACCATGGGGTCGACTTGGGTGGCGCGGCGTGCCGGGACGTAGCAGGCGCACAGCGCGGAGAGCAGAAGGAAAGCGGCAACGGAGCTGATAGCGGCGGGATCCGTGGCATTGACCTGGTAAAGAAGCGTCTTCATCACGCGGCCGGCGAAGTAGGTACCCGCCAAGCCCACTACTAGCCCGGCGAATGCGAGCAACATCCCTTCCTTAAGCACCAGGCGAAGAACTTGATTGGGGCCGGCGCCGAGAGCCATGCGCAGCCCGATTTCATGCGTGCGCTGAGCGACCGCGAAAGACATCACGCCGTAAATGCCGATCGCTGCCAGAAGCAATGCAACTCCCGCAAAACTCGCGAACAGCACAGTGGAGAAGCGGTCTCCGGCCAGAGACTCATCCACGAGTTGATCCATGGTCTTCACTTGATCGAGGGGAAGATCGGGATCCACCGAGCGCACGACGGCGGTGATGCTCTTGGTCATACTGCCCGGATCGCCGAAGGTGCGTACTGCCAGGCCTGCCTGTGGCCACGGACTTTGGACGAACGGCACATCGATTTCCGGGAAGCCGTCGCCGCGCACGCCGCCGTTATGGAGGTCATGGTAGACCCCGACAATTTGCCATTCGATGGGAGGTCCGAGCTTGGTGACTCCGGGGATCAATTGCTCGACCACGACACGTTGGGTGAGCGGATCTACGTTGGACAAGTATTTCTTCGCAAAAGTCTGGTTTACCACGGCCACGGGCTGGCCGCCGGCCACGTCTTGCGCGGTGATGGCGCGGCCTTTTTCAATGCGAATGCCAAAAGTCTTGAAGTATTCCGGAGTGACCATATTGAAGCCTGCACCTGGACGCGAGGAAGGATCGTCGACTGCCTGTCCGGCGAGATTGAAGGGCATGCCGAAGTTGGTGCCGATGATCGGCATTCCGGTGGAAGCGGAGGTTGCCGTGATGCCCGGAAGGCTGCCGATTTTGTCCAGGAGCTGGCGATAAAACGCGTTGATCTGTTCGGGACTGGAAAATCGTTCATTCGTGACCGGCAGAAAAAAGGTGAGGATATGGTCCTGGCGAAATCCCAAATCCACACGCGATAATTTCCAGAAGCTGTGAATCACAAGACCCGCGCCCGCGAGCAGCGTGAGCGCCAGTGCGAATTCGATGACCACCAGCGCGCGGCGCAATCCGTGGCGGCCCGCACTTACCGCCGAGCGACCGCTTTCCTTCAATACGTCGCTCAGATTCAAGCGCGCCGTTTGCCAGGCCGGAGCGCAGCCAAAGAGCACACCAGACAGCAAGCTTGCTCCGAGACTAAAGAAGAGCACCGGTAGGTTTACGCGAATATCAGCTTCGGAAGGAAGGGTGAACGGTGGAATGAGCGCCACGATTGCTTTTAGCAGTCCCCAGGCGAGACTTATCCCTAAAACTCCACCAATGAGTGAAAGTGCGAGGCTCTCCGTAAGGAACTGCGCGAACAACTGGCCGCGTGTGGCCCCTAGCGAGGCCCGGACAGCAATTTCTTTTTGTCGAACCGTACCGCGCGCGAGAAGTAGATTTGCGACGTTGACGCAAGCGATCAACAAAATGAAGCACACACCGCCCATCAGCAGCCAGATGCTCTTGATTAAGTCGCGGCTGATGAAATCGTTCTGCAGAGGTTCTACTGCGGCGCTCCAGCCTTTGTTGGATTTTGGATAGACCTCGGCGATGTGATGGGTGACGGAGTCCATGTTGGCGTTGGCCTGTTGCAGTGTGACACCTGTCTTCAGGCGGCCCATCACCAAAACGAAATGAAAGTCATGGTTGATCTGCTCGGGTTTAAATGCTAGTGGAACAAAGAGCTGCGATTCGAGGCGGTCGGGCTGGCCGGCGGCAAGGACGCCAACGACGGTGTAGGGCTCACCGTTCAATCGCACAGGCTTCCCGATGATATCGCGGTCGCCGCCGAAGCGCTCGACCCAAAGGCGGTGGGTCATCACCACCACGCGATCTTTCCCCACCACTCCTTCTTCAGGAAGTATGTCCCTCCCTAGAAAGAAAGGAGTGCCCACCATATTGTTGAAACCGGGAGTGGTCCGTCGGGTCTGGATCATTTCGGGATGGTCGGAAGTAGACAGGCTGTAGCTGCCGCCGGTCCACGCACAGAGATCCTGGAAGACAGTGCTCTGCTGCTTCCAATCCAAGAAATCGCCGGCAGAGACTCCGTTGCGGTTTCCGTTTACTTTCGACCAGACGATGACGAGTTGATCCGGATTTGGATAAGGCAGGGGAGCGAGAAGTGTCGCGTAAACGACGCTGAAGATCGCCGTGTTGGCGCCAATGCCCAGGGTGAGCGCCAAGAGGGCAACAGAGGTGAAGCCGAGGTTCTTGGCGAGCAAGCGCAGGCCAAAACGGATGTTCCGTCCAAGATTCGCCATGCCGGTACCCCGGATACGCCAGAGGACCACTCGTTGGAAGGATTAGACGTTTCGAGAGGCGAGTAGTCACTGCCGACGAGGTGAAAAAAACAAATCGCTCAAGAACGCAAATTGCGGTCTAGAGATCTTTCTTAAATTGACTGGTGAGGGATTTGGGAGCGGCGAGGAGCCACGCGGCCTGCAGCGCGCGGCGCACTGTAGGCTTCCTGGCAGCCTTAAGACGGATGCTGGTGGCACCGCGGCGTCCCCAGGCCCCAGCGCAGGGTACAAAGACGGTTGGGTGCGACTTCTTGAACATTTCTTGCTCGACAGGTGTGAGCTTAACCATGGCCCAGCCTTGCTCGGGATACCCGAGGGTTGCGAAGATCTTACCAGCCACGCGGAAGTCGGGATGGTCCATGTGAGACTGCTCGGTAGCTTCGGGAAAGCTGAGCGCCAGTCGGCGGAAGTCTGACGGGGTCATGGAAAACTCCCTGGAAATTCGGGGTAATCAGAGCACGGCCGGCAGAGAGAAGAAAGGGCTTGACGACCGGCTTGATGTACTGTATATTCTGTACAGACAGAAATTAATGAAGGAACCAACATGACGCAAAGCACTCTAACGCCGGTGGCACAGAAGTTCATTCTGCACTGGGGGGAGATGGGTACACGGTGGGGGATCAACCGCACCGTGGCGCAGGTGCATGCACTGCTGTTTCTTTCTCCGCGGCCGGTGCCGGCAGATGAGATTTCCACGACGCTGGCGGTGGCGCGCTCGAACGTGAGCACCAGTTTGCGCGAACTGCAGGGGTGGCGGATTGTGCGCGTGGTGCATGTGCTGGGCGACCGGCGGGACCATTTCGAGTCCATCAAGGATGTTTGGGAGATTTTCCGCATCGTTTCCGAGGAGCGCAAGCGGCGGGAGATTGATCCCACTCTGCATGTGCTGGCGGAGTGCGTACAGGAAGCGAAGGCCGATCCAAAGGGTGATGCGTATACGCGGGAACGGCTTGAGACTATGCTGGAGTTTTTGGCGGCGATGACGGGGCTTTTCGAAGAGATTATCCGCATGCCGACGGGAGCGCTGAAGGGCGTGGTGAAATTGCGCGGGAAGGTGATTACATTGTTGGGGATAGAGAAGAAAAAGGCGGCTGGGTAGAAGAGTTCGAAGGCGGAGACCATGATTTCTCTGGTAAGTGAATATACGGACGGGAAGGGGCGGCGCGCGCGAGGGTGGTTTTTCTTTGACGCAGAGTGCCGGTTCTGCACACGCATTGCGCGATGGCTGGCTCCGATTCTGGAGAAGCGCGGGCTTGCGCTGGCGCCGTTGCAGGACCCACGCGTGGGTGCACTGCTGGGATTGCCGGCCGAGGAATTGATGAGAGAGATGCAGTTTCTCTTGAGCGACGGGAGCCGCTTCGGCGGGGCGGATGCGGCGGTGGCACTGGCGCGCGAAATTTGGTGGGGCCGGCCGCTGGTGTGGATTTCGAAGATTCCCGGAATGATGGAAATTCTTCGCAGAGGGTATCGCCGAATCGCAGCGCGGCGGAGTTGCGCGGCCATAGCTTGTCCTGCGGGCGATGCCTCACGGCGCATGTAGAGCAGTGAAGGAGGCTGGCATGAGCACGCTTCTTTTGTTCCTCTGGCTGGCAGGTCTCGTACAAGTAGCAATTGCGGTTGCGAATGTTTTCCTTTCGAAGAAGCTGGATTATCACGGCAATTTGTCGCGAGTTGCGCCGATTATCCGGCAGATTTTCGTCGTGCATTCCGTGTACATCGTCGGCGTGGTCCTGCTGTTTGCCGCGGTGACGATTGGGTTTGCCGCGGAGCTGGCGAGTGGACGCGGGCTCGGACGGTTCCTAGCGGCGGCGATGGCTCTTTTCTGGCTATGCCGAGCGCCGGTACAACTCCTTTACTATGACGCTGCGCTGCGGCGAACGAACCGCGCGGGCGATGTAGTGTTCACGCTGGCGGCGCTCTTCCTGACGGTGACTTATGGCGCGGCGGCGCTTGCGCATGCTTCATGAGTGGACCGGCAATGCACGGCACTCCTGAGCCGCGCAGCCCGTTCCTCCCGACCGTAATTCTCGGCGCGGTGGCTTGGCTTGCGCTCGCTGCGGGATTCTTGTTCGGATGGCTGCAATTGGATGTTGTTGAACTCCTGTTTCTGTTGGCGCCTTGGGTTGTGGTTCCCCTCGCGATTTCGTTGATTCCTTTATTGGATGGTTCCGGACGGATCAGCATCCGGCTTGGCAGACTCAGTTGGATCATGCTTGCGGCAGCACTGCTGACGACAGTTTCGTTTTTCCAACCAGCGGGTCCGAGCGCGGCCTCACTCGCGGGTGCGTGGTTTCTTGTTTGTGTCTGGTTCGCTCTGGAGGGCCTCCGCAGAGTTCTGCGGTATCGCGCACAGTCGTTTACACAATTTTGTTTTGCCGCGGGCGAGGCATACCTGATTGTCAGCGGAACCTGGTTCGTAGCTTCACGGTTGGGCTTGCAACCCATTGGGTTTCAAGAGCCGATCGTTTTGCTCACGGCTGTCCATTTTCATTTTGCGGGATTTCTTTCCGCAGTGTTTGCAGGGCTGACCTATGAGCGGCTCCGAGAGACGCGCTGGAGCAAGCCACTTCGAGTTGCGCTGGCTAGTGTCGTGGCCGGACCGGGACTGCTGGGCTTGGCGTTCCTCGTAGGGCCCAAGCTGAAGCTGGCAGCTGTGATTCTGATTGTTGTCGGCCAATTCGGACTTGCGACGGGAATGATTCGCGTCGCATTTGGCAAGGTGAATTCGGTTGCGCGAACGATGCTGATTTTCTCGAGCGGCTGCGTGGTTGCCGGCATGGTGCTGGCGGCGAGCTGGGCGCTTGGTGAATTTCCGCTGCAAGCGTTTGTGGAACTCGGGCGCATGGAACGAGTTCACGGAACGCTGAATGCAATTGGTTTCGGCATTTGCGGTCTAATTGGATGGATGCAGACGAGTCGGCGGAGCGCTACGTCGTAAGTTCTGGGCTGGATGCGAGAAGAGATCCCTCACTCCCGGTGGCCCCGATGAATCGGGACTCCGGACAACGGTCGTCGCCCGGGATAGACATGTTTTGTGGTATGTCTAGTTAACAATTTATCTCTATCCCTATCTTTTTTTTCGCAACTGCACATTCTAAAGGAGTTATGGGCGCGTTTCATGGAGCTGCGTATTCCAAAGGACTTATCGATGGTCGTCTTTTGCGAGTGCCAAGTCGTCACTCCAAAAATTCTGCAAAGCGCCTCGCCTGTGCGTTTTCATGTTAGCCGCGGAGAGAATCGGTTGTCGATATCGGCCTTGTGGTAAAAGTGGCCGCCTCAGAATGTGGCTGCGACGAAATCGGCGACGGATGGCTCATGTGCCGGGCGGCGGCGTACCGGTCCAGACGTGCTGAACGATTTGCCAACTGCCATTTGGCTGGCGTTTGAAGATGATGACGTAGCTGCCTTTGGAGGTGATTTTAGCGCCGGTGGCGATGGTGGTCAGGGTTTCCTGGAAGTCACCGCTATCGTACGCCAGATCGCCGGAGGTTTCGAGGTTCTGGCTCTTGAGGGCGAGGTCGCTGTTGAAGGTGGCCATTATGGTTTGGAACAGGGTGCGAAGGGCGGCGGAGCCGGTGAGGCGTTCGCCGTTGGGTTGGAGGAAGACGGCGTCTGGGGCGTAGAGCTTGAGGATGGCTTCGAGCTGTTTGGTGCGAAGATCCTGGACCCAGGCTTCGCGGGTTCTGGCTAGGGCTACGATAGTCGAGGCTTGGGGGACCGCGTTGGCCGCGGGGGAAAAAGACGGCGCGAGCATGGTGGCGAAGGCCAGAAACGACATGGCGGCACGGCGGGAGCAGGTGAAAAGCGGCAATTTGGCTTGGGGTGTGGAAGGGGCGTACATGGCGGCTCCTAATCGAGGTCTCTTGCTGCATTTCAGCGCAAATCAAAGAATCGAAAAAAGAGAAGCGAGAGGTGGAAAACCCAGTTTTCCCCGGCTGTAATTATAGCAGGCCCACAAGTGAGTTGAAGAAAAGCCGGCAGAGCGACACAGAATTACCCAAGCGATATACTGCCGCATTGCCATCAAAGATCAAGTGAAAGATGCAGGCGAAACGGGAGGAGCACCACCCAGGCGGCGTACGGTTTGGCGAGGCACAAGTCAAAATCGTCAGCCGTTAGACCGAAGGGCCACTCAGCGTTCAGCCATGAAGTGTTCCTATACCCCAGCGGTAAGCATGGGCTGCCGGATCCTCATTTGGCGATTCGTGGCACCCACTCATGTAAACCGCTGAAAGAAGACACACGTCTATTTCGCGAACCGCCGAACGCTGAACGAAATGGGCAGCCCGATAACGACCATGTGCACCAGCAGCCCTAGAATCAGGTCATGCAGTTTGTAAGGGCCGCGGGATTGAAGTGCGGAGAGTGGCAAAACGACGAGATTCATGACCTCTTGCACCGCGGCGCCAAAGAATAAACCGCACACCAGCGGGTGCTCCTTCATAAAGACCAGCCCGCGGCTGGCGATATAGTAGACAGCGGCTGCCGAGCAAGCGATAAAGAAGTGCAGGAATACACCCAGAATATAGGTGCCGGCGCCTCCCTGGAAAGCCTGCCGCCCGAGAAGGCCGCCGGCAATCACGAGAGGAATGTCCCATCCAAACAGGATGCAAGCTTGAAGAAGGTCCAAGGTCCCGGCAATCCCGCCGCCCACTGCGATCGCCAATATAGCGTTCCTTTTCCTCGATGCCCGAGGTGCAGAATCTCCACTCATCCGATATCCTCGCTTTCAACATTGATTTGGTGGCATCCGCGATGCCACGATATCCAGGTGAGACGCGCGAGGTCGTGAGGCAAGGCCTGAAATACCTTGAATAGTTCTGAAATCGGGCTGCATGGCAGGTGGCAGGTTGGAGCAGAGTAGCCAAGCGCTCGAACGATCCGGAGGCGGCCGACTTTCTCCGCGGTGTGGTATAACCGAGAAACGGCTCGTTCCAGTGCGATCAGAGGGTTACCGATCCCGTATGGACCACCCAAAGGTGACAATGCTTCGCATAGGCGACTGGCGCATCAATCCGACCTCAGGCCAGATTTCACGAAATGGAGAAACCGCTCGGGTAGAGGTGCGGACCATGCGGCTGCTGCTGTGCCTCGCCGAGCACGCCGGCGAGGTCGTCAGCATCGATGACTTGCGCAGTCAGGTCTGGTCTGACGTCACCGTCGCTCCAGACTCCGTCTACCAGGCGGTGACATCGCTCCGCCGGCTGCTCGGCGACGACCCCAAGCAACCCAATTACATCGAGACCGTGCCGCGACTTGGGTATCGAATGGTGGCCACGGTCAATCCTTGGGTGGACCAGTCGGTTTCCCAGACGCAGGCACAGACAGGTCCCGTACAGGCTTCGGAGAGCGAACATGCGATGCCGGCGACAGATGTGCCGTCTCCCGTCCCGCGCGTCAGAAACGGTTTCCTGTGGGCTGCCGGCACGGCGATGTGCCTCGCGCTCGTCGTTGTCCTTCTTTTCTACGCCAAGGTGACAAACAACAATCACTCAGCAACGTCCATCATTAATCCGCCGCCGCAGAAATCCATCGCCGTGCTGCCGTTTCTCGACTTGAGCGAGGAGATGAATCAGGAGCCTTTTGCCGACGGCATGACCGAGGAACTGATCGACAAACTCAGCAAGATTCCCGGACTTCAAGTGTCGCCTCCCACGTCTTCGTTTTATTTCAAGGGCAAACTATGGCCGCATTCGCGCGGAACTCCGCAAATAACCATCGCCGATGTCGCCAAGTCGCTGGGTGTCTCCTATGTACTTGATGGGAGCGTGCGGAAGTCCGGTGACAGGCTGCGGGTCGCCGCGCGGTTGATTCGAGCGGACAAGGGATTCGTTGTCTGGTCTGAAACCTACGACCGACGATTGGACGACATCTTGATGGTCCAGGACGATATCGCCGGCGAAGTAACGAAAGCGCTGAAGGCCTCTATCGAGACCAAACCAGAGCACTGAGCAAGAATAATTCGTGAACGGCGGGCCGGGGCTTCGGGCGGAGAGGTGGAATCAGAAGGCATGGGGCTTCCGAAGACTAACTCAGATGGGGAAACGCGCGCGGAAAAAATGCCAGGAATAGGAACCGGGTTTACCAGGCTTGCGCGTTCCAGGAAACTCGATTACGCTGACAGAGTTTCCAGCGGGGGCCCCCCTCACCCGCGATCGGTTGTTCCCGTTGCGATTCAACTTCTTTTCCACGAAGGACGACGTATGAAGCACAGAAACACTTGGGCGATATTTGCCTTGGCAGCCGTGCTCAGCTTGCCCTTGACGGCCTGCAAGGACTCGCAGACTCTACAGGAGAATGAGCGATTGAAGGCCCAGGTGGCGGAACTGCAGAAAGAGAACGGCCAGGTTGGAAATGATCTCGAAACAATGACCGCGGCCCGCGATGCTTTGAAGATAGAAAACGAAAAGCTTAAGGCGGAGTTGAAGGGCCGGAAAACGAAGCACTCCGGAAAGAAAGCGGCGAGCAAGAAACACAATCAGAACTGAAGGCCCTGATACTTTTGAGACCCCCTGGTGATTTGAATTGTCTAAACCGGCTTGAGTTTAAATCGTCAGAAAGAGGAGACAGTAGGATGAAAACGTTTGAGGTGCAATTTCGGTATCGAGATCGAAGTGAAAAAACGGCGGAATCGACGGTCAAAGTGGAGGCGTCGAGTCTGCCTGGAGCGGTCGGTAAGGCGGTACGTGAGTTCGTCAAGGGGTTGGACCGGAAGCAGAGATTCGACATGAACAAGAATGGACTCGAAATTACGGCCAAGTCTGGCGGCTCGGGAACAGAGGTGCAGGCATCGGCGGAGGCCGCCGCCAGTTGAGGCGCGCGTCCCGCCGACCGGAGAGCGAAATGCACCCGCCTCCGAAGGCGGCCGAGGACAAGCCTCAAGCCTAAAGGCCTGAGCTACAACGGCAGTGGTCGCTGGTCAAGATTCTTCGAGGACGCGTTTGTAGTAGCGCTCGTAGGTAGGGATGACGTCATTGGCGCAGTAGTTTTTCTTGGCGTTGATACGGGCGATTTTTCCCATTTCGCGGCCGCGGTCGGCGCGGGACAAGATTTCGATGGCGTAACGGGCCGCTTCTCCCACGTCGCCGGGCTCGACCAGAAATCCATCCACTCCATGCTCGACGACTTCGGGGACGCCGCCGACGTTTGTGGCGATTACGGGGACTTCGCAGGCCATGGCTTCGAGGGCGGCAAGGCCAAAAGATTCGAGCTGCGAAGGGAGCAGGAAGAGATCGGCCGCGGCGAGTTTTTCGTAGACGTTGTCCTGCTTCCCGAGGAAGAGCACGTCCTTCTGCAAACCATATTTGCGGACAAGAAATTCGGCTGCGCCGCGGTCCGGGCCGTCTCCGACAAGGACAAGCTTTGCCGGCATTCTGCCACGAACGATGGCGAAGATTTCCACGACGTCCGGGACGCGCTTTACGGGGCGGAAATTCGAAAGATGCATGAGGATGGCTTCTCCACCTGGAGCCCATTGGGCGGCAAGCCCTTTGTCGGCAGTTCGATTGTAGAGATCGCAATTCACAAAATTGGGGATGACTTCGATGGGGCGCTTGATATCGAAGTCCTTGATGGTTTCTTTCAAAAGATAGTGCGAGATGCAGGTGACGCCGTCGCTCTGCTCAATGGAAAACTTGGTGATGGGAAGATAGCTGCGGTTGCTGCCGACGAGCGTGATATCCGTTCCGTGAAGCGTGGTAATGAAGGGAAGGCGGTGCGGCGCAGCCATGGAACGCGCGAGCAGGGCGCTGACGGAGTGCGGAATCGCGTAATGGACGTGGAGCAGGTCGAGCGATTCGGATTCGAAAACTTCGAGCATTTTTGTGGCGAGCGCCAGCGTGTAGGGCGGATGGTCGAAAAGCGGGTAAGAGGCGACCTCCACCTCGTGGAAATGGATGCGCGGATCGTTTGGGTTCATGCGGATGGGCGGGGCGTAGCTGATGAAATGGATTTCGTGGCCGCGTGCGGCGAGCTCCATGCCGAGTTCGGTGGCGACGACGCCGGAGCCGCCGTAGGTGGGGTAACAGGTTATGCCGATGCGCATAAGAGTTTTCAGTCGTAAGTTATAAGTCTTTAGTAATAAGCAAGACAGATATATGAATCAACGTCATTTCTGAACGTGTGACCGATGAGCCGCAGTCCGTCGCCCGAGACACTAACATACAGTGCAATGCGAGTGGCTTGCGGGGTGGGGGAGCCGGATGCTAGAGTCGCGCCCACCCGCACCGCGCAGAAACGTGGTGCCGCAGCATCCTATTAGACGCGGGAGCAGGGAAGAACGTGACACGACTTTCTGGCAAGGTTGCCTTGATAACTGGTGGCGGAACTGGGATAGGACGCGCCATTGCGCTGGCGTTTGCGCGAGAAGGCGCGAGCGTGACGGTCGCGGGACGGCGATTGGAGAAGCTGCGGGAAGTAATTAGCGAAATCCAGAAGGACGGCGGCGCAGGATTGGCGATGGAGTGCGACGTGACGCGCGCTGCGGAAGTTGCCCGGGCGGTGAAGGGAACCGTGGAGCGGTTCGGGCGGCTCAACGTACTGGTGAATAACGCCGGTGGGCTGCACGTTTCGACGGTGGAGGGCATCAACGAAGAAGAATGGGACCGGCTGATGACGGTCAATATCAAGGGACCGTTTTTGATGTCGCGGGCAGTGCTGCCGGAGTTTCGAAAGTGCGCTGGTGGGGCGATTGTGAACATTGGCTCGGTGCTGGGGCTTCTGGCGGTGAAGGATCGCGCGGCGTATTGCACTTCGAAAGGCGGCGTGACCATGCTGACCAAGGCCATGGCCATCGATCACGCGCATGAAAATATCCGCGTGAATTGTATTTGCCCCTCGATCGTGGAGACGGAATTGGTGAAAGGAGTCTTCAACGAGACGGAACAAGGACAGGCATTGCGGAAGGCGCGCATCGCGACAATTCCCCTGGGGCGCATCGGGCGGCCGGTGGATGTGGCGGAAATGGCGGTGTTCCTGGCGTCGGAAGAATCGTCGTGGCTGACGGGTGCGGCGATTCCGTTGGATGGAGGGCTATCTGCTTACTGAGTTTCAGTTCTCAGTATTCAGTTTTCAGTCAGAGAAGAAGTAAAGAGAAGGGAAGTGAAGCGATATGACGAATACAGCTAGGAGCTCTTAAAGGGGGCAGTGGAAAGCGGCGAAATGCGATGACGAAGAAAATGTCAAAAGCAGAGAAGCGCGTTACGGATCTTGTGCGCCAGCGAATGAAAGCGAGCCGCTCGACGGACCTGCTTGGTTTTGATGTGGAAAGCGTGCACACCGGGCGCGCGATCTTCCGGCTGGACGTGAAGCCGCGGCACAAGCAGATTCACGGCGTGGTGCACGGAGGGATCCTGGCGGCGCTGGCTGACACCGCGGCGGCGATCGCGGCATACTCCACCGTGCCGAAGGGAACGGAAATCGTCACGGTAGAACTGAAAATAAATTATCTGGAACCGGTTCCAGGTGGGCGCATCAAAGCAGATGCACGGGTCTTGCGAGCGGGCAGAAATTTTGTGGTAGCGGAGTGCGAGATTTTCAACGAAAGCGGTTCACTGGCCGCAAAGGCTTTGCTCACGTTCGGCGCAGCTGCCGGACATTCCATCGATCGCTAGAGAATCAGGGCGAGAATCTACTCATCGCCGCCCTGGGAAGACTCTTCTCCGTCCTTGTGGACGTACTTGATCACGCGCTTGAATATGAGCAGGTTGGGGCTGCCCTGACGGGTCAGTTTGATGCAATCGCGGTCGTACCATTCCACGGTGCCGCGAAGCACCTCTCCGCCTTCCAGCACGACGGCCATCGGCGTATGAGACTGCATCTGCTTGACCCAGTAGAAGTTTTCCGCGTGGGTGGTCTCGGGTGGAGCGGGTTTCTTGCTTGGCACAGGGCCGTTGTGGGATGGGCGGGGAGCGCTCTGCTCCTTGACGTCCGGGAAACCCGGACGAAACATGCGGCGGTTCACCATGACTGCTCCTTCTGACGAGCGGGGTTGGAGTGCTGTTCTTGAGATGCGTTAGGCGGGCTGTGGGTTACAGTCTAGCCGTTTAATTCTGGCTTGGCGACTCTTCGTGAAGATGAATCAAGGGCGGGGCGTGGAAGTGGCAGAGGCGCTGCGTGCGAGCGACGCCGCGAGGGCGTCGAGGCCCAACTGCCGATTCAGGTTGCGGCGCGCCCCAGCGTAGAGCTCATCGAATCCGGCAATCGCGCGAAGAACCCACGCGGAATCCACGGATTTGCTCAGCGATTCCAGTTCCTTGGCGAGCGGCAGATTACGGAGAACCGGCTCTTTGACCTTGGACGTGAGTTCGAGAAGATCGGTGAGCAGGCCGTAAAAAACGGCGATCTGGTCCTCGAAGCTGGAATCGCGATCTTTGGCGAGCGCGGAGGTTTCGGCGAATAATTGTGCAAAGCCCTGGCCGCGCGCGGCGCGTTCAAGGATCCGCAGAGCGTGCTTGCGGCTGTCGGCAACCGCTTCAACATCCATTTCCATCGCAAGACCCGGGCTGCCTTCGGCGAGCTGCGCCGCGAGCCGGATTTCGGCGGGCTTGCGGCCGGTTTTTTCCTTCAGGATTTTTTCGACGGCTGCTTGGGGCAACGGCGCGAAATGAAATTGCAGGCAGCGGGAGACGATGGTAGGCAGCAGTGAATAGGGAGATGGCGCGGTCAGGATCAGTGTCGCCGAACCGGGCGGTTCCTCAAGAATTTTCAGAAAGACGTTGGCAACGTCCCAGCGCATGGTCTCCGCGCCATCGAGAATGAAGACGCGGCGCCGTCCCATGGGCTGAAAATAGGCCGCGCGCTGTACCGCTCGCAACTGGCCCACGCGCAGCATCGGCCGCGCGACCGGGCTCTTGAGCCGGACGGGGTCGGGCACGAGCGCCCAGACGTCCGCGTGCGACTGCAGTATAAGCGGCATGCGCTCGACGGTCGCGGCATCGGCGCTTTCGCCGCGTTCCACGAGGCCTTGCTCGATCAGTTTCTGAGGATCGGCAAGTAGGGCGATGCGCTGGCAGGTGGCGCACTCGCCGCAGAAATCGTCGGGCAAGCGTTCGCAATTGGCAGCCTGCGCAAACATACGCGCGAGAGTGAATTTGCCCACGCCGCGCGGTCCTGTGAAAAGCAAAGCATGTGGGACACGCTGGGCACGGAGGGCGCCACGCAGCGCGCCTACGAGCCGTTCGTTGCCAAGAAACTCGGAAAACCCCATACGTTATCGTTCCTCTCCGGCAGGAGTTGAGGAAAGCGCGCCTTCGACAGCGGCGAGGACATCGAGCGCGATGTCTTCGGGTTCACGAATGGAATTTTGCGTGGCGTCAAAACACTGGATGGTGGCCCAAGGCACGCTTCTCGATAGGGAGTCGTACATTTCGGCGGCGTCTTGCAGATGGCGCAAGCTGGATTCCTGCAGGTCCTTTTGCGCAGCGGTATAGTTGCGAGCGGGCTTCAGCGCGACCAGCCTCTGCGCCTCGTGCGGCGGAACGCGGAGATAGAGGATGAGGCTTTCGCGCGGCAGGCCGTAGATCTTGTATTCTAGGTGCTCGATCCATCCGAGAAATTCGGAACGCTTCGCGGGAGGAACGCGCGCGGTCTGGTGCGCCAGATTCGAACCGATGTAGCGGTCGACGAGGACAATTTGGCCGCCGTCCAGCGCGGCTTCCAGCTTGAACTTGGCTTCGAAACGATCGCCGGCATAAAGGAGAGCCGAAAAGTGCGGGTCGACCGTTTCGAGCGAGCCGAATTCTCCATTCAGGAATTTGCCTACCATCCTGCCGAACCAGGATTCGTATTGCGGGAATCCCGTGGAATAGACGGAGTGGCCGCGCGCCTTGAGGGTCAGAGCCAGGAGCTCGACCTGCGTGCGCTTGCCGCTGCCGTCGATGCCTTCGACGGCGATGAGTTTTCCGGAGGTAGCCATCGCTTAGAGTGCCCGGGAAAAACAGGGACAATGGTCGAAGGTCAGTCTAACCGCTGAGACTCTGCGCCGCAATGCTGTGCGTGCTAGGATTTTAACTTCGAACATGACACAGACTTCCGTGCGGGAAAATTTGCTGCGAATTCAAGAAAGAATTGCCGGGGCCGCGGAGCGTGCGGGCCGGAGCGCGGGGGAAATCACCCTGATCGGCGTGTCGAAGACGCACCCGGCAAGCGCGATACGTGAAGCCTACGAAGCGGGCGTACGGTATTTCGGCGAAAACCGTGTCCAGGAGTGGGAAGGGAAACGCGCGGGGACGGAAGGCCTGGCGGCATCGTGGCACTTGATTGGCCATTTGCAAAGTAACAAAACGACGCGGGCCGCCAGGCTCTTTCACAGCGTCGACTCTGTCGATGACATCGCTGTCGCGCAGCGGCTGGACCGCGGTCGGGCCGAGGCCGGCATCACTGGGAAGCTGCGCGTGCTGATTGAAGTCCGAGTGGCTCCAGAAGAGACAAAAAGCGGAGTGGAGATTGCCGGATTGCCAGCCCTGGCAGAACAAATCCTAGATCTGCCTAAGTTGCAGCTGGCTGGGCTCATGTGCATTCCGCCATTTCTCGAAGCCACCGAGGGGGTGCGCCCCTATTTCCGGCGCTTGAAAACTTCAAGGGACGATCTAGCCGGAAAACTTGGTCTGGCGCTTCCTGTTCTGTCCATGGGCATGTCCCACGACTTTGAAGTTGCCATTGAAGAGGGCGCGACCGAGGTGCGCGTCGGCACTGCGCTGTTTGGGCAACGAGGTTTTCAGGTTGCCGGCCAATAAGACTGCGGAGAGGAACCAGCCATGAAATTGCTTGATCCGTTTCGAATCCGTGAGGTCGAACTCAGAAACAGAATTGTTGTTTCTCCGATGTGCCAATACTCCGCGAAGGACGGCCACCCGCAGACCTGGCATCTTGTGCATCTGGGAAGCCGGGCGGTCGGTGGAGCAGCTCTGGTGATGGCCGAAGCAACGGCCGTGGAAGAGGCCGAATCTCGCCGAGCGACACGGGGATTTATGATGATTCACACACCAAGGGTGGGCGGCCGATCGCGGAATTCATCCGTTCGCAGTGAGCGCTTCCAGGAATTCAATTGGCTCATGCGGGGCGGAAGGCGAGTGTGACGCCGCCCTGGGAAGGAGGCAAAGCAATCACACTGGAAGACGGCGACTGTCGCGCCCAGTGCCATCGCGTTCGACGATGGCTTCGCTGTTCCGGAAGCGCTTAAAGCGAACGCGATCGGAGATGTTGTCAAAGCATTCTCTAAGCGGCGGCACGAGCTTTGTCAGTGGGCTTTGAAGTATTGGAAATCCATGCGGCGCATGGCTATCTATTGCACCAATTTTTTTCTCCTTTGTCCAACACGCGCACGGATGAATACGGCGGCGTTCGAGAACCGGATTCGCCTCACATTACAGGTGGTTCAAGCCGTGCGAAGAGTCTGGCCGCAAAAGCTGCCTCTCTTCGTGCGGCTGTCCGCCATGGACTGGAAAGAAGGCGACTGGGATGTAGAGCAGGCGATGGAACTCTCGCGAAAGCTGAAACCTCCCGGGGTCGATTTGATCGACGTTTCGAGCGGAGGCCTCGTTTCCGGCGTCAAGATCCCTGTAGGCCCCGGGTACCAGGTGAAGTTTGCCGAAGAGATTCGAAAGCAAGCCGGAATCGCGACGGGCGCTGTGGACATGATCACGGAACACGCCCAAGCCGAGACGATTCTGATGGAAGAACAAGGGGACCTGATCTTTCTTGCGTGCGAAATGTTGCGTGATCCCTATTGGCCCAGGCGCGCCGCAAAAAGCCTCGGTGAAAAAATCAAGCCTCCTGTGCAGTACGAGCGTGCCTGGTAAGCCGCGGATGCTGGAAATTCAAGAGCGGGAAGCCGCGGCGATTTTCTCGGTCAGAGTACAGCCGCGAGCAAGTAAGGACGAGATCGCCGGTGAACTGGGAGGAGCGTTGAAGGTGCGGCTGTGCGCGCCGGCTGTTGAGGACCTCGCGAACGAAGCGCTCGTCGAATTCCTGGCGCAACTTTTGAAAAGACCGAAGTCGGCTGTTAGAATTCTGAGCGGCGAAAGAAGCCGCACGAAACGGATCGAAATCAGCGGTGTGACGCGGCAGCAGATTCTGGACTTGCTGATGCAAGACGCCTGACGCAGGCACACGGCTTCACTCTCAGGTGACGGAACGGATTCTCTTATGAGCGCGGATATCACGGGCATTCAGAGCGACCTGCGGGCCGCGAAACTCGACGGCTGGCTCTTTTATGATTTTCGCGGTCGCGATCCCATTGCGCAGCACGTCCTGAACCTACCTGAAGGAATGCGCACCCGACGGTGGTTTTATTTTGTTCCGGCAAAAGGAACCCCAAAGAAGCTGGTGCACAAAATCGAGTCGCAGTCGCTCGCCGCACTGCCGGGAAACACGCTGCAATACGCGGGGCAGGACGAACTCCGCAAAAATGTGAAGAAAAGTCTCGGCCGCGCGCGAAACGTGGCCATGCAATATTCGCCGAAGAATGCGATTCCATACGTGGCGATGGTGGATGCAGGAACGATCGAATTGGTGCGCAGTTGCGGGGTAAAAGTGGTGAGCTCGGCGGATCTGGTCCAGAAGTACGAAGCCTGCTGGACTCCCGAGCAGTTGGAATCCCATCAATCCGCCGGCGTGGCCATCGACCGCATCGTTCGGGACGCGTTTCGGCTTGCGGCAAAAAGCGTGCGCGAGAAGAAGCCGCTGACAGAACTTGATTTGAAGAATTGGATCCTGAAGGAATTCGAAGCCGCGGGAATCTGGACGGAAGAAGGACCGGACATTGCCGTCAACGCCCATGCCAGCGATCCGCACTACGGTCCGACGGTGGAGTCTGCATCGCCCATTCGCGAAAGTGATTTGTTACTGCTGGATGTGTGGGGGAAAAAGAAAACGCCCGGGAGCGTCTATTACGACGTCACATGGATGGGCTACCTGGGCGCGAAAGTGCCAGACAAGTATGCGAAGATTTTCGGTGTTGTGCGCGAAGCGCGGGACAAAGCCGTCGATCTGATTCGAAAGAGCATCGCGGCGGGGAAGCCTCTGCAGGGCTGGCAAGTGGATAAAGCAGCGCGCAGCGTGATTGAAAAAGCCGGTTACGGAAAATATTTCTTTCACCGCACCGGCCATAGCCTTGGAGAAAGAGTTCATGGCAATGGCGTGAACATGGACGGGCTCGAAACGCACGACGTGCGCCACCTGATCGCGCGGACGTGCAATTCCATCGAGCCGGGAATCTACCTGCCCGAATTTGGAATTCGCAGCGAAGTGAACACGTATATTGACGAACGCGAAGCGCGTGTCACGGGAGCAGTACAAAAGGAAATTCTCCCGTTGCTGGCATAGGCCAGTTCGAAAAGGAAAAAGATGGCAGACGAAACTTTGGCACCCTTGGCTCCGCCGCAGGATTCGCGGCGCGAGGCGATTGCTTTCCTCATCGGGGCGGCGGGATGGCTGGTGCCAGGATTAGGCCACGCCATTTTGAAGATGTGGGGCCGTGCTGTGGCGTGCTTCCTGACAGTCGCGCTTCTGGTCATCCTTGGCGCGGGAATGCGCGGAAACGTCTTCAATTCGAACGGGAACGACGCTTTCGATAGACTCGGTTATATTGCCGATCTGGGCGCGGGTAGTTTCTATTTCGTCGCGAGATCGCTGGAAACGAATGGCGCGGATGTGTCCCACGCCGACGGAGATTATGGAACGAGATTCCTCGCCGCCGCCGGCGTGTTGAATCTGCTTGCCGCGCTGCACGCCTATGAAGCGGCGCGAGGACGCAAGGCATGATCGCTGCCATCGCGTTCAAGCTGAGCCACCTGCAAGCGATGCTGCTTTTCTCGCTGGTGATTTCCGTGGCTTTCGGCTTCTTGAGCCGCCGGCAGCCCGTTGAGCGTGTGAAATACATCGCGTGGTCTCTGTTCTTTTTTTTGCTCATCGGCGTGGGCATCGGCTGGGCGATGTATCCCTTTTCGCGTTGAAAGCACGCGATTTTCGCGGATGAATTGACAGAAATTTTCTGCGGATGCTATTGTCAATAGAACAAGCCGAGGTAGCTCAGTGGTAGAGCAGTCGATTCGTAATCGACAGGTCGTGGGTTCAACTCCCACTCTCGGCTCCACCGTTTTTTGCAAGTCCTGCGACATCAATCAGTTGACCTTTTGATTTTCTGTAGCCGCTGAAATCTTGTGAACATTAGTGAACAAAACCTCAGCGACTTTGTCGACCGCACGACGTTGTGCATCAGGGATGGCGTGCGTGTAGACATTTAGCGTTGTTTCAAGGTCCGAATGGCCAAGAAGTGACTGGGCTGTTCGGAGTGATTCACCTACCTCGGCGAGCTGCGTTGCGTGCGTGTGTCTGAAGCTGTGCCACGTAATCACAGGTAGCCCCAGGGCTTTGCACGTCGGTCGCAGAACACGGCGAAGTAGGTTCTTCGGGTTGAGCGGCGTCTGTTTGCGGGTCGTGAAGACGAGATCCTCCGGATTCCTTTGCCGACAGCAAGCAAGCTGTGTTTGAAACGCGTCACACACAGGCTGGCTGATCGGGATATCTCGTCTACTGCTTTTTGTCTTTGGCGAACCGAACTTGCCTTCCGAGACTGTCTCTCTCACTTGGATGACACCACGATCTAAATCAATGGCTTTCCATCGTAATGCGAGAATCTCGCCTATTCGCATGCCCGTCAGCACTGCAACGAGCACGAGAGTACGGCAAGGTTCGGAAAGGGAAGTGAGCAATCGCCCCACTTCCTTCGGATTGAGATAGAGCCTCTCCGTTTTTGGTGTACGGTCGCCAATGCGAATCCCTCTTGCCGAATTCTGTTCAAGGAGATTCCAATCGACAGCGGCCTGCATCACCTTTGAAATGGCAGTCCGCATCCCGTGTGTGCTCGAACCAGAGAAGCCATGCTTTCGTTTGTCGGCCAAAAAGGTTTGGACATCCACCCGCGTGATGTCGCAAAGCCTTCTTGTGCCGAATGTAGGAAGGATGTGGCACCGGAGCTGCACTTCGTAGTAGCGAGACGATCCAGACCGAAGCGTGGGTATTATCCCTGGCCTCCACATCTCGTTAATGAATTGCTCCAGAGTCATGGTCGATTGTGGACGTTGACGGCCTTGATTGATTGGCCTGAGTTTGGCTTGACAGCCCAACACGGTGTTTTGCCCGCGTCCAAATTGATGGTCGCGCCATGCGTAATCTCTTGCTCTTTGGCCACTTGCTCAATCGGCAAGGTGACCGCGAGGGTGACGCATACGGTGATCTGTGTCTTTCATGCACCCGTCACACTCCCACGTTGCAAATGGCCATCGAGGCTCTTTGAAATAGTCAAGAGGACTCGAAAATGGAAAAGCTCAATTGTTGGCCGCTTGACCTACAAGAAACCGTAGGAGTCCTTCATCGTAAGAACCTCACCGAGATCTCCTACTTACAAGGGAACATCCAGTCGGGAAAAAGTGAGAAAAAACTTTAATCCCTCGGAGAGGTTACAGGCTGAAAGCAAACTCCCTGAAACAGCCCCTTCTTATATAAGGAACATCCAAAGGGTAAAAAGTAAGAAAAAATCTTCATCCCACGGAATGTTCCCAGGCTGGCAGAAATATCGATCACAGTCCCCTATTTATTTAAGGAACATCGAGGAGGGAAAAACGGAGAAAAAATCTTGGTACCAGTACATTTTCCGGACAGTCTGCGAAGGAATCAGGTGACCACAGTGAGGGAGGACCGAAAGGGCACATCAGAGTCGAAGCTTTAGGGCGAGTTGGATGGAGCGAGGTCCGTTGGTAGAGCGCAATGCCGACTCAACCATTGCCGACCGGACGGCATGGGCGTGGCAATGACTGGCAAGGTCCGTCGAGGCGCGTAATGGTTCCCAGCGTTTGCCCTTGGTGGCTCGAACATTGGCTGGGTTTGCCCGCTGCGGCGCCATGGGCGGAACCTACGCGCGATCATGGCCCCTACGTTCAGCTAGCGCATGAGGGTGCTCGAACCCGGCCCGGGGATGTGCCTCTTTACGCTGGACCTCGCTCACCTCATTGGGACTCTTGGACGTGTAGTTGCGGTGGATATCCAAGCGAAAATGATCAAGGGGCTGAAACGCCGCGCAGCCAAAGCCGGGCTTCTTGACCGGATAGAAGTACGCGTTGCCTCCGCTAACTCCATGGGCATCGGGGAACTAACTAGCATAGTCGGCTTCACTCTGGCTTTCGCGGCGGCGCCTGAATTGCCGAACGCAGGACGGTTTTTAGTCGATGTTTCCCAGGTCAGAAATCAGTCAGCGAATCCGTGGGCAAGGCAACGCGCACCGCGTTCAGGACCGCCGCGAGGTCGATGATTTCCTGCGTGATGGCTCCTCCGATTGGCGGCAGGTAACCGAACGCGGCAGCGAACATTCCTAGAATACTCAATGCCATCCCCCCGATGGCGGATTGAAGAGCAATGTGGCGCATGCGCCGGGCGATATGTATCAGTTCGTCTACTCGGCCCAAGGAAGTCTCCAGGATAACTGCGTCGGCTGCCTCAGATGTAATGTCGCTTTGCACTCCAAAGGCAACGCCGACCGTTGCTGCTTGCATCGCCGGGGCGTCGTTAATGCCATCCCCAAGGAACAACGTAGGGGCTTGCGCCGCCTCCTTGCGGACGATAGCAACCTTGTCCTCCGGACTCTTGGCAGAGTAGAGTTCCGTGACTCCCACTTGCTCAGCCAGGTACCGTACTTCCTGGTCACGATCGCCAGAAACGATCAAAATATGGTTGACCGCATGGCGTGGGCTCAAATGCTTAATAAACGTACGGCTCTCCCTGCGAGGCACGTCATGGAAACGAAAAGTGGCAGCGTATACGTCATCGACAAAAAGCAAACATTCTAACCCCGGAGCGACCTGTGGTAAGGCAAGCGGTCTTTCGACCACCTTCTTGCGGTTCGTAATCCAAATACTATGCTGGCCTACCATGCCTTTTAGTCCCTCACCGGGTCTTTCGCTGATTTCCGAAACGAGTTCCACAGGAAGGTTTGCGTTTTGAGCTGCCTCAAGAATCGCCCGGGAAAGGGGATGTTTTGAATAATGCTCCAAGCTTGCAGTTATTCGGAGAACGTCGTCCTTCGCAAATCCGGGGGCACAAAGGATCTCGGACAGCGTAGGCTTGCCGTACGTCAGCGTTCCAGTCTTATCGAAGATAAGGGTGCGGCAACGCCCTATCTGTTCTAGCGCGGCTGGGTTCTTTATGATGATGCCGCGTCTCGCGGCTAGGGAAATTGCGCCAATCACTGCTACGGGAATGGAAATTAGAAGTGGGCAGGGGGTTGCTACGACCAGCACGGCCAGGAAGCGGTGGGATTCGCCGGTCGCGGCCCAAGCGATTCCTGCGAGCGACAATGCCGCAGGCGTATACCACGCCCCGAGCGTGTCTCCTAGCCGGCGGATGCGGGGGCGACGTTGTTCCGCGTCTTGCATCACTTGCATGATTCTCGCGTAACGCGAATCTACTGCCAGTTTTTCAGCTCGAATGTGCAAGGCGGCATCGCCATTTATGGAACCCGAAAGCACTTCCGAGCCTGGCGTTTTGGCGATCTCGAACGGCTCACCCGTAAGATAGGCTTCATTCATCTTTCCGTGACCCCCGATGACCGCACCATCGACGGGGCAAATTTCGTGAGGAAATACGACGAGCGTGTCCCCGACCGCGATGTCTCCGAGCCTTACATCCGATAGGTCGGGACCGCATTTGCGATGGACGACTTGTGGGATCCGTTTGGCAAGCGCATCAAGAACCGACGAGGCGCGGCGGCTGGCGAATACTTCAAGGGCCGTTCCTCCCGAAAGCATCAGAATCACGATCGCAGCGACAAGATATTCGCCGAGAATTACCGAGGTGATGATCGAGATTCCCGCAAGGTGATCCGATCCAAATTCCCGGGCAAAGAGTTTTTGCGTCAAGGTCACAAGCAGAGGCACACCGCCTATGATCAAGACCACGATAAGGGGCACTTGCCAAGCGATACGGGGAGAATTCAGAAAATATCGAAGAAACAGATGGAGAAGAATCCCTGTGATTGTCAGAAGCGCAATGTTGTTCGGCTTTGTCCACACGTCAAGTACCTTAGGTCTTTCCACCTAGGCCCGGGGCGCGGCGTACCGCTCACTGCGCGAACCAAGCCATTTGTATGCTCGCACGCTTGACTGTCTTCGAGTGTAATGAGCGTCACGGCCAGCCGTGATTTGGGTCACAGCGTTCTTTCGGTGCTGGTGTTAAGTAGTTGCGGGGTCCTATTCGAGTGCCAGCGGGCACAGGGCCAGAAGAAGGAGAATTCCAATGAAAGTAAAAGAAGTGATGATGGGAACCCCGTATTACTGTCAACTGGAAACAAACCTCGGTTCGGCGACGGAGCTGATGTGGAATGCAAACTGCGGGTTCCTTCCCGTCGGGGGAGCGGATGGTAAGGTGATCGGCGTGATCACGGACCGTGACATTTGCATCGCACTTGGAACGCGGAGTCGGCTTGCCGGCGATATCGCTGTAGGTGAGGTCATGTCGGGCAAGCTTTATTCCTGCGCCCCGGAAGATGATATCCATTTGGCGCTGCAAACCATGAAAGAAGGGAAAGTGCGCCGGCTTCCAGTGGTTGCTCAAAAAGGGTCTCTCGTGGGTGTTATTTCGATGGACGACATACTGCTGCGGACGGAACCCATGAGTCTCGGAAGGGAACCGGAGCTGTCCAGTGATGAGGTTGTGAGAGCCTACCGGGCCATC
>DATDGF010000111.1:0-42112 GCA_036522195.1 Candidatus Acidiferrum sp. | reverse complement strand
TAGCCATCAGCCACGATCGCGGAGAAATGGACGAAAACGTCCTCACCGCTCTGGCGCTGGATGAAACCGAAGCCCTTGCTGGCATTGAACCACTTCACTGTTCCTTGTTCTTTACTCACTGCTGTACTCGTTTCTGTCAGCTGGGTTACAGCTGAACATTAGTTCTTTAAGCTATCTGGTGCCTCAAGTTCCGAGCCCCTCAACAGAGCTTCGGCCGTCTTCAAGCCTTGTGCCCAGCGCCCGCAAAGCAGGCTCATGGCACAAAAAAAAAGGCCGCAAGTTTGACCTCGCGACCGCTTTACAACCCAAAGGCGATACAAGAGCAACAAACGCAAAGACAGAGTACCACGGAAGAGTACCTTTTTCAAGCGCTTTCTTAGAAATTCGCTAGCTCCTTGTTTTCAGCGGCTTGCGGCGACTGCTGGCGGCTTTGCTCCGAGGCCGGATGCGGTAGGGGCGAAGAAGCTCTTCGAGGTCGCGGCGGATCCAACCGGCTAGAGGCCCTTCGCGGAAGACCGCCCAGTCGAGCATGGAGCCGCCGTTAACTTGTTGAATCAACCGGGCGAGTTCGGTGGTGTCGCAGGGGAGCAATTCGCGCGCGACGATGGCTTCGTCGAGGAGCTTGCGCGTTTCCTCGCGGACGGCGGTGAACTGCGCGAGGGTGATGGCGCGGAACTCCGGATCGGTCAGATCGATCTGGAGATAGGCGAGGCCGTTGGCTATGGATTCGGGGGTGGAGGCGAAGCCGGAACACTCGACGAAGAGCTCGATCAATACTTTCAGGGGCGAGGCGTATTTCACGCGGGCGGCGGCAAACTGCGCAGATATGCCAGCGGAGCCGGTTTTCACCGTCGCTAGGAGAAGGGCGCGCTTGGTGCCGAAGCGCTGGATCAGCGTGGCGGGGACGACGCCGGCTTCTTTGGCAACGTGGGCCAGAGTGATTTCCGACGGACCCAGTCGCTGCATGACGCGCGCGGTGGCCGTCAGGATCTGTTCGTCGGAGGTTTCGCGGGGACGAGGCGACATTTTTGTGGAGCGCCCGAGAAACAGGCGGAGAGAGAGCATAACTGAATGGTCATTCATTTTCCACTTGACATTACTGAATGACCGTTTATTATAGGCGCGTTGTCCCTCCGGAGGCGCCCCATGACCGACAATTCCACCTACCATCCGCCCGATCTGCGCGGCAGAGTCGCGCTCGTGGCCGGAGCCACGCGCGGGGTGGGGCGCGGCACGGCGCTGGCGCTCGCGGAAGCAGGCGCGACGGTGTATTGCACGGGGCGCAGCACGCGTGCGCAGAAGAACCGGCGTTCTACGGCGTCGCGGCGCGATTCCGCTGCAGCAAGGAAAGCTCTGCCCGACAAGTACTACGCAAAACGACCGGAGACAATTGAAGAGACGGCCGAGCTGGTGTGCGCCCGGGGCGGAAAAGGGATTGCTGTGGTGGTGGACCATCTGGAGCCGGGCAAAGTCGAAAAATTAATGGCGCGCATTCGCCAGGAGCAAGGACAGCTTCACGTGCTGGTCAACGACATTTCGGAGAGCGCCGAGCACGAATTCGGGAAGACGTTCTGGCAAGTGGATCTGGAGAAAGGCTTTGCGCTGTTTCGCAATGCGGTGCACACGCACATAATTACGAGTCACTTTGCGGCGCCGCTACTCATCGAAGGCGCAAAGAAATCGAAACGCAGCGGGCTGATCGCGGAGATCGGTGATGGGGATTCGTACTCTTATCGGGGGAATATGTTCTACGACATGATCAAGACCACGGTAATACGACAGGCCTTTGCGATGGCGTATGAATTGCGTCGAAAGAATGTGGCGGCCATCGCGCTGACGCCGGGGTTCCTGCGCTCGCAGATCATGCTGGAAAGATTCGGAGTGACGGAAGCCAATTGGCAGGACGGTATCAAGAAGGACCCAAATTACGTGGCTTCGGAAACCCCACTCTATGCGGGACGCGCCATCGCGTGTCTGGCGAGCGATCCGAACATCATGAAGAAATCCGGCAGGGTCTTTAGTTCGTGGGGGCTATCGGATGAATTTGGTTTCTGCGACGCCGATGGGCGGCGCCCGCACTGGGGGCGGCATTTCGCAGCGAAATATGGCGACACCATGAATCCCTGTGACGATGGGTTTTACAAGTATTGGTTCGGCGGGGCGATGGAGGCGGTTTTCCCGGATTGGCCAAAATAGCACATCCAAAATAAATTCTTGACACGTATGCTGTACTAGTGTATTAGTACAGTATGCTCTTGCACCTCAACGCCTCCTCGGGCGTCCCGGTTTACCTGCAGCTGAAAGCGCAGGTGAAGCAGGCGGTGGCCGCCGGCGCTCTTCGCACGGGTGAGGCGCTGCCTTCCACGCGCAAGCTGGCGGCCGAGCTGCGCATCAATCCCAACACCGTGGCGCGCGCTTACCAGGACCTGGAGCGCGACGGCGTGACCCGGAGCGTGCCGGGCGGCGGGACGTTTGTGGCGGACGGTCTTCCCGGACTCCTAAAGAGCGAAAAAGTGAAGCGGCTGCGGCCACACGCACGGCAGCTGGCGGTGGAAGGGCGGCAACTGCGTCTGACGCGCGAGGAGACGATGAAACTGCTGGAAGAAGAGCTCGACAAACTCGGAGGCCAACCATGAGCGAAGCGGCCATATTGACGGAGGGCCTGAGCAAGTCGTTCGGACCGCAGACTGCGGTTTCGAACTTGAATCTGCAGATTCAGCCGGGTGCGGTATACGGATTCCTGGGACGCAATGGCGCGGGGAAAACGACGACGATGCGGATGTTGCTCGGGCTGGTGCGGCCGACGAAGGGCAGGATGCGGGTTCTGGGACTCGATCCTTGGCTCGAAATGGAACTGATGCGCATCCTGCAACGAGTGGCGTTTGTGCCGCAGCGCAAACAACTGTATGGATGGGCGACTCCGGCGGAACTGGTGCGCATGAACAAGGCGTACTTTCCGCGCTGGTCGGATGAAGCAGCGGGGGGGCTGGCGCAGCGGCTGGAAATCCCGATGAAGACGGCGTTCAAAAAGCTGTCCATCGGGAATCAGAGCAAGGTCGCGCTGCTGCTGGCGCTGGCGCAGGGAGCGGAAGTCTTGATTCTGGACGAGCCAACTGCCGGGCTGGATCCCCTGATGGTGGACGAGATCCTGCGCACGCTTATTGAAGACCACGTCAGCCAGGGACGGACGATTTTTGTATCAAGCCATCATCTCGGCGAAGTGGAACAGATTTGCGACTGGGTGGGAATTCTGGAAGAGGGCCGGCTGCTGCTGGAGGCGCGGCTCGAAGAGGTTCGGCAGGAATACCGGCTGGTCATCGTATCGGGCGAAAACCTGCCGGATGCGCCATCGGCCGACGTAGTTTCCGCGACCACCGACGGCCGATTCCGCCGGTACGTGCTGGCGCGCGAGGCGGATGGGTTCGCGGCAGGACTGCGCAGCCAGGGCGCCTCGATTCTGGAGATTTCCCCGATTGGCTTGCGGGAACTGTTTCTACACCTGGTTCGCAAGGAGGCACCATGTACGCCTGGAAATGCTGGCGCGAAAGCCGCGCCCGTTTCTTCTTTCTCTTGATCATGTTTACCGTGACCGCTCTGCTGTTCACGCTAGAGCCGGGGCTCGAGGTACAAAACGGATGGTGGCATTTCGACCGGAGTGAATACATACACAATCCCTTGCCTACGGCGCACGTGGTGTTTTCCATGATTCTCAGCGTGCTGTGGTGCAGCGGATTTCTTTCGGCGGTGTTCCTCGGCGCGACTGCTCCCGGAAGCGAAATTGAGCCTGGAACGATTGAATACCTGTGGACGCGACCGCGGACGCGAACTTCGGTGACGTGGACACATTGGGCCGTCTGCGTGGCGGAAATGGCAATAGTGGCAGTCGTTCCCCTGTACCTTGCGGCAGCATTACTGGGAACTCTGACAAGATATTGGGACTTCCCTTACCTATTCATTGCTCCGTGGATGATGGTCATCGTCGGATTGCCGGTTCTGGGATTGACAACGCTTATGACCGCGTTGCGGCGGAGCGCGAGCGGCGGACTGATTTATACGTCGGGGGTGGTACTCGTGTATGCGATCCTTCGTCAGATCATCATTGTCCCGCTGCACCTCAATCCGCCAACTCTGTTTACAGGACCGCTGGTCTGGCTGGTGAGCAACAACCAGCTACCCTACGACGCGAGTGCGTTTCCGTGGGGATCGTTATGGCGCGCCGTTTTCCTGGCAGCAGCGTTTCCGCTGGCCGCGGAATATCTGCTCAAACGGGCCGAAGTGTAGGGCGACCGGTGTCTTGATTTAAGGCGTCTTGTCTTTGAGGTCCAGAACTATTTTCAAAATTTCGTCCGCGAGCCGGCCGGAGTCCACGCCGTCCATGTTCGCCAGGACGACGACGCCGGCGCGCCGATCCGGCACGACGGCGAAGGCCGTGCTGGTGCCCTGCTGTCCGCCGGTGTGGGCCAGGATATGCACGCCAAACCTTTCGACCACGCCCCAGCCTAAGCCGTAGCCCGTCAGATTGCCATCGGCAGTCTTCTGCGAAGTCCACATCTGGTCCCGGGTGGCACGTTTCAAGAGCTTGTCCGCCAGGATGACGGCTTCGAAATGCGCCATGTCATCCGCGGAAGAGATCAAGCCGCCCCCAGGAATCTTGTAACTGGAGTCCAGGACGCCGGCGTTTTGGACCACTCCAGCTTTGTCCTTGTGATAGAAGCGCGTCCGGTGGGGAATCACCGCGAAGAAATTATCGGCCTGAGTGTGCTCCATTCCGGCGGGACGAAAGATATTCTCCTTTACATAGTCGACGTATTTTTCCGACGTAGCGCTTTCCAGGACGCAGCCGAGCAGCGTGTAACCGTAGGTTGAATAGTTGAACTCTGTGCCGGGTTTTGCGACCAGCGGGTCGTTGGCAAAAATCTGCAGCGATTCCTCCATGCTCGTGAAATGGCGCGCGCTGTCTTCAGGAACGTCACCTTTGCCTTCGGGGTTGTAATGCCGGATGCCGCCGAGGTGGCCCAGGAGCTCGCGAGTGGTAATCGGCCAGTCTTTTTTGGGGAAGGCCGGGCAATATTTCTGGACGGGCGCGTCGAGATCCAATTTGCCACGCTCGCTAAGCTGCAGGATGGCCACAGCGGTGATTGGTTTGGAGATCGAGCCAAGCCGGAAGAGGGTTGCCGAGGTCGTCGGGGCGTAGTCCTCCAGATCGGCCATGCCAAATCCCGCGGACCACACCGCTTCCCCATCGAGAACTACAGCGGTGGCGATTCCCGGAACGCTGTTTGCGGACATGAAATTGGAGACTGCTTTTTCGATGGCCGCATGCTTCTCGGGAGAGAAACCCTTCTCTTGCGCGCAAAGACTCGAAGCACCCGCTAGAAGCAGGATGAGCGGCCAGACGATCGGAATTCGCGGCAAGTTTAAACCGTGGAGTTGTGGGCGGCTTTTCACGGAGGCACCTCGCCGGGGAGTCTATCCCAAAGAGCCCGCGCCGGAAACGGCGGCGAAGGGGTGGCGAAGTGTGGTGAGAGCGTCAACCCCTATCTGCCGGAATGCATTGACCCGGGTGTGAGCCGGTACTTACCATGAAGAGATGAACCAACGGCTGCATCTGGCGGCAAGCGTTATCCTGCTTTCGGCGGGCCTATTGGGCTGCGAGGACGGAGAGAAGAAGCCCGTCCAAGCGCATGTTCCAGCGCTTGCGCCGGCGCCAGTGGCTGCGGCAGCGATGCACGCCCCGCCGGAACTTCCGCCTTTGCCACTTATGAAGCCGGGTGGCAAGCCGCCCGTTTCGCTTTTGCCGCCGGTCCCAGGTGGGAAAGCGTATTTGATCGTCAAGGTCCGGGAAAAGTTTGCTTCCGGCGAGCAGAACTACAAAGCGGGCCACTTGGAAGCAGCGCGCAAGGATTTTGACGATGCGGTGGACTGGATGCTGGAGAGCGGCTACGACCCCAACAGCGATCCGCAGTTGAGCGAACTGTTTCACCGCGTGGTGGACACGGTATACGCGTACGAGTTGCAGGCCTTCCGCGCTGGAGACGGATTCAGCGAAGCACCAGCCGTTCCCGCGGCGATTGATGAAGTCGCGGAGATGACTTTTCCGGTCGACCCCGGTCTGAAGGCGCGCGCCGAAGAATCGGCCAAAACAAGTTCCCACGATCTGCCGCTGACGGTAAACGACGAAGTGCTCTCCTTTCTCAATTTCTTTCAGACGCCGCGGGGCCGCGCGATTGTGGAAACCGGGTTGCGCCGGGCGGGCCGATACCGCGAAATGATTGCGCGCGTTCTGCGTGAAGAAGGTGTTCCGCAGGACCTGATCTATCTGGCGCAGGCGGAAAGCGCTTTCCAGCCGCTGGCGCTCTCGCGAGCAGGCGCACGCGGCATCTGGCAGTTCGTGGCCTACCGGGGTAAGGAGTACGGCCTCCGTCAAACATGGTGGATTGACGAGCGCCAGGATCCGGAGAAGGCCACGCGCGCCGCCGCGCAGCACTTGCGCGATCTTTACAATCAATTCGGCGACTGGTATCTGGCGATGGCCGCCTACAACTGCGGGCCGGGCAACGTGCAAAAAGCCATCGAGCGCACCGGCTACGCCGATTTCTGGGAGCTCTATAGCCGCAAGGTTCTTCCACGCGAAACGAAAAACTATGTGCCTATCATCCTGGCGCTCACGCTCATCGCCAAGGATGCGGCGCACTACAATGTGCTGGTGGAAGCGGAAGCGCCGGTGCCGACGGACATAGTAAAAACGGGACGGCCCATCGATCTGCGGCTGGTGGCAGAAACCATTGACGTGGACGTGGAAACGCTGCGCGCGCTCAATCCTTCGCTGTTGCGCCTGGCCACTCCCGACGATCCTTCGTTCGAATTGCATTTGCCGCAGGGCACCGCGCCGAAATTCTCCGCCGAGATTGCGGATATTCCTCCGGACAAGTGGGTCAGCTGGCGGCGTCATCGCGTGGAAGCAGACGAGACGCTCACGTCCATCGCAAAAAAATATCGCGTGACGTCCGCGGCCATCGCCGACGCCAACAACTTGCCGCGCACCGCGGCCCTGGAGCCGGGCGAGAAACTGATCATCCCCGCGACACAGCCGCAAATGGAAACGAAGCGCCGCCTGGTGAGTTATCGCGTGCGAAAAGGCGATACGCTGCTGGGAATCGCGGATCGTTTTAGCGTGGACTCCGATGACGTTCGCAAATGGAATCGGTTGAAATCCAACAAGGTGAGCCGCGGGATGGTGCTTCGCATCTACACGCTTGGCGGGGCGCCTGAGGCCTCCCCGGTGCACGCGCATGCCAAGGCCAAGAAGAAGGCCCCCAGTGCTTCGACGGGCAGCGCGCCGGGTGGGGCTGTAGCCGCAAACCACAATTAAACAATTTATTTTAAATAGGTTACGTAAATCGTGGTCTGGCCGGCGAATACCCTGCTCCGTCAGCCCACGCGGCGCTTCACGCTGGCTAACCGGCGACTCCTCAAGGAAATCCGCAGAAAGCTTGACAACTCCCGGCGAGTACGATAACAACGGCGCAAGGGCGGGGTAGGATTTTAGAGCGCTCCGGCCGGAACAGCGACGCACGGGCCCGCTTTCCGCGAGGCGGTCCTCAAATTCCCCCAGGGGAGGACGGAATGGATTTCGAGAAAGATAATCTGGAAGACGACAACGAGCTGTCACGGCTGGAAGACGACGAGGAGTTGGGCGGCGAAACCGAGGAGATCGTCGAAACGGAAGAGGAAGAACTCGTAATCGTGGGAGACGAGTCCGAGGAAGAAGTCCCCGCTCCGAAACCCGCGGCCAAGCCGGCAGCGAAGAAGCCTGTCAAGAAAGCCGCAAAGAAAAAAGCTGCAAAGAAGAAAAAAGCAGCGAAGAAATCCAAGCCGAAAAAGAAAGCGGCGAAGAAAAAGCCCGCGAAAAAGAAAAAACGGCGCTAAATACGTATCCATTGAAAAATTCTCTTGCCAGAGAGGCCGGGACGTGGGTCCTGGCCTTTTCTTTTTTCGCAATGGCGTCTCCCGGAGCGAAGCGAGGCGAGCTCAGTTCTAATTCCCGTCTTGAACTCAAGGTCTCTCGAATCAGGAATTTTCCGGAGTGCGCGCATCTGGCAAGTACCACTAGCATAAACCCGCATGTTACGGGCGCTGGAGCAGATACGGCGGATGCGGGGTGGCTCGCAATCGCACCTGATGCGCTGTTCGGACAACTACTACTACATGGTGAAATTCCAAAATAACCCCCGGCACCGGCGCATTCTGACCGGCGCACTGCGCCTCCGGCTGGTGGAAGAGCAGGACGAATATGCGCGCATCCGGCGACTCCAGCCCGCTGCCGATGAAGACGTACTATGCGGCTTTCGCGACGAACTCGAAGACCAGTTTTCCACCTACCTGCGAAATAGGCGGGCGGAGATGGCCGGTACTCCGGCTGTGGGGGAGGAACTCTAGAAGCTCATTGAGAATTGGAACAATACCCTCTCAAACGGACTGCAGTTGGCGCCGCAGAAAGGGGTCCACGCGGATGACCTGGATGCCGAGCTTGAGCGGCTCTACACAGAGCATGTTGCTCCGCCGCGCAAGGTCATCCGTGCCGGTGCTCCAGGCAGTCGTGCGATGATTCGCAGCTACTGCTCGCAAGTCTGGAAGGCGGCTGGACTCTGGGATCGCATCCAGAAGTCGGTGCGCGTAGCAGAGTTTACCTTTCCGGGCGACCCCATGCGCATCGACTATAGTTACCGCAGAAACGGCACGCGAGGATATGTGCAAACTCTCAGCGTTTCTCGTGCTCCTGGGGATTGCAAGCTTTACGCGTACACTGCGGCGCGTATTGCCGCTCGGGCGCCTTTTGCGTCAGAGTTTGCGGCGGTGACCGACGTCTCTGCGTGATGCAGGGATTGAACCCGTCGGAATGGATCACTTTGCGACTTGGGTGCCAAAATTAAAGCCAAGCATCCAGTGACTGGCGTGATTCGTATTGGGGTGCGGAAAAGGTCGGACCAGACCGGCACTTGCGCGTCCTATTCGCTAACGGCAAGAACCAGCAGCGTGGCGTCGTCCTGCCAGCGACCGCGGCTGAATTCGGCTACCCCCGCCAAAATCTTCGCCTGTAAGCCGTCCGCTGATAAAGAGCGTTGCTCTTGCAGCAAACACAGCAGGCGAACTTCGCCGAACTCCTCGCCGGCCTGGTTGCACGCTTCCGTGACCCCGTCGGTAAACAGAACTACCTGGTCGCCCGGGGACAACTGCGCTGAGCCCATCTCATAACCCGGGCTGGCGAAGACTCCCAACACTGTGCCACCCTCCCGGAGGCGTTCGTGCGAACCGTCGGAGTGCACCACGAACGGCGCATTGTGACCCGCGTTGACGTAAGCCAGACGGCGCCCGGGGCCGTCCAGTTGCGCGTAAAAAAAAGTGATGAAGCGGTCGCTGGCGGTGTTCCTATAGATCAGGGAATTCAGCCGGCTGCAGAGAAGATCCGGCGCCAGCGAGGCCGAGGCGAGTCCGCGTACCGCCGCCTGAAGATTGGACATGAGCAGCGCGGCGGGCATACCTTTTCCCGCCACGTCAGCGATGCACAGGCCAAACGTTTTTTCGTCGAGGGGAAGAATGTCGAAATAATCGCCTCCCACCACCCGGGCGGACTGCCACACGCTGGCGATTTCGTACCCCGGCATTTGCGGAGTGTCGCGCGGCAAAAGTTTTTCCTGAATGGCTTTGGCCTCGACAATCTCTCGTTCCTGTTCCTGCTGGTGAAGCAGCGCCTCTTTCCGCGCGCGGGCCTCCGCAGCCTCCTGCCGGCGAGATTCGCGGCGGTCGCGCCCCAGGCTGATTTGCTTCTGCAGAATCTCCAGCAACCGCGTGTTGGTCCAGGGCTTTTCCACAAAATCGCTGACCCCGTATTGCATGGTTTCCACGGCCAAGCCCACCGTGGCCCATCCGGTCATGGCCACCACCGGCGGAGGGTCTTCCATCTCCTTGAGCCGGCTGAGCACATCCAGGCCTTCACGCCCCGAAGTGGTATCGCACGCATAGTTCAGATCGATGAGGAGAATGTCGAACTCCTGGCGCGCCACTAGCGCCAACAAGTCCGCCGGTGAGTTCACGGTTTCGATGCTGTAACCGTGTCCTTTGAGCAGCAGGCGCAGCGCGTCCAAAACGTCTTGCTGGTCATCGGCGATCAGAATTCGCGGCTGCATCATTTCACGGTCCAAGGAGATTTCAAGCTTCGCGGTTAGCATGGCTGGTTACTCCTCAGGTCTCGAGGCTCGGGAATCCAACCCGCCTCAAGCTTGTGAAGGCAGCCAGGCAGCCAGTGCTGCAAGCGAATAACAGCTTTGCTATGAATGATATGTCGGATGTCAAAGAGAAAGGAAGCGTCGCTCTCTTGTCAAAAGCGGGAACGGACGTCCCAAATTCGGACGCTCTTGAGAGAGCAAGAAGAAAGTTCTCGTGGTTCCTGGCAGAGGCCGCCGCCTACAGAACGGGCTCGGTCCAGTTTTCGAGTGTCTCCTTCACCTTGTGAAGGAACTGGTGGGCGATGGCGCCGTCCACAACGCGGTGGTCGTAACTGAGCGTCACGTAGCACATCGAACGGATGGCGATCGAATCGTTGATTACCACCGGCCGCTTCTCAATCGCCCCAAGGCCTAGGATGCCGACGTTGGGCTGGCTAATCACAGGCAGGCCGAACAATCCGCCGAAAACGCCAGGATTGGTAATTGAGAACGTGCTTTCCTGCACTTCTTCGGGTTTTAATTTTTTTGATCGAGCGCGCTCCGCGAGGTCGTTCATCGTCCGTTGAATGCCGAGGATATTCTTCTCGTCCGCGTTTTTCACCACTGGCACGAGCAGGCCCCAATCGAGCGCCACGGCGATGCCGATGTTGATCTCCTTGTGCAGGATGACGTTCGTGCCGTCCAGCGAAGCATTCAGCGTGGGGAACGCGCGCAAGCCCGCCACCGCGGCCTTCACGAAGAACGGCATGAATGTGAGTTTCGTCTCGTACCGCTTTTCGAATTCGTCCTTGGACTTGGCGCGCAGCGCGGCCACCTTGGTCATATCGATTTCGTCGACAGAATACACGTGCGCCGAAACGCGCTTGGAAGCCACCATGTGCTCGGCAATGCGCTGCCGCATGGTGCTCATGGGCTGGACTTCGTAGTGGCCGAAGTACATTTTTTCGCGGGGCACGGCAGTTTCGAGTGCCACGTGCGCTTGCCCGCCAGAAACTCCCGGTGCGGAAGGCGGCGCTGCAGTTGCTGCGGGCGGAGGCGGAGGTGCCGGCCGTGAAGGTGCAGCCGAAACGGCGGATGCAGGCGGCGTCGCAGCTGGCGCGCCTCCCGCTGCGGCCGCAATCACTGCTTCGATGTCCTGCTTGCTGATGCGCCCGCCGGCGCCGGTGCCCGCCACGGTCGAAAGGTCGATACCATGCTCCGAAGCCATGCGGCGGACCAGCGGCGAACTGTGGATACGCTCGCCTGTCGAACTTGAAGATGCGGGGGCTGACGCAGCTTGCGTGCTGACCGGAGCAGCAGCCGGAGCAGGCTTTGCAACAGGAGCGGGCGTTGGCGCAGCTGCGGCCGGAGCCTTGGCAGGAGCCGGGGCTTCCGCCTTCGCGGGTGCGGGCGTTGGCGCAGTCGCCGACCCCGCAGCATCAATGACACCCACAATGGTCTGGATCGGCACGGTCTGCCCTTCGCCGACCTTGATCTCCTTGAGCACGCCCGCCGACGGCGACGGGATTTCCGCGTCGACTTTGTCCGTCGAAATCTCGAACAGCGGCTCGTCGCGCTCGACCTTGTCGCCCGGCTTCTTCAGCCATTTGGTGATCGTCCCCTCAAAAATGCTTTCGCCCATCTGGGGCATTACGATGTCTACGGGCATGATTGCTCTCCTCTTGTCGTTCAAATCCTAATAGCGCGCCAATTCCTTTGCGGCGTCAAAAACTTTCTTCGCATTCGGCAGAAAATATTCTTCCAGCGTCGGTGCATAGGGCACCGGCGTATCCAGCGAGGTCACGCGCATCAGTGGCCCATCCAGATCGCCAAACGCTTTCTCGCAGAGAATGGCCGCTATCTCGCCCGCGATCCCGCCCGTTTTCGTGTCTTCATGTACGACCAGACATTTGTTGGTCTTCTTCACGGAATTCAAAATCGTCTCTTCATCCAGCGGCAGCAGCGTTCGCAGATCGATCACTTCCGCTTCGATCCCTTCCTTCGCCAGCGCGTCCGCCGCTTCCAGCGACGTGTACATCATCGCCGCGTAGGAAAGGATGGTCAGGTGTTTCCCCTCGCGGCGCACGACGGCCTTCCCGATCGGCACGGTATAATCTTCGGCGGGCAGCTCTTCCTTGATGCGCCGGTAGAGGAACTTGTGCTCGAAAAAGAGCACCGGGTTATTGTCGCGCACCGCGGCCTTTAGCAATCCCTTGGCATCATACGGCGTCGAGGGATAAATCACCTTCAGCCCCGGCGTGTGCACGAAATACATCTCCGGATTCGCGGAGTGAAACGGCCCGCCATGTACTCCGCCGCCAGAAGGCCCCCGGATCACCATCGGCGCGGGCGCATTCCAAAGGTAATGCCCCTTGGCCACAAAATTCGTGATCTGATTGAACGCGCAGACAATGAAGTCGATAAACTGCATCTCCACAATCGGCCGCAATCCCACGTAGCTCATCCCGCATGCCGCGCCGATGATGGCGCTCTCGCTGATCGGTGTGTCGATCACGCGCTCCCAGCCAAATCGCGCCAGCAATCCTTCGCTGGTCTTGAATGCCCCCCCGTAAACGCCTACATCCTCGCCGAGCAGCACTACTGCCGGGTCGCGTTCCATCTCCTCGAACATCGCCTGCTTGATGGCTTCGAGAAACGTCACTGGCGCTCCGCCGCCGTCATTTCCATTTCCTTGGGCGTTTGGTTTGCCTCCGGCCATGGTTATCTCCGCGCCTTTCTTGAAGCTCGTGCGGGCGCAGCCTTCACTGTTTTCTTGGCGGCGGCTTTCACGGCGATTTTTGCCTCCGGTTTCCCCACGCTTGCGGATTTCTCCGCCGCCGCTGTCGTCGGATCCCCAAAATGAATCGGAGCATTCGCTCCGCCCGAACTTTTTCCCGTTCCGAATCCCGGGACCGTCCATACCGCTTCAACGCTGGATTTCGGCGGCGTTACCTCCGCGACGGGCCGCTCCCACTTCGCGCGGATTTTGTGGCAATCGTCGCCGGTGCAGTAAACACCCTCCGCTGCCAGCTCCGCGGGCGGCATCGGCGAATTCTCCGCAAACTCCCGTTCTGCCGCGAGCTGCGTATTCAGTTTCTCGTCAATTTCTTTCTTGCTCTTTGTGTCCAGAAGTTTTTCGCTGGTCAAATATTTTTCATAGAGCGCAATGGGATCGCGCGCTTCCCAGTAGGCACGCATCTCTTTCGGAACATACTCCGCCGGGTCGTGCTGCGCGTGGCCCAGCCGGCGGAAGGTCTTGGCTTCGATGAGAATCGGCCCTTCGCCCACGCGCGCCCGGGTGACCGCTTCCTTCGCCGTCGAATACATCGCCACGACGTCGTTGCCGTCCACGATGTAGCTGTCGATCCCGTACGCTTTCGCGCGGTCCGCCAAATTCTCGAGCGGGACCTGCTTGCGCACCGGCGTCGAATAGGCCCACAAGTTATTCTCTAGGATCAGCACGAACGGCGCCTTCTGGGTGGCAGCAAAGTTCAGCCCTTCATGAAAGACGCCGGTCGAGCTGCCGCCATCCCCAATCCACGTCATGGCCACAATCTTCTGCCCCAGGTAGCGCCCCGCCATGGCCACCCCGGCCATCACCGGAATCAGATCGCCCAGCATGGAGATCGGAGAAACGATGTGCAAATTGTCCAGATCCCCGAAGTGGCTCGTGCCGTCCTTGCCCTTGGTCGGCGAATCGTACTTGGCCATGTGCTGCATGAAAATATCGCGCGGCGAGACGCCCTTCACCAGCAGCGCCCCGATGTTGCGAATCATCGGCGCCAGCCAGTCTTTTTTTTCCAGCGCGTACGCCGACCCCACGGAAATCGCTTCCTGCCCCAGGCTGGAGTAAAGCCCTCCGACAATTTTGTTTTGCCGGAACAGCTTCACCATGGTGTCTTCCACGGCGCGGTTCAGCCGCATGTAGTAGTACAGGTCCACGTACTGCTGCCGCGTCAGTTCCTTCTTCATCCCTTGCTCCGGTAGGACAGCATTTTTGCCTGTCCCGCCTTTTCCGTCACAGTCTTCGCCGCAGGCTGCTCGGCTTCCTGGAGTTTTTCCAGTAACTCGGCTCGCGATGTTTCCTTCATTTCCAGGCCAAAGACATCGCCAAGATGCTTCGCGATTCGTGGCGCTACTTCATTTTTCTCCACTCGCTGCTGCATCAATTTCTCCAAAGATGTCGCCTTGCGGTCCGCGATCCCGCACGGCACGATCAAATCGAAAAAGCGCAGATCCGTGGAAACGTTGTACGCAAACCCGTGCGAAGTCACCCAGCGGCTGATGTGCACGCCGATCGCGGCGAGCTTTTCCTCCGCACCGCTCTCTCCCACCCAAATCCCCGTTTTCCCAGCGACGCGTTCGGCCGTAATTCCAAACTCAGCCGTGGCCCGGATCATCGCCTCTTCCAGCATGCGCACATACCACACCACATCGCGCTGGATCGCACCCAGATTCAATAACGGATAGCCCACAATCTGCCCCGGCCCATGATAGGTAATATCGCCGCCGCGGTCCGTGGCATGAAACTCTACGCCCTTCTGCTTCAGGACGCGTTCAGAAGCCAGCAAATTCTCGCGTTTCCCACTGCGCCCCTGCGTGATGACGTGTGGATGCTCACTGAGCAGCAGCACATCCTCGATCGACCCGGCCTTCCGCGCCGCCACGACACGCTTCTGCAGTGCCCACGCCTCCGCGTAGCGCATTAATCCGAGGTCCACAGTGTGGCAGGTTCTCACTAGTCACCAATCACTACACGTTAATCTGCAATCCCCGCACGCTCGCAAACGCATCCCCTAATCCTTCCCACACTGTCGGATGCGCGTGCACCATGTTCATCATGTCGTCAATGGTGCCTTCCAGGTTCAACACCGCCGCCGCTTCCGACAGAATCTCCGTCGCCAGCGGCCCGATGATGTGAATCCCCAGCACTTCGCCGTACTTCTCGTCGGAGACCACCTTTATGAAACCGCCGTGGTTCCCCAGAATCGTCGCCTTGCTGTTCCCTACGAACGGGAACTTGCCCACTTTCACGGTGTAACCCGCGTCGCGCGCCTGCTTTTCCGTCAATCCGATCGACCCAATCTGCGGCTCGCAATAGGTCGCGTTGGGAATCCGCGTTTTCACGATCTGCTGCGCCGGTTTTCCGGCGATGTGCGTCACCGCGATAATCCCTTCCATCATAGCCGCGTGCGCCAGTTGCGGAAGCCCGGCCACTATGTCGCCGATGGCGTAGAGCCCTTTCTCCGCCGTCTCCATGTAATCGCCAACCTGTACGAACCCGCGATCCAGCTTGGCTTTCGATTTCTCCAGTCCGCAGCCTTCCGTCATCGCCTTGCGCCCCACCGCCAGCAGCAGCTTTTCCGCTTGCAGCGTCTGCGCCTTCCCGTCCTTATCCTTGAACGAAACGGTGGCGCCTTTCGCGTCCTTCTTCACCGACTCCACCGCACAACTGGTGAAAACCTGGATGCCCTTTTTCTGAAAAGCCTTGGTCAACTCCGCGGAAATCTCTTCGTCTTCGACCGGCACAACGCGTGGCAACGCTTCCAGAATGGTCACCTGGGTGCCGAATGAGTTGTAGATCGAAGCGAACTCCACTCCCACAGCCCCGGCGCCGACCACAATCAGTGTTTTCGGAATCTCTGGGAGCTCAATGATCGAACGGTTGGTGAGAATGGTCTTGTGGTCCGGCTCTATGCCGGGGAGAGATTTTGCTTCCGAGCCGCTCACCATAAGGATGTTCGACGCTTCAATGGTGGTCTTCTTGCCGTCTTTCTCGACGCTGATCTTGCCCGGCCCTTCGTATCTGCCCCAGCCCTGCACCCATTCGACTTTGTTTTTCTTGAACAGAAACTCGATGCCCTTGGCATGCTTCTTGACGATCTTGTCTTTCCGCGCCAGGATGTTCGCCCAATTGATTTTCAGCCCGCTGACTTCAAACCCCAGCTCGGCGCCATTCTTGAAGTGATCGTAGATATCAGCATGGTGCAGGAGCACCTTGGTGGGAATGCATCCGACGTGCAAGCAGGTTCCACCGAGAAACGGATCCTTCTCCACGACGACCGTTTTCAGACCCAGCTCGCCCGCCCGGATCGCCGCCACATATCCACCCGGACCACTCCCGATAATCGCTACATCGTACTTTGCCACTCGTAGTCTCCTTCCGCAGGGGCCGGAACCAGTGAGCTGTCGATTGCCGCACCGGAGTCACACTCGAACGATCTCGAGGAGGGTCAGGCCGCTAAGGCGGGGCGCCAGCCGTTTGTGTCATAAAGCCATTCAAACGTTGAAAAAGCCGCCCACGCTTACGGCGCAGACGGCTGCGTCCCAGCAAACATGAAATTTTAACAGCCGCACGCCCCCCTCGCAACCTAGGCCAGTCCCACCAGGCTTTGCCCGGCAGGGGGAAAGTTCCGGCACTCTTCTCCTCCTGAAACGACGGCCGTGTGGGCCAATGAAGAGAATGCCCTCGGCCGCCGGTCGGAACGGCACGGCGCCAATCCCCGTACCAGAACGTGCATAACTTCCCTTGGGTGTTTTCCACTGTCCGTAGAAATACGGTTTGCTTTTATATTTACCTAAAGATACAATTATTTTAATAACATCACGGGCCCTGCCTGAGATCGCCCTTGCGGACATCCCAGACGTTCTTGTGAAGGGAGGAAATGGACCATGATCATGAAGTCCGGGGAACACTGGCATTGCACCAACCCAGCGTGTGGCTGCACGTTCTGGTGGAAATCAATGGCGAGGTGAACGGCGCAACCCACGCTGCGCCTGTGACGGCCTCATGAAAAAGGACTACTCTCCGCCCGTCTTCCGCTATCTCGATTTCCTCTATCCCCAGGAGCCGGCGCTCGCGCAACAGACTTCTGGCGAGGACGGACTCATGCGCTCGGAGCCTCCAAATCGCACCCTCCCCCGCGGCCTACAACCACTCTGGCTTTTCGCGGAGGACTCGTGCGCACCTTCGGCGGCCTGGCCACTTTCCTGGTTGTAATCTTCCTCTGCTCCGGAATCTACATCCTCGAGGACCTTTTTGCTAATCCCATCGCCGCGCAGGCGGCCGCTCTGATCTCCGGAGCGTTTGTCATCGCCCTCGGAACGATCCTGCTTTTCTACCTCCTCAAGCCGGGGACCGCGCCGAAAAAAATCCGTCACAAACAGCATGGGCGGGAAGCCTTACGGATGGAACCGCAATACGTGCAGGAACTTTCTCTATCGGATGGCCGCGAAGAAACCCGTGGGGATTCGGTGTATCAACGCGTCTATGTGGATCACTCGCGCGTCAAGCCCTGATTTATTTCGCGTCTTACGCCCGCGGGATGGCGGGAAAATACCGCTCTTCCAGGATCGCCCGGTGGTGCATCGCATGGCCGGCAGTGATGAACGCCAGCGCTCGCACGGTCACTTCCTTTTGACTGGCGACGCCGCGCCGCCCCCAAACTTCCTCCGCAAAGGAGCGAAAGAGCGCCAGGCTCGCGTTACGCACGGCCGCAAATTCCTCCGCAAGCCCAGCTAGCGTCCGTTCTCCGAACGCGCCGTTACGCACGAAATCATCCTGTTCGAATCCTGGCAGCGGCGTCTGGTCGCCGCGCGCAATCCGCAGCGCCCGGTAGTTGAAAATGCGCTCCGTGTCGTTGACGTGCCCGAGCGTTTCCTTGACCGTCCATTTCCCGGGCGCATAGCGAAAACCTCCGTCCCTCTCGCTCCGCCCCGCGAACAACTGTAGCATCTGCACGCGCTGGGCTTCCAAAATGCCCAATACATCGTTTCCCGGAACTTTCGATATGTAATTCGCGTAAAACTCGGCGTACTCCGTCGGCTCGGGTCTCTTCATGGAGTTCCTCAATTCTTGGGCTGGGATTATACCGCTGGAAGGAACTCGCGCGCACGCCCAAGCGATTCGAACGCGTAAGGAAGAGGAATCGCAACGGACAATTCGGACTTCAGGACAGCGCCACGACCATCTCGCCCGCGGACGCAGCCTGCTGTTGGCTGGCAACCTCGGTCGCTGCCTCAGCGCCCGCTTCGCCCGCCTTCCTTATTATTCGAACATGGATGTGAACAGCTCGCGGAGGAAAGCGCCGCGGTTGTGCCCAAGGCGTGACGCGGAATTACTTTTTCCGTGCAAGATTCTTCGCTTCTTGTTTGGAGTTCCTTATTGCAAGATAACGCCTGCTCATGAGCGTTCCCGATCGCAAGACCACGCGCGTAGCCTTTCAGGGCGAGCCCGGCGCCTTCAGCGAAGCCGCCGCAGTCCAACTGCTTGGTGACTGGATCACCACCGTTCCCTGTCCCACATTTGATGCCGCCTTCAGAGCCGTCCCGGAAGGCGCCGCTGACGCCCTCTTGGCGCCCGTGGAAAATTCCCTCGCCGGCTCCGTCGTCCGTGTTTACGATCTCCTTCTCGAAAGCAATCTCGGCATCGTCGCGGAAACGATTCTTCCCATCGAGCACCAACTCATCGGCTGCCCCGGCGCAACGCTCGAAGGCATTCGCTCGGTCGCTTCGCATCCCATGGCTCTCGCGCAGTGCGAGAAGTTTTTTCTCGCCCACCCGCATCTCAAACGCGTCCCCACGGAAGACACTGCCGGCAGCGTCCGCGAGGTCATCACTCGCGGCGACAAATTCGCCGCCGGCATCGCTGCTCGCCGCGCCGCCGAACATTACCGCGGCGTGATTCTCGCCGAGAACATCCAGGACAACGCCGAAAACTTTACGCGGTTTGTCCTTCTCATCCCGGTCGTGCGAGAAGGCTCCAGCGAATCAGAAAACTCCCCTCGTCTCGCCTCTCCCGGCGTAACCGATTTGATGGCCGAACTGCGCGTTAGACAGCTAGAACAATTTGAATCTGGATCGCTACTAAAAATGTCCGTTGCTCTTCGCCTTGCGCACAAACCCGGCGCGCTCCTCGCCGCGCTCGAGCCTTTCGCTCGCCACGCCATCAATCTGATGAAAATCGAAAGCCGCCCGATTCACGGTACTCCCTGGGTCTATCAATTCTTCCTCGATCTCGTAGCCGAATCTCCTGACCAGCTCCACGCGGCGCTCGCGGAAGTCCACCATACCACCGAGTTTCTCCGCATTCTTGGCCAATATCCCGTTGCAAAACAGGGTTCACTTCAAAAATAAAAAGGCCAGCGTCTCCGCCGGCCTCCGTTCCTTGTCTCATTGCTTCAGTTTTTAGTCCTCAGCAATAGCTGCACTCCGGATCGCCCATCCCTCCAGCCATGCCGTCCTTCATCCGCCGCAGACGCCGCCCTAGCCGCTCGGCCAGCTGATGCCGTGCGCGCCACAACCGCGCCTTCAGTGTATTTTCCGTGACGCCGAGCTTCTTCGCGGCTTCCCCCGTCGAATAGCCCTGCACTTCACGCAGCACAAACGCCGTTCGCAGGAGCGGCGAGAGCTCGTCCAGATTTTCGCTGATTATTTCGCGAATCTCCGTGCTCGCGAACACCTGCTCCGGGGTCGGCCCGTCATCCGCGAAGCGCTCCGCCGCCGGCAGCTCGTCCTCGCGCGGCGACTCATCCAGCGAAACCGCCGGACGCGCCTTCGCGCTTCGCCGTCGCATCAGCGCCGCGTTGATCACGATGCGCGTCAGCCACGTCGAAAATTGCGAGCGGCCTTCGAATCGCTTCAAATTGCGGTACGCGGACAGCATTCCGTCCTGCAGCGCGTCTTCCGCATCTTCCGTGTTTCCCAGCACCCGCAACGCCGTCTGAAACAACGGCCGTTGGTACCGGCGGAAGAGCGTTTCCACCGCGCGTTGGTCTCCCCGCTGCCCGGCACGGATGAGCTTCTCTTCGTTCAGTTGCATGCCCACTGCTACTTGCGTTGCCATCGTTACCCCCCATTACGTCTTTAAAACTCGTTGCGGAACGCCGCGTCCCGAAATATTTCTTAGTGCACCGAAATCGAGCCCGCCGGCGCTCGCGGCTTCCTCATCAGCAGTAAAACCGGAATGATTGAAAAGAATACGACGCCCAGCATTTTGAAATTGTCGATAAACGCCAGCATCACCGCCTGCCGCTGCACCGTGTTGTAAATCATCCCGTGTGCTTGCGCGCTCGCGTGTGCCGTCGTCGAGCCTGCCGCCACCAGTTTCGTTTGCAGCCCATTCAGCATGTTGTGATACGACGCGCTGTAATCGTTGACGCCCTCCATCAGCCGCGCTTGATGAAATTGCGTGCGTCGGTCCAGCATTGTCGTCACCGTCGCAATCCCCACGCTGGCCCCGATATTCCGCGCCAGGTTGATGATTCCCGTGCCCATGTTGCTTTTTTCCCGCGGCACGTACGCGAACGCCGCCACGTTGATCGGAATAAACAAAAACGCCAGCCCAAAGCTCTGCAGCATGCGCGCGCGCACCGCGTGCCCGTAATCTAGTTGCAGATCCCAGCCCGCCATCAAAAAAAGCGCCGACGCCGACACGATGCACCCGAAAGTAATGAGAATCCGCGTGTCCACCTTCGACACCAGGATCCCCACGACCGGCATCATGCACATGATCACCGCTCCGCCAGGCGACAGCGCCATCCCCGCCAGCTGCGCCGTGTATCCCAGCAGTTCCTGCAAGAATTGCGGGATCAGCACCGTGCTGGCGTACAAAACGAATCCCAGGAAAAACATCGCCATCGTCGAAATCGCAAAATTGCGATCCTTCAGCATCCGTAAGTCGACGACCGGCTCTTTCTGCCGCAGCTCCCAGATGATTCCCGAAATGATTCCCAACACCATCAACGCGAAAAACACACGAATGAAATTCGATGACAGCCAGTCGTCGCGCTGCCCCTTGTCCAGCACGATCTGCATGCTTCCCAGGCCCAGGCTGATCAATCCGATCCCGATGTAATCGATCCGGAATCCCGCCTTGATATTCGCCTTTTTCATGTACGGCGGGTCGCTGATCAAAAAGTTCGTCAGGATCAGCGAAATGATTCCCACCGGCACGTTGATGTAAAAAATCCATCTCCACGAAAAATTGTCGGTGATCCAGCCGCCCAGCCACGGCCCAATTGTTGGCGCCACGACCACCGCAAGTCCGTACACAGCAAACGCCATGCCACGTTTCTCCAGCGAAAACGTATCATTCAGAATCGCCTGTTCGCTCGGCTGCAGCCCTCCGCCGCCCGCGCCCTGCAAAATCCGGCAAAGCACCAGCACGCCCAGGCTGGGCGCCAGCCCGCACAAAAACGAACTCACCGTGAACAGCGCCACGCACGACATGTAAAACCGTTTCCGTCCCAGCACTCCGGAAAGCCAGCCCGACAGCGGCAGCACAATCGCGTTCGAGACCAGATACGACGTCAGCACCCACGTCGATTCGTCCCGCCCCGCCGATAAATTGCCGGCAATGTGCGGCAACGCCACGTTGGCGATCGACGTGTCTAGCACCTCCATAAACGTCGCGAGCGTCACCGTCACGGCGATCACCCAGGGGTTGATCGACCCGTCCGGCATCCTAAACTTCGCTAGAATTCTGTCTCGCATCTCGTTCGAATCTCTGGTCCTGCTTGTGTTACGTACTACCGTGCCGCTCCCTATCTTTATTCCCCGTTAATTTGTAATCACCGTCGCGTCCACGTTCATTCCCGGCCGCAGCACCGTCTTCTCCGAGGGAATCGCGTCCAGCACGATCTTCACCGGAATCCTCTGCACCACTTTCACGTAATTTCCCGTGGCGTTTTCCGGCGGCAGCAGGCTTAGCACCGAACCTGTCGCTCCCGCGATCGAGTCCACGTGTCCGCTGAACGTTTTCCCGTATGTATCCACTTTCACTTCCGCCTTCTGTCCCGGCCTCATCTTCTTCAGTTGCGTCTCTTTGAAATTTGCCGTCACCCAGACGTCCTGCAGCGGAACGACCACCAAAAGTCCTTGCCCCGCCTGCACGATCTGTCCCGTCTCCACTTGTTTGTGTGTGGCCACGCCATCCACCGGCGCGACGATCTCTGTGTAGCTCAAGTTCAACTGCGCCGCATCCAGTGCCGCTCGTGCTTGCTCGACTTTCGCGAGTTTCGCCTGCGCATCGGCGGTCTTCATGCCCACCTGCTTGACGTCCGCCAGCGCTACCGCCACACCTGCCAGTGCTTGTCCCACTTTCGCCTTGGCGGAATCCCGCTGCGCTTTAGCCACTTCCACGTTGCGCCGCGCCTGCTCCAGCTTCTCCTGGTCCGCTTTCAGCGCGCTCGCGCTGGCATCCGCGTTGGCCTTGGCCGCGTCATATTGCTGTTTCGAAATTTCGCCCTTTTCCATCAGGGGCGTGTATCGCGCGAGATCCGCCTGCGCCAGTTCGGCGTTCGCCCGGCTTTTCTCCACGTTCGCTTGCGCGTACGCCAGATCCGCCGTCTGCGCCTGTTCGTAAGTTGCCTGTGCCCGCGCCAGATCCGCCTGCGCCCCTACCAGTTGCGCATCCGCGTTCGAATTGCCGCTCGCCACGTTCTCCCGCGTCCGCGGCACATCCACTCCCGCGGACCGCGCTTCGCTTTCCGCCAGCGCCAATTGCGCTTTCGCTTGATCCAAAGCCGCCTGGTAATCGCGTGGGTCAATCTTCACCAACACTTGTCCCGCTTTCACCGGCTGGTTGTCGTCCACCAGAACCTGCGCCACTCGCCCGTAAATTTTCGACGCCATCGGGGTGATGTGCCCATCCACCTGCGCGTCGTCCGTGCTCTCCCGGTTGTGGTAATAAGCCAGCAGCGCGACAAGCGCGACGAGCACCGCCACACCACCCGCGAACAACAAACGCTTCACCTTCGGATTCGCTAACCCTTTGGGAGCGGGAGCCTCTTCCAGCGGTAGTTCTTCCGTCACGCGCGGCGCTTTCGACGCGTTTTCCAGCCCAACTTCGATCTCGATGCTCATCGTTTCCTCACCTCGAATAAACTTTTTCCATCTGGCCGATGGCTCTGGCCAGGTCCGCACGCGCCTGATTGAAGCGGTACAACGCCGCGATTTGGTTGTCATTCGCGCGCGCCAGAGAATCCTGCGCTTGAATCACTTCGATGTTGTTGGCCACCCCGGCATTGAAACGGTCGCGCGCCTGGTCGACTTCCTCTTTCGAAAGCTGTACGCCCAGGTTTGCCACCTGCACTTCGTTCCGCGCCGATTCCAGGTTGACCAGCGCCGTCTTCACTTCCAACGCGATCTGGTTGCGTAAATCGTCTCGCTGCTGCTCCAGCTTTCGAATCTCCAGATCCGCGCGCACGATTTCCGCGTGAATCCTTCCTCCCGTAAACAACGGCAAACTTACCGTCGCTTCATAGTTGTAGGTTGGGAGCGTGGTGTTCGATGACGTTCCCACATAACTGAAATTCCCGTCGAATCGCACCGAGGGCAGCCGCAAATCCTGCGAAGCCTTTTTTTGGTACCCCGCGGCCTTGATCTGCGATTCCAGCGATTTCCACTCCTGGCGTCCTGCAAAGGCCAGCTCCAGGCTCGGCTCCACTTCCGGTTGCGGTGTTTCGAAGAAACTCAGCGAATCGCCAAGCTCCAGCGGCTGCCGCGGATCCAGGTTCAGCAGCCGGCTTAATCCGTACAGCGATGTCTCGCGATCCGTCTCCGCCTGAATGAACCTCTGCTTTTCATTTTGCAGCTCGACATTCGCGCGCAACGTATCGATGCCCGTCCCCACTCCTTCTTTTTGCAGATCCGCTGCCTGGTCGTACAGCGCTTGCGCCAGTTCCACGCGCGATTGCGACGCCTGCACGTTCGCCATCGCACGCAGCGTCCCGATGTATTGCGAGACCACCAGCAAAATCACTTGTTCGCGCGTCGAGAGGCTGCTCTCCTGGCTTGCGCTCATCGTGGCTCGCGCCGCCTGATATCTCCTCCACAGCGTCAGATCAAAAACCGACGTGCCAAAGGTCGGTCCAGCGGTAAACATCTGATAGGGTCCGAGCGTCGTTGGAAATCCAGGCAAGGCTACCTTGCCGCCGAACTGCGCCAGCAAGTTTACTTTTTCCGCCTGATCCGTAAGTTTTGCATTCACTTGTGGCAGCAAGTCCGCACGCGAAATATTTTTGTCCTGCTCGCTCTGCGCTGCGGTCAATACCGCAATTTGCGCCGTGGGGTTCTGCTTCAGGGCCAGCCCCACCGCCTGATCCAGTGTCAATCGCAACACTTGCGTCGGCGCATTAGCCGGCAGTGCAGTTTGCAGGTTCTTTCCTTGCGCCTGCGCTGTGCCCGGGTTCAACACCAGGCTGAAAAACGCCACATAGAAAATAATGTGCGAGCCCTTCCGTTTTTCCTTGTGGCCTCCGCTTGCGTCCGGCTTTTCGCTCTTTATGATTTCGTGCACGATAGCTTGGTTCAGGCAGCCCTCCGCAACCAGCTGCCCCCCTTGCCGGTAGATCTCTTTCAACAGCACCTTTCCGGCCGCATCTATGAAGCTCACGCCGCAAAGATCAATGTGGAATTTCTCTCGTGGCGACGCCGCATGTAACTCGCGCCAGCACTGCTCCAGCGCTGTCACCCAGGGTCCAGCGACGCGACCCTCTACTCCCAAGACAGTCTTCCCACGTTTTTTTTCAGTTGTAATTCTAAGCATGATTACGCCCCACTGGTTCCCAGTAGATGCATCGAGAGGACCGTTGGATGTTAATTCTTGTTAACTGTTAAATAGATGAATTACAAGGAGTTACTGGAGTATTCGGAAATGAAAGGGAAATAAACAGACGATATATGGGCTATTGATTAAATGAGGTCTGCAAATTACAGACCACATATGGGCCGCCGGCGTCGGCCTTTATTAGCTTCCCACCGCAACTCGCCCCACCTGGACGCCTGCATGTGCCTGCGGTCACCTCCGCGCGGCACCGTCCTTGAAGTGCACTTCTCTATTTCTTCACGGCAATCGCTTGCAATTCAAAGTGTGCGCCCAGCAACAAAGACCCTGCGCCGACAAATTCCCGCGCTGGAAAATCTTTCGTCGTGAAGTAGCTTCGGTAGATTGGATTGAACGTGTTGAACAGCGAAAGGTCCGTGCACGAAATCTGCACATACACCAGGTCGTCCATGGTCATGCCGGCCTGCGCGAGTACCGCCTTTTCGCTGTCCAGCAGGTTCTTGATCTCGTCCTCAATTTTCTCCGGTGCTTTTCCCGTTTTCGGATCCAGCCCCAGCCGCCCCGCAAGATAAAGAGTGTTCCCTGACAAGATCGCATCGCTGAAGGGAAGCTGCGACGATTTATCCGGCAGATTGATTGCCTTTCTTGTGGGTTGAATCGCAACTTGCGAAAACGCTCCGCGTACCGTAAAGATTCCCGCCACCACGAGAATCACTGCCAGGAAACTAATGCGACGATTCATGTGCGTCCTCCATTCGAATGCCATGCCCGCTATCCCGCGCGAGTGTAATCCCCAAATCGATCTTCGGCAAGCCGCCGGCGATAGCTGCCTACCGGACAGCTGAATCCGGTCTACGTTCCGTTATCTTCTCCGTCATTTCGCAAACTATAAAGTAATAAATCCTGTTCGAATGAAGTACAGCGAAGCCAGTCCAACTCCCAGCCATAGCAACACGCCCTGCAACAGTGGCCGCCAACCCACTTCCTTCAGCGTCGCGCGCGAAATGCCCGTCCCAATCAAGAAAAGCGTCGCCGTCAGTCCAAACCGTCCCAGCGTGAAAAATGTTTTCGAAGCCGCATGCTGCGCCGGCAGGTAGGTGTTCGCCACAGCCGCGAGCAGAAAGAACAAGATGAACCATGGAAACTGGATTCGAACGCCCGCGTCGCCCGCACTCGCGCCAGCCTCCGCGGTGTCGCGTTCGAACGCCGCAGCAACAGCTCTTTGCGCGTGCGCCCGCTTGATCGCCGCGGTGATCAGCGCGAGTGGAACGATCCACAGCGCGCGTGCGAGTTTCACGGTTGTTGCAATCACCAGCGCCTGCGCGCCATATTTCGTGGCTGCGCCAACCACGGAACTGGTGTCGTGAATCGCAAGCGCGGCCCACAGTCCGAATTGTGATTGCGAAAGTTGCAGCGCGTTTCCAATCGGCGAAAAAATCAGCAGCGCTACCGAATTCAAAATAAATATCGTGCCGAGCGAGACCGCCATTTCTTCCTCGTCGGCTTGCAGGATCGGACCCATCGCCGCGATGGCGCTGCCTCCGCAGATGGCCGTGCCGGTGGTTATCAGAAAGGAGGAATTGCCGCGCACGCGTAACAGCTTCCCGAGGGTCAGTCCGAGAACAAGTGCGAAGGAAATTCCCAACGCGGTGTAGACGAAACCGCTCCGGCCGGCTTTCAGAACTTCGTGGAGGTTCATGCCGAAGCCGAGCGCGACGACGGAAACTTGCAGGAGGACGCGGGCGGCGGTGCGGCTAGCGGATGGGTAGGGGTGCGTGAAGCTGAGGCCGAACAGAATTCCGGCGAGGAGTGCGACAGGCGGCGAAAGAATTCCGGTGAACGAAAGTGCGAGCGCAACAAGGAAAATAATTTTGGAGAGAAGTTGCATGGAGCCCAAGAAGAGTATCAGGGGACCGGTGATGAGTGCCAGTGCGCGGACGCGGATCAGGTGATTATCGCCGAGGTTTTTCTGGCGATGTCGAGGCTGCCGGAGAAGCGGGCGCTGTGGATGGCGACGGTGCGGTTGCGGACGCGTGGGGAGGCGCGATGATGGCGGCGATAATTTTTCCGATGGCGGCCTGGCTGACCTTGCAGTTGCGATCGTAGATGCGGCACTGTGCCAGCGTGAAGTTGCAGCCACAGGTGCAGGAATTGGCGTTGAATTTGTGGAACGCGACGGTTTTTTGTTCGGGCGTGAGCTTGGAAAGATCGACGCCGGGAAGTTGACTGGCGCGGTCGGCGTGCTTCAGGAAAATTTCGCCGGTGTCCTCGAACGTTTCCACTTTGATGTCGCCGATGGGCAGGCCGAGGAGCGATCGGATTTCCGTTTCATAGAGAACGGGATTGCGCAAGCCTTCGTGTTTTTGCACGACACGGCCTTCGGCGTCGAGCACGAACGAAGTGGGGAGCGCGGGGATGCCGCCGTATTCGAGGCGGAGGTCGTCGGTGGCGAGGGCCACGGGATAATTAATGTGGAATTTTCCGACGAATTTCTTGATGGTGTCGGGATCGTCGTCGTCCACGACGAGTCCTAGGATCTGGAGGTGGTCCTTGTATTTATTCTGCAGCTCGATGAGGTCGGGAATTTCGGCGCGGCAGGGTCCGCACCAGGTGGCCCAGAAATTCAGGAGGATGACTTTGCCCTTGGAATCCGCGAGGGTGACGGGCTTGCCGTCGATTCCGGCGAGCTTGAAGTCCGGCGCGGGATCGGGATTGCGGACGAAGCGGATGATGGGCTGCTGATCTTCCTGAGCAGAAACGAAGGAAGGAGCAGCGCAAAGAAGTAAGGAAGTAACGCTGTAACGAAAGAGCGCGGAGCGGTGAAAGTGGAGCTTCATGGCGTCCTTTATAGGAAAGCACAATGCGGGACCGACGCCAAGTGGCGAGTTCTTCTGGGTTGCATTGTCAGATCAGGTTGGGGCAGGCGCGGCGCTGTCTAGGATTGGGGAAGAAAGAAGTGGTAGACTCTGGAGCGTGAAAGGCCAACTGAAAGTTTCTTCACCGGCGGAGTACATCGCGAAGCTGAAAGAGCCGCGGAAGAGCGACATTGCGGCGCTCGACAAACTCATTCGCAAGGCGGTGCCGGAGTTGGAACCGTTCATTCAGATCGGGATGCTGGCATACGGCCACATGAAGTACAAATACCCGAACGGGCGCGAAATGGATTGGTTCCGGATTGGCGTGGCCAGCAATGCCAGCTACATTTCGTTGTACGTTTCCGCGGGGGATGGCAAAGGTTACCTCGCCGAACGCTTCAAAAAAACACTCCCCAAAGCCAACATCGGCAAATGCTGCGTGCGCTTCAAACGGCTGAGCGATTTGGACGAGGCCATGCTCGCGAAACTGATTCGCGAAGGCGTAGCCGCCCCGGCAAAAATGTAGACAACGTTCGCGGAAGAAATCTTGTGATGGCAAATGATCCTTCGCATCCCGTCCGCGCGCAGTAGAGAAAAAGCCACATGGAAAAATTCAGAAGCCTTTCCGCAAAACCCGCGTATGGAGCACCCAAAATCCACTTTTGGATTGCTCCGGACCATCCGGCGGAGGAATTGGATTGACATTGGGAGGGTGGGGGCATAACGTCGTTGCACACTGGTCGGAACCCCGGACGCAGGACAGTTTTCCCAGGTTAACTTTCAAAGAGAGAACGCCGCATCCCCGCACCCTGCGCGAAGTCTGCGATTAGAGCGATGAGGAGCGACCTTCGAAATTGCGCCGCGCGGCCCGCCAGACAGTCGAGGAGGACTAAATAATGATGAGACGGATAGCGGGCCTGGTTGTGATTGCGTTGGCAGTGATGCTTGTACCGGCGGCTCTTCCACAAATGGAACCGACGCCCATTGTGTATACGTTCGTAAGCCAGTTCCAAATCCCGCGGGCAAATTGGGCGGGGTACTCGGCGGATACCGAGAAGACGTTCATTCCGATTGCGGAGAAGTTGACGGCCGACGGAACGATCCTGAGCTGGGCCACGTTTGAACAAGTCGTACACACGCCCGAGGGATTTACGCACGGGGCGGCGTGGTCGTCCACCACGATTTCGGGGCTGATGAAAGTGCTCGACGAAGTTCGCAAGGCCGGACCGCAGGCCGGGCAAATCGCGGCAACCAAGCACGAAGACTACCTAATGCAGACGTCGATGTACCACGTGGGCAGCGGAACACCGGCGTACCTGCGCGTGGTCTGCGCGAATGCAAAACCGGATAAGCCCAGCGAGTACGCCGCGGCTCTCAAGAAGTACCTGGTGCCGACGTTTGATGAACAGATCAAGAAGGGCGTGGCTACGTACTACGGTCTGGACGAACAGTACGTAAACAACTCGGCGCCTTCGATGCGGTGCCTGGTCATCAACTACCCCAATGCCGAAGGCATGGACAAGTGGGCCGCAGCGATCAATGCGACGCTGGGCAAGATGACCGCGGCGCAGCGCGAGGAGTTCGCCAATGCCTCGGTGCTCGACAGCCGGCGCGACATCATGGCGCGGGTAACGCACTCCGGCCATAAATAGCGGATTGCGGCGGTTTCATTCAGAGGAGGGAGCGTTGTTGGCTTCCTCTTTTTTATTGGAAACGTGGAAATCAAACTGGTGCGGCTGCAAAGGACCAAGGCTGGGGCGCCTGGCGGCGTTTTGCTTATTTTAATCCCGACGGAAGTCTTCGAGCGTGAATTCTGCATCTTTCAGAATCTTGAGAAAGAGGCCCTTCGGAAGGTCCCCGCGTGAACGGGAACCACCAGCGTTTTGCGAGTGGGATGTTCCAGAATCAAGGGCCAACCGGCTGGTCTGGCCCGAAGAAAAGCCAAAAGGTCCGGTCCCAAGATTCGGTTTGCGGGCCGTGGCGCCGGGACACAAGCTGCATGAGTTCGAAATGCCGACTCACGTGGAGAAAATGCAGTCGGCAGAGGAACTCCATCGCGCGTTGAGGAACATCTCTCGAAGAAAATCTAATAAGAAATCAGATGTGGCGCACCGACAGCCATTGAACCGAAGGCTGCGGCACGCGGCCCGCCAGCGGTTGCAAGAAGATTGCTAGGCGGAGGCTCCCCGGGCGGAGGATGCACCTCCCTCTCGCGCCGCAGCGTTCCGGGCTTCGATGGCCTTGACGGAGTTTTCAAACGCCCTTTCCAAAACGCGCCTGCCGATGGTCCCGAGCACCAAGCCGAGCAGCCATCCCTTGAGATTCTTGCCTTCGCGGACGACGACCACGTCAATGTCGGTGGTGCCGTTGGGCTGCGGCGTGAAGGTGTAGGTGTGGCCCGACGCGCCTCCCCCAACTTGTAGTTGCAGGTGTGGCGGGACTTTTGTCCTTGGCGGCCAAGATGAGGGTTTCGGTGGCGTGGGTGAAGTAGCGGCAGGAGAAGTTGGGAGGAGGGTTGGGCATGACCCAGGAAATGCCATTGAGGAGCTTGAAGCCGAGCTGCTGCATGGCGAAGCCGACGGAATGGATGACGTGGGAGGTGCCGGAAACCCAGATGGAGCCGTGGGGTTCTAATACGCGCTGGCAGGCGGCGAGCCAGGAGCGGTTGAATTCGTGATTGGCATCAGGCCCGCGGGATTTGTCCCAGTCGCCTTTATTGACGGAGACCATTTTGCCGGCGTGGCAGGTGATGCCGCCGTTGGAGAGGACGTAGGGCGGGTCGGCGAAGATGAGGTCGGCGGAGGATTCGGGAATGGAGGAGGGGATTTCCAGGCAGTCGCCGTGGTAGAGGCGAAGGTGGTGTTTGGGGTCGTCGAAAGCGAGGGTTGGAAGATTGGAGGGAGATTTGGATGATCGATCGGGATCGTTAATCAGATGCGTATAGGAGTCAAGCGGGGGGAAGAGGTAATGAGGTAAGGAAATAGAGAAGTAACGAAGGAAGAAAAGAGAAAGATTCAACGCAGAGGGAGCGGCAGAGGACGCCGAGAAGAGGGAAAAAGAAATGGATTTAACGCAGAGAGGCGGCGCTAAAGCACGACCTACATGGACAAAACCGCGATGAGGCGCGCGGGGCTAGAAGCGCAGGGAGACGATCCAGAGGGAGCAGCCGATGGCGACTAGATCTTCGACCAGGGCGATGACAAAGTCCGGGACGCGGAGGGCTTTGACGGAGCGGGTGCGGAGCTGATAGCCGGCAAAGGTGCCTACGAGCGCGCCGACGATTGCTACGAGAATGCCGAGGATGGCTCCCTGGCCGCGGCCGGTGGCGAGGCAAGCGCCGGCGAAACCGCCCATGAGGAGGCGGGCGATCAGGCCGGGAGGAGCGGTGCGGCTGGGAGTTTTCGGGAGCTTGTCGCTGATGAGCTCGAGGAGGGCGAGCACGGTGAAGATGGCGGCGGCGGGAGTGGTGCCGATCCAGGCGAGGAGGCGCGGGAGCTTGAGCCAGCCGAAGTGCGCGGCCCAGGCGGTGGCGGCGATGGGGGTGAGCGAACGCAAGCCGGTGAGCACGCCGATGAGAAAGACGAGGAAGAAAGTCATGGAAGGCCTCCGAGATCGATGATCGTTTTCAGCATTCAGTTATCAGTTTTCCGTCAGAGAAGCAAAAGAATTTGCAAGGCTATCCGTTTCAGCAGTTGGTCGTTCATTTCAAGTTGTTAGCAAGACAGGAACAGGAAACTGGAAGAGTAGGCAGAGGAGAAAATTCGGGAGGATGTGATTACTTATGGCTCTGGAGTGTGTGCTCGGGGTGAAGTTGCAGCGAGGAGATGGTCTTCTCGAAAGGGCGGAGGATTTTGCCGAGATCGGCCTGATTGATGGGAACGGCGGAGCTGGAGGCGGGAGTGGAAACGACCTGGAGATAAAATTCGTAGCACGTGCCGTTCAAATAGCCGGCGTAGTCGCGGCTGCAGGTGATGGATTCGGAAGTGATGAGGCCGCGATCACGCCAGTAGAAAGGGATGCCTTGAACGACGGTTTGGTCGGTGGCGCCGGACCAATCGGAATCCGGAGGAGCGACGAAGGAGCGGCAGGATTCGGCGGTGGCCTGGGGATTCACGGCGAATTGGAGATGTCCCTCGGAGAAGGTGGTATTGGGATAGGCGTCGGAGGGAATCTCGACGGTGGCGATCAGGAGAGCCCCGGGCTGTTCGGACTGGAGTTGCTGCTGGGTCTTGAGCGACGAACCGTCGGCGAGGTCTTCTTCGGCGAGGGAGTAGGTTCGGGGATAGCGGAAAGAGACGCCGTAGGCGGGGTTGTTGTAAACGGAGAATGCGGAATCGCGGGGCTTGTGTTTTGAGGGGGAAGGCGGGGGTGTTTGCGCTTTGACAACGGACGAGCGAGTGGGTGCGGAGCGGGCGCGGGTGGTGTTGCAGCCGCTGAGGCACGCGGGGCTTGCGAGCAAAAGGAGAAGAATGATTCGCCGCCGGGTGTGCATGGGAAGCCTCCTTGGCAAAGCGCTGCGGGTAGAGGGAGCAGGAGGACGGCCATCCGCTATGGCACTGATTTCATTTTGGATAGCAGGGAGAGCGTTGGCCGAAAGCGTGGCGCTACGGCCACGGTGTTGGCAGCGTGACGCACGGGATCGCCGCTGGCTTGTAAAAATTACAATCGAGAAATAGGAATCAGGCCTTTCTTCGTACCGGAACCCAGCCTCCGAAAAGCGGATTTTTGTTTCAAAGTCCATAAAACGCGGCAGTTACGTTTGTTGGAGAACAAAATGCACATCCGCAGGTGAAGGGAGATGCTTATGAGCAAACAACTCTCCATCAAAACAACGGTCTGTAGCGAATACCAGAGGCTGCTCGAAGAGTGTCAGGACGCGCTGGAGATCTGGAACAAACGGCGTGGCGAGGTTTCTCAGTCTGGCTTGATTAAGACGGCGGAAGGCGACGAACTCCTGCGCTTGCAAGCGAATTTTGCGAGAGCTTACGCGGTATTGCAGCATCATTCGCGTGACTGCGAACTATGTGAATTGGTTTCTCTGATCGAGGGGCGCGAGTCTGAAATAGTTGGGATACGCTCTCCGGCCACACGCTGTACGTTTGAGCAACCGCCTTCTTTGCAGGCGAGAATCGAAGCCCTGAGTAGGAAGGAAAACGGCGCGACGGAAATACAGGAGCGGTGCGATTCGCGTTGATTTTGCCGCTAGTAGTTACAGTACTCCAGAAATCCCCGGGCCTTGTAATTCTTGCCGCGACATTTGAAGGACAGGAATGGCAACTCCCTCATTTCAAATAATTTAAAAAGGGTCGCGAAGGAAAAACATCTGCGACCTATGTGCGCGGAGGTGCTTATGATTCCTACTAAACGGCACTACCTGGTGATCGGAAGTTCGGTGTTGCTGGCAGCTGCTCTGACCCTGGCTGCCAAAACATTGCCGGACCGCGCCGACCCAGCGACTCTGACAGAGGACACGGCGATACACGTGACGCTGGACCAGGCCCTATCCAGTAACCGGAGCAACCCCGGAGACCATTTTGAGGCCACGGTCTCCGAGCCGGTCGTTGTAGACGGCAAGACGGTAATTCCACAGGGCGCTCACGCCGAGGGGTTAGTCGTTGACGCCCATCAATCCGGCAGGCTGATGGGCCGAGCGCGGTTGCAGCTTGCGCTGCAGTCCGTGGCGGTGGACGGGCAGAACTACGATGTTCGGACCATCCCTCACCCTAGGGTTGGCCATGGCCATGCAAAACACAACCTCGGCTGGATTGGCGGGGGAGCGGCCGGCGGAGCGGTGATTGGCGCATTGGCCGGAGGAGGAACGGGCGCGCTGATTGGCGGGCCGATAGGTGCGGGAGCCGGAACGACGGTTGCCCTTCTAACGGGAAAGAAGGACATCAAGCTCGCTCCTGAGACCCGGGTGACGTTTAAGCTGGCGGAACCAGTGACGATCAACGTGAAAGGCTGACAGTTCGTCTAGCCTCCTATCTATAGTGTGAAAAAGGCGGGCGCGATTCGTGCCGAAGTCTGGCCGAAGGCGCTCGCCTGTTTTTTTTTCGGAACCAAAATTGCGCCGAGACTCGCCTGGAACGATTTGCCAAAGTTGGCTTGAAGGCAGCGTGCGGAGACGATTGGCCAAGACTTTGTTTGCTGTGGTGCGGGCTAGTTTCCAAAGGGTGGAAAAGACGCAGTGTTTGCAGAAACGAAGGACGCTTTATTGGCGGCGCGGAGGTCCGCTTCGACGCTGGTGTTGTCGAGGTTTTCGAGAGTTTTGCAGGAAGTGCAGACCAGAGACAACTGGCCAGCGGCGAGTTCGGCGGGAGTGAGCGGCGGAAATTTCAGGCTCCAAAAATTGAGGTTGGGATCGACGAACGCGAGGCCATAGGTGTGCATGACGTTGGAGGAGCCCATTTCGCCGACGATGCGGACGGCGGTTTCGCTGTTGCGGTCGGGGCAACGAAGGATGAGCTCCTGTTCGGGTGAAAGCTTGTGATGAGAAACGAAGCCGGCGCCGTGGAGGGTGAGGAGAACGGTGTTGGTGGGCTCAGAGAAAACTTTGCCGTCGAGATCGCTGCCGATCGGGAGGATGGGAACTTCTTTAGGGATGCGGCCAGTGATACGCACAAGCTGCAGTGGCAAGTGACCCGCCAGAGGAGAGGGCGCGAAGGGACATTTTGGTACCTAATGGTACGCAAGAATGGGGATTGGTGAGCCGGTGTCTCATTTGGTTGTGGCAAACGTGACGAGAAAACACGCGGTGAGGCAGGGAACGTTCCAGATTGGGATTCGTGGACTGAAATGAAATGTGGGCACGTGGAAAGAGGAGCACCACTCTCATCGAAGAGAAGATGGAGCGCGATAGGTTAGGGCTGTGACGTCGATGCCGAGGTTGCGGAGGTGTTGCCGATGGCGTCGCCGTTGACGACGAGCTCGACGCGGCGGTTGCGCTGGCGGCCTTCGGGAGTGTCATTCGAAGCGACGGGCTGCGTCCGACCAAAGCCGCGCGCTGCAATCGAGGAAGGCGGGACACCTTCTTCAGCGAGAAAATCGCGCACGGAATCGGCACGGCGCTCGGAAAGCTGCTGATTGAAATCGTCGCCGCCGATGCTGTCCGTGTGACCTTCAATCTGCAAAGACAGGCCGGGATGGGCGAGGACGATGCCGGAAATTTTTGCGAGCTTCTCGCGGGCGCCCGGCTTGAGCGTGTAACTGCCGGTGTCGAAGAGAACATCGGACATGTTGACGATGAGGCCGCGAGCGGAATCGCGCGTTTGCAAAATGGAATTCAGCTGGTTGAGAAGTTGCGCGCGAAGCTGGGCTTTTTCGGCTTCGGCCTGCTCGGCAGCCTGGCGAGCTTTTAGCGCTTCAGCTTCCGCGGCGGCACGGTCTTTTGCGGCTTGTGCGGCAGCGGCTTGCGCGGCTTGCTGCTGCGCGATGGCAGCGGCGGTAGCTTGATCGGCTTCCTGTTTCTGGCGGGCGGCTTCCGCGGCGGCCTTCTGCGCTTCGAGCTTCATGCGTTCCGCTTCGGCCTTGGCGGCTTCGGCTTGCGCGCGAGCCTGATCGGCTTCCTGGCGGCGCTTAGTTTCTGCGGCAGCGTCAGTGCGGGCCTGGGCTTCGCGGGCTTCGGCGGCTCGCTTGTCTGCAGCGATTTTCGCGTTGGCATCTTCTTCGGCTTTCTGTTTCACGGCCATCACGCGAGCTTCTTCGGCGGTGCCGACGACTTCGCGAGCGGCGGCTTCGATGGATTTTTTGTCGCTCTTGCGCGCGTAAACTTCTTCCGCGTTGCGGAGCTGCTGCTCGGCTTTGGCGAAAGTGGAAGCAGCGTATTTGTCGGCCTGGGCGATACGCGCAATTCGAACGGAATTGCGCGCTTCGAAAAGTTCGAGAGGCGTCTTGCGATCGATGCCGAAAATTGCGTTTTCGATTTTTGTGTTGGAAGAAGAGTAGATGCCGCGGCCCAGGAGTTCGAAACTGGCGTCGATGTTTTCGACCTTGCCGAGCGTGGTGGGTCCGAAGACATTTTCGAGAACGACGGTGTTACCCGGCTGGGTGACGGCGAAATAGGGTTCCGCGGTGACGATCATGCCGAAAGTCTGCATGTCGGTGATGGCCTTGACTTCGCCGTTGCCGCTCTTCAGGACCAGTTCACCGAGGTTTACGGCACGACCCTGTGAAGAGACGGCCCACAAAACATACGTAAGATATTCGAGGCCGAACTTGGTGGCATCATCGAGGCCGATGAATCTTGCTTCGATTTCAATGCGGTTGCCCTTGTTCTGGACTTTGGCTTCGCCGCTGGACTGCTGCATCAATTCCGTGCCCTGAAAATCGATTCTGGTATTGCCCCCGGCACGGCGGTAGTTGACTGCTTTGGTGGTGCGGGAAACACTTGCGGTGGGAGGCGCCTGAGCGAACGCGGGGGCCCCCAAAACGCCAAGAAATCCGGTAAGCGTGAGACACGCGGAAGCGAGCTTCAATTGAACCTCCCGAATCGCCTCTGCGGCGATGCCGTTCCCAGGCCACGCTGTGGCCGTAATGCAAAAGCGAAGTTTGCGCCCCATTCCGTGAACGATCAGGATTCGGCCGGGGAGCGGATGGTCCTTACTTATCTATAGGCTAGCAAAGAGGATGCGGCGTGGCGACGGCAAGGAAAGAGGCCTTGCGCAAATAATTACCACTAGACGAGGCAAGCAGTTCGGTGATGCTAGGGGCTCTAGTAATAGTACTCAAGTGAAGATTGGAACGCCCGCGAATCGCTCAGAGAGAGCGAAGAAACGCCAGCACCGCTTCCTTTTCCGCTGGCTTGAGCTTTTCAAACGTATCGGTCACGTGCTCGGCTTCGCCGCGGTGGCGCGCGATGGCGTTCAGAAACGTGAGTGAGGCGCCGTCGTGCATCAGACGCGGGCGCAAGCGGACTCCCCACAGGGGAGCGGTGCGGATCTTATTGCGGCTGCTCTCGAAATCCTGTTTCGAGAGATAGCCGGACATCTGCTGGAAGACTTTGCGACCGTAGTGCTCGGGAATGGTCTGCAAGATTCCGTCCCCGGTGCCGACGTTGTGCATGAGGAAGTCGCCCCAGGGATGGAAAGTGATCGAGCCGAGGGCGGGTGGAATCGTGAAGGTGCCGCCATTGATTTTTGTTCCCGCGGGAGCAGTGGTCAGTGCCGCCACATGGCATGTTGCGCAGCCGATCTTCTCGAAAAGAGCGCGACCTTGCTGCGCGACGGGGCCACCGGCGAGCTGCGCATCGGGCGCAGGTGCCTTGGTAGCGCGAATGAATCGGGCAAAGTGGTCGATATCGGCGAGGCCGTCAGGGCCAGGAGTATCGTTGGGCTCGGAGACGGTATTGCAGATATTGGTGACTTCGTCAGGCTGGAGGCGGTTGGTAATGCCCATTTCGTTGAGATAAGCATCGCCGGCGAACGAGAGCAGGCTGGCGTGCTGATCCTTCCAGCCGAAACGGCCTACGCCCATTTGTCCGGGCGCTTCCACGACGGGCACGAAGAGAACCTGGCCGCAGATTTTCCCAAGCGAGGATTTGCATTGTTGCTTCGCGAGATCGGTGAGGGATTGGTCGGCGACGGCCTCCACAAAGCCGTCTCCCAATAGGTTCAGAGATAGACGAAACGTGCGGATGGTCTCCGTGTCTGGGACGCGTTCCTGGATTTCCTTGTCCGGGAATGCAGCGTTGGGACAAATCGCCCGGTCGTTTACCAGGGAGCGGCCGGTGATCACTTCCGTTCCGTGAGCAATCGGGATGCTGGGAGTTTCGAATTGTCCGTGCGGCCCATTATGTCCTGCGCGCAATTCGCTCACCTGGCTGGAGGCGCCGGAAGTGGGATTCTGATGGCACTCGCGGCAGGATTGCGCGTTATACAGCGGGCCCAGACCGTCGGTGAGTTGTTCGATTTCATCAAACTTCACTTGATCGGCGGTGTGCGTGGCGTCGTCCACCAAGCCATTGCTCTTGTTGTCGAAGCCGGTGGGCGCTTCCGGAAGGATCGGGGCGAACAGAAAAAGTGAGACCAGGAGCAAAGGGATACCAAAGAGGATCTTCATGAAGACCTCAGGGGGCTGGTTAAGTGAAATCTACGCTGATGGCTGTTGAATTCCAAGCACAAAGCGAAGCAAGAGACTAGACGAGGAAAGTTTCTGGTGATGGCCACGCGAGCGGAAATGAATACAAAGTGGTGAACTGGCTGCGCGGGGGCCATTCTTGCACAGATCGATCCCGTGGCAAACGGCTATCTGTCTGTGGACCAGCTAGGTCATTTCCGGCTACCGGCGCTACGCCAACCGGGAAACCCGGTGAACCTGAATACCGCGTGGCAGACGAACGTCCTCGCGGAGTACACACTGCACAATTTGTCCGATGCGGACTTCACATATTCGGGACCGGCGGTGGATATCGACAACGTGATCCTGGCGGTGCTGGCGCCGGAATTTGGATACAGCACGTCGGACGCAAACTACTTCATTAAGTTCCGCAATCCGGTGTTTAGCTTCTTTACGGCGGAAAGGCTGTTGATTCTCTATTCGGAGAAGGGGATCGACGGCGTGAGATAGGAAGTAAAGAAACTGCGCGATGCGGGGATCGTCTGACGAAGGTCGAGGAAGAAAATACCCGAAGGAGGCGGTCCTAAGGACCGCCTCTTTCTTTTGCACGATGTGAAACAAAGACGCGCTGCCATAAGAGCTAAACGGGACGGCGGATTCCGAGTTTGCGGATGCGGGCCTGCAGAGTTGTGCGCTTCATGCCGAGGAGGACGGCGGCGCCCTTGGGGCCGGCGACACGCCATTGGGTATGCTTCAAGGCGCGGAGGATGTGCTGGCGCTCGGCGTCTTCGAGAGTGGAGATGGACGAGGCTAAGGAAGCAGAGGAAGTTAATGAGGCAAAGGAGGAAGAAGGTTCAGTGGCAACGGAGGAGCTGGATTTAATTTCGGAGAGCGGGACGCGGAGCTCTTTGCCGGGGGAAAGGAGAACGGCGCGCTCGATGAGGTTTTCGAGCTCGCGGATGTTGCCGGGCCATGAATAGCTGGCGAGGGCGTCCATGGTGTCGGCGGGTATGTATTCGACGGCTTTGTTGAGGCGGCGGCTGAGTTTCTGGACGAAGTAGCGGACGAGGAGGGGGATGTCTTCGGCGCGATCGCGGAGCGCGGGGATCTGGATGGGAAAAACGTTGAGGCGGTAATAAAGGTCGCTGCGAAAGGCGCGCTCGGCGACTTGCTTCGAAAGATCGGCGTTGGTGGCGGCGACGACGCGAACGTCCACGCGCTGGGTGCGGTTTCCGCCGAGGCGTTCGAATTCCTGCTCTTGCAGGACGCGAAGAAGCTTGGGCTGGAGCTCGAGAGGCAGGTCGCCGACCTCGTCGAGGAAAAGCGTGCCGCGGTCGGCCAGTTCGAAGCGGCCAATTTTCTGGCTGATGGCGCCGGTGAAAGCGCCGCGTTCGTGGCCGAAAAGTTCGGATTCGAGCAGGCCGCTGGGAATGGCGGCGCAATTGATCTTGATGAAGGTGCGATCGCGGCGAGGGCTCAGATTGTGAATAGCGCGCGCGAAGAGCTCCTTGCCCGTGCCGGTTTCGCCGAGGAGCAAAACGCTGGTGCCCGCGGGAGCGGCGAGCTCGACCTGCGCGAGGGCGCGCTTGAGCACCGGACTCTCGCCGACGATTTCTTCGAAATTAAATTCGCTTCGAATTTCTTCTTCGAGATAGAGTTTTTCGACAGCAAGCTTGTTTTTGAGGGCGTCGATTTCCTTGAAGGCCAAGGCGTTTTCGACGGCGATGGCGATCTGTGCGCCCACGGGCTGAAGCAGCTCCAGGTCCCTGGGGTTGAAAGCATCCATGCGGCGGCTGGCAAGATTGAGTGTTCCGAAGGTGCGGCCGTGATGGATCAGGGGAGCACAGCAGACGGATTGTATGCCTTCGGCGCGGAGGGTCCGGATGATTTCAGAGCTGTATTGGTCGAGTTCAAAGCCCCGTGCGATCAGGGGAAGGTTGGTGGCAATGGCGCGGCCCGCGGGCGAGTTGTCGCGGGAGACGGTGGTTTCTGGTTTGAAGATGCCTTGGTTGCCGGGAAAATCGAGGGCATGAATTTTGAGCAGGCCGGTGTCCGGATCGAGAAGTGCGAGGCTGGTGTAATCGTGATGGATGACGCGTTCCAGAGTGGCGACGATGCCGCGAAAGACTTCCGGGAGTTCGCGGGTGGTGACGAGGACGTTGTTGATTTCCAGGAGGACGCGGAGACGGTCGCGCTCGAGGGCCAGTTGCTTCTGGTAAGCCTGCGAGCTTTCGAAATTAAGCGCGTTGTCCACGGCGACGGCGACAAGGCTGGCGACGCGCTGCATGAATTGGAGTTCGGTATCGGTGATGCGCTGCGGAAAGAGGCGGCCGAAGCCCATGGCGCCGAGGCGGCGCTGCGCCGTCGTGAGCGGGATGATGGCGAGAGCGCGGACGTTGTGTTCGCGAAAACGCTTCAAGAACTCGGGGAAGCGCGTTTCTTCGTCGACGTCGCTGACGACGAAGGACTCTTGCGTCTGCCAAACCCAGCCGGAAGGATTGTTTTCAACGGGAGCTTCCGTGCCTGTGGGTTTTTCACTGGGGATGCGTGTCTCGAGGACGTGGAGGCGCATGGCGTTACGCGCGGGGTCGTGGAGAACGAGGGTGAGGAAATCGAAGTCGACGACGGAATGCAGGCGCTCGGCGAGGTCGTGGAAAAGCGCGGGGAGATCGCGCTGCAGGGCGATGGCCTCGCTGACGTCGAGCAAGGCTTCGAGCTGACGCCGGGAGTGTTCCAGCGGGGAGGGGAACGCCACTTCCGGCGGAGAAACGACGGGTTCCGCCATACGAGTCAGGATAACACCCGCGTCGGGCAAGGCTCAACTTAAGTGGTAGTTCCCTTCAATGTTGGACTGGAGGACGGAATCTCTCGCCTATGTCGTGGAGCGCTTGTGCCGGCACAACTCGAAATTGGTTGTAGACGAGCTCCTGCCAATCCACATCACCGTATCTGGGCATCAAATGAGTTTGCCACTGATACACCAAGCCAAGATTCCAGACGATAAGTAGAAGTGTGATTGGGATTAGCCGGAATGAAGCGGCACGCGCATCACGCCACAACCGGACAGACCATGCGAACGCTGAAGCCAGCCCCAGGATAAAGATGGGTGTCAAAGAGACGAAGAAGCGATTGCCAAACCCGACCGATCCGTAGGCCCACGGAAAGCAGGAGAAGAGGCCGTAGAAAACCAAAGTAATCAGGAGACAAATCTTTCCGACAGTGCGGTTCAAGCTCAACAGATAGAGGAGTCCCGCAAGGGCTAGCACCAGTATGGGGGTGTACACGAATGCACCATGATTCTTGGAGAACAAGACTTGCGCAAATACCGGAGAAGTCCAATTCCACAGGCGAAGGTTATACGGCCCAACGCTGAATGGGCTTCCGAATACGATTTGACGCGTGATGAAGGTCGGCAAAAGGGCCAGCAAAGTGCCGATTGCAAAAAGACTATGGAGGCGGAGCACTTTGGCAAGCATTCCAGGCCTTGCGGCGCGCGTCGCGGACCAAATTTCGGAATAGGCAGAAAAAGCGTCATAACCGGTCGCGAGAAGAAAAACACCGTTGAGCTGGTAAACGTCGATCATCAGACCCGCCAGCAGTCCCAGATTCTAGAGCTAGAGAATCCAACCAAAGAGAAGATTCGCCGCGTCATGAACGTGGTGTATCGCCGGGGGCAGAAGTCCGGCCTCTTGCCTCGAACCGGGGATGGAAACCCAGTGGCGTTCGTCACGCAATCCTCAAAGTCCAACTACAAAGCCGTCATCATCAGTCCGGAGCAGGCTTTTCGCATCATGATGCAATTGGGAGAACCATACCGGACTTTGGTGTTTCTTGTAGCCGTGACCGGGCTTCGCATCAGTGAAGCACTAGGGTTGAAGTGGGGTGACTTGGACTACGAGGGCCAGATGATTCATCTTAGGCGCGTCTGGGTCGGCAACGAGTTGGTTTCTCGCATGAAAACGGATGGGTCAGCTGCTCCGGTCCCACTCGGAGACCTACTGGCCGATGCTCTTCAGAGCTGGCATCGAAATACGTTATACGCGAAACCCGACGATTGGGTTTTTCCGTCCACAAAGATGAAGGGCAAAACACCGTTGAGCGCCAGTATGATGGCGCAAGACAAAATTCGCCCCGCCGCGATTGAGGTTGGGATTCGGTTGGAACCCGGTCAGCGATTCGGCTTCCACAACTTCCGTCACAGCCTCGCGACGTTTCTCATCAGTAGGGGCAAAGACGTAAAGACGATTCAGGGCCTGCTTCGCCATGCAAAGTCATCCACGACTCTTGACCTATATTCACAAGCGATAGATGAATCTAAGTTGGCGGCGCAGAGAGATATCGCGTTAGCGATTACAGGCAGCCAACCTGAGGCTGATTAAAGACCAAAGCCTGAGACTGACCGCTACTGCAACTTCGCGTACTCGGCCTTGGCT
>DATDGF010000110.1:0-48278 GCA_036522195.1 Candidatus Acidiferrum sp. | reverse complement strand
AGAGCCGGGCTCGTTTTCGGGAAGAATGAGTTCGCCGAGGCCGCAGCGCGGCCCGGAGGCGAGCCAGCGAATGTCGTTGGCGATTTTCATGAGCGAAGCGGCGAGCGTTTTCAGCGCGCCGGAGGCGAAGACGAGTTCGTCGTGGGCGGAGAGCGCGGCGAATTTATTGGGATGCGAGCGGAAGGGAAGGCCGGTGAGTTCGGCGATTTTGCGCGCGGCGCGCTCGGCGAATTCGGGATGCGCGTTGAGGCCCGTGCCGACGGCGGTGCCGCCGATGGCGAGATCGTAGAGGCCGTCGAGAGCGACGGCAACGCGTCCGCCGTCGCGGTCGAGAAGATTGACGTAACCGGAAAATTCCTGACCGAGGGTGAGCGGAGTGGCATCTTGCAGGTGGGTGCGGCCAATTTTTACGATGCCGGCGAATTCTTTGGCTTTGGCGTCGAGGGCGTCGCGGAGATATTTCACGGCGGGGAGCAGGCGGCGCGCGGTTTCCGTGGCGGCGGCGATGTGCATGGCGGCGGGAAAGGTGTCGTTAGAGGATTGCGACATATTTACATCGTCATTGGGATGGATGGGCTTCTTGCTGCCCAGTTCGCCGCCGGCGATTTCGATGGCGCGGTTGGAAATCACCTCGTTGACGTTCATGTTGGTCTGCGTGCCGCTGCCGGTTTGCCAGATTTTTAGCGGAAAATGGTCGTGGAGTTTTCCTTCGATGACTTCGTCGGCGGCGCGGGAGATGAGGCTGCACTTTTCGTGGGAGAGTTTTCCTAAATCCTGGTTCACGAGCGCGGCGGCTTTTTTGAGGATTCCGAAAGCGCGGATAAGCTCGGGCGGCATGACGTCTTTGCCGATGTCGAAATGGATGAGCGAGCGGGCGGTCTGCGCGCCGTAGTAGCGGTCGGCGGGGACGTCGATCTTGCCCATGGAGTCGGACTCGGTGCGAGTCGGGACAGAGGGTAAGGGCTTCGCGGCTTCAGACATGGGTAGCTCCTGGAAAGTTTGATGGTTTGAGTTTAGCAGTAAGGAGGAAAGGAGGTAATGAGGTAACGAGGTAAGGACGGTCGACAGTGGAGAGCAGACGTGTGATCTTGCACCGCCGAAAGGCTGGCTCCCCCCTGTTTTTTGTAAGTGTTGCATTTAAAGGAGTTAGGCATGCGCGTAAATCGTTTGTTTGCAACACTCACTTGCCGGTTTAAACGGCTTACGAGGGCGGACTGTTGGCGAAAAAGTAACGGTCTGGGATGGGAGATTTTGGATGAGTTAGAAGGACTGCCTGGCGGGCGGCCATGATTGGCGGGGCACGGAGAATCGTGCCAACCTGTGGGCAGAATATAACACATCGGTATAGTTCGTCAATGATTACTTATAAATGGTTTGGATGGAGTGGGTTAGGGGTGGGACGGCCGGAGGAGCAGACTAAAGAAGGGGAAGGGACTTAACACGGAGACCCTGGAGGAGGTCGGAGCAGGGAGGGGCACCAAGAAGAGAGGGAGCGAACGCAGAGACCCAGAGGACGCAGACCGGAGTTGCCTTGCGAAGGACAGTGGTGAAAGGTAGGCTCTTGAATTCGCGTGAGTCCGAATGTCTACATCATCGCTGGGCCAAACGGGACGGGAAAAACTACGTTTGCGCGAAAATTCCTCCCGAGCTTCGTGGATTGCAGAAAGTTTATCAACGCCGATATGATCGCACTGGGCATGTCGCCCTTCGCTCCTGAGTCAGCGGCCATTCGCGCGGGCCGGCTGATGCTAGAAGAAATCGAACTCTCTGCCGGCCGCGGAATCGATTTTGGCTTTGAAACTACTTTATCAGGGCGAAGCCATTTGAGAGTGATTCGGCGCCTGAAGAAACGCGGCTATTGCGTGCATTTTTTCTATTTGTAGGTACCTAGCGTCGAACTTACGCTAGCGAGAATCAGCGAGCGAGTATTACGCGGCGGCCGTGATGTACCTGAAGAAGTGGTGCGGGGGCGGTTCGACCGCTCGATTACAAACTTCCTTAAACACTATTGTGCTTTGGGGAGCGGTGGGTCTTGTTTGATGCCTCCACCACAGCACTTTCGATTGTCGCCACGGAAGAACAAGGTAGGTCGCCTACTAGAAACAAAGTTGTACAATGAAATCGTAGCGCGTTATGGAAATTCATGATTAAACCGCCACCAGACGTACTTAACTTATCTCTCTTAGAGCGGGCTGCAATGGCTATGGAAGTCGCGATGGAACGAGTCATCGAAGAGCACGCCCGCGAAGGATTGCCGCTGTATATCTGGCGGGACGGCAAGGTGGTTGCGGTTCCTGCCGAAGAGTTGCGCGCGCGATCCTAATTACATTGGCGCGGCTGGTTAGCCTCAAGAGAGCTGGCGCACTCCCACCGGATAATTCCCCAAATGCAAAGCCGGCTTATTTTCTGATTTGCGGCCCGGCATAGTACGGCTTAGGCAAAGGCTGAAGCGGGGTGCGGCGGGGTCATGTATAATTTTTGGCAGGGGATTCTGCTTCTTTCATGGCTGAAGAAACGAAGGTAGTGCGGGCTAGCGCAAAAACGCTGCTGCGGAGACGGCTGCGGTTTATGCGGACACGTGCGCGCGAATTACGGATGATTGGGAAGGCGCTGGCTTCGACGAAGCATCCCATCCTGGTGCACGTGATTCCGATGCGGCGGTGCAACCTGGCGTGCACGTACTGCAATGAGTTCGATGACGTGTCGAATCCAGTGCCGTTGGAGGAAATGAAAACGCGGCTGGATTTGCTGGCGGACATGGGGACGTCGATTATTACCATCAGCGGAGGCGAGCCGCTGATGCATCCGGAGCTGGACGAAGTGATCCGGCACATCCGGCGGCGGGGGATGATCGCGGGGATGATCACGAATGGGTTTTATTTGAACCAGGAGCGCATCGAGCGGCTGAATGAGGCGGGGCTGGAGCACCTGCAGATCAGCATTGATAACGTGGTGCCGGATGACGTGTCGAAGAAAAGCTTGAAGACGCTGGATGGGCGGCTGGAAATGCTGGCGGAGCACGCGGTGTTTCAGGTGAACATCAATTCGGTGCTGGGCAGCGGGGTGAAGGATCCGGAAGATGCGCTGAAGATTGCGCAGCGGGCGGTGCAGCTGGGATTTACAAGCACGGTGGGGATCATTCACGACAATAACGGGCAATTAAAGCCGTTGGGAGCGCACGAGCAGAGGATTTTTGAAGCGGTGATGGAGCTGGGGAAGCGGTCGTTTTCGAGATTTAATGATTTTCAGCACAACGTGGCGCGCGGGAAAGAGCATGATTGGCGCTGCCGTTCGGGATCGCGGTATTTGTACATTTGCGAGGACGGATTGGTGCACTGGTGTTCGCAGCAGCGGGGGTATCCGGGAATTCCGCTGGCGGAGTACACGCCGGAGATGCGACACCGAGAGTACTTTACAGAGAAATTTTGCGCGGCACGGTGCACGGTTTCTTGCGTGCAGCAGGTGGGCATATTGGATAACTGGCGCGGGCCGCAAGACCTGAAACCGCCGCCGATGCCGCCGCCGGCGACCCCGCAAGCGCAACTGGTGCAGATCGGACAGGGGCGCGGGGCCTCCTGAGTTATCGCAGTCCGATTCGCGTTGTTTTCTTCCCGCCATACACTTCCTCCTGTTTCACTCCGCGCACACCTTTCCGGTTGATGGATTGACGGGCGGCTCCGGCTTGCCAACAATGAGTGCATGCCAGGTTCAGCGATTGAGATTGAAAATCTGACCAAGGAATATCCCTTCGGTTTTCTACACCTCAGGAAAAAGACGTCTCTTGAAGGGCTCAACATGCAGGTGGAGACCGGAGAGGTGTTTGGATTTATCGGGCCGAACGGTGCGGGAAAATCGACGACCATCAAGTTGCTGCTGGGGCTGATTTTCCCGACGGCGGGAAACGCGCGAATCCTGGGGAAACCGATCAGCGACGTGGAAATGCACAGGGACATTGGATACCTGCCCGAGCAGCCGTACTTTTATGATTATCTGACGGCGGCGGAAGTGCTCGATTATTTCGCGCGATTTCATGACCTGACGGCGGGGGATCGCAAAGAGCGCGTGCAGCGGATGCTGAAAAAAGTGGGACTAGAAACCGGGGGGAAGATTCCGCTACGCAAGTATTCGAAAGGGATGCTGCAGCGAGTGGGATTGGCGCAGGCGATCCTGCACGATCCGAAGCTGGTGATTCTGGATGAACCGATGTCCGGGCTGGACCCGGTGGGCAGGCGCGAAGTGCGGGACATTATTCTGGAGTTGAAGCGGGATGGAAAGACGGTGATGTTTTCGACGCACATTCTCTCCGACGCGGAGGTGCTGTGCGACCGCGTGGGCGTAATTGTGGGAGGAAAGCTGCGCGGGGTGGGTGCGCCGGGCCAAATGGTGGACATGAAAACGCAGGGAATGGAAATTCTTTTTGAGCTGCCGGCAGGGAGCAACGCGCCGCTACTTTCCCAGGCGACAAAGATGGGCGAGCGCTACCGGCTGCAAGTGCCAGAAGAAGAGTTGTATGCGGCGATCGAGCAGCTTCTCGGAGCGGGAGCGCGGATTCATTCGGTGACGCAGGTGAAGCCGACGCTGGAAGAGTTCTTCATGGATCTGGTGGAGGCGGATCGCGCGCAGGCCGCAGCGGTCGAGGTGAGCGGGAAATGAGGCGCGCGGGAATTGTGGCGTTGAATACGTTTCGCGAAGCGGTGCGCGACCGCGTGCTGTACAGCCTGGTTTTTTTTGCGCTGCTGATGATGGTGGCGGCGATCGTGGTGGGGCAGATTTCGATCGGGATCGAAGAGAGCGTGATCGTGAGCCTGGGCCTGAGCGCGATCTCGGTGATCGGGCTGCTGATTTCCATTTTTCTCGGCGTGGCGCTGGTCTCCAAGGAGATGGAGAAGCGCACGCTGTACGCGCTGCTGGCGAAGCCGGTGCGGCGATGGGAGTTCCTGCTGGGGAAGTTTGGCGGGTTGGTGCTGACACTGGCGGTGAACACGGCGGCGATGGCGCTGGGGCTGCTTCTGGTCATGCTGTACGTGAAGCATACGCTGGAGCGCAGCGATGCTGTGGTACTGGTGGCGGTATATTTTATTTTGCTGAAACTGGCGTTGATTGTGGCGCTGGCGCTTTTGTTTTCGTGTTACACGACTCCGCTGCTGGCAATTCTCTTTACGGCGGGGTTGTACATCGCCGGCTTGTACGTGCAAGAGTTGCGCAATCTGCCCGTCGATGTGATGAGCCCGGGGACGGTGGCGTTCACGAAGTGGCTTTCGTATCTGTTGCCCAACTTTGAAAATTTTAACGTCATGGCGCTGGCCGCGCACGGGCTCGCAGTGCCGGGTGCGCTGATTTTGCAGAACACGCTCTACGCCTTTGTTTATTGCACGATGGTGCTGACGGCTGCATCGGTGGTTTTTTCAAGGCGCAATCTGAAATGAACTCGCAGAAATCCATGGCGTGGGTGCTGTTTCTCGTGATGCCGCTGGGGTTCGCGGGGATCTGGCGGCTGCAGCACAGCATTGATGGGCAGCGCGAGGTGTTGAGCCAGCGGGATGAAATCCTGCTGCGCTCGGGGAAGTTGATGAAGGTGATGAGCCTGGAGTACGCGCCGCTGATGGCGGACATTTACTGGACGCGCGTGGTGCAGTATTACGGCAACAAACATTCTCAGGGCAAGACGAACCTCGAACTGCTCTGGCCGCTGCTGGATATCACGACGACACTCGACCCCAACTTGCTGGTGGCCTACCGGTTCGGCGCAGTATTTCTGGCCCAGGCGGCGCCGGCGGGCGCCGGGCGACCGGACTTGGCGGTGGAACTGATCAAGCGAGGGATCGAAGCCAATCCCGACTACTGGCGACTGTATGAAGACCTGGGATTCGTCTACTACTTCGACCTGAAGGATTACAAGAAGGCTTCAGAAGCGTTCCTCGAGGGAAGCAAGAAACCGAACGCGCAGGTGTGGATGAAAGTCATGGCCGCACGTATTGCCGCGGAAGGAGAATCCTTCTCGACCTCGTTCTTTTTGTGGAGGGATATTTTCGAGTCGGCGTCGGATCCTTCCGTCAAGAAGAACGCGCTCATACAACTGCAATTGCTGAAAGCCAAGGAAGAGTGCAAGCAGCTGGATGAGCTTGCGGACGAATACCAAAAGCGAAACGGGAAGCGGCCGACGCACATGGCCGAGCTGCTCCAAGCCGGACTGTTGCGCGGGGTGCTCAAGGATCCCGCAGGCTTCGCGTATGTATTCGGGGAAAACGGGAAAGCGGAACTCAATGTGGAGAGCCCGTTGCTGGAACAGCAGTTGTTGATGGAACGCTACAAGAAGTAATTTTCGCTGATAATTCTCATCTTACTTCGTTCCTCTGACGCGGACGCAAAACGCGAAATTAGGGCTGCGGAGAAATCTCAAAAGCGTCAGCAGGGCTGCCGCACTCCAAAAGAGAACGCATTCACCTATTCCGAGGTACAAAGCAGGGTCAGTTGTGGATCGATGAGAAGTTTGCGAGGCGCAACGGGCGCGATGAAATGAAAAGGCGTTTCTTCCCCGGTTGCCACCACGGTGCCGAGAAACGTTTTGCTGCCACCACTAACTGCTGCATAAAGAGGGACGCGGGCGATGAAAGCGCGCGGCACACCGGTCTGATAGAGCTTCCCACTGACTGCATAGCCTTTTTCCGAACTATGCGCGGAATATTCGACGCGATAGTGCGGAATTCCAGTGCCGCGCACCCACTCTTCAAAAAACCATTCCATGGAGCGGCCGCCTTCCAAGTCCATGGATGGGGTCATCACCGCTTCCACTTCGCGCTGCAAATCATCGGTGGAAAGCGCGCGATAGGCGTATTTGATCACCAGCGTCTGCAGGAGAGCAACGAATCGCGCGTCCGGATTCTTGCTGCCTGGCTGGCCTGGCGCGGGAGGCTGCCGCAGCATTTCGCGCAGCATGTGAAAAACCCAGGTCCCTTTGCTGTAGATGATGTCTTCGTAAGCCAGCGGGGATTTTGAGGAGGTGAGGCGAGTGCCAAGAATGAGCGCGCCGACATCTACCGGGCGCATGCTGGCGTCGTGCGGCTTTTCCACGAGTCTCTGGCGAAAGCGCCCGAGCCATACATGGAGATTGCGATCCGGATCTTTCTTTGTGTCGGCAAAGAGCAGCGCAAGGTAATTTGCGATGGCTTCATCAATCCATTGATCGCGGTAGCCGGACCAGCCCACGACGTTGCCCCACCACTGATGAGCCACTTCGTGGTAGGGAACTAGTTCGGTGAACTGCTCCTGGCCGGCGGAGGTCAGCCCGGCGCGGCGCTGAGCTTCGGAGGGCAAGAAGGAATAGGTGGAAACGTACAGCAGGCCGGGCCAGCCTTGGGCAAAGGTTCCGGGAATCTGCGAAACGCTGAGATTGTGAATGGGAAAGGGGCCACTGAAAGTCTCATAAAAATGAATCGAGGAATCGATCTCCTTGCCAAGCTGTTTGAGCGCATCGGCGGGGCTGGGGGAGGATTGGGGAGGCGCGACGGCGTGGCCTGTCGCGGGACCTCCGAGAGGCCCTGATGGCACAGCGACGGCATCCGCATCCGAAAAAGAGAGGCGATTCTTGAGGGATTGCTCGAGCTGGCGGTTGGCGTAGACGTCCACGGAGTGGCCGGCAGAGGCTACGGAAACGGTGGCATAGTCGCCGAGATTAAATCCCGCGACGGATGCAGGCTTGTCCGTTTTCCAATGACCCACGCGGAAGTCGCCTTCCTCGTGCTCCTCGATCTTGGCGCCAGTGGCCAGCAGGCGCAGCTTGCGAGGCCAGCGCATGATGAGTTCATAGGAGGCAAATTCCGCGGCGTCCCCGAGGTGGGGATACCAGCTTTCCCTGGCACCGACAAAGAGCACGCCGTTCCCCGCATTCTCAATGACGTTTCCGCGGTAGTGAAAGTGAAGAGTGAACTCCTGATCGCGCGCTGGAGCCTCTGGAAGCACGACGTTCAGATAGTCGGTGCCGCGCATGCTGCGCTCCTGCAGGTTCAATCCCTCATTTTGAAAAAAAGCCAGGGGTTGATCCTTTTCGTTTGCGACTTTGTCTATGGCGAGCGCTCGGGAAAGCTGAAAGACGAGCATGCGCTCGCCACCGGTTTCGGCGCCGACGCGAACGGTTGCCGCAGCATCGAGAGAATTATCGGGGAGGATGGCTGTCTGGATGGAGTAGGAGAGCCCACGGAAGTCGGGGGTGTGAAGTGGCAGACCGGGGACGCTGTGAGAAGTCCAGACGTCGTAAAAGGTTTGGCCGTTGGCTTTATGGAATTGACCCAGAAGAAACTGCTCATTGCGTTGCATATCCAGCATGACATCGAAGAAGCCGGTCGCGGCGCCGTCCAGCCCGGCATAAAAGTAGGGCTTGGGATTCCGCGAGAGGCGATCGAGGAGAAGGCGCAGAGTCTGGCTGGGGTTGAGCTTTGCCAAGCCGGGCTCCCAGCGGACGGCGAAGGATGAATCGGTCTGAGGTGCAAGGTTGGCGGTGTGGAACTGGCCAAGGAGTTCGTTCACGGTATCGTCGGTGAAACGGAAATAAGCAGAGAAGAAATCCTGGTCGAGGACGGGCGCGCCCAGGAAATAGCTCATCTGCTGTTTTTCGACAGGATTGCGCGGAAGGGCCAGGGCATGGCCACTGCCCGAGAAAACGGCGCCGTTGATCCGTCCATCCAGCGGTGAGAAAAAGGCAAGCGTACCCTCTTCGAGAGAGAGGACGGCATCGCCGCGGCGGAGTTCGATGTGGTTGGCGGGAGCGATGTGATAGACGGCGGAAGGGTCGACGCGCAGGGAATTGATGGCATCATACAGTTCGTGAGGTGTTCGTTCGGTTGCCGGGAGAACTGCCGGCCCCAGAAGACACCCCAACGCGAATAGCCTCGCCCCTGCCCACATATACAAAGTGTAGTCACTTTCGGCATGGGAGAACAAGGTGGGCAGCGGCAAGCGCTGCGCCGGAATTAAGATGGTGAGATGCGTCGGATGAATTCCTTTCCACAACTGCGCCCAATTTTGTTGTTTGTTGCACTGCTTTCGATAGCGTACGGGGCAGCGGCGGATACGATTGTCCTGAAAAACGGGCGGCGCATCCTGGCGTTGAGCGCTTTTGAGGAAGGGGACAAGGTGAGATATCTGACTTCCGCAGGGGAACTGAGTCTGCCGAAGTCCATCGTGGATCACATCGAGAAGGGCGGGGCGGTGCCGCTGGCGAATTCGCCGGAGTCCGCGGCGGCAAACCTGGCGATTGCTCCGCCGGAAACGCAGCCCAGCGCGGCGGGCGGCGGCGGGGAGATCGAGCGCGCCGCGGTTCACGATGGGGCGATAGACCGGGAATATATCGCTAAGCTCGAAGGCCAAGCGCGAACGGGAGAGAAGGAGGCGAGCATCAAAGCGGCGATTGGCCACCACGCGGCGGCAACGTTTGAATTGTCGCGCAGCGACCTGGAGCATGCCTTGTCCGATGAGCGCACCGCGCTGACATACGCGCCGGAAGCTCCGGGGCTGCTGTTGAATGTTGCGTATGTCTATTTGCGGCGAAGCGAGTACAAACAAGCTCTGGAGTATCTGGAGAAAGCGAAGCGGGTCGCGCCTGAGAATCCGGAAGTTCCCAAGCTGACGGGGTGGTCGTACTACGGTTTGAATAAGATGGACCTGGCAGTCGCGGAGTGGAAACGGGCGCTTGCGCTGCGGCCCGATCCGGAAGTGCAGGCGGCACTGGAAAAAGCGCAGCAGGATAAGCTGGAAGAAGAAAACTACAAGGAGAATGAGAGCAGCCACTTCAAGCTGCGCTACAACGGCGCGGCGGAGCCGGCGCTGGCGCGAGACGTGCTGCGCACGCTGGAGATGCACTTTTCTGCCATCGAGTCCGCGCTGAATTACACGCCGCCAGAATCGATCGGGGTGATTTTGTATACGCAAGAGGTTTTCACAGATATCACGCGGGCGCCGGCGTGGGCGGGCGCGCTCTATGATGGAAGGATTCGCGTTCCTGTGCAGGGATTAAGGAGTGTGGATGAGGAGCTGTCGCGCTCGCTGAAGCACGAGCTGACGCACAACTTTATTGCGCAGAAGACGCGAAGCGCGTGTATGGGGCTGAAAGAAAGCTGTGCGATCAAGGCGCCGACCTGGATTCAAGAGGGAATGGCGCAATGGATGGAAGGGAATCGTAGCGGGCAGAATGCCGGCGTATTAATCAGCGATTATAGCGATGGTCATGTGGTCCCGCTCGGGCAGCTGGAAGGCGACTGGACGCACATGAAAGCGGATGATGCGCGTTACGCGTATGCGTGGGCGCTGGCGAACGTTGAATTCATTGTGGAGAAGGACGGGATGGGTGATATCGAGCGCATCCTAGATCGCATCGGGGCGGGGATGGCCACCGAGGCCGCGCTGAAGGAAGTGCTGCACAGCGATTACAACGATCTGATGCAATCGACGGCGGAGTATTTGAAGAAGACTTACGGGCGCTGATCGAAACTCCCCCATTTTCCGCGATCTTGTCTGCTATGCGAAATCTCCAACAATTCCATGATTGCAATCTTCATATCGACGCCAGTAGCGCGGCGAGCAGCGCGGCGCGGGCAGGCATCGTGTTGATGAGGATGTGCTCGTCGGCGGAGTGGGCGGCTTCGCCGACGGCGCCGAGGCCGTCGAGTGTGGGGATGCCGAGTGCGGCGGTGAAATTTCCGTCGGAGCCGCCGCCGACGGTGCATCCGCCCAAGGCGAGATTCATTTGATTTGCAAGTAATTGAGCGCGTGCGAAGAGCGATGCGCTCATTCTGGCTTCGAGTGGAGGACGGTCGAAGCCGCCGGTAATCTCCAGCCGGGCGCCACTTTGAAACGGACGTAGGTCGCGCAGGCGTTCTTCCAGGCTGAGCATGTCGGAAACGCGAAGCGCGCGCAGGTCAAGAACGGCTCGGGCGCGTTCGGGGATGACGTTGGTGCGAGTGCCGCCTTCAATGATGCCGGCGTTGATGGTCACGCCGCGGCGAGGATCGTTCCATCCTTTTATGCGCGTGAGTTGTTCCGCCAGCTCGTGGATGGCGTTGATTCCTTTATGTGGCGCGAGACCGGCGTGAGAGGCGCGGCCGTGCACGATCAATTCGGCTTCGCCGACGCCTTTGCGAGCCGTTTTCAGAAGGCCGCGGGGACCGAAGGACGGTTCGAGGACGAAGACGGCGTCGCTGCGGCGTGCTTCGGCTTCGAGGAGTTTGCGGGAAGACCCGCTGCTGATCTCTTCGTCGGAGGTCCAGAGAAAGACGAGGCGTTTGCGCAAGCTGGAATTTGTTTCTTGCAGGGCTTGTAGTGCGAAGAGCGCTTGAACGATTCCTGCCTTCATGTCGAAGATTCCCGGGCCGTAGGCTTTGCCTGCCGAGAAGCGGAAGGGCATCTTGCGAAGCGTGCCGCTGGAATAAACGGTGTCGTAATGGCCGAGGACCAATAGCTGGCCTGCGGGGCGCGATTTGTGCGGCCAATGCGTAATGCGAAGATGATCGCCGCGATGCTTCTGTGCAATCCGTTCGACGCGCACGCCCTGTTTGCGCCAGGCTTCGGCGATAATCCCGCAGCAGCGGGCGGCAGCGGCTTTTTCGAGGCTGGGAGATTCGGCCTCGACAAACTGGCGCAGCGTTGCGAGCATCCGCGGCAGGCGCGGCTTCAGAAGACGCAAGAAGTCTTTGGGTGAGGTGGACTCCGCCATGGTGGGGACATGCTAGCAACGCAACGAAAAAGCGGCAACCTGGCGAACTCGTGCCAGCCCATGTGGAGCTTTCCGTGCGTGTATCGCGGAGGGCTGAGGTTCGCATATAATTAGAAGTTTGCCGGGCTGAACAGGAGCGCCGCAGGTGGAGTCAGGGCGCGACGGAGAGCGTGAATGATACTGGACGTCGTGGGAATTCAGAAGATTCTGCCGCACCGTTATCCTTTTCTGATGGTGGACGCCATCCTGGAGATGGAGCGGCTGAAGCGCATCGTGGGCGTGAAAAACGTCACCATCAATGAGTCGCATTTTCAGGGGCACTTTCCGGGACAGCCGATTATGCCGGGCGTTTTGATTATCGAATCCATGGCGCAAACCGGCGGCCTCTTGCTGCTGACGGAAGTACCGGACCGGGAAAAGAAGCTGCTCTATTTTGTGGCGGTGGATGGCGCGCGATTCCGCCGGCCGGTGGTGCCAGGTGACCAGTTGAAAGTGGAGATGAAGGTGCTTTCCTGGCGCGGAGACTTCTGCAAGCTGGAAGGGAAAGCGACGGTGGAGGGCCAACTGGCGGCAGAAGCCACGCTGATGTGCAAGATGGTTGACCGCGAAGCCGTGACCAAGCCGCAAGATTCCGCGAAATGACAAAGAGTGAGATTCATCCGCAGGCCATCGTGGCGGCAAGCGCGAAGCTTGGCGAAGGCGTGCAGGTCGGTGCGCACGCGGTGGTGGGCGAAGAAGTGGAATTGGGCGATGGTTGCGTAGTACGCGCGCATGCGGTAGTGCAGGGGCCGTCGAAGTTCGGCAAGAACAATGTGTTTCATGCCTTCAGCGTGGTGGGCGGCGACCCGCAGGATTATACCTTTCGCAACGAACGCACTGAGCTGGTGGCGGGCGACGGGAACATTTTCCGCGAATACGTGACCGTGAGCCGCGGCACGCAAAAAGGCGGCGGCAAGACTTCGCTGGGCGACGAGAATTTTTTCCTGGCGTATTCGCACGTCGGGCACGACTGCGTAATCGGCAGCCACACGCTGTTCGTGAACGGTGCGACGCTCGCGGGACACGTCACGGTGGAAGATTTTGCGACGATCGGCGCGTTTTGCCCGGTGCACCAGTTTTGCCGGATTGGCCGCTATGCGTACGTAGGCGCATCGACGGTGGTTACGCAGGATGTGCCGCCGTTTTCGAAAATCGTTACCGAGCGGGAAACTAAGAGCTTCGGCGTCAATGCGATTGGGCTGGAGCGCAAGGGATTTTCACCGAAGCGGTTGCGCACGCTCAAGCAGGCGTATCGGCTGCTACTGCGTTCGAAACTGAATACCTCGCAGGCCCTCGCGGAGATGCGAAAAACGCTCGCGGATTCGCCCGACGTGCAAGAATTGATTCAATTCGTGGAAAGCGCCGAGCGCGGCATCGTGAAGTAGCACGCCTGACGGCCGAACTCATGCCCGACGCAAACGTCAATTCGAAAGGCTGGGGACTCATCGCTGGAAACGGGCGATTTCCGTTTCTGGTGCTGGAAGGCGCGCGGAGCCAGGGAATCGAGATGGCGGTGATCGCGCTGAAGGAGGAGACTTCGCCGGAGCTGGAGAAAATTGCGAAGCGCCTGCATTGGGTGAGCCTCGGCGAACTGAGCAAGACGATCGAATTGCTGAAGCAGGAAGGCGTGACGCAGGCGGTGATGGCCGGGCAGGTGAAACACAACAAGATTTTCAGCGCCATTCGGCCGGACTGGAAGCTGGCGAAGCTGCTGGTTTCGCTGTCCCGAAAAAATACGGACTCGTTGATCGGCGCGGTAGCGCGAGTGCTGGAAGAAGAAGGCATTCAATTAGTGGACTCGACGCTGTTTTTGAAACCGTTGGTGGCGGATGCGGGAGTGCTCACGCGGCGCGCACCGAATGAGCATGAAGCGGAAGACATTGCGTATGGACTTGCAGTTGCCCGGCAAATCGCAGGGATGGACGTCGGACAAACAGTGGTGATTGCGGATCGCGCGTGCGTCGCCGTGGAAGCGATGGAAGGAACCGATGAGGCCATCGCGCGCGCGGCACGCATCGCCGGCGGCAAACCGCTGGTGGTGGTGAAGGTCAGCAAGCCGGGACAAGATATGCGCTTCGACGTACCCGTGGTTGGCTTGCCGACCATCGAACAGATGAGGGGTGCGGGCGCGACGGCGTTGGCGGTGGATGCCGGGCGCACGTTGCTGTTTGACCGCATGGAATTGATTGCGCAGGCGGATGCAGCGGGAATCGCTATCGAAGCGATCCCCGTCGCTGCGGCAACGGAACTAAAAGCCAGTTCCGGGGGAACTAACAAAAAATGAGCGCGGCGGCTGGGCCACCGAAAAAGATCCGTGTCGCCGTCGCCGGTACCGGCGAATTCGGACGCAACCACGCGCGCGTGTATCGCGAGATCGAGGGCGCCGGGCTGGCAGGCGTTTACGACCTGGATTCGAATCGCGCCGCGGCCGTGGCGGCCGAATTCCAGACGCGAGTCTTCGCGAGTCTTGAAGAATTGCGCGTCAGCGCCGATGCGGTGAGCGTCGCCGTGCCGACCGTTTCGCATGCAGAAGTGGGCTGCCGGCTGCTTGAGATGGGACTCGACATCCTCGTCGAGAAGCCGATGGCGGTGAATCTTGCGGAAGCCGACGCGCTGCTCGCTGCCGCGAAGAAAAATGGCCGCATTCTGCAGGTGGGGCATGTCGAAAGATTCAATCCCGCGGTGATCGCAGTTGAGCCGATTCTGAACCGGCCGCTGTTTTTTGAAGTGCACCGGCTAGGGGTATTCACGGCGCGCAGTCTCGATGTGGATGTGATCTACGACTTAATGATTCACGACCTGGATATATTGCTGGCGCTGGTGAAAGAGCCGGTAACCGAAGTGAAAGCCGTCGGCATACCCGTTTTGACAGACAAAGTGGATATCGCGCATGCTCGACTGGAGTTCGCGGGAGGAGCTGTCGCAAACGTCACGGCGAGCCGTGTTTCGACCGAGCGGGTGCGCAAGATGCGATTCTTCCAGCAACACGAGTACATCTCGCTGGATTATGCGCGGCGCGATGCGCTGCGAGTCGGGGTGAAGAAGGCCGGGCCGCAGCCGGAATTTGGATTTGAAAAACTGAATGCTCCCGCGGTCGAACCGTTGCACGCGGAACTTGCAGCATTTGTGGATGCCGTGCGCACGCGCAAAGAGCCGCGAACCAACGGGGCGGCGGGTCGCGCGGCGCTGGAATTGGCGAGCCGCGTGATGGCAAGCATCCGGGAGCATGCGGCACGCGTCAATGTACCAGGCGGCCGTGGGACGGCCGGCGAAGAAGCGTTTGCCTCGCAAGATTAAACGACAACAAGATGATCGATAGAATCCTGGTTCCGATTGATGCCCGACCGCCGGCCACGATTGATGCGCCGACGCAGCGCCGCCGTCCGACGACCTTGGACGAGCGGACGCTGGTTCCGGCGATGTTGCCGATCGTAACGCTGGACGGGCACTCGACGATTCCCACAAACCTGCCGCTCGAATCGATCGCCGCGCGCGTGGTGGTGCCGCGCGACGTCAGCCAGGAAGCGTATGGCGTGACGGAAGACACATCCATCCCGCTGCAGCCGACGGACATGGACGAGCGCATTGTGCTGCCGCAAGGCGCGGCGCCGCCGGATACCGCTGACGCGCTTCCGATTCGCCCGACGGACATGATCGCTCCCGACATTTTCATTACCGGCGAAGTCCAGTTGATCGCTCCTCCGGCGTCGGAAGAAAAGACCAAGTGGCAGGTGGTGACGCGCATCTCTTCGATCGCGTTCCACGTCCTGGTAATCGCAGCGATTCTGCTGCAATCAAAATTGTTCCCCAAGCACGCGCCCACGCAGGAAGAGATGGACCTGGCGCAGCGGCAGATGGTGGTGTTGTTGCCGCCCGGGGCATTAGATGCTCTGAAGCCAACGACGCGGCCGGCGCAGCCTGCTCCCAAAGTCAATGTCGATCCGCGCGTTTTGCGGAAAGTAGCCCCGCCGATCGAGCCCACGCCTGCGCCAGCGGCGCAACCGGAACGGCCCGTTAAAGAGTTGCCCAGTGCACCGGTGCCGAAGACAAACGTCGCACAGACGGTGCCGCAGACGGATGCGCCAACGCCTAAAGCGCCGTTGAAGCTGGAAACGCCGGATACGCCGCAACCGCGGCCGGGATTGCTACTCCCAACGGCGAAGTCACCAGGCGAAAGCATCCAAGAATCGTTGCGAAACGCCACGAAGAGCTCGGGTCCACGGCCAATTGCGGGCGGCGGGGCGATTCCAGGAGGCGGTTCGGGCGGTGGCGGGGGTGGCCGTGGCACCGCCTACGGCGGCATCGAGATGCTCACGCCGGATGAAGGCGTGGACTTCAGCAACTATCTCAATCGCGTCTACGTCACCGTGAAGCGCAACTGGTTTGCGGTGATGCCCGGGTCGGTCGAACTGGGTGAGAAGGGCATCGTCGTACTCACGTTCAAGATCATGCGCGACGGCAGCGTGCCGTCCGCCGAGCCGGTGATCCAGCGCAATTCGGGGAAGGAGCCGCTGGATCGCGCGGCGTACTCCTCCGTGCGTGCATCGAACCCGTTCGAGCCATTGCCGCCGCAGTTCAGCGGCCCGTACATCGAACTGCGTTACACTTACCTTTACAACATTCCGCCCGAATATCTGAACCAGCTCAAGTGAAGATTCCGCCGCCAGCAGGTTCTCGGCAGTCTTCTTCTTGCCCTTGTGGTGCTGGTGATTTTTTTCCTGCGCGCCCGCCACATCCTTTTTCGATGAGCGATTCGAAAACGCTTTTGCCTCTCGTTGCCGTTGTAGGTCCGACGGCTTCGGGGAAGTCGGCGCTGGGCGTGTGGCTCGCGGAGCGGCTTGGCGGCGAAGTGGTGGGTTGCGATTCCACGCAGCTTTATCGCGGGTTTGATATCGGCACGGCAAAACCCAGCGCATCCGATCGGCGCGGCGTCCCGCACCATTTGATCGACGTTCTTGGGCCCTCCGAGGAAGCCACCGCGGGAGGCTACCGCCAGTTGGCTCTGTCTGTTCTTGCAGAGTTGCGGCAGCGCGGACGATTGCCGGTTTTCACCGTAGGAACGGGATTGTATTTGCGCGCGTTGCTCGAAGGCCTCGCGGATGTGCCGCAGCGCTCGGAAGAATTGCGCACGCGGCTGCGAGCCAGCGCCGGAGAGCATTCGCCAGGGTATCTGCACCGGCTGCTGAAGCGGCTCGATTCACAAGCGGCGGGGAAGATCGCGCCTGCGGATGAGCAGAAGCTCCTGCGCGCCATAGAAGTCTGCGTGCTAGCGCGCAAACCCATCTCCGAAGTGCATCGCGCGAGCCGGGTTCCCCTGGAAGGCTGGCGCGGCCTGAAAGTTGGTTTGATGCCGCCGCGCGAAAAGCTCGTCGAGCGGATTCACGCGAGGACGGAAGCCATGCTGGAGCAAGGATGGATAGAGGAAGTGCGAGTTTTGCTGGCAAGCGGCCTGAGCGAAGATGCAAAACCTTTCGATTTTATCGGCTATCGCGAATTACGCGCCGTCTTACATGAGAAAATGACACTCGCCGATGCGCTCGACGCGATTCAGCAGGCCACGCGGCGCTACGCAAAACGCCAGATTACGTGGTTTCGCAAAGAGCCGCGTGTGCAGTGGTTCCCGGGCTTCGGGGATGATGCCGGCGTCCAAACCAGCATCATCGCATGGCTCGGATCTGAGGGATTGAGCTAGCCAGTCCATTTACGCAAGCCGAGTCTCAAGGCTCAGCGACAAACTCACTGTTTGCGCGCCCTTATTTGGGTGCGGCTTCGGACTTGTCCTTGGGCTGGATGGAAAGTAGTTCCACCTCAAAAATCAGTGTCGAATTCGCGCCGATCTCCGGGCTCGGGCCGCGTTCGCCGTAGGCCAGCTCGGCGGGGATGAATAGCTGCCATTTCGATCCCACGGGCATGAGCTGCAGAGCTTCCGTCCAGCCTTTGATGACGCCATTGACCTGAAAAGTCGCCGGCTGGCCGCGCTTATACGAGCTGTCAAATTCCGTGCCGTTAATGAGCGTGCCGCGGTAGTTGCACGCGACAGAATCCGTCGCGGTGGGCTTTGGTCCCGTGCCTTCGGTCAAGATCTTATACTGCAGGCCGCTGGGAAGTGCGACCACGCCGTCCTTGGCCTTATTTGCGGCCAGAAACTCCTCCCCCACCTTCTTGTTGGTCTCTCCCTCCAGTTTAGCCTTCTCCAACATTTTGCTGCGGATCTCGGACTGCATGGCCATCAGCACAGTGCGCGCTTCCTCTTCCGTCAGGACGGTTTTACCGGCAGCCAGGGCGTCTTTCAGGCCGCGTAGCAGAATGGCTGGGTCTACGTCGACGGACTGCTTGTGCAGGTTGTCGCCAAGGTTCATGCCCAGGGCGTAGCTGAATTTGTCTTTCTGCGTCTTGAGCACCAGCGGCGGCTGGACTCTTGACTTGGCGGCCGTTCCGGTTTTCGCCGCAGGAGCTTTCTGGGTCCCAGTCGCGGGAGCCGCTTGCGTTTTTGCCGCGGGCGCTTGTTGAGTAGCCGGCGCGGGGGTCTGTTGGGCTTGAGTGCCCCCAGGCAGCAACATCCCGGCGGAGAGTAGACATATCGTTGTAATGGTCAGTTTTCGCATGCATTTATTTTCGCATTGGTTCCAATGGTACGCAAATCGTCGCGCGGGCACGCCAACGCGAAAAAGCAATAGCCTTCCTGCAACTTTGCCACGGCGGATTTGCGTAATGATTCAGTTTCCGATCATGCGACCAGGATCTGACCGCACAGGGGACGAATCAAGTTAAATGTGTCCCTGTCAGCTCGGCTCAATGCTGCTTCAATTTTTCCATCGCAGTAGCGAGGATTTCGGCCAGAACGGTCGGACTCTTACCGGGGAAGTAAAAGCATCCAGGCTTGCCCCTGCCGTGTAGTATAAGCGCGCTGTTTTTTGAATCTCCGCAGAAGTCAACATTCAGCTCGTGATACTTGTTCCACGGCCAGTTATACCCAGGCCAGAATTCTTTAGCTCCCGTACATCCGCTAGCGCCGGGCATGCCATTGAGCGCTACGGCAACGGAGATTCCCTCCAAGGCCGAGCGGGTTCGCTCCGTGGCTTGCTCGACGAGATAGACTTGGTCTTTAGCTTTTTCGCTCGATAGTTCGACCTTCACACCTCGGAGTTTCCTTGCAGGTTGTGCGTTATCCTCAAGTACTACCACCACAAGAACTAACCGTGCGCCGTTTTGCTCCCATCGTGTGATTTCGCTAGACCAAGTCGTTCGAACGCCCTCCTGGCCGGCGAAGGCTTCCATGGGCGATGGCTCCGAGCCAATGGATTGTGAAGACGCGGCAGCCGCGAAAAGGCTGCAATAGAAAACGGTGCCGATAGTGAATCTCATGACAGCGAGAGGAAAAATGGGAGTTCTCATAGGTCCTCGCAAGGTGCTCTCACACCAAGACGGACGGGGAACCCAAATGTTAACAGCAGTCAGCGTTTCCTTGGGCTACATCACGCCTCCTGGTAAACACGGAAATCGGAAACTGACCCACCGCCCAGAATGAGACAAGTCGCCGAGGGGACCAGAGAAGCGTATAATTGCCTTCAGGGCCGAGCCCCGCACGAAATGTCCACCACCGCACGATGACTCCAGGTTTATCCTTGTGACGAAAGCACAACATCAGGTTTCTACGGCGGAGCGCGCATTGCTTGTCGGCGTGGGATGGAAACGCGCGCCACGTTTTCCCGGAATGCCAGCCGGCGAACAGGGAAGAGAATCGCTGCTCGAATTGGTGGAGCTGGCGCGCAGCGCCGGCGCGGACATTGCCGGAACCGTGTTTCAGGTACGCGACAAGGCCAACTCCGCGACGCTGGTGGGACGCGGCAAGCTGGATGAAATCCGCGCGGAAGCCACGGCGCACAAAGCGCCGCTGATTATTTTCGACAGCAACCTGTCACCGATGCAGCAGCGGAACATCGAGGAAGCGACGGAGCGCCGCGTCATCGATCGCACGCAGCTGATCCTGGATATCTTCGCGCGGCATGCGCGCAGCCGGGAAGGGCAGTTGCAGGTCGAACTGGCGCAGCTCAACTACATGCTGCCGCGGCTGACGGGAAAAGGCACATCGATGTCGCGCCTCGGCGGCAAGAGCGGAGGAGGCGGCGCGGGTGGAGCAGGCGGCGGAGCAGGCCGCATCGGCGTGCGCGGACCTGGAGAAAAGAAACTGGAGACCGACCGGCGCCGGATTCGCGATCGCGTAGGCAAAATTCAGCGTGCCATTGAGGAAGTGCGCAAACAACGCGCGCTGCGCCGTGAAGCCAGAAATGCCGTGCCACTGGGAACGATTGCGCTGGTGGGTTACACCAACGCCGGCAAGTCCACGCTGTTCAATGCGCTCAGCCGCGCCGAAGTATTGGTTTCCTCGCGGATGTTCGCGACTCTGGACCCCACCATTCGCGTGCTGCGGCTGCCCTCCAACCGACGCGTGTTGATTTCGGATACCGTGGGATTCATCCGCGAGCTGCCCAAGGGATTGTTGACCGCGTTTCGCGCGACGCTGGAGGAAGTGCAGGAATCGGCGCTGATTCTCCACGTGAGCGATGTATCAAACCCGCATCACCACGAACTCGACGATGAAGTCGAAAAGATTCTGCAGGAGCTCGGCGTAGCCGGCCGTCCGACGTTGCGCGTGCTGAATAAGATTGACCGGCTTTCCCCGGAAGAGCGCAAAGCCATCACAAACGGCGCGGAAAGAAATGGCAACGCTGCCGGCGCGCCCGTGCTGGTGTCTGCGCTGACCGGCGAAGGGATTGAGGAGCTGCTCCGGCGCATAGATGCCGAGACGCCTACGGATCCGGTGGTACTGCTCTCGATGCGGCTGCCGATGGCGGAGGGACGGACGCTGGCTCTGATTCACGCGCTGGGACGCGTCCTTCATTCCGAAGTGCAGGATTCTCACATGCTTCTCGAAGCGGAAGTTCCAGCCTCCATCGCCAAGCGCCTTCGACTCAATGACTTCGCGATAAAGGAAACTTTGCGGCACGTGCTCTCGTAATGTAGAGTGTGGGCTGGCCGTTCCCGGACCGGACTAAGCGAGGTTGCCATGGCTGCTTTTTTCTTGTGGATTATTTTGTTCATCCTGTGTTGGCCGCTGGCGCTGTTTGCGTTGGTGATGTATCCCATCGTGTGGTTGCTGCTGCTGCCGTTGCGCATCCTGGGAATCGCCGTTGACGGCGTTCTCAGATTGATCAATGCGATTTTTATGCTGCCGGTGAGGTTGCTGCGCGGGCCGCGAGCGGTATAAAGCAGTTGGAAAAATTGTCGTGGCGGTAACTCTCGGGTAAAGCTCAAAAAAACCTTTGTTTTTAGTGATTTGGTCGGCGATTGGTCCCGGCTTTTGCGGAATTTTTGCGCCGGGGCACTTGTGGAAAAGACTGTGGAAACTCCGGCAACGACCTGTGGCCACTCCGCAAAGAGGTAGGAGAGCGTAGAAGTTGTCCAACCCGTGATCCTTGTAAGTAGCTGAAAATAAAAATGTTAGTCCTAGTGGAGCTGAGTGTAAGCCCTTAGACGGCGCTTCCTTGTGGGAGGTTGCGGTTTTCACATTTGCACAGCTTTGCAGCAGCTGTGTTACGAAAGAGTATCGCTTTTTAACCCTTTCCTTCGTGCTTTTTTGTTAACTCCAGAGTACTTACCGTCTCAAATGAGGGCCAATTCCAGGGTATTGCGAAGCCTGGCTTTAGCATGTCCGGAGGCGTTGACGCATCGTTACACGAAGTCTATAGTAAAACTGCGGTGGCTGGAGCCGCACCAGCGGCGCCCCCCGCCGTCACGCGCCCATGAATCTTCCTAACTCACTGACGTTGCTGCGAATTTTCTTCGTTCCCGTTCTCATTGTTATTCTGCTGACCCGCAGTCCCAACGTTGAGCTCTGGGGCTACACCATGCACTTCGAAGTTTGGGGAGTGCTGATCCTGCTGCTGGCGGCGGCAACGGATTGGGCGGATGGGTATCTGGCGCGGCGGCGGCTGCAAGTGACGACGCTGGGAATTCTTCTCGATCCCATCGCAGATAAACTTTTGATCTCCGCGGCGTTCGTTTCTCTGGTGGATATGCACCTGGTTCCAGCCTGGATGGTGGTGATTATCATCGGGCGTGAGTTCACGGTTCTTGGTCTGCGAAATATTGCCTCGGCGGAGGGATTCACCATAGAGGCGTCCGCACTCGGAAAAACGAAGATGGTCCTGCAAGTGTGCGCCGTGGCTGTACTGATCGCAGGCGCGGGCCACCCATCGCTGAAACCGCTGGCGCTTATCCTGCTTTGGCTGGTGGTGATCAGCGCGCTGATCTCCGCGGCCCAGTATTTCCGGCGTTTCTGGAGTCATGTGGACGACAGCATCAAGCAGCGCCGCCGGCTGCGCATGCTCGAGGCGCGCAAGAAGTCTGAGGATGCCGTCCCTCTCTGAAGCAGAGAGGCGCTCCGCGCTGGAACTGGCGCGCGCGGCTGTGGTTGAAACCGTTTCCCACCGCAAGCTTCCAGACCTTATCCCACGTGACGGAATTTTCGCGGAGCGCCACGGTGTCTTCGTAACCCTGCACGTGCGAGGGCGCCTGCAAGGTTGCATCGGCGTCGTCGAACCGGATGAACCGCTGGGGGCGGCTATCGTCCGCTGCGCCGCCAGTGCGGCACTGGAAGATCCTCGGTTTCCGCCCCTGCGGGTGGACCAACTCGGCGAGCTCTCGATTGAAATCTCGCTGCTTTCACATCCGGCGCCGATTTCCGCCGAAGCGATTGAACTCGGGCGTCATGGCCTGCTGGTAGCGCTTCACGCTCAGCGCGGGCTGCTCCTGCCGCAGGTTGCGCTGGAACATCGTTTGACCCGCGAACAGTTTCTGGAGGAGACCTGCCGGAAAGCGGGATTGCGGCGTGAGGCGTGGCAGGACGCCGAAGCGCGCCTCTTTGGTTTTACCTGTGAAGTATTCTCAGACCACGAGAAAGGTGGAACGACGTAAGAAACACGGCGACTTTCCCCCGGCGACGGCGCATGACGCAGTTACAACGAAAAGGCCCGTGCGGATAGAGCCGCACGGGCCAGAATTGCGCAACAACAAGGCTTTTGGTCTCTATTCGATTTCCACGTAATCGCCTGCGTACACCTCGATGGTGCTGTAGGTAATCATCACTGTCGATGAATTGGGGCTGACGTTAATCACGATGCCCTCCCCAAGCACTTCACGCGGCAGATCATTCCACGAATAGCGCTGCGGCGCACTCCCGAAACCATACATGGTGTACTGATAGTCTTTGCTTTGGGCCACGGTCTCCACGTTTGTGCCCTGGTAGCGGAAGATTCGGAAGTAATCGCCGACCTTGACTCCCTGCTTGGTGCCCAGATTTACATAGATCGTTTGCAACTTGCCGTATACATCCGTGAAGTCCAATCCTCCAACCACCATGGCCACAGGTTTGCCGCTGACCGGAGCGAAATGGTCAAAGGCCGCCGGGTCCTTGTAGGGAGGCTGTGGACGGTCGGAATAGGGCACCACGGTATCGCCGCGCTGCATGTAATCGCAGGAGAAAGTAACCTCTGCGATGGAAACCTTGGGTTGAACGTTGACTACCCGCAGTTGCCCCTCATCTTGGTATTCCGTGCCCATGGCCTTCATGAGCTTGGTCTGCCACTTGAACCAGGGCACGCGATTGGGATCATCGATTGCCCGGACAACCGAGAAACGGTCGCCGACGCGCACACCCTTGTCCTGGCCGCGATTGATATACACGAAATCGCCGCGATCAAAAGTAATTTTGTAATTGGACTGCTCTCCGGAGATGACCGCGATGGCGTTGGGTATCTTCTGGTCCGTGACGAACCCGGAACAATTCACCGCACTAAAGGTGACTTGAGGCGGTACCCGGTTACCCTGCGGTCCGCCCTGAGCGTAAATAACGACGGCACCCAGGAGTAGTACGAGAGACAAAGCTGCTAATCTAGCGCGCATGCCATAACTCCTTCGAAAACACGCCCTAACGGGCCGTGCAGGGACGTTTCTTAGCGAAAATAGCAGGGCTATCCCCCCTCGTCAACAAGTAGGCCGGGGTTGCTTTACACTTTTGATACTGCGCATACTAGGGGCCTTGTTTTCAATGGATTGGCGGCGGAAGGCGGAGTATGGGCCTGTTTGGAACAGGGATACGGGGCATTTGCGCGGTCGTTGCGGCTTCCACGGCAGTCGAAATGAGCAGGCAGCTACGGTCGGCTCTGAGAGAAACCAAGACCATTGAATTGCGGCTCGATTGGTTGCGCAGCGACTCGGGGCGCGCGCGCTTTCTCGGCTGGCTACGCAAGAACGGACCCAAGGGTACGACACTTCTGGCGACCTGCAGGCGCCGCGAGGGCGGAGGAAGATTTGCCGGAGGCGTTGACCGCGAATTGTATTGGCTGATGCAAGCGCGCGAGGCGGGCTGCGAGTGGTGCGACCTAGAAGTGGAGACTCTGCGCAAACTGCCGGATCAATCCGTTCGCGAGTACGCCGTGCCGCCGCGAGTGTTGCTCTCCGTCCATGACTTTGAGCGGACGCCCGCGCTTCCCCGAAGCGTGAGTGTTCCCACGGGCGGAGGTGTGGATGCCGTGAAAATCGCGGCGACGGCGCGGACGATCTCCGATAGTCTCCGTTTGCTGCGCCTGGCGCGGCGTTCGAGAAACATTGTTGCCGTTCCGATGGCCGACGTCGGGCTGCCAGCCCGCATTCTTGCGCTGCGCGAAGGGAGCGCATTGGCCTATGCGCCGGTCGCGGAAGCCACGGCGCCCGGTCAAGTCTCGTTGGACGAGTTGAAACATCTTTACCGAGCGCATCAGATCACGCGGAAGACGCGAGTTTACGGCGTGATCGGCGACCCCATCGGTCATTCGCTTTCGCCGCTGCTGCACAACACAGGTTTCGTGGTGCGCCGCGTGGATGCAGTCTATTTGCCTTTTCTCGTCCATCGGCTGGGAGATTTTCTTGAGGCCGTTCCCGAGTTTGGCGTGAAGGGTTTCAGTGTGACGCTGCCTCACAAACAGAAAATTCTGAAATATCTGAAGGATTGTGAGCCACTGGCCGCGGACATCGGCGCGGTGAATACGGTCGTGGTTCGGCGTGACGGCGGGCTTTACGGTTGCAACACCGATTACGTGGGTGTGCTTCGCGCGCTGGAAAAAAAGCTCCCTATTCGCGGGAGCCGCGTCCTGATCTTTGGGGCCGGCGGGTCGGCGCGTGCGGCCGCGTTCGCGCTAGTGCGCGGAGGCGCGGTGGTGAGCATCTGCGCGCGCCGGGGAGAGGCCGCGCAAGAATTGGCCCGCGCTGCCGGTGGTGAAGTAGTACCTCGCCGCTCTCTGCGCAGGGAGTCTTTCGACGCCATACTCAACTCCACGCCGGTCGGCATGCACCCGCACGAAAGAGTTTCTCCCCTCGCGCCAGAAGAGCTCAACTGCCGCATCGTCATGGATTTGATCTACCGGCCGGAGCGTACTCAACTCTTGAAGCTTGCTGCAAAAAGGGGCATCGGCACTGTCTCCGGCGTGGACATGTTCCTTGCGCAGGGAATCGCCCAATGGGAGATCTGGACGGAAAAGCGCGCGCCGGAAGCGCTCATGTGCCGTGCCGTGCGCAACGCTCTCCGGGTGGAAGAGAAGCCGCGCCGCCGCTAGCTTCCCGAAGCTCAATAAAGAAATGCAATAATGGGGTTTCTTGACTTTGGACGATAGACTGTCAGCAGTGAACTTACTCCAATGATTCAGCCCGACTTCCGCGAATTCCAGCGCCTGGCCAAACAGGGGAATCTCATCCCGGTGTTCGACGTGTTTTCCGCGGATTTGTTGACACCGGTCAGCGCTTATCTGCGCATCGCGCAGGGATCACGGTATTCGTTTTTGCTCGAAAGCGTGGAAGGCGGAGAAAAAATTGCGCGTTACACGTTTGCCGGCGCGCACCCCGAAGAAGTCTTTCGCTACGCGGCCGGCGCATGCGTGATGGAGAGCCGCGACCGGGTCGTTTGGGAAGAGCGCGATCCCATTTCGTTTTTGCGCGAACGCATCGAGCGGTTCCGCCCCGTGCGGCTTCCGGGCTTGCCGCCACTCGTGGCGGGGGCGATCGGCTATTTCAGTTACGACATGGTGCGTCTGATCGAGCGGCTGCCCAAACGTTTGCGGGACGAAATCGGGCTCTACGATGCGATGCTGATGTTCTATCACGGCATCATCGCATTCGATCACGTGCAGCACCGCTTGTGGATCGTGCGCAACGTTTTCACCGAGGGCTCCGGTTCGCTGCGCACGAAGTACAACGCCGCGGTGCGCGAAATCAAGGAGACGCGCAGGCTGTTCGCGGAACCCGTTGCTGCGGAGCTTCCCAAGAAGCAATCCGCGGTGAAGAAGAGCGCCCCGATCAAAGTCACTTCGAATTTCCGCCGGCCCGAGTATCTCGCCGCCGTTCGAAAGGCCAAGGAGTACATTCGCGCGGGAGATATTTTCCAGGTGGTGGTGAGCCAGCGTTTTTCGGCAAAGACCAAAGCCGACCCTTTTGAAATTTATCGCGAGCTGCGCGCGCTGAATCCTTCGCCCTATCTTTTTTATCTGCAGATGAACGACGTCTCCATCGTTGGCAGTTCGCCGGAAATGCTCGTCAAAGTCCAGGGACGCGACGTTTTCTACCGGCCCATCGCGGGAACGCGCTGGCGCGGAAAAGACGAAGCCGAAGACCAGCACCTCGAACGCGAAATGCTGGCCAGCGAAAAGGAGCGCGCCGAACACATCATGCTCGTCGATCTGGGGCGCAACGATCTCGGACGCGTCTGCGATTACGGCACGGTGCGGCCTGAAAAATTGTTCACCGTGGAGCGCTACTCGCACGTCATGCATCTGGTTTCCAGCCTGCGTGGCCGCTTGCGCGAAGATGTGGATTGCTTCGATGCGCTGATGGCCTGCTTCCCGGCCGGCACCGTCTCCGGCGCGCCGAAGGTTCGCGCCATGGAAATCATCGAAGAGCTGGAGCGCACGCGCCGCGGAATTTATGCCGGTGGCATTTTGTATTTGGATTTCGCGGGCAATCTCGATTCCTGCATCGCGCTGCGCACCATGGTCGTCAAGAACGGCGTAGCCTACGTGCAGGCTGGCGGCGGCATTGTTGCGGATTCCACGCCCGAGGGCGAATATGAAGAGAGCGTGAACAAGGCCAGGGCATTACTTGCGGCCCTGGAAGCCGCAAACGGCAGGAGCCGATTGAGAAAGCCGTCATGATTCTGCTGCTGGACAACTACGATTCGTTTACCTACAACCTGGCGCAGTATCTCGGCGAGCTGGGTTGCAACGTCGAAGTGCATCGCAACGATAAAATCACTGTCGAAGAAATCTCACGCCGCAAGCCGGAGCGCATTGTGATTTCCCCCGGACCCTGCACGCCGCAGGAGGCCGGCATCTCCGTGGAGCTGATCGAGCGGCTCGCAGGAAAATTCCCGATTCTTGGCGTGTGTCTCGGGCATCAAGCCATCGGCGCCGCATTTGGCGGAAAAATCGTCCGCGCACCGAAACTCTTCCATGGCAAAACGAGCCAGATCCATCACGACGGCAAAAACATTTTCCGCAAGTTAACGGATCCCTTCACAGCCACGCGTTATCACTCGCTCATCGTGGAACGCAAATCACTCCCGCGCGAACTGGCCATCACCGCCGAAACCGACGATGGCATCATCATGGGCCTGCGCCACCGCCGCCACAAGATCGAGGGCGTCCAATTTCATCCCGAATCCGTCCTCACCGATTCCGGCAAGCAGCTCCTAAAGAATTTCCTATCTTTGTAAGCATGCTGCGCCCTGCTCGTCGCGGTTTATCAAGCGCTAGCATTCACCAATTCAGATCCGCCAGAATCGCGCCGTAAATCTCCATGCCGCGCCACAGATTGCCGAGCCGCAAATTCTCGTCGGAACTGTGCTGGTGGTTGTCGTAATTTACGATGGGCACTCCGATCCACGGCAAACCGAGATCCTCGAAAATGTACATCGGCACGCTGCCGCCTAGCGTCGGCGCAATCACCGTGTTTCCGCCCGTCGCGCCCTGAATTACCTCCACCAGCGCTTTCGAAACAGGCAAATCCATGGGTGTCCGCGAGGCGCGATACCCGCCTTCATTGATGACCTTGGCGATCAGCGCGTGAGCGCGCCGCTCCTCCATCGTCGGCTCTCGATCGATCACGGAGTAGCCCTGCTTGCTGATAAATGCCGAAATCTGCTCAAACTTTTTCTGCGGATCTTCGCCCATTACGAGCCGCGCGTCGAGCGAAGCCTCCGCGCGATCGGGCACCACGTTCTGCGCCTGGTCGCCGACGTACGCGCTGCGCAATCCGCGAATATTCAACGAGGGCTGCGTCAACAGCTCGACGAGTTTTTTGCCGCCGCCTTCCGGTTTTGCAATCCCCAATTCGCGCTCGAGATCGGCGTCGTTCTGCGGCATTTGCGCGAGAGCTTTTTTCTCCAACTCACCGAGCGGCGCGACGTCGTCGTAGTAGCCATCAATCAGCACGCGCCCATCCGCATCTTTCATGCTCGCCAGCAACCGCGACAGTTCCATCGCGGGATTCGGCGCCCAGTTCCCGTAGTGCCCGCTGTGCAAAGCGCGCACCGCCCCATACACCGTGATATCCAGTCCGATGTCGCCGCGGTTGCCGAAGAAGACCAGCGGCCGCCCGCTCTGATGCACCGGCCCGTCCCCGGTGATCAGCAAATCTCCGCCGAGAAGATTTTTGTGCAGCTCCAGAGTGTGCTGCAGATTTGTAGAACCTGCTTCTTCCTCGCCTTCCAAAATGATTTTCAAATTCACAGACAGGGGGATTTTCTTTTCGCGCAGGCCATCCAGCGCCGCCAGCAGCGCGACGATGGGAGACTTGTCATCCGAGGACGACCGCGCATAAATCCGCCAATCGTCATTGTAGACCGCGCCTTGTTGCGCGCTGTTTTCAGGGAAGGGAATGCGCTTTCCGCCCACCTCAATCGCCGCGTCGCGCAGCGCCGGCTCAAAGGGCTTGCCATCCGTCCAGGCCGCCGGATCGACCGGCTGGCCGTCGTAATGCGCGTAGAAGATCACCGTGCGTTTCGCCTCCGGCGAGGTTAGCTTGCCGAAAACCACCGGGCCGCGTCCCGTGATAGACAGCAGATGCGCTTCAATGCCACGAGCTTCGAGCATCTCCACCAGATGCGCCGCGTTCTTCTGGATGTTGGGGGTGTCGCTGGCAACATTGGGGATCGCAAGAAACTCCCTCAACTCGCGAATAATGCGGTCCTCGTTGGCCATGCGATAGTCACGCACCTGCTGGGCTACCTGGGCGGGCGCCGGAGCAGTAGGCTTCTGCGCCAACGCCGGGTAACCCCTCAGGGCCATCAACACCATGATCACGATTTTTTTCAAAGTTGCGCTCCCCCAAAGTTCCCCGTCACCCTTTTGCCCGCCAGCTTCATTGAAGCACGATTGCGCCACGCTCAATTCTATCTGACCTCTTGAAACTTTGTTTCGCGCGCACCTGTCCGTTGGTACAGTTGTACTTCCGGACAGGCAGTGTCTCCGCTTGTGCAGAAGCCGCCAACACCCGTTTACGCACAGTACCAGTGTGCGCGTACCCGCTCCTCCCTAAACTGAAACTGCACTTCCCTCGGAGGCTTCGCGCAATCATGTTTCGCCGCAGTCTGGCTACGGCGCTGACGATTTTGTTGACGGGTATTTCTCTGCCCGGGCAGACTTCGCCGATTGGCGCCATCACTCAGTCGACTGGCGGCCATCTGAACAACACGGCTGCTTCGGTCGGAACAACGATCTATGCCGGTGACCGACTCTCGACCGAGGTTGGTGGCGCGTTAACACTGCGCTCCGGCCCCGTGCAACTTACCCTTGCCGAGGACAGCGTCGTGTATATGAATCAGGATGGCGGCAACTTGAGCGGAATGCTCCAGCGGGGCTCCGTGGCTTTCCGTGTGGAGAGCGGCGGATCGCTGAAAATCGATGCGGTTGACGTGCGCGTACGGCCTCAGTCGCCTGCGCTCACGGCCGGTCAGGTGACGCTCGAAAACTGTGCCGTGGTGGTCACCAGCCGCGTCCAGTCCCTGGAAGTGACTGCCGGCAAGGAAACCAAAATTATCGAGGAAGGGAAGTCCTACCGGGTCTCCATTCCTGGGGCGTGCGGCGGGCGTTCCAACAATGTGCCTCAACCCGCAGTCCACGGTCGCTTCCTGGCAATACCCATCGCCATCGGCGTGATCACTGTCATTGGCGTGCAGGAAGCCCTGGAAAGTCCCGACCGGCCGTAAATCACCAGCTTCATAGTGATGCGATTCAGGTTTAGTGCATTCAGCGTCCGTTTGTGAACGCCGCGAGCGCTCTGAGTTTGTCCGCCGCCGCACCTGACGAGATGGTCCCGCCCGCAAGGTTCGCAGCCTCACGAAAATTTGGAGCGACCCCTGCTACAGCAAGAGCTGCGGCCGCATTGATCACTACGATGTCGCGCGCGGGACCAATCTCGCCTGCCAGGATGCGCTTGATAATCGCGGCATTCTCCCCAGCCGTTCCACCGCGAAGTGATTCGAGCGGGGCGCGCGGTACTCCGAACTCTTCAGGTGTCAGAGTGAAGCGCCGAACAACGCCTTGTTTTACTTCGGCGACTTGCGTGTCCCCTGAAATAGAAATTTCGTCGAGCCCGCCCGCTCCATGCACCACAAACGCGTGCTCCACCCCTAGCTCCGCGAGCGTTGCCGCAACCAGATCGATTACCTCTGCGGAGAAAACACCCAAAACTTGCGATTGCGCTCCCGCAGGATTCGTCAGCGGTCCCAGCAAATTAAAGATTGTACGCACGCCGATCTGCTTCCGCGCGGGGGCGGCATGCCGAGTTGCCGTGTGCGCCGCCTGCGCGAACAGAAACCCGATGCCAATCTCTCGGATCGCATGTCCATACCGTTCGAACGGCAGATCGATCCGAACACCAAGAGCTTCCAACGCATCGGCCGAGCCACTTTGCGAACTCGCTGCGCGGTTGCCATGTTTCGCCACCCGCGCGCCTGCCGCCGCCGCCACAATCGCCGCGGCCGTCGAAATGTTAAACGTGTTCGAAGCGTCGCCCCCGGTGCCGCATGTATCCACCATCCGCTCGGGCCGCGTCTCGCCATCTGCGAATACCCGCGTCGCGTTTCGCCGCATCACGCGCGCAAACCCCGCGAGCTCCTGCACTTGAATGGGCCCCTGGTTCAGCGCCGTCAGCAAGCGCACGATCTCCGGCGTCCCCATCCGCCCCGAAAGCAGCTCTTCCATCACCGCTTCCGCTTCGGCACCTGCAAGGATGTGGCCGGTTTCGACGCGCTCGATGTGTGCGAGAATATCCTTCATTTGCGGGCGGTTTTGCGCGTCCTTGCTCCGTTTCCAGCTTCCGGTTAAACTTCTATGTTTCGCATCGCCTCAAAATTCTAACACTCGCTGACTGCTTTAGAGTCACACGGAGCACGGAACCTCAATGAAGATTCATGAGTATCAGGCCAAGGCGATTCTGACGCGCTATGGTGTGACCACCCCGCGCGGGGAAGTCGCTTTCACCAAGGAAGAAGCGCGCGAAGCCGCGCAGCGCCTGAAGTCGCATATCTGCGTCGTGAAGGCCCAGATCCACGCCGGTGGCCGCGGAAAGGGCGGCGGCGTCAAGCTTGCGCGCTCCTCCGACGAAGCAGCTGACATCGCCAGCCACATCCTGGGGATGAAGCTAGTCACGCCGCAAACCGGCCCCGCTGGCCGCATCGTGAAGCGCGTGCTGATTGAAGAAGGCCTCGATATCAAGCGCGAACTCTACCTTGGATTGCTTGTCGACCGGGCCAGTGGCCGCGTCGTGTTCATGGCCAGCGCCGCAGGCGGCATGGAAATTGAAGAAGTCGCCAAGGACAATCCCGGCGCCATTTTACGCGAGACCATTCATCCTGCTGTTGGATTGCAACTCTATCAAGCGCGCAAGATCGCTTTCGGCCTCGGTTTGTCCATCGAAGCCGTCAATCAATCGGTTCCTTTCCTACAGGCTCTCTATCGCGCCTTTATTGACACCGATGCCTCGATGCTCGAAATCAATCCTTGCGTGCTGACCGGCGAAGGCAAACTCGTCGCCCTCGATGCCAAGATGACCTTCGATGACAACGCGCTCTTCCGTCACAAGGAACTCCGCGAACTGCGCGATCTCGATGAAGAAGACCCGCTTGAAGTGGAAGCTTCGAAGTACGGCTTGAATTACATCAAGCTCGAGGGCAGCGTCGCTTGCATGGTCAATGGCGCGGGTCTGGCCATGGCCACGATGGACATCATCAAGTACGCGGGCGGTTCACCGGCCAATTTTCTCGATGTCGGGGGCGGCGCTTCCGCCGATCAGGTCAAAAATGCTTTCCGCATTCTCATGAGTGACCCGGCAGTCAAAGCCGTCTTCATCAATATTTTTGGTGGCATCCTGCGCTGCGACGTGCTCGCCACCGGCGTCGTCGCCGCCGCAAAGGATCTTCAATTGAAAGTGCCTGTGGTTGTTCGTATGGAAGGAACCAACGTCGAGCTCGGACAGCAGATTCTTCGCGACAGCAGCCTGAACTTCACCATCGCCGACGGCATGAAGGACGGCGCGCAAAAGGTCGTGGCGCTCGCCGGGGGTGCGCGATGAGTATCCTCGTCAACGAAAGAACACGCTTGCTCGTTCAGGGCTTCACCGGCCGCGAAGGCACCTTTCATACACAACAAATGATCGAGTACGGCACCAACGTGGTCGGCGGTGTCACGCCCGGCAAAGGTGGCACCAAGCATCTGGAACGGCCTGTCTTCAACACGGTCGCCGATGCTGCCAAAGCCACTGGTGCAAACGCATGCGTGATTTTCGTCCCTCCTCCATACGCCGCGGACGCCATTCTCGAAGCTGCAGATTCAGAAATTCCGCTGGTGATCTGCATCACGGAAGGCATTCCCGCGCTGGACATGGTGCGCGTCGCCGCCACCGTGGATTTCAAGAAGACTCGTCTCATCGGCCCGAACTGCCCCGGCATCATCTCTCCCGGCAAATGCAAAATCGGCATCATGCCCGGCCGCATTCACAAACAGGGAAATGTCGGCCTCGTCAGCCGCAGCGGCACCTTGACGTATGAAGCCGTCGATCAACTAACCAAACTCGGCATCGGCCAATCCACCTGCATCGGCATTGGCGGGGATCCCATCATCGGCACTTCGTTCCTTGAGGCCATCAAGTTTTTCAACGACGATCAGGATACGCACGCCATCATCCTGATCGGCGAAATCGGCGGCAACGCCGAAGAGCGTGCCGCCGAATGGATCAAGGCCAACGTGAAAAAACCAGTGGTCGGCTTCATCGCCGGCCAAACCGCTCCGCCGGGCCGTCGCATGGGTCACGCCGGGGCGATCATCAGCGGTGGCCAGGGCACCGCAAAAGACAAGTACGCCGCGATGGCAGCCGCCGGCATCCGCTGCGTGGAAACCCCCGCGGACATGGGCAGCACCGTCGCCGCGGCGCTAAAGTCTTAGGCTTTGGTGGGACAGACTTCAGTCTGTCCACGTTTATCTGGGTGCCCCGAGTTGATTGTCGGGAGTCTGCCGCATAACTTGCAGTGATCTCTTGGAGGAATTCTCAGTGGCAATCGAACGAACATTCGCAATCATCAAGCCCGACGCGGTAGCGCGCAATCTTCAGGGTGAAATTCTCTCGCGCATTCACAAGGCCGGCTTCCGCATCGTAGCCATCAAGACGATGATCCTCTCGCAGGGGGAAGCCGCCGGGTTCTATGCCATCCATCGCGAGCGCCCCTTCTTCGGCGAGCTCACCGGATTCATGAGCTCTGGCAAAATCTTCGCCATGGTCCTCGAAACCGAAGGCGCCATCCTAAAATGGCGCGACACCATGGGTGCCACCGATCCCAAGAAAGCCGAGCCCGGCACCATTCGCCACGACCTCGGCGCCAGCATCGGCAACAATTGCACCCACGGTTCCGACGCTCCCGAAACCGCCGCATTCGAAATCGGCTACTTTTTCGCCGGCCTCGAATTGATTTAGCTCGCGTTGAACTCAGGGTCTCCTGCAGGGGCGCAACACTGCTGCGCCCTCTTCGGTTGCTTTGACGATTTAACTTCCCAAGTCCCTTGCTCTAGACTCGTCCTATGGATTCGTTCCGTGATCTTGGCCGCACCCTGCTCATTCTGGGAGGGCTCTTCGTCCTCGTCGGTGCACTTCTCTACTTCGGTGGAAGACTTCCGCTGCGTCTTGGCCGCATTCCCGGCGATATCCTCCACCGCGGCGAGCACTCCACTTTCTATTTCCCGATCGTCACTTGCCTCCTCCTCAGCCTTGGGCTTTCTCTGCTCTGCTGGCTCTTCTCCCATTTCCGCCGCTAATTTTTTATTGCACTCTGAACTCCTCGCGAATAAAAGGTTTGATCCCCTTCTCTCCGGTCAATCGCAGACAGAGCAGGCTGCCCTCGCCTTCCAGGTCAACATGGAAATCAAAAAACGGGCAGCACTTGCTCTCTGCGGACACCCACTCCGCTAACTCCGCAAGGGATACACTCTTCGGACTGAACTGGAATTCGTAACCCTTGGCCGTCTCCACGATTTCCTTCCGCATCGCCATCAGTTTTTCCGTCAATTGCTTGTGGCGTGCCCGTTCTTCCGGCGTCAGCGCCTTGATGTTGCAGTAGAACTTGCTTTGCGTCTTTTCCATCTGTTTCTCCGCCTTCGCCACCGCGGCTATATCGTGCGCTGCAAGTCTGGCCACTCCGTTTCCTGACATTAAGAAAGCCAGCAATGTAGCGGCTCTACTCCAATGGATTGCTGCAACAAAATATTTCTTCGTCCTGTTCATGGTATCCCTCCAAAGGATTTGCCATGTCCCATCCTCAAATGCTAGAAGTTAAAGCCGGCTTTAAGTCAAGCGCTTCCGGAGCAATTTTGGAACAGCCGTATTACGAGGTGGGCGTGGTGGAGTGCGGCGGCGTAGTTGCCGCTTTTCCGGCCCCCGCCTAGCCACAAACGTTACGCAGCAATTCCGCGTTTTCTAGTCTTAAAGAGGAAATAGAGGAATCTCAAATGAAAATCGGTGAACTAGCCCGCTGCGCCAATCTCAACCCCTCCGCCATCCGCTACTACGAAAAAATGGGACTTCTGTCCTCGCCCCATCGCTCCGGCGGCCAGCGCCGTTATCCCAGCGAGGCCCTCGATCGTGCCCTCCTCATCCGTTTCGCCGGCGAAATGGATTTCACCCTCGCCGAAATCAAGCTCTTCCTCAGCGGTCTCCGCGACAACACCCCCGTCGGACCACGCTGGAAAAAACTCGCGGCCAGAAAGCTCGCCGAAGTGGATCAAAACATCGCCCGTTCGCTCAAGCTCAAAGCGCTTCTCCAGGGCCTCCTCCGTTGCCACTGCGCCTCTCTCCAGCGATGCGTCCGCAGCCTCGGCCTCAGCGAAAACTTGCGCCAAATCAATCAGCTAAACAAATAGCGCTCGCGATCGCAGCCTTCGGCCACGCCGCAAGTTCGCGTCTCCAGGGGAGCAGGCGTTATTGCAGATCATTAGCGGCAGGCATAGCATGGCAGTGGCCTCCCTATGTTAGAAGCGATCGGCCAATATCAAATTCGACGCAAGATTGGCGCCGGCGGGATGGGTGTCGTCTACGAAGGCTGGGATGAACGTCTGCATCGAGCCGTGGCTATCAAGACGTTGCACCAGTCGTTCGAGAATCAGGACGCTCGCGGCCGCCTCTGGCGCGAAGCGCGCTCCCTCGCGCGTGTCAGCCATCCGGGAGTTTGTCAGGTTTTCGATGTTCTCGAAGGCGGAAACGATCTCTTCCTGGTGCTCGAGTTTCTTGATGGGCAATCTCTGGCGGAACGTATCGCCGGCGGCGCCATTCCCACGCCGGAAGCCGTGAATATCGAGCGGCAAATCCTGGCTGCGCTGCAAGCTCTTCACGACCTCGGCATTGTCCACCGTGACCTGAAGCCTTCCAATGTTTTCCTCACCAGGCACGGCGTCAAGCTCCTCGATTTCGGTCTGGCTCGCTCCACCCTCCAGGAAGATCCCGGCGACAGCGATCCGCTCCAGACGGCCACTCTCCTGACCGCCTCGGGCATGATCATGGGCACTCCCCACTACATGGCTCCGGAACAGGCGCGTGGAGAGATCGCCAGCCCATCCGCGGACATTTTCGCGGCCGGCGGCATCCTCTACGAATTGCTCTCTGGCAGGCGTCCCTTCGACGGCGCTTCGAGCGTTGACGTCCTCTACGCCGTGCTGCATCACGACCCGCCTCCGCTTACCGGCTCCCGCGAAATTGAAGCCCTCGATCAGGTGACCCGCATCGCCATCGCCAAGCGCCCCGAACATCGCTACCATTCGGCTCACAAAATGCTCGATGCGCTGAACGACATCACCATCTCTACCAGCGCCATCGCTCTCGTCCGGCCTCAGACCGTCACTCGCCTGATCGTTCTACCGTTCCGTTTGCTCAAGAAGGACGAGGACACTGATTTTCTCGCCCATAGCCTGCCGGACGCGGTCAGCAATTCACTCTCCAGCATTGATAGCCTGATCGTGCGGTCGAGCATCTCGGCCGCCGCCTTTTCCGGCGCTCCCGATCCCAAACGAATCGCAGCGGAAGCCGGAGTCGACGCCATCCTCACGGGTTCACTCCTGCGCGCCGGCGATCAGATTCGCGTAACTTGCCAGTTGGTGGAGGCGCCCAGCGGCACCGTGCTCTGGTCGGAAACGGTAAATTCCTCCCTCCAGGATCTCTTCCGCCTCCAGGACGAATTGTCCCAGGGGATTGTGGAATCCCTCATGCTGCCCCTCAGCGATCGCGAGCGCCGCAGTTTCCGCGGCGATGTTCCGGCCAGCGCCAAAGCCTATGAGTATTATCTGCGCGCGAATCAGCTTATCGCCAGGCGTACGCCGGAAAACATGAACCTGGCACGCAGTCTCTATCTCCAGTGCCTCGAAGAGGATCCCCAATACGCGCCGGCCTGGGCGCGCCTCGGACGAGTTCTTCGCTTCCTGGACAAGTTTGCCGAAAACGCGGATCTCGGCTTCGAGCGGGCCAACGAAGCCTTCGCCAAAGCTTTCGCTCTCAATCCGGACCTCACCATCGCCCACAATCTCTACACCCTCATCGAATGCGATCAGGGCCATGCGCAGCAGGCCATGCTGCGGTTGCTCCACCGGTCACGCTCCCGCCGCAACGATCCGGAGCTGTTCGCCGGCCTCGTTCAGGCTTGCCGGTATTGCGACCAGTTGGATGCCTCTCTCGCCGCTCATTTTCGTTCCCGTCATCTCGATCCCCACGCCATCACCAGCGTGGCGCACACTTACTTCCTCCTCGGCGAGTATCAAAAGTCTCTCGATTGCTACGATGCAAAGGCCGGCTTCTACCTCGACTGTGCTGCGCTGGCTTGCCTTGGCGAGACTGGGACCGCGCTCGCAAAACTCCGCGACCGCGAAAAAACGAGCGCCATTCCCGGTCCCCTTCGCCCCCTCATGCACTCGCTCCGAGCCTATCTCGAAGGCAACTTTCAGGAATGTCTCCACGCGATTGAAGCCGGAGACTTGCTCACACAAAAGGATCTGGAGAGCCAATTCTACGTGGGGCGCCTGCTCGCCCAGATCGGTCAGGTGGAGAAGGCCATCAACCTTCTTCACCGCGTGATCGATGACGGGTTTCTGTGCAGCTCCTCTCTTGCCCGCGATCCTTGGTTCTCGTCGTTGCGCTCTTCTCCTGCCTTCGCCGAACTGCTCCGTCACGCCGAAGCGTGCCGCAGCCAGGCCCACGCCGCCTTCCTCGAAGCCGGCGGCCCGCAAACTCTCAATCTCGCTTTAGCCGCTCCAAATCTCTAAAGAAATCCCCCTGCGTGTGTCGGCTGGAACGCCTTTAGAATGCGCAGTTGCGGAAAAAATGGGGGGTAGGGGTAGATTCTTCCTCATCGCAACTTCCCAAAGCATCCTTGGGACGCTTCAATCTGCCGGCGCTTTCTGAAACCACTCCCTTTGCCTTCCGGCTATGCTTCTCCCTCCGCATCCCACTTGCGAATTTCGTTCCTCGCCTGCTTGCTTCCCCGGCCACTTCCCGGCGCAGGTGCCTGCTGCAGGATCCATACTCACTCGCTCTTTGCCACTCTTTTCGCTCTTTTGCCCAAGAGTGTTCGTCAAGTCTCCCAGTTTCAATCGTTTCCACACTCTTTTCGAAAACTGCCGGGTGTCACCCCACTCTTCCCGTTTTGGTCCACCGCTCCCCGCAGTTTCGTTAGATCTTTACTTCCTTGCTTCCTTACGTCATCTTTTCTCATCTTGCGGAGTCATTTCTCATGACCCAGCTCACCTTCAACCTCATGCCCGAGCGCCGGATCATGACTGTCAGCGAGCTGACCGCGAAGATCCGCGATCTCCTCGCCAAAAACTTCACCGACATCACCGTCCAGGGCGAGATCTCCAATTGCCGCGAAGCGCAGTCCGGCCACATCTATTTCACCCTGAAAGATGATCGCGCCCAGGTCCGCTGCGTTTTCTTCAAGCAGCAGCAGCGTGGCATCAAGTTTCGTCCTGAGGACGGCCTGCAGATGAGCGTGCGCGGTTCGATCAGCGTTTACGAAACGCGCGGCGAATATCAGATTTACGTGGAGCATCTCGAGCCCATCGGCCTCGGTGCGCTCCAGCTTGCTTTCGAGCAATTGAAAAAGCGCCTCGAAGCCGAAGGCCTCTTCGATCCCGCGCGCAAGAAACCGCTGCCGCTTCTTCCCAGCCGCATCGGCATCATCACTTCGCCGCGTGGCGCCGCTGTGCGCGACGTTGTGCGCATCCTCACGCGGCGTTTTCCCAACGTGCATCTGACCGTTTATCCCGTGCGTGTCCAGGGCGAAGGCTCCGCCGAAGAAATCGTCAAAGCTTTGAAATACTTTAATGCCAAAAAAATGGTGGACGTGTTGATCCTCGCGCGCGGCGGCGGCTCCATGGAAGATTTGTGGGCGTTCAACGAAGAAATTGTCGCGCGCGCCGTCTTCGCGTCCGAAATTCCTGTGATTTCCGGGGTCGGCCACGAAACCGATTTCACCATCGCCGATTTCGTTGCCGATCTGCGCGCCTCAACGCCATCCGCGGCTGCCGAGCTTGTCGTCCAGACGCGCGCCGAATTCGACAAGCACATCGCCGACCTGCGCGAAACCCTGGCTGGGCTGGTTCGTTACCGTTTGCTGGAATTGTCCCGCCGCGTCCACGAACTTTCCGCTCGCCGCGGCTTCCGCCGCCCACTCGATCTCTTGCGCCAGCAGCGCCAGCGCGCCGATGAAATGACTTCGCGCCTCGCCCTTGGCCTCCGCGCGCGCCTCGAGCAATCGCGCAAACGCCTCACCGCCTCTCATTTACGCATCGCTTCCTTTGATTTTCGGATGAAGATTGCCGCGTTCCGTCTGCGCCTCGAACGACGCAGCGCCGATCTCGGCGTTCGCATTGAGCGCCTGCTCCGCAACAAGCGCGACCGCCTCGAAAAATTATCCTTGCAGCTCCACGAGCGCAGCCCTCTCCTCGTCCTCGAACGCGGCTACGCCATAGCCACTGACGCCGCCGGCAACCTCCTCCGCGATGCCGCCCAAGTCGCCCTCGGCGATACCGTAGCCATCCAGCTCCACCGCGGCCGCCTAACCACTGACGTTAGAAAGAAAGAAGGAAAGGAATGAGGGACTACCGATAGATTTCCTTGCGATGGCCGACCCGCAGAACGGTCGCTGTCCTTGCCGCATCATCGATTTCATAGACAACATGATAGTCTCCGACCCGAATTCTCCAACCCGGAGAATCTGCCAGCTTACGGCAGCCCGGTGGTCGGGGTTCATCTCGCAGGCCATAGATCTTCTTTTTGATCGATTCGTAAGGTTTCAAGTCAAGAGTTGAGAGTTCTTTTTCAGCACGCGGGAGTATGCAGAGCGCGTAGGTCACTTACGGTTTCGTTCAATGCGGGCAATCGCTTCATCCAGAGGAATGGGTGTCTCGCCTGAAGCTTTGGCTTCTTCATACTCTCGGATGGCTTCGATGTCCTCGAGCTCTTCGAGGAGTTTCTCGTACTCCTCGATGCTGATGACCACGGCGATTTTCTCGCCGCGTTCTGTGACGACGAATTGCTTGGGGATGGCCATAAAAAAGGTTCTCAACGGCAGTGCACTTTAGCGGTTCAACACCGGCAATAGAAAGAGTGCGTGGTGCGCGAAGGTAACTATTCGTCGTCAGAGGAAGAAGCGACTTTGAGGACGGCGAGGAACGCTTCCTGCGGGATATCGACCTGGCCGACGCGCTTCATGCGACGTTTGCCTTCTTTTTGCTTTTCGAGGAGTTTGCGCTTGCGGGAAATATCGCCACCGTAGCACTTGGCAAGCACATTTTTGCGGATGGCCGCGACGGTTTCGCGTGCGATCACGCGGCTGCCAATCGCGGCTTGAATCGCCACTTCAAACATTTGCCGTGGAATGAGCTTTCGCAAGCGCGTCACCAGGTCGCGCCCGCGCTCCGTCGCAAACTCGCGATGGATGATCAGCGCCAGTGCATCAACCGGTTCGCCGGCAACCAGCACATCCAGCTTGATGAGGTCGGATTCCCGGTAGTCGGCAAGATGGTAGTCGAGCGAAGCATAGCCGCGTGAAACGCTTTTCAGCCGGTCGTAAAAATCAAGCACGATTTCGTTCAGCGGCAGTTCGTAGGTCAGCATGACGCGTGTAGGCGACAAATACTCGAAATTCTTCTGCGTGCCGCGCTTTTCCTGGCACAGCTGCAGAATCCCGCCGACGGAATCTTCGTTGGTGATGATCATCGCTTTAATGATCGGCTCTTCGATTTTTTCGATGTCGCTGGGATTCGGAAATTTCGCCGGGCTGTCGACTTCGATCACTTCGCCGGTCACGCGCGTGATGCGGTAACGCACGCTCGGCGCGGTGGTAATCAGGTTCAGGCCGAATTCGCGCTCCAGGCGCTCCTGCACGATTTCCATGTGCAGCAGCCCGAGGAAGCCGCAGCGGAAACCGAAGCCCAGTGCGACGGAATTTTCCGGCTCGTAGAAAAATGCCGCGTCGTTCAATTGCAATTTTCCGAGCGCGTCGCGCAGCGGTTCGTAGTCATCGGCGAGCACCGGAAACAATCCGGCAAACACCATCGGCTTGATGGCTTCGAATCCCGGCAGCGCCGGAGCGGGCCGCGCCACTTCAATGACCGTATCGCCCATGCGCGCATCGGCCACGCGCTTGATATTTGCGACGATGAAGCCGACGTCGCCGGCTTCGAGTTCCTCGAGCGCGATCGGTTTGGGCGTGAGCGTGCCGAGCTGCTCGACTTCGTAGGTGTCGTCGCCCGCGACCAGCTTGATTTTCATGTGATTCGTGATGCGGCCTTCCATCACGCGCACAAGCACCACCGCGCCGCGGTAAATGTCGAACCAGGAATCGAAAATCAGCGCCTGCAGCGGGTTTTCCGCGTTGCCTTTCGGCGCCGGCACACGCGCCACGATGGCCTGGAGCACATCTTCCACTCCGATGCCGCTCTTCGCGCTGATCAGTAGCGCGTCCTCCGCGGGAATCGCCAGCACGCTTTCGATTTGTTCTTTTACGAAATCCGGTTGCGCAGCCGGCAAATCAATTTTATTGATCACCGGCACAATCGTCAGGTTGTGCGACGCGGCAAGAAAAGCATTCGCAACCGTCTGTGCTTCCACCCCTTGCGATGCGTCGACCACCAGCAGTGCGCCTTCGCAAGCGGATAGCGCGCGCGAAACTTCGTACGAAAAATCCACGTGTCCCGGCGTATCAATCAAATTCAAACGATACGTATTTCCATCTTTCGCTTTGTAGTGCAGGCGAATGCTTTTCGCTTTGATGGTGATGCCGCGCTCGCGCTCCAGGTCCATGGAGTCGAGGAATTGTTCGTGCATTTCGCGCTGCGTCAACGCGCCGGTCATTTCCAGGAGGCGGTCCGCCAGCGTGGATTTGCCGTGGTCGATGTGCGCGATGATGCAGAAATTCCGTATGAACTTCGGATCCATTTTCTTCTTTTATCGGTTTTTTCAGCTACCGATTTTCTTTGTTTCCGGCAGGAGTTCGAATCGCCTGCTGGCGTTATTCCCGGCGGGCCAGCTGCATTCGAACGAGCGCCCCACGCAGCATAAAAACCGTGCCGAACAAACATTCAGTTTGCCACAAATCGTATTCTCGCGCAGCCGTGTACGTTCGCGTCAGCGGACGAATCAAACGTGCGGAGCCTTCGTGTGAATTCGAAAGATATCCGCGCAACGATTGAGACGACAGGAGCAAGGCTTACGGCGTCCGGGCGGCGGCTTGCTTGCCGGGTGCAGGGGCGAGCGCCTCCTGGTAACGCGCGGCCTCATTGGGCTTGCCCCACGATTGATAAAGAGTCACCAGACGACGGGCGGCTTCCAGAGTTGACGACCCATGTTCGCCCTGAACATTTTTGATCGTGGTGTAGCTCCGCAACAGAAGAGGCTCTGCTTCGGCATAGCGTCTTTGCGATGTCAGGCACTCACCCAAGGCGCCCTCCGAAATTCCGATCAACTGATTTCCCGCGGGCAAGAAGCGCGTGCGGATCGCAAGGGCTTCCCGCAAATAGGTCTCCGCCTGTCGAGAACGGCCGGTTTTGTTCAGGATCAGGCCCAGCTCCAACAGCGGGTTAGCAAAATAGATGTTGTCTTGCGGTACGGAAAACGCGCGGCTGAAGACTTGCATGGATTCGCTAGCGGCACTTTCCGCACCTAGATAGTCGCCCTCCTTGTAGAGGAGGTCGGAAAGACGAAACAGACTCATGGCGGTATCGGGGTGCGCGTTGCCCAGCATTTTCCGGCGGAGCTCCAAGCCTTCGCGCACGAATGGCTCGGCTTGGGAGTAGTTTCCCTTTTTGATCAGCACCGCACCCAGGTTCGAAAGGGTGGCAGCCATTTCCACATAGGTGCCCTCAGGAAGCTTGCGATACTCGTCGAGGGCCGCGCGGTTCAGGCGCTCCGCTTCATTCAAGTCACCGCTGCGGTAGGCCACGTCGCCGAGGTCGTTGTCAAGCATAGCGACGTAGGCGCGGTCCTTGCCGGTGAGATGAGAAGCATATTGCAAGGCTTCGCGAAGGTAGCCCGCAGCGGCTTTGTCCGCCCGCTGGTCGAGCATCGAACCATAGTCGCCAAGGACACGGGACATGGTGAGGACGTCGAGATGTCCGCGTTGCAGTTCTTTGCGCTCAATGTCGATGTCGTGGCGAAAGAACGATTCCGCCTCGGCGTTCTTGCCGATTCTCAGCAGAACATTCGCAAGTATGTTCGAAGCCAGAACAGACTCGTGGCTATCGGGGCCGTAAAGCCGGATGTATTTTTCGAGAGCGGCGCACAAAATTTGTTCGGCCTTGTCGTAGCGTCCTTGGGCATAGTAAACCGCTCCGATGGTTCGCTGCATCTCCGCGAGCACTTCAGGCTGATCGGCCAACTCCGATTCGGCGCGCCTGGCGGCCTGCTCGACGACCTCCGAGACTTTGGCATCCGGATCTCTGCGCGGATTGGACGATACGTACGATGGGCTGGAAAAGCTCAGCATATCCTGGAGGAAGGCATTGATGCGATCGGCCTTGGCCTTCTCCACCTGGGCCCTATCGCGCTCCGATCGCGCGACGCGTGCCTGGCGTAGCGTTGCAACGATGCCGACCGCGAGCGAAAGAAAAATGAGCACCGTAGCAGCGACGCCGGTCTTGTGCCGTCCAATAAATTTGGCTGCCCGATAGCCGGACGTATCGCGACGGGCTAATACAGGCAAGCCTTCGAGATGCCGGCGGATATCGTCCGAGAATTGCAGGACCGACGAGTAGCGCCGCTGGGGTTCCTTGCGCAGCGCCATAAGCACGATGTTGTCGAGATCACCTAGGAGCCGGCGCCGCAACTTATCCGGAGAGCCCTCGCGCGTTTCGCTGACAGATTGCGCAGTGCTCGTGCCTTCCGCGCGGTCGATCATTGTGCTGGGCTTTTCCGCAGCTTCTTCGCAGATGACCCGTTCGAATTCATCCTTCGACCTGCCCGCCCATCGGTAGGGGCCATGACCCGAGAGCAGTTTGTAGAGCAACACGCCGAGGGAATAGACATCGCTCGCGGTGGTGATGTTTTCCCCGCGGACTTGTTCAGGGCTGGCGGACTCCGGAGTCATGCGGCGCACGATGGTCAAAGTAGGGTCGGCGACGGAAGCCTCGGCAGTGAGAAGCTTGGCGATGCCGAAATCCAGAAGGCGAGGAACGCCCTCGGAAGTAACCAGGATGTTTCCAGGCTTGATGTCGCGGTGAATGACAAGGTGTTGGTGGGCAAAGTGGACGGCGGCGCAGACGCTCTGGAAGAGCCTGAGGCGCTGAGTGGTGTCGAGCCTGTTCGAATCGCAATAGCTGTCGATCGGCTGACCTTGTATGTGCTCCATGACGAAGTAGGGGAGGCCGTCGTCCGTCGTGCCGCCATCGAGTAAGCGTGTGATATTGGGATGGTCCAGGTTAGCCAGGATTTGCCGCTCATCGCGGAAACGACGGATGACGTCTTCCGAGTCCTGGCCGCGCTTGATGAGTTTGATGGCTACTTCCTTGTGGAAGACCCGGTCGGCACGTGCGGCCAGATATACGGCCCCCATTCCTCCCTGGCCGATCCTTCGAATGACCCGATAAGGACCGATGTTCTGGCCGGCGAGTGAGCGCTCATCGCTTTCTTCGAGTAACTTAACTCCTTCAATGAACGCTGGGGTTTCGGTAAATCCACCTCTCTCGTAGGAGGAAACGAGTGATTCAATCTCATGCCGGAGGCAAGCATCGCCGGCGCAAGCGGAGTCCAGAAAGGCGGCGCGCCGGCCCGGTTCGCGGTCCAGCGCACTTTGAAAAAGATCTTCGATCTGACGCCAGCGTTCAGGTTCCATGACTCAACCTAATTGCCGAGTTCACGGCGCAGCCAAGCCCGAGCCATCCTCCAGTCACGAGTTACTGTGGCCGGAGAGACCTTCAGGGCTTCGGCTGCCTCGTCAATGGACATGCCGCCGAAGTAGCGAAGTTCAAAGACTCTGCCTTTACGGGGATCGATAGCAGTAAGACCGTCGAGAGCCGTATTGACGGCCACTAGCTCGTCCGCACGCTCGACGGACATCGGAGCGACGTCACCCAGCGGCAAGACCGGGGCGCCGTCACCGCGTTTGGCGCGCCCGCGGCCACGTGCGTGATCCACCAAAATATTGCGCATGGCGCGAGCAGCTACGGCAAAGAAATGGGCGCGCGTCTGCCAGCGGACGTTCTGTTGGCCGAGTAGGCGGAGATAAGCCTCGTGGATCAGGGCCGTGGTCTGCAGGGTGTGGTCCTGCCGTTCGCGGCGCATGTAGGCGTTGGCGAGACGGTGGAGCTCATCGTAAACGAGGGGAAGAAGCCTTTGGAAAGCGACCTCGTCTCCCTCGCTCCAGTCCGCGAGAAGTTGCGTAATTTCGCCTGAGGATAACATGGCAATACGGCCTGCGGGAACTGCCGCGAAGCATACCACAGGCGGAACGGGCTCCGGGAGAGACCTCCACCTAGAAAAAGGGCTGACTGGATTGTGCCGAAAATGTCGCTTTAGAAGGTGTGGGACATTCCGGGGCAGTAGCCGCTGCCTGACACGCTTGGATACGCAGCACTTCTCCTTCGCCATGCTCCCAATTGAGTGACGCTACAGGAGACGGAGAGCCATGGAGATAGTTATGAGATCACCAGCGTTGAGCCTGTGCCTTATTCTGGTTGTTGTTCTTGCGGGATGCAGTGGCGGCGGAGCCCAGCCAGCGTCATTGACTTTCCCATCCGGCTCAACGGAAGCCATCGACAACGGTCAGAGCGTTACGATTACCGTGAGCGGCGCGGGCACTCAGGGCGTGACTTGGAGTCTGACTGGCCCTGGCTCGCTGAGTAATCAGACCCCGACCTCGGTTATTTATAACGCCCCAGCCGCTGGCGCCGCAGTGGCCGCGCGGCTGACCAACGCTTCATTAGCAATTCGCGTCGCATCCTCTTCTACCGCTGACCCATCGTCCATGGTCAAGGCAACTTCCGTAGCCAATCCCTCAGTGTCTGCCACCGTGACTATTAATGTTACGGCTCCTCCCGCTATTACGACGACATCTTTGCCAGCGGGGACCGAGGGCACATCATACAGTCAGGCGATCACCGCATCGGGTGGTGCGGGGACATTGACCCTGACCATCAGCGCCGGAAACTTGCCTGCGGGACTGGCCATGGATTCCTCCGGCCATATCACGGGAACACCCACGGGACCGAAAGGTACAGCGACTTTTACAGTGAAAGCCACGGATTCAAGTAATGGTGGAGTCCAGTCTGCCACTCAGAATCTGACTATCCTGATTGACTTGCCGTCGCCGCCGACGATCACAACTCCTTCATTGCCCGCGGGAGTTGAAGGAACTATGTACAACCAGATCATTCAGGCGACGGGCCTTGCACCACTCTCCTATTCGATCAGCGCCGGATCATTGCCGCCGGGGCTGAGTTTGAACAGCGGCACAGGCGCAATCATGGGGACGCCGCTGGGCCCGAACGGAACATCCAACTTCAGCGCATCGGTGATGGACAGCAGTAACCCGAAGCAAACGGTCTCAAAGGCTCTTAGCATCACCGTTAGTTTGCCGCCCGCACCGACGATCACAACGGCTTCACTTCCGGCGGGAGTGGAAGGAACCGCGTATAGCCAGACGATTCAGGCGTCAGGCTTTGGAACACTGACCTACTCGGTCAGCGCCGGGGCATTGCCGCCGGGGCTGAGTTTGAACGGTGGCACGGGAGCGATCACAGGGACGCCCCTGGGGCCGACCGGAACATCCAACTTCACCGCGTCGGTGATGGACAGCGGTAACCCGAAGCAAACGACCTCGAAGGCCCTAAGCATCACGATCAACTTGCCGCAGGCACCGAGCATCAGTCCAACGACACTGGCGAACGGGAACGTGGGCTCACCCTACAGTCAAACACTCTCGGTGAACGGTGGGCTAGGCCCGTATACATGGAATGTGAGTGCCGGCACGTTGCCCGCGGGATTGGCGCTTACGCCCAGCAATACGACGGCGAAAATCAGTGGAACACCGACAACGGCGCAGACCGGCGTCGCGTTCACAATCAAAGTTACGGATTCCAGCAATCCGGCGCAATCCGGAACGCAGAGTTTCACCGTGACGATAAATGCGCCCGCTCCTCTCAGCATCACGTCGACGTCATTGCTTAATGGGGCTTACAACACCGCTTACACCGCGACGATTTCAGCAACCGGCGGCGTTGCTCCTTATACATTCAGTCTCGATGCGGCTTCCAGCCCGCTTCCGGCAGGATTGGCGCTCACAACCAGCAACAACCAGGGCGTCATTTCCGGGGTGCCCACAACCGCCGGAACTTTCACGAATATCATCGTGGACGTGCACGATTCACAAGCGCCCACCGCGGGGAGGGCTTCGAAGACGTTTACGCTGACAATTACCGCGTCCGCGATCGTGATCTCGCCCAGCTCCCTGCCGAACGGCACCGTAAGTACTTCCTATAGCGTGAACATTACGGCCACGGGCGGCGTGTCACCCTACACGTTCAGTTTGGATGCATCTTCCAGCGCACTGCCAGCGGGACTGAGTTTTGCCTCGAGTTCCACCAAGGCCACAATTTCGGGCACGCCCACGACCGCGGGCACCACCAACAACATCATCATCGACGTGAAGGATTCCGAGCAGCCTGCGGTAACTCAGAAGATGACGTACTCGATCACGATCAGTGCGGTGGGAGTGAGCATTACCACGACTAGCCCGTTGCCTGGGGCGACGCTCAACTCCCCATACAACACACAGCTGACTGCCACCGGAGGCGTCCTACCGTATACGTGGAGTCTGGCGGCAGGCTCGGCCCTGCCTGGAGGTCTCACGCTGAATTCCGCGTCGCCGAGGGCCACCATTTCCGGTACACCGACGTCCACCGGGACCTTCCAGTTCACTGTGAAAGTCACCGACTCCGCAACACCGACGCCATCGACGGTCTCGGTGAGCTTCCTGCTGACGGTCAGCGGGTCGTCCACACTGAATTGTCCGGCCATCGTGAACTTGACCCTCTGCGGCACTTATGGGATGGGCATCCAGGGATTCATCGGCACCACCGGGCCGGTGATATTTGCAGCCAGCTTGGTCGCTGACAGCAGCGGCCACATCATCAGCGGTGTCGAGGACATAAACAGTGTCAGCGGTGGCCAAGCCAATATCACCATCACCGGAGGCAGCTATGCCATGGACGCGAGTGGAGATGGCCGCGGCGCGCTGACGCTCATCGACTCGACGGGCGCGAGCCGCACTTTCCGCTTTGTGCTGGAGTCGGTGGCCAATTCTGGTGTAGCGGCGATCGAGGAGTTCGACGGCAGCGGGACGCGCGCTGCGGGCAGCCTGATTGGCCCTGGAACGCCGCCTGTTGCAACGATACCCGCCAACACCGTCCTGGGCATTCGGCTCGCG
>DATDGF010000109.1:0-44404 GCA_036522195.1 Candidatus Acidiferrum sp. | reverse complement strand
GCAGGGAAGCGCACGCGATTCAATCCATAATTCACCGCCAACCGCACGCCACTTCGAATGTGAACCAACTCTTTCATCAAATGGCTGATTAAGGAGAGCGTAAGAAATCCGTGAGCGATGGTCGCGCCATAGGGCGATTCTTTAATCGCCCGCGCCTTGTCCAAGTGAATCCACTGTCGGTCTTCTGTGGCTTCCGCGAACTGTTCAATCCGCTCCTGCGTAACGCGGAACCATTCCGTAACTCCAATTTCTTTACCTACCAGTTCTTTCAGCGATTGCGGATTCTCAACAACCAATTGCGTCATCCACTTCTCCCAGCATAAATCTCGTGGTCTTGACACTTGTTTAATTTTCGGTTCGGCGTGAAACCAGCGGTCACGCAGAGCTTTTGCTTCGAGCCAGCTCCCACTTGGCAATCGATTCGATGTGAACTTCATCTGGCCCATCGGCCAACCGCAGCGTCCGGGACATCGCCCAGGCACTGGCCAGAAAAGTATCCTGTGAAACTCCGGCCGCTCCGTGCGCTTGAATCGCGCGATCCAGCACCCGCAGCGCCACGTTGGGCGCCACGACTTTGATCATCGCAATTTCCGCGCGCGCCGCTTTATTACCTACCGTGTCCATCATGTACGCGGCTTTGAGCGTCAGCAGTCTCGCCTGTTCAATTTCCATGCGAGACGTCGCGATGTCCGCGCGAATTGTCTCTTGTTCAGCCAGCGCTTTCCCGAATGCCACCCGCGATTGCACCCGTTTACACATGGCCTCCAGCGCGCGCTCCGCGAGGCCGATGCATCGCATGCAATGATGAATCCGCCCGGGCCCCAGACGCCCCTGCGCGATCTCAAACCCCCGTCCCTCGCCGAGCAACATGTTTGCCGCCGGAACGCGCACATTGTCGAACCGAATTTCAGCATGTCCGTGTGGCGCATGGTCGTAACCAAACACCGTCAGCATCCGCACGATCTTGACGCCCGGCGTATCCAGCGGCACGAGGATCATCGACTGCTGTTTGTGCGTCGGCGCGGCAGGATCGGTCTTGCCCATGAAAATCGCGATCTTGCAGCGCGGATCTCCCGCTCCCGAGGACCACCACTTCCTTCCCGTGATCACATATTCGTCGCCCTCTCGCACAATCCTCGCGGCAATATTCGTGGCATCCGAGGATGCTACGTCCGGCTCGGTCATGGAAAAGCAGGATCGAATTTCTCCAGCCAGAAGTGGCTTCAGCCACTTTTCCTTCTGCTCCGCCGTACCATAACGCGCCAGCACTTCCATGTTCCCTGTATCCGGCGCCGAACAATTGAACACTTCAGGCGCCATGTGGCTGCGTCCCATGATTTCGCACAAGGGCGCGTACTCCAGGTTCGTCAGTCCCGCGCCTTGTTCGTCCCCTTGCAGGAACAAATTCCACAGTCCCTCGCGGCGCGCCTTCGACTTCAACTCTTCCACAATCTGTGACGGTTTCCAGCGGTCGCGCTCGACTTCCTCGTGGAATCGCTGCTCGTTCGGATACACGTGGACGTCCATAAAGACTTGCAACAGTTGTTGCAGCTCCTTCGTTTTGGCACTGAGTTCAAAGTCCATAACTCTCTTTATTTCCCTGTAAAGACCGGCGGTCGCTTTTCCATAAAGTGCGCCACACCTTCTCGAAAGTCCTCGCACTTCAGGCTTGCCAGCATCTCTTGCTCGGAAATTTCAAACGCTTCCGCCAGCGTTTGGAACATCGCGTCATACACCTGTCGCTTGATGACCCGTAACGACCGCGGGCTGACGTTCGACGCCATGTCCGCTGCGTATCTCTGAACGCTTTCCAGAAAGGTTTCCTGGGGAAGCATCTCATTCACCAGCCCCATTCTCAGAGCTTCTGGTGCATCGATCATTCTCGCGGTAAACAAGAGGTCCAGCGCGTTGGAATGTCCGATGAGCCGCGGCAACATCCACGCCATTCCGTACTCGGCGATTAGACCTCGCTGCGCGAAAGCTGTGCTGAAACGAGCCGTATCGGAAGCAAGCCGAATATCGCAATACAATGCGATCACCAATCCCAATCCCACAACCGGCCCATTGATGGCTGCAATCACTGGTTTTGTAGTTGCCGGGAAATAGGAATATTTCTTCTGAAAATTCCCTCGCGCTCCTTCACCGCTCTCGCTTGTCGGTTGCAGGCCCTGTGCCCGCCGCGCTTCGTCGAGTCCCTTCTCCGCCACCGTGCTCAAGAGCGACATGTCCGCGCCCGCGCAGAATCCCCGCCCTGCGCCTGTCAAGACGATCACGCGGACATTTTCATCGCGTTCCGCCTCTTCCATCGCGGCGCGCACCTCGCGCTCCATGACCGCCGTCCAGGCATTCAGTTTATCGGGCCGGTTAAGCGTAAGAGTGGCGACCCGGTCGGCCACGCGGTAGATCGTTTCTTGATTTGGCATAATGAGGCGGATTATATACAATGGCGGCCGTGATAGTCACATTCATCTGTGTGTGACTATCGCTTTCCATCATTCTTTCCGCAGCCGTCCTGACGGCCACCAATTGGCTCAACCGGAGTTTCCATGCCCTTCGTTGAAAATCAAGGCGCCAAACTTTATTGGGATGAACGAGGCTCCGGCGAACCACTCCTGCTCATCATGGGCCTCAGCTATCCTTCCTATATGTGGCATCGCAGCCGCCCGGTTCTTGCGCAGCGTTATCGCACCATCGCTCTTGATAATCGCGGCGTCGGACAGAGCGACACACCGCCGGGTATTTATTCCATCGCATTGATGGCCTCGGACGCCGCCGCGGTTCTGGATGCTGCAGGCGTCGAAACCGCGCACGTCTTCGGCGTCTCCATGGGTGGCATGATCGCCCAGGAACTTGCGCTCCAATATCCAAAGCGTGTGCGCTCGCTGATTCTGGGTTGCACGGCTGCCGGCGGTCCGCATGCCGTACAGGCCGAACCTGCCGCGCTGCAAACGCTCATGCGCCAGGGCATGACCCCCGAAGAATCCAAGGAAGCCATTATCCCCTTCATCTATGATCCCGCCACTCCACGTGAGCGCATCGACGAAGACATGGCTATCCGCATGGAGTGGTATCCCACTCCGCAGGGATACATGGGCCAGCTGCAAGGAATTTTCGGTTGGGAAGCCTACAGCCGCATCACACAAATTACGGCTTCGACGCTCGTCATTCACGGTGAAACCGACAGGCTTGTTCCATGCGCAAATTCCCAATTAATCGCCGACCGTATTCCTGGTGCCAAACTCGTACTGATCTCTCACGCCAGCCACATTTTCGAAACGGACCAGCCGGGTGTGGCTCACCAGGCAATCCTCGATTTTCTCGCCGCCCAACAGGGTAGTGCGCAGCGCTCGCGAGTTTGAGCCTTGTCGAATTGAATGGAGGTGCCGCTGCCGCCGAACTAAGAGCATTCTATTCCGGCGCCCTCTCAGGCTGGGGCACGCGTCAAGATGCGAAGCTGTACTCCACAGTAGTAAGATTAGTCCGGATGCTGGCTCGCAGTTTCATGGCGGTATTGTAGTTTCAACTTTGCATTTCTGCTCACTCGTAACGGCCGAGTGTGCAGTGTTTTGCAGCAGCTACCTGGAGGGGCGATGGCGAAGCCGATCGAGCTTGAAGTGAATGGCAAACGATATTCAGTTCAGTATCCTCCCGACACGCCGCTCCTTTCCGTCCTCCGTGATGAACTCGGGCTGACGGGCAGTAAGTATGGCTGCGGGGAGGGACAGTGCGGAGCCTGTACCGTGCTGATCAGTGGAGCCCCAAAGCGTTCCTGCATGATTTCCGTCAGTACTGTCGTCGGCAAACCGGTAACCACCATCGAAGGTTTGGAAAAAGACGGCCGCCCGCATCCCGTGCAGCAGGCCTTTCTCGATGCCGGCGCTTTCCAATGCGCCTTCTGCACCTCGGGAATGATCATGAGCAGCGTTGGCCTTCTTCAGGGAAATCCCAAGCCTACCGACGCCGAAATTATTCAGTTTATGCAAGGCAATATCTGCCGCTGCGGGACGCACCCGCGCGTCATCGAAGCAATCCGCCATGCGGCGGGCATGGCGCAGGAGCCGCGCTCATGAGCGACTTCACCCAAAAATTTATCCCTGAGCCGGAGCGCTACGAGTTCCGCACCGCTCCCATCCACCAATTCGAATTGGCACGGCGCGATTTCTTCAAACTTCTTGGCGCGGGAATTGCCGTATTCGCCGTTGCGAAAGATTCTCAGGCCATGCAGGAAACCGCCCCTTCTCGCGCCTTCCACAACGAGGAGCTGCCAAAAGAAATCACTTCCTGGCTGCACGTCGGCGAAGACGGTACCGTTACTGGATTCACCGGCAAAGCCGAGATCGGCCAGAACATCCGCACTTCGCTGGCGCAAACCGTTGCGGATGAGTTGCGCGTGCCGTTCGAAACTGTGCGCATGGTTATGGCCGATACGGCCTTGACGCCTTTTGATGCCGGTACTTTCGGCAGCCGCACCACGCCGACAATGACCCCGCAGTTCCGCCGGGTGGCCTCCGCCGCGCGCGATTTGCTCATCGAAGTTGCCGCGAAGGAATGGAATGTTGCCCCCGAAGGATTGGTTGCTGCGAATGCCAAGGTGACCGATCCCGCTTCAGGCCGCTCGCTGCGTTATGCCGAACTCGCGCGTGGAAAAACGTTGGCGCAGAATCTTCCGGTCGAGGACCCGGTCACGCCCGCGCCGGAATGGACAATTGCCGGGAAACCCGTTCCGAAGGTGGACGCCCGCGAGTTCGTGACAGGGAAACATCAATACACCCCGGATTTACGCCCGGCAGGTTTGCTCCATGGCAAAGTTTTGCGCCCGCCCTCGTTCGGGGCGACTCTGGATTCGTATGACGACAGCGCCGCGAAAACCATGACCGGCGTGATCGTCGTCCGCGATGGAGATTTTGCCGGCGCCGCCGCTCCAACGGTGCACGAAGCGCAAGCCGCTCTCGACGCCATTCATGCGCAATGGAACGAAGTCCCGCAAATATCGAACAAGGAACTTTTCGCCTTTCTGAAAAAGAATGGTGAATCCAAGCCCGACGACCGCTCTCGAAAGCAGAAGGGTTCCGTCGAGGAAGCGCTCAAGAACGCGGCCCACCGTTTGGACGCGACATACACCGTTGCTTTCATCGCTCATGCTCCGCTCGAGCCGCGCGCGGCCGTGGCCGACTGGTCCGATGGAAAGTTGAGCGTTTGGACGGGCACACAGCGGCCGTTTGCCGTCCGCGATGAGCTCGCCGCTGTCTTTCACGTTCCTGAAAGCTCCGTTCGCGTAATCGTGCCAGACACCGGTTCCGCCTATGGAGGCAAGCACACCGGCGACGCCGCATTGGAAGCTGCGCGTCTGGCGCGCGCCGCAGGCCGTCCCGTGAAATTGGTCTGGACTCGCGAGGAAGAGTTCACCTGGGCGTATTTCCGGCCCGCGGGCGTTATCGAAATCAAGAGCGGGATTGCTGCCGACGGCACGCTCACCGCCTGGGAATTTCACAATTACAATTCCGGCTCGTCGGGGATTGAAACTCCCTACGTCGTTTCGAATCAGCGCATCGAATTTCATTCTGTTCCGCAGATTCTCAGAAGCGGCTCCTATCGTGGTCTTGCTGCCACGGCGAATCATTTTGCTCGCGAGACGCATATGGATGCGCTGGCGCGTACGGCCCGGATGGATGCTATCGAATTCCGCATCAAAAATCTTTCCGATTCACGAATGCGTGCGGTGCTCGAAGCGGCGGCGAAATCATTCGGCTGGCCGCACAAGAAATCACGGGAAGGTCAGGGATTCGGCATTGCTGCCGGTTACGAGAAAGGCAGCTACGTTGCCACCTGCGCCGAAGTGGCCGTTGATCGCTCGTCCGGTGCTGTACGTGTCGTACGTGTTGTCGAGGCATTCGAATGCGGCGCCATCGTCAATCCCGATGGTTTGCGCAACCAGGTTGTCGGCGCCATCATCCAGGGGTTGGGCGGAGCGCTGTTCGAATCCATCGAATTCGAAAATGGCCGCATCAAGAACCCGCATTTTGCCAGTTATCGCGTGCCGCGATTCCGCGACGTGCCGCAGATCGAGTCCGTCCTGCTGGATCGCAAGGATATTCCCTCTGCGGGGGCAGGTGAGACTCCCATCATGACTTTGGCGCCGGCTATCGGCAGCGCCATCTTCGATGCTACCGGCGTCCGGCTCAACGCCCTCCCAATGGTCCCAAATGGGTTGCAACGAATGTAAGTCCACGCGATTAAGCAGTCAGGCCTTCACACTGTCTTGTCTTTGGAGTAGCACAGCGACTCCAGATTGCACTCGATACATTTCGGTTTGCGCGCATGGCAAACCCGTCTGCCGTGCCAGATGATTTGGTGGGAAAACTGAATCCACTTCTCCCTTGGAATGATTTTCATCAAATCCTGCTCAACCTTTTTCGGATCATCATTCCGCGTCAGATCCAGTCGCTTTGATAGCCGCAGCACATGTGTGTCCACCACGACTCCGCTGGCAATCCCATAGGCGGTGCCCAGGACAACATTGCCGGTCTTCCGCGCAACACCGGTTAGCGTAAGGATCTCTTCCATCGTTCGCGGCACTTGCCCGCCAAACTTTTCGATGATCGCCTTGCTCGCTCCCATCACCGACTTCGTCTTGTTCCGGAAAAATCCCGTAGGCCGGATCTCCATCTCCAATTCGCTCGGTGTCGCGTACGCAAACGCCTTTGCATCCGGATACTTTTTGTAAAGTGTCTCCGCAACCTGATTCACGCGCACATCCGTGCACTGCGCGGAAAGAATCGTGGAGATCAGTAATTGAAAAGCATTCTCGTGTTTCAATTCGCAATTCGCGTCCGGATGGGCTTCATCGAGCTTCGCGAGAATTGCCGCAACGCGCCTGGGTTCGGTTCCCCCAGCGTGCGCCGGTTTTGCACTGCTCGATCTCCCCGCCGGCTTTGCTGGTTTTGTGCGGCCCTTCTTCTTTTTCCCTGACGGTTTTTTCTTTGATTTGGTCGCCATAAGAGCCAAAACTATAGCATGGAGGAAAGAGCGGCCAGCAGCCGGCGGAACGCCTTCCCTCGATGGCTGAACTGATTCTTTTGCTCCGCGGAAATCTCGGCAAACGTTTTCTTCAGGGCAGGGAAGTAGAAAATAGGGTCATACCCGAATCCGCCTGACCCGCGCGGCCCTTCCAGAATTTCACCTTCGATGTGATCGGTCACCACCGCGATGGCCCGTCCTCGCGTCACCAGTGCAATCACGCAGACGAAGTGCGCAGCTCGTTCACTCCCGGCTTTGCCCCGCATCTCTCCCAGAAGTTTTTCGATACGCTCTGAATTTGTAGCTTCCAGCCCCGCATATCTCGCCGAATGGACCCCGGGCGCGCCCCCCAACGCGGGCACCACCAGTCCTGAGTCATCCGCGAAGATCAGGCCCTCACGAAGCCGCGAGTAGTGCAGCGCCTTGCCTGCCGCATTTTCTGCAAATGTCGGAGCATTCTCTTCGAATTGCGGCAGGCTTTCGAAACCGGACAACAATTCTAATTCGATCGGAACCGCCGTTCCTGCCGGCGCAGCGAGCGCGCGATACTCCGCAAGTTTTCCAGGATTCGACGAGGCGAGATACAGTTTAACGCGCGCGCGCACTGAACTTTGCAGGCAGGATCGCGCGCTGCTCCTCCGTCAGTCTGCGGATTCCCGCCGCTGCCAGCGCCAGCAAGTCCTGCATCTCGCCGCCGGAAAACGCGCGTCCTTCCGCCGTGGCCTGGATTTCTACAAAGTGCCCGCTACCGGCCATAACTACATTCATGTCCACTTCCGCGCGCACATCTTCTTCATACGCCAGGTCCAGCAGCGCGCGATCGTCCACAATCCCCACGCTCGTTGCCGCCACCGTGTCGATCAACGGCGACCGCTTCAGGATTCCCGCCGCCACCAGCTTTTCGAACGCCAGCGCCATCGCCAGGAACGCCCCTGTGATTGACGCCGTCCTCGTTCCTCCGTCCGCCTGAATCACGTCGCAATCCAGCCAAACCGTGCGATCGCCCAGCGCTTCCTGATCCGTCACCGCGCGCAGCGACCGCCCGATCAATCTCTGAATCTCCTGCGTGCGCCCGGATTGCTTTCCCTTTACCGCTTCGCGCGCCGTGCGCTCTTCCGTCGCGCGCGGCAGCATCCCATACTCCCCGGTCACCCATCCCTTGCCGCTGCCCTTCAGAAAACTCGGCACGCCGTCATCCACGGTTGCCGTGCAGATCACTCGCGTGCTTCCGAGCTCGATCAGCACGCTGCCTTCCGCCGTGGAAATGAAATCTGGCGTTATTTTCAAGGGGCGCATCTGGTCTGCGGTTCGCCCGTCAGTTCTCACTCTTCCTCCTGCGCTCTCTCTCATTCATAACCGGATCTTCTACGGCTTGCGTTCAGGCTGCGCCAGTTTGCCGGGCGACTTCTCCGGTGTCAACATTCCCGGCGCCGTCGTCGGCGCACTGGATGCAGGCTTACTCGGCGAAGGAGCAGGTCCCGTGTTCACCACGAACGCACCCGTCAGGTCGAGATGCCCTGCGAGCGTTTCCACTTCCTGCCCGTGAATCAGGATTTTCACCCGCTGCACCTGTGTCACGTTTGCTTCCAGCGTTCGCGCGATGGAATCCACCGCCAGTTGCTCACTCGCAATTCCCGATGGGATCGACGTCGCCAGCGCTTCGGAAAAATCCGCGATTCCCGTCCCATCGGGCAACAGGTAAAAAGCCAGCAGCACCGCGTCCGGCGGCAGGGTGCGCAGTTCCGTATCCACCGGCCCGGCGAGCAAGGTGTTCAGCACCTGCTTCGAACGCAGCACCGGGTCATTTGAAAGCGGCAGTTCGACCACTGCGGGCGCCACTGTGGAATCCAGCGCATCGGAAGCCCAGAATAGCTTCGCTTTCACGCGCGGGTCGCCTGGATTGATGGCGATCGGTTGTGCCAGTTCGCGACGCGCCTGTTCTTCGCTCTGCTGTTGCAATTTCGCGGCAAGCTTCACACGACGCCGCAAAACTGGAAAATAGATTGCCGCCGCCACCACGGCGATCACCAGCCCGCCGATCAACAGAATTTTCCACCGGGCCGTCATGGCGCCGCTCCCGGCGTGCTCGCAACAACATAGGACGGTTTGAACGCCGCCGCTCCTCTGGCGATGGCATCCGCAATCCCGGGCGCCATGCGATCCAGTTCGGCGCGGTTCTCCACCGCTACGCTTGAAATCTCCACCGCAATCGCCGGCGCCGCCGTCGTTCGAAGCTGACGCACCGAAGCAGTTTGCGCTCCGTCAGGAGATCCCTTGAATCGTTGCGTCAGTTGTCCCTGGACGAGATCGCCGAATTTTCTGCTCAGTCCAAGAAATGGCGCTTGCGCCTGCTCCCAGGGAATCAATCCATTCGAATCCGCCACCGGCGGCAAATCTGAATTCACGTAAACCCGGGCTGTGCCGGGCAGTCCCGTAGAGGAAATGTGCATCGTCACAAACACCGCACCACGCTGCGCATTTGCCGCCGCCGACCGGTCATCGAACGATGGGTTCTCGTTCCCCTGCCGCGTCTGCACCACCTGAAATCCCTGCAGCTCCAGCGCCCTCCGCACTTGTACCGCAAGCTCCAGCACGATCTCGCTTTCGCGTATCCCCCCAGTCCCCCGCGCGCCAGTGTCCACACCGCCGTGCGCCGGATCCAGCACAACAATGTTGAGGCCGCTGCGTTGCGGCTGCGCGCTGAACGGAGAGGTGGCAGCTTCCGGCGGCCCGCTTTGCGGGCTCCCCGCGGGCGGAGTCGCCGGTGATTGCGTGTTCGGTCCCGATTGTGGCGCCTGCACAGCCGTTTGCGAGGAATAGACGATTGCCGCGCCGGTAAGGATCGCGGCGATCATGCCAAAGAGAAAGTAGGTTCGTATGGGAACCCGGATTCGAACGATGTTTCGCACCTCGAGCAGCATATCAAATCTGCCCGCGAATCCGCGTCACCCACAGGAGGAAGGAGCGGCGAAAAAGGGACGCCTGACGGTCGCGCCTTCAATTTCAAGTGCAGTTTGCGGAACGGCTAGTGCGCTGCCGGAGACTCTTCCGCCGTCAGCGGCTTTAGTTTCGCTTTTTGGAGCGAACCATTCACACTTGCCAAGTCTTCTTTTTTCAACGCCGCCCACCGCGACAGCGTCTCCTCTCCACTGGCCATCCACTTCGCGGCAGCGGCCGTCGCATCCACGCTCGGCGCGGTGTCCGCGCTCTCCACAATGATTAGCAGGCCGGTGAGTGCCGCCGCAACTTTTGGAAGTGGCTCATGCTCTTTCTTGGGAACGGCAAGTCCAAACAGCATGAAATCGGCATCGCTATCAGGTTCCAGCGCCACCTCGATTTTCTTCTCCAAAGCCTCCAGCGCTTGTTTCACCTCCTCATTCCCGCTCGCTTCCTTCTTACGTGCCTCAATCTGTTTGCGCAGCGCGTTTGTTTGTTGCAATGCAGTCGAGACTTCGCCCAGCCTCGCCGCGAGGCTTGACGACAGCTCGAACTGCCGCACCAGCGCTTCTTGCGAATTCTTCACGCGCGGATCCATTTTGATCGTCAGCGGCTGCGAACTGCTCTTGCCGTTTGCCGTGAGCTTCACGATGTAGTTGCGCGGCACTGCCCACGGTCCCGTAGGCCCAAAGTACGAGCCCCGAACATTTTTTGACACTGCATACCGCAAATCCCACACGAACCGATGCATTCCCGCTTCATTCGAAAGCGGTTGCGGATCGCGCACCCAGTTCATTGGAAACGGAACATCGCTCGGTTTGGTTTTCTGCGGCTCGTCATTGCTTGCGAATTGCCGCACGACCCTCCCCTCCGAATCCAAAATTTCAAGCTGGACCGGGCCTCTGCTTTTCTCTTTCAAGTAATAATCCACAATCGCTCCCTCGGGTGGATTCGCCGCCAGCGCTTCATCCATCGGCACCGGAGTCCCCTGGTCCGTCCCCGGCCTCACCCGATAGGTCACTCCCGGCCGAAAAAGCCAACTGTTCGCCGCGGCCACCTGTGAATCGATCTGCCGCAGCGGCGTCACATCATCCAACACCCAGAACGACCGTCCAAACGTCGCGATCACCAGATCGTCCTCATGCACCACAAGGTCGCGCACCGACGTCACCGGCAGGTTCAGTTGCAGCGGCTGCCAGTTGTCGCCGTCATCGAATGAAACGTAGACGCCCTTCTCCGTGCATGCATAGAGCAATCCCTTTCGAACAGGATCTTCCCTCATGCAGTTCGCGAAACTTCCATCGGGAATTCCATTCGAAACCCGCTGCCACGTCTTGCCGAAATCCCGCGTCCTGTATAAGTACGCCTGATAATCATCCAGACGATGTCTGTCCACGGCTGCGTACGCCGTCGCCGCGTCGGTATGTGAAGCCTCGATGTGCGTCACCTTGCTCCACGCCGTCAACTCTGGCGGCGTTACGTTGCTCCACGTTTTCCCTTCGTCCTGTGTCAATTGAATCAGCCCGTCATCCGTTCCCGCCCAGATCTCTCCCGGCCGCACGCTCGACGGTCCAATCGTATAAATCACCCCTCGCCGCTTGCCTTCCGGAGCGTCGGCGGCCGTCGCCGCATCGAGATTCGCCGGCACGCCGGGATCTTCTCGTGTTAGATCAGGGCTGATGATCTGCCAGGAGTTCCCGCCGTCCGCCGTCCGAAACAAAACCTGCGAGCCAAAGTACAGCACATGCGCATCGATCGGCGAATACACCAGTGGCAGCGTCCACGTCCGCCGGTACTCGCCCGGGTGCGCCAGCGTCGGCGGTGTTTGCTGAATCTGTTCGTAGCTGAAATCCTGCCGTGTGACCGTCCCGCCGAACACCACGCCAGGATTCAGCGGGTCCGGCGCGATGTATCCGTTTTCGTCGCCCGCCTCCATTGGCTGCCAGTCATGAAAATTGAGCGAACGATATTTGCTTCGGCTCGGAGTAGCTGCCGCTCCACTATCCTGCTGCGCGCCATACACCCAATACGGAAATCGACTGTCGGTGATCACATGATAGAACTGCGCAGTCGGCTGGTTGTACCAGGAGCTCCAAGTCTCACCGCCGTTTCGCGTAACCAGCGTCCCCTGATCGCTGCTCAGCGCCATCCGCAGCGGCTCCTCCGGATCGATCCACAGCTCATGATAATCATCGCCGCCAGGCGCGCCGCGAAACGCCTCAAACGTTTTCCCGCCATCCCGAGATTTGTAAGTCGAAGTATTCGGCAAATAGACGACGTCAGGATTCTTTGGATCTACAGTAACTTCCCCGAAGTACCACCCCCGTTGCCAGGTCCGCCGGTCATTTGAAACCCACTGCCAGTTTTGCCCGCCGTCGTCCGAGCGGTAAAGCCCTCCTTCCTTCGCATCCACGATCAAATAAATACGCCGCGGATTGCTCGGCGCAAACGCAATTCCTATCCGTCCGAGTCCTTCCGCAGGCAATCCATGCCCCGTCACCGGCTCCCAGTGGTCGCCGCTGTCTTTCGAACGATACAGCCCGCTCCCCGGCCCATTCGAAGGCGGATAAATGCTCCACGGTGGCCGCCGCGTCTGCCACAATGCTGCGTAAATTGTTTTTGGATTCCCCGGTTCGAACGCCAAATCAATCGCCCCGGTATTCTCATCATGGAACAAAATCTTTTGCCAGCTCTTTCCCCCATCTTTCGAACGAAACACGCCCCGCTCCGCGTTCGGTCCGTAGGGATGGCCGAGCGCCGCAACAAAAACCTTGTTCGGGTCCTGCGGATCCACCAGGATCCGCCCGATCTGCTTTGACTCGTGCAAACCACTAGGCGTCCACGTTTTTCCCCCATCGCTGGACTTGTACATCCCGTCCCCGTACGAAATCGACGAGCGCATGTCCGCTTCGCCTGACCCCACATAAATCACATTCGAGTCCGAAGGCGCGACCGCGATCGCCCCGATCGACGCAATCGCCTGCGAGTCAAAAATCGGATGCCACGTCCGCCCCGCATCATTCGTTTTCCACACGCCGCCTCCCACGCTCCCGAAGTAGTAGCTCTCCGGCTGCCCGCGCACACCCGTCACCGCCAAGCTTCGTCCGCCTCGAAAGGGCCCGATCAGCCTCCAGTGCAGCTCTTGGAATAGCTTTTGGTCAATCGGCTTCGCCATGTCTGGCGAAGCCGGCGTTCGAACCGCTCCCGCCAAAGCGATCAGCAGTACCGTTAGTGCCCAGATTCTGTGCAAAAATCGCAAGGTTATCCATCCCTCCGCCGAAATCTCATCCCTTAAGAAGCGCTGAGTATATATCACCCGAAAACAAAACCGCCCGGCTCCTTCGAACCGGGCGGGGGCACAACTATTCGATTTGCAAAACCACTTACACGGTTTCGAAGTCCTCAGTGACCACCGGCTTCGTCTGCCGCAGCTTCAGCATGCCAGTCACGAAATACACGAGGAAGCCCGTGCCAATAATGATTGCACCGAATGCCAGCCCATTCATCCCCAGCACCGTTTCGTTGCCGCTCTCCACCATCGCCAGCGTAAGCAAAAGCAGCGGAAATACTCCACAACTGATCGCTCCGATCAGCCCGCCCGGAACGCGGAATTCCCGCTTCAGCTCGGGCTCACGGATGCGCAGCACCACCAGCGTCACGAACTCCAGCATCAAGCTGGCGCCGTATAGCATGATGTCCAGCGTGATTAGCCGCTTGAAGCCCAGCCTTAGGCACAGCGCCCAGCACGCCGCGCACATCAGGATCGCCACCCAAGGCGCCTGAGTTTTCGCGCTCAGCTTGGCAAACACCTTGGGCAGCATGCCGTCCCGTGCCATCGCCAGCGGCAGCCGGGAGTAGCTCATCACCAGTGCGTTGAACATCCCAAACGCGCTCATCATGCCCCCGAGCACGATCAGGAACCTCAGCCATTCGAATCCCAGGATCTTTCCGCCCAGCACGCCCGCCACCGTCGCCCACGACCCGTCTTCCCCGAACATGGATGCCGGAATTCCTGCCAGGTACACCATCACGAACGGCAGCACATATGTCAGCGAAACCAGCACCACCGCCGCAATCATGGCTTTCGGATAAGTTCTCTGCGGCCGCTCCACTTCTTGCGCTATCGTCGAAGCGTTGTCCCAGCCCATATAGTTCCACATCGCCACCAATACTCCGCCGAGTAATCCTAGCCCCGTCGCCGCCGGCGCGGCGGCATGTGCCTCGCCCAGTGCTCCCATCCGGAAAGGCGCCAGCACCACGATGAGCGCAAACGGGGCCGACAACAGGAAAAACAGCCAAAGCGAAGTTATTCCCACCACGCGGATCCCCGCGATATTCAGTGCCGCGCACGTCACCACCACAAACAGCCCCACGTACATGGCATGATTTCCAACCCCGAACCACGGTGCCATCCGCTGCAGGTAAAAAACAAACAGCGTGGGATAAATCGCCATGTCAAAAATGCTGGCCGCCAGCGAAAGCCAGGCTTCCTGAAATCCCCAGAAATTTCCCAACCCACGCCGCACCCACGCGTAATATCCGCCCTCTTGCGGAAGCGCGCTGGACAGCTCGCCGATCATGAACGCCGTTGGCAGGCACCACAGCACCGGCAAAAACAAAAGGATCAGAATCCCACGACCGTAGCCGGCGCCGTGAATAATCTCTTCCGTGCCATACGTGCCGCCAGACACCATAAAAAACGTGGCAGCCACAAGCGGCCAGAGCGTAAGCTTGGCGACTCTTTTTTTCGCGGTGGAGATTGTGCGGGAAGGTAGCTGGACAGGAAGGGATAAAGAACTCAATTTTTACTCTCGTCCTCCTAAACGATCTTCGCTCTCGGCATTGCGGTGAAGCGAACTCGTTTTTTCAGAATACAAGAGTCACTCCTGCATGCAAGAAAAAAATGCACCTCGGCAAAAATATTTTTCACGCCCCTGACGACGCTCCAACCTTCTCCGCGCTCCTCTCCCGTCGCTCGCCAGCGCTTGCTCGCGCTTTTCTCCTCCGCTCCGTCTCTCCTCAGGACCTGTGATAAACTTCGCCGTTTGCTTCCGGCACTCATAATCTGCCAAAGGGGTTCTTTCGAATGAAGCTCGCCTCGCCTCTTGCGATTTTTTCCGCGGTTCTGGTACTTGCTCCTGTTGTTCTTGCTCAGCAACCCACCGCCTCCCCGCGCCCCATCACCATCGACGACTATTTTCAGATTCGCGAGGTTCACGATCCCCAACTGAGCCCTGATGCGCAGTGGGTGCTTTACACGGTCAGCACCGCCATGCTCAAGGACGACAAGAACGAGGACCGCATCTGGATGGTCCCCGCCGCCGGCGGCGAAGCTCTACCTCTGACCGCCGAAGGGACATCCTCTTCCCACGCCCGCTGGAGCCCTGACGGCAAGTTCATTGCCTTCATCTCCGCCCGTGGCGAAGGCAAGACGCAGGTCTGGCTTCTCAATCGCCTTGGTGGGGAAGCGCAGCACATAACCGACACGCCGCAAGACGTCGAGGACTTTGCCTGGTCACCCAATGGCCGCAGCCTGGTCCTCGTTCTTCGCGACGCCAGCCCCGAGGAACTTGAAGCCGTCAAGGGAACCAAAGACAAGGACGCGAAAGCCGACGCCAAAGACAAAAAAAAGGCCGCAAAGCCTTGGGTCATCGATCGCCCGCAATTCAAACTCGACGAAATTGGCTACCTGGACCACCGCCGTACCCATCTCTACATATTCGACTTAGCGTCAAAGCGCATGACGCAAGTAACCTCCGGCGACTTTGACGACTCCCAACCCGCCTGGTCTCCCGACGGAAAGTCTCTCGCCTTCACCAGCAATCGCTCGATGCCCGACCCCGATCTCAACTACAACACCGACATCTGGGTCGTCGCTTCGGGCAACACGGATAAGGGCGCACATCTGACCCACGTCACCACTAACCCCGGCGCCGAATCGGCGCCCTCCTGGTCGCCCGACGGCAAGTGGATCACTTACATCACCCAACTCGACCCCAATCTCTTCGACTACGCCACCAAACACATCGCTGTCTCTCCCGCCGCCGGCGGTGAAGCTCGTGTCCTCACCCTCTCGCTCGATCGCGTTAGCATCACGCCGCGCTTCTCGCCTGACGGCAAGTTCATCTATTTCATTACCGACGACGATGGTGCTCAGAACATCTGCCGCGTCCCCGCCGCGGGCGGAGAGATTACCCGACCCGTCGCTGGCCGCATGATGGTCAACGACTACTCCCTTGCCAAAACCGGCGACCTCGTCGCCCAGGTTGCTACCATCGACCGCCCCGACGAGCTTTTCACCGTGGTCTCCAGCAAATTGACCCAGATCACCCACACCAACGACGCTCTCATGAGCCAACTCAAACTTACCCACGGCGAGTACGTCCACTTCAAGAGCAAGGACGGCACAATCGTCGCCGGCTACCTCTACAAGCCCCTTGACTACGTCCCCGGAAAGAAATATCCCACGATCCTGCGTCCCCATGGCGGTCCGGTTTGGGCCTATTACGCCGAATTCGATCATCTTCCCCAGCTCTTCGCCGCCAACGGCTACGCCGTTCTCTTCCCCAATCCCCGTGGCTCGACTGGCTACGGCGAAAAGCACGCCAAAGCCATCTACGCCGATTGGGGCAACAGGGATTTTCAGGACGATATGGCGATGGTGGACTACGTCATCGAGCAGGGAATTGCCGACCCGGAAAAACTCGGCGTTGGCGGCTGGTCCTATGGTGGCATCTCTACGGACTTCATCATTACCCAGACCAACCGCTTTAGAGCCGCCATCTCCGGCGCCGGAAGCGCACTTTTCATTTCACAATATGGCCACGACCAGTACCAGAAAGACTATGAAATCGAGCTCGGCCACCCGTGGGAGAACCGGGCCGTTTGGGACAAGGTCTCCCCGTTCTACAAGGTTGCGAATATCACCACACCCGCCCTCTTCATGGGTGGCGATATCGATTGCAACGTTCCCATCCTCGGCGGCGAGCAGATGTACCAGGCTCTTCGACGCCTTGGCCGCCCCACCGAACTCGTCGTCTATCCCGGCGAGTATCATGATTTCAAGACACCTTCCCACATCAAAGACCGTCTCGAGCGCTACCTCGCCTGGTACGGCCACTACGTCAAAGGCGATGTCGCCTCACCACGTCCCGTCGACGCGTCCGCTAAATCAACCGACTAGTAAATCCCCGCCACGTTGCTTTTGTAGGACCCTCCTTCCGAGGCGGGCCGTTCTTGTGCGCCGGAATCCCAGCAAGCCCTCGAACAAACTCCATGCTACCCGCGCACCGGGTGCGGACTCTCCAGGTACGCCCACCTCTCCACAATTTGCCGGTTACCAATCCTCCAAATCACAATCCCCGAAAATTCCATCCGCTGCTTCGAACCCGTATCTGTCCCCGTCCAATGGTTTCGAACCACCACCTTATCGTCCTCCGCGATCATGTCTTCAATGACTATCCGTAAATCGGGAACTTTTTTCAGCGCCGCCCCCACGTACTGTATCGCCCCCGCAGGGCCCGGAGGCAGCCCTGGAGGCACATCTGCCCCGTGATCCACATACCCGGGCGCAAAATTCACCTCACCGATCGCCAGGTTTTGCCGGTTCACGACTCCTCAAAATGATTGCGGATGAACTCCTTCATCTCCGCATGCGTCATGCCCGTCTTGGAATTCTTCACTTCGGATCGTTCTGCCGATGCGCTCACTTTCATCTCCTTTCTCAGGCACTCGCGACCTGATCTCGAAATTCCTTCGCGTTGGCCGCCAGGTATTGATCCAGTGTCACCGGCTCTCTTTCAATCAAACTCTTCAGCAGCCCATCCGTCTTCGCTCCGCCGCTCTGTTTGTAATACTGCTGAAGTTCCAGTAGCGCCGTCACTTGCCACTCCGGCATCCCCATCCCGAGCATCGCCTCGCGTTGCGCCGATTCCGGTATGTCCACGTAGTTGACCGTTCGCCCGGTGATCTTCGAAATCCGCGTCGCAAGTTCCTGGTTTGAGATCGCTTCCGGCCCATTCAACTCATGCGTTTTACCCGAGTGCGCTCCTCCCCGAAGCGCTTTGACGGCCACCACTGCAATATCCCCGACATCCAGGTAGCTCACCTTCGCGTCCCCCATCGCCGCGTAAAAAGCCCCTTGCGCCCGAATGCTGGGCGCGTTGTAGGCCACGATGTTCTGCAAAAACCCATTGGGCCGCAGAATCGTGTAGCTCATTCCGGTCGTCTTCAGTTTGTCTTCCACCTTGCGGTGCCAGCGTGGAAACGATTTCCCAAAATCTCCCGCTCCCATCGCCGAATTCAGCACCACATGCTTCACCCCAGCTTCCTTGCACGCATCCAGAACATTGCTCTCCAGCTCCACTAACTGAGGAATCGGTGAACACACCACATAAACGGAGTTAACGCCCTCCAGTGCTTTGCGAAGACTCGGCGCGTCCGAGTAATCCGCCAGCACTGTCTCGCACCCCGACGGCGCCTTCGCGGCTTCCTCTTTCGACCTGTACATCGCCCGGACCTTGGACTCCCCTCGCATGGCCTCCTGCAATACGGCTTTGCCAACGCTCCCGCTGGCCCCAGTAATCAGAAACATTTTCTTCCTCACTTTCTGCGCTCGCAGCTGCGGCCGAATTCATGCCAATCTCCGCGAGCCGAACCCTTCAACGCCATGGTATAACGGCACTTTACCGCGGTGAAGTACGCACAAATTTGTAAGCTCGGAGCCCTCATGAAAGTCCACCACCGCTGTCCCGTTCAAGCCGCCATTAACGTCCTCAGCGGCAAATGGAAAGTCCAGGCCGTCTGGCGCCTCTCTTTTGGCCCCCTTCGCTTTGCGGAACTTCGCAATCTCCTCCGCGGCGTCAGCGAGAAAGTCCTCACCGCCCAGCTCCGCGAACTGGAGAGGGATGGGGTCGTCAGCCGAACGGTCGTGCCCTCTTCTCCGCCGAAAGTCACCTACTCCCTTAGCCCGTCCGGCCAGACGCTGATTCCGCTCCTCGAAGACCTCTGCGAGTGGGGCTCCAGACAGTTCGGGATCAAGCCAAACCTCCCGCGCAACTCCCGGGCTGCCAAAGCAAGTTGAAACCCATTCGGCACCAGCCGCGTCCCATCTCCAGCGAGTCATGCCCTGGGGCATTTTCCTGACAAGCGAAGCACGTAAAAACGACGGTCGGAGGACGATTTTGCGAAAGCACGCCAGTGCGTTAGCTGTATTTGTAGTGTTGTTGGTGGTTCTGCCTTTGGCGGCGCAAGCGCCCAGCCAGGCGGACCTGTACGCCATCTATCAGATCAAGGATGAGGGCTTCAATCGTTCTCAGGTCATGGATATCATGAGTTACCTCAGCGATGTCTACGGCCCGCGTCTGACCAATTCGCCGGACATCAAGGAAGCCGCCGCCTGGACCACCGGGAAAATGAATGACTGGAAGCTTGCCAACGTCCATCTCGAGCCTTGGGGCCCGTTCGGTCGAGGCTGGTCCAACGAGCGGATTTCGGTCCGGTCATTTCGCCCCGTCCGTTCCCCCTGATCGCCTATGCGAAGGCTTGGACCCCCGGGACCAACGGCCCGGTAACTGCCGATGCAGTCCTCGCCTCGATCCTGAAAGAAGAAGACATCCAGAAGTATCGCGGCCAGCTGAAGGGAAAATTCGTTCTGACCGCAGCCGTCCCAGAAAATCCCGAGCGCTTCGAGCCCCAGGCTCACCGCTACACCGACGCGGAATTGGCCGAACTCGCGACTCAACCCGTCCCCGCCGCCCAAAATCCTGAAGATCGCATCGCGCAATTCCGCGCCCAACGCGAACTAAATCTCAAAATACAACAGTTTCTCGTCGAAGAAGGCGTCGCCGCATGGATCGAGCCGTCCCGCGGCGATGACGGCACCGTCTTCGTCCAGCAGGGAGGCGGTCGCGACAAGGAAAAAGACCCGCCAACTCCTCCGCGCGTAGCCGTCGCCAGCGAGAACTACGGCCGTATCTATCGCCTGCTGGAAAAAAAGAAGACCGTCACGATGCAGGTGGATATTGAGAATAAGTTCTACAACGACGATCTGAACTCCTTCAACATCATCGGCGAAATTCCCGGCACCGATAAAGCCAAGGCCGACGAAATCGTCATGCTCGGCGCGCACTTCGATTCCTGGCACTCCGGGACCGGTGCCACCGATAACGGCGCAGGCTCCGCCGTTATGCTCGAGGCCATCCGCATTCTCAAAACCACTGGCGTGAAATTGCGCCGTACCGTCCGCATCGGCCTGTGGACCGGCGAAGAACAGGGCTTACTCGGTTCCGCTGCATACGTTAAACAGCATTTCGGCGATCGCAGTGTAGAAGATCCAGCTACAAAACTGATCAAGATTCTTCCCGAGCACGCCAAGCTCGACGCCTACTACAACATTGATAATGGCACTGGCAAGATTCGCGGCGTCTATTTGCAAGGCAATGGGATGGTGGCTCCCATTTTCTCCGCATGGATGGCGCCCTTCCGCGACCTCGGCATGAACACGCTCACCATCCGCAACACGGGCGGTACCGATCACCTTTCTTTCGACGGTGTCGGTCTGCCCGGATTTCAGTTCATCCAGGATCCCATGGACTACGACACTCGTACTCACCATTCGAACATGGACGTCTACGAGCGCGTCCAGGAGCCCGACATGAAACAGATGGCCGTCATCGTCGCCTCCTTCGTCTACCTCACCGCCAATCGCGACGAAATGATTCCGCGCAAGCCGCTCCCCAAACCGCAGCCCGTGCGGAATTCTCCATGATCCATTCGTCTCGGGAATTCGTCTAGGGTCGGCTTTTGGTTCGCCCCTATTCGCTCCCGTCTTTTTTCGACCATTCTCCCGGGGGCCCTCTGCTACACTACGCCACCGGTTTGCGCTTCATCTCACTTCTGAGGAGTTTTCGTCATGAAAATTGTTCGCGGCTTTGTGCTCGTTTCGCTGGCTCTGGGTCTCGCACTTTCCCTCCGCGCGCAGGAATCGAACCAGAAATCTGCTAGCGCCACTCCACGCGGCATGACCATTGACGACTACTTCCAGATCCGCGATGTCTCTCAGCCCGAAATGAGCCCCGACGGCCAATGGGTCGCCTACTCCGTTCGAACGAGAATGCTCAAGGAAGACAAAAACGAACAGCGCCTATGGATGATCTCCACCCAGGGCGGCGACCCCATTCCCATGACTGCCGAAGGAGTCTCCTCCTCCCATCCCCGCTGGAGCCCCGACGGCAAGTACCTCGCCTTCCTCTCCGCACGTAACACCGGCAAGGCCCAAATCTGGCTCTTGAATCGCCTCGGCGGTGAAGCCGTTCGCCTCACCGAAACCGTCCAAGCCGTCAACGATTTCGAATGGTCCCCGGATAGCACCAGGCTCGTTCTGGTCCTCCAGGATCCCAAGCCAGAGGACATCGAATCCGCCAAGGACAAAGACAAGGACAAAGAAAAGCCCACCGCAAAACCGAAAACGCCCCCGCCCTACGTCATCGACCGTCTCCAGTTTAAAGAAGACACCGTGGGCTACCTCGACCACCGCCGCACCCACCTCTACGTTTTTGATTTCGCTTCGAAAAAGACCACGCAGATAACGAGCGGCGATTACGATGACGCCGAACCCACATGGTCACCGGACGGCAAATCCCTCGCCTTCACTAGCAACCGCAGCACTCCCGACCCCGATCGCAATTACAATTCCGACATCTGGGTGGTCGCGGCCGATAACACCGAGAAGGGCGCGCATCTTACACAAATCACTACAAACCCCGGCCCCGACCGCCAGCCCACCTGGTCTCCCGACGGCAAATGGATTGCCTTCGTCACCCAAACTGACATCAAGGCCATGATCTACGCCACCCACCATCTCGCTATCGTCCCTTCCACCGGCGGCGAAGCCAAAGTGCTCACACTCGCATTCGATCGTACGGTGCGGCGCCCGCGCTTCTCCGTTGATGGCCAGTACATCTACTTCACCGCGGATGACGACGGCACCCATAACCTCTGCCGCATCGCCGTCACTGGTGGTGAAATCACTCGCCCCATCGGCGGCCGCCTCACCGTCAATTCCTATTCGCTCGGCAAAGACGGCGCCATCGCCGCGCAGATCACCACTCTCGATCGGCCCGACGAAATCTTTCTCTCGAACGGCACCGATCTCAAGCGCCTCACCAAAACCAATGACGCCCTCATCTCCCAATTGCTTCTGGCCAAAGTCGAATACGTCCATTTCAAAAGCCAGGACGGAACTCCCGTCTCCGGCTATCTCTACAAACCCCTCGACTACACTCCCGGCAAAAAAGTGCCCACGCTGCTCAATCCGCATGGTGGCCCGGTCGGCCAATACTCTGCTTCCTTCTATCATCTGGCGGAGCTCTACGCTGCCAACGGCTACGCCGTCCTTCTGCCGAATCCGCGCGGCTCTTCCGGCTACGGCCAGAAATTCTGCGAAGCCATCTTTGCCGATTGGGGAAACAAGGACTACCAGGACGATATGGCCATGGTGGACTACGCTCTCGCGCAAGGCATCGCTGATCCCGATAAGCTAGGCGTTGGCGGCTGGTCCTACGGCGCCATGTCCACCGACTTCATCATCGCGCAGACCACGCGTTTTAAAGCCGCCATCTCCGGCGCGGGAATCGCCCTTCTGCCCACCGGCTTCGGCCACGATCACTATCAGAAGGACTACTTCTACGAACTCGGCTACCCCTGGGATAACAAAGCCGTGTGGGAAAGAGTCTCGCCCTTCTACCGCGTGAATAACATCACCACGCCCACGCTTTTCATGGGCGGCGAAATCGACTGGAACGTTCCCATTATTGGCAGCGAGCAGATGTACCAGGCTCTCAAAAGCCTCGGCCGCACCACCGAGCTAGTCGTTTACCCCGGCGAATATCACGGCTTCACCGTGCCGTCTCATATCAAAGACCGCCTCGAGCGCTACCTCGCCTGGTACGCCCACTACGTCAAAGGCGAGTCTACCCCCGCAATTCCAGCGCCCCAACCGCCGCCCGAAGCCAAACCCGCCGACTAGAAATACTCCGCTATGTGACTCGTGTAGGGCCCGCCTTCCGAGGCGGGCCGCTCCTCTATTCGCCACAAACATCTCGCACTTGTCTCTTACGGGTGCCCGCCGATGCCCTTTGCGCCTTCATCACTGCGACCTCTGTGTTCTCCGTGGCCTCTGTGTAAAATCTTTGTCTTTCCCTTCTTTGCCTTGCTCCAACTGGTCCCCTGTGGCGGTCCGCCCCCTCCTCTACCGGCGAAGATGGGACGGACTTTAGTCTGTCCGCCTCGTTTCCTCTTAATCCTCTGCTCCTTCCAAAAATTCTAGCCTCTTCTAAAATTTCTCCCGAGGATCCACGCTCTTGAATCCATAAGTCTCATACCGCGTATTGATTTTTCCTTCTCGCAAACTCACCACCGTAAATCCTTCCGCAAATCCCATCCGCGGCCCATGCCACCAGTTCCCGCATACCGCTCCACTTGTGATGTATTTCGTATTCTTGTAGTCCACGATTTCATTCACGTGCGTGTGCCCCTGCAGCACCGCGATTACATTGTGCCCTTCAAACGCGCCGATCACTTGCGGCGCATTGGCCACGCTCAACGTATTGTATTTGTCTCCGGTCCTCATCTTATCCGCGGCCCACGTCGCAAACGCCGTCACCAGCGGCACATGGATGATCACGATCACCGACGTTCGCGCCCCCGCGTTCTTCAAATCCTCTGCGAGCCAGCTCACTTGCTTTTCGTCCACCCGCGCTTCCCACATGCGGTCCTCCGTCGGCTGGATCGAATCCAGCACCACGAAGTGATACCCCTTGTGATCGAACGAGTAGTACGTCTTCCCCATCCGGTCTTCATACATCTTCTTTCCATACGCCGGGTCGCTCGGCGCCACGCCGCTCTTGGTCAAAATCCCGAACACATCATGATTTCCAATCACGTTGTGAATCGGCATCTCCAGCGCCTGCTGGGTCTTCTTGTACAAATCAAAAACCGTTCCCGCCCGCGCTCCATCCACACCCAGCGCGTCATACACATGGTCGCCGCCCATCATCGCAAACTCCGGCTTCAGTCCCGCGATCTTCCCGAAGCACATCTCGCAGCCCGTCGACGCATTCAATTCTGGCTCGATGTGCGTGTCCGTAAAAAATACAAAATCAAACGACCCCGGCGTGCTTTCCGCCGCCCAATCTAGTGGCGCTTTCCCCGCAACTGCCCCCACCACTCCTGCCACCGCTGCGGTCTTCAAGAATCTCCTGCGATCCACAATCATCAGCCGCTCCTCCCCTCAGCATTCCCCAGTCGCCGAAATCTTAACACCCTCCCATTCCCGTCGCCGCATCTTCAAACTACAACTACTCTTTTCTCTGTGCTCTCTGTGCTATCCAATCTCTGTGTCCTCTGTGTTGAGCCTTTCGCTTTTTCCTTCCTTTGCATTGCCTCAATCGCCCAGCCGCGCTATCCTCCATCTCCTCGCGGAGGTATTTGATGCACTCTATTCGCCCAACTCTTTCTTTTGTCCTTCTCGCACTTTTCTTTTCCCTTGCTGCGAACGCGCAATCTTCTTTCAGCGTCGGCACTGCCTCCGCCGCCCCCGGCCAAAAAGCCACCGGCTATCTCGAAGTCCCCGCCGGCGTTGACCCCGCCACCAACATCCCCGTCGTTGTCATCAACGGCGCCAAGCCCGGCAAAACCATCGCCCTCGTCTCCGGTGCCCACGGCACCGAATACACTTCCATCATCGCAATCGAAAAACTCATCAACACTCTCGACCCCGCCCAGGTCACCGGCATCGTTATTCTCGTCCCCCTCGTCAACATCTCCTCCTTCGAGCAAAAAGTCCCTCACGTCAATCCCATCGACAGCAAAAGCATGAACCGATTCTATCCTGGCAAAGCCGACGGCACACAAACCGAGCGCGCCTCCTTCCTCATCACCAAACAAATCATCGACCGTTGCGACTACCTCATCGACTACCACGGCGGCGACCTCGATGAAAGCCTCCGCCCCTACGCCTACTGGGGTCCAACGGGCCACGACGAGCAGGATCGTATTTCCAAACAAATGGTCCTCGCCTTCGGCCTCGATCACATCATCATCTGGCGCGAGCGCCCCACCGATCCCGCCGCCACCCGCTATCTCGATAACACCGCCTCCGTCCGCGGCAAGCCCTCCATCGTCGTCGAAGCCGGCCACGCCGGCACCGTTGACTCTGACGACCTCGCCCTCCTCGTCACCGGCACACTCAGCACCATGCGCGCCCTCAAAATGCTTCCCGGCGATCCGCACCCCATCGAAAATCCCGTCTGGATTGAAAAGCTCGAAGACGTCATCTCCGACGGCCCCGGCATCTGGTATCCCCTGGTCAAGCGCGGCACCTACGTCTCCGCCGGAATGAAGCTAGGGACCATCACCGATTACTTCGGCAAAGTCATTGCCGAGCCCCGCGCACCAGTCGCTGCTGTCGTCCTCCACGTCAACGCCGTCCCCTCCCTCAAAAAAGGAGACAACATCGCCGATCTCGGCGTTGTCGCCGCTCATGCCCCCTAACAGCCTTGTCTGTCTCCTATGTAGAGGTCGGGCTTTAGCCCGCCAGCATTGCCTACGTTTTGCCTTACAATTTGTCCCGAACCGCCGTCCAATATAACTACTAGCCAAGGAGTCCCGATGAAACCTCAACGCACCAATCGTCTCCTCCTCACACTGCTCTCGATACTTCCATTCCTTGTCGCACCACCTTCCCCAGCCCAGCAACCGCCCGCTCCCCGCGTCATCGACCTCACTGCGCGCGATGGCATGAAGCTGAAAGCTACATATTTCGCCGCCGCCAAACCCGCTCCGGGTGTCTTGCTCCTCCACCAATGTAATCGCCAGCGCAAAGTTTGGGACGACCTCGCCGCGCGCCTCGCTGCCTCCGGCCTCAACGTCCTCACCGTGGACTACCGCGGCTTCGGCGAGAGCGGTGGCACTCCATTCGACAAGCTCACCAACGCCGAGCGCGCCAATTTCATTTCCGAAAAACAGCCCCTCGACGTCGAAACAGCTTTCCAGTATTTAAGCGCGCAATCGGGAGTCACTCGCGGCATCATCGGTGTAGGCGGCGCAAGTTGCGGCGTCAACCAATCCGTTCAAGTCGCGCGCCGCCACCCGGAAGTAGAGTCCCTGGTCCTGCTATCCGGCGACACCAATCCTGACGGCCGCCAGTTCCTGCGAAATTCCCCAAATCTTCCCCTCTTCATTTCGGCTGCCGATGACGACGCCAATGGCCTTGTCGTGGAGTTTATGCAGTGGCTCTTCAGCATCTCGCCCGACCCCGCCGACAAGTTCCAGCGCTACGCCAACGGCGGACACGGCGTGGAGATGTTTGCCGCTCACGAAGAATTGCCCGGCATGATCGTCGAATGGTTTGGCACAACTTTGCGACCCGGTTCCAGCGCTCCAAGTACCAAGTCCACCGCTCCTCAACCCCGTGATGCAAAGCCCCGAGAGCCAAATATCCTTGAACTCATCGACCAGCCCGGCGGCGCTGCCAAAATCGCAAAACAGTTAGCCGAAGCCCGCCAAAACGATCCTCAAGCCAGATTATTCTCCGAAGCCATCGTGAACCAGCTTGGCTACGAACACATCCAATCTGGCGACGCCAAAGGTGCCGTCGAGATCATGAAGTTAAACGTCACTGCCTTTCCCAACTCCGCTAACGCCTACGACAGCCTCTCCGATGCCTACCTCGCCGATGGCCAGAAGGATCTTGCCCTCCAGAATGCCAAAAAAGCTCTCGAACTCCTGCCCACGGACAAGACGCTATCCGACGCCTTTCGCGACGGGCTCAAAGCCAACGTCGAGCAAAAGTTCAAGCAACTCAGCGACACTCCGCACTAATCTCCGTCCGAGCGCCCTCTGCGGATTTTGCTCTTGGCCACGGCCTTTGTCCGGCCCTTGACCTGCCCTGCCAGCCCATGTACTCGCCGTCCCTTTCCTAGCCGTAGTTTCTCCGTGCTCTCTGTGCTCCTCCATCTCTGCTCTTTGTGTTAATTCCTTCTTTTCTTCCACTTACGCCGCCAAATTCATTCGAACGCAGTACTATACGATAAAATATTTGACAAACTAACATTCCCATGCTATCGCATGCCGTGAATTATCCTCCCCAACCCCGCCCATTCCCACCTTTCCTCTCCGTCTCTCCCACTTTTTCCGTTTTGGAACGATTCTCTCTCTCTTTTGCGCTCTCTTGTCGCTCTTTGCTCCAAGAGCGTTTCACAACTCCTTTCCAATCAATCCCTTCCACACTCTTTCTTAAAAATGCCGGGGTGTGGGGGCCCCTATTCAAAAATCCAAAGTAAGATTTGAAGTCCACCTGAAATTCCCAGCCACTCACGCCGTATCCGCGGGACATCCAACCTCGCTGGGCACCCCCCCGCATTGCCCCAATCTCCCCGGCAGGGTATCCTCTTCAAATTCAGGGAGGTACGGGATGGGTTGCTCACTGCGGTGTCATGCGGCAGGGAAGTGCTTCGTCTTCCAAACGTTTCTCGCGATTCTCATCAGTCTCTGGTCGGGTCTCCCAGCGAAAGCCCAGCAGTACGACGCGAAGTTCTTCTCCGAAATGCGCTGGCGCTGCATCGGGCCCTTCCGTGGAGGCCGCACCGTCGCCATCAGCGGCGTTCCGCACCAGCCCAACATTTTCTACATGGCGGTCGTCAACGGCGGCGTCTGGAAGACCACCGACTTCGGCAACACCTGGAATCCCATCTTCGACGATCAGCCCTCCGGCTCCGTCGGCGCTCTCGCCGTTGCGCCTTCCGACCCCAACATCATTTACGTCGGCAGCGGCGAAGGATTGCAGCGCCCCGATCTTGCCACGGGCGACGGCATCTACAAATCCACCGACGCCGGAAAAACGTGGACGCATCTCGAAAATCTCCGCGACGCCCAGCAGATCACCGCGATCCTCGTCGATCCCAAAGATCCCAACCGTGTTTTCGTCGCCGCCCAGGGCCATCCCTACGGCCCCAACCCCGAGCGCGGCGTTTTCCGTTCCACCGACGGCGGCAAATCCTTTCAGAAAATTCTCTATAAGGACGAAAACATCGGCGCCGCCGATCTCGCTTTCGATCCCACAAATTCGCAAACAATCTACGCCGTTCTTTGGGCCGCGCGTGTCGCTCCATGGGAAGTTCGCAGCGGCGCTTCCATTTACATCGCCGGAAGCGGCCTCTTCAAATCCACCGACGGCGGAAACACCTGGCATCCGCTCACAAAAGGTTTGCCTACAGCCGCAGAGGATCTCGGCCGCATCGGCATCACTGTCGCTCCCTCGCAACCCAATCGTCTTTACGCCACCATCGAAGCCAAGCGCGGCGTCGCCGGCATCTATCGCTCCGACGATGCTGGCGAATCCTGGCAACAGGTTAGCGACGATCGCCGCATCGGCGGCCGCGGCCCCGGCGCCATGGGTATTGCTGTCGCGCCCGACAATCCCAACGAAATCTACGTCGCCAACACCACCACGTGGAAATCCACCGACGGCGGAAAAACTTTCGTCGGTTTCAAAGGTGCGCCCGGCGGCGATGATTATCAGCGCATCTGGATTAGCACGGAAAATCCTCAGATCATCGCTCTCTCTGCCGATCAGGGCGCGGAGATCAGCGTCAATCGCGGCGCAACCTGGAGCAGTTGGTACAACCAGCCAACCGCCCAGTTTTATCACGTCACCACCGACAATCGTTTTCCTTACTGGGTGTATGGCGCACAGCAGGAAAGCGGCTCTGTTGCCACTATGAGCCGAAGCGATTTCGGCGAAATCACTTTTCGGGATTGGAGGCTCCCCGGCATTTTCGAGTACGGCTACATTGCGGTGGATCCGCTCGATCCCAACGTTCTTTATGGCGACTGGCTAACCCGCACCAAGCAGGACATCAGCGAATATGCCAAGGTCACGCCCGAAGCGATTCGCCGCGGCGAGTATCGCTATGCGCGCACGCTCCCCGTTGTTTTTTCGCCGCTCGAGCCGCACACGCTTTACTTTGCGGCCAACGTTTTGTTCAAGACCACCGACGCCGGAAACAGCTGGCAGGTGATTAGCCCGGATCTCACGCGCGAATCCTACGAGACTCCGAAAAACCTCGGCGCATTCGCCGCGGCCGATCCGGAAAAAGGAAAACATCGCGGCGTGATTTACGCCGTCACGCCATCCTTCAAGGAAGCCAACACGATTTGGGCGGGAACCGATGACGGTCTCATCCACATCACGCGCGACGGCGGGAAAACCTGGCAGAATGTTACGCCGCCGCAACTTGTTCCCTGGAGCAAAGTTTCGATCATCGAAGCGTCACATTTCGACGCCGGCACGGCCTACGTTGCGATCAATTCATTCCGCCTCGATGATTTGCGCGCGCATATCTATCGCACGCCCGACTTCGGAAAAACGTGGATGGAAATTACGAAAGGCATTCCCGCGGGCGGCGCGAGCAACGTGGTGCGCGAAGATCCCGCGCGCAAAGGTTTGCTCTTTGCCGGCACCGAAGGCTCCGTCTATGTTTCATTCAACGACGGCGACGACTGGCAGCCGCTGCAACTCAATCTGCCGCACACCTCCATGCGCGATCTCGCCGTTCACGGCGACGACCTCATCGTCGCGACCCACGGCCGGTCGTTCTGGATTCTCGATGACATTACTCCGCTCCGCCAGATCTCCGAGCAGATTACAAAATCCGACGTACACGTCTTCGCGCCGCAGGATGCCATTCGTGTCCGCTGGAATCGCAACCCCGATACTCCGCTTCCGCCGGAAGTTCCCGCCGGCCAGAATCCTCCCGACGGCGCCATCATTGACTACTATCTCGCCGGCGCAACTTCCCAGCCCGTCGTTCTGGAAATCCTGGATGCGGACCACCATCTTGTGCGCCGCTACTCCAGTACGGACAAGCCCGAGCCTCTTGCAAAAATCGCCGCCGAAAATCCTATTCCCATGTATTGGGTCCGCCAGCCGCAAGTTCTTTCCGGCGCCGCGGGAATGCACCGCTTCGTGTGGGATATGCATTACGCCCCGCCCGATTCTCTCACCCACGAATATCCCATCTCAGCGATCGTGCACAATACGCCGCGCTATCCTTTCGGCGCCTGGGCCCTTCCCGGAACCTATTCCGTGCAGCTCACCGTCAATGGCAAGAAGCATCCTCTCGTCATGCTCCTTGTCAAGATGGACCCGCGCATCACGGCATCGCCGGAAGCCCTGCGGAAACAATTTGAAATGGAGACAGGCGCTGTCGAAGGTATGAATGAAAGTTTCGAATCGCTTGCCCTCGTCCAATCCGTTCGCGCTCAATTAAAAGAACTCACCGCGAAAGCAGGGAACAATCCGATTGCCCTTGCCATCGCTGCGCTAGATAAACAAGTCGCGGAGCTGGAAGGCGCAGCCCAGAGCAGTTTCTTCGGCGTGGCCCCTGGCGCCAAGCAACCGGAGAATTTTTCTACCTTGAATCAACACTTCGGCTCCATCCTTGCCGTCGCTAACAGCGCCGACGCCGCACCCACCACGCAAGCCACCGCCGTTTTCAAGGAACTCGATGACGCTCTGAATCAACTGAACGCGCGTTGGACCAAAATCCGCCAGCAGGATATTCCATCACTCAACTCCGAACTGAAAAAGGCCGGCCTCGCCCCGCTGGATCCGAACAAAGCACCCGCTTCCGCTCCTTCCGACGACGCCGACGGAGACGATGAACCATGATGTCTAATCTGCTTCCAACCCATCGTCGAGCATGACGTAAAAGGAATTGGGAGTAAGGGCCAGCCGGAGGATACGTCGGCTACGCCGATTCTGTCACCATCGGCGAGCTGGAATTTGAAAACTGCTATGTGGAAGTCGTGGAAAGAACAGGTCCTTGGACGAAGATGGCTTGATCGGCGCCGATGTCTTTTCCCACTATCTTGTGGACATCAATCTTCCGGACGCGAAGTTCAAATTTGACGGAACTCGAATCACGCGAATTACCGTCTGCACGATCGCTATATCGCTCCGGAAATGACGTCGTACACTCAAATCTTCCGATTCGGTCATTCCTTGTTGATCCCCACCGCAGTGAACGAATTGCCCTACAAGCTTTTTATGATTGATACCAGTGCGTTTGACAACACGATTACGCCGGAGGCGGGCCGCGAAGCAAGCAAGCTGTATTCCGACCCGAACATGCGCGTCAAGGGATTGAGCGGAGCCGTGAACGAAGTCTATCGCGCCGACAACGTCACCCTGACCTTCGCGCATTTTCGGCAGCAAAGACAAGGACTCGTGTCATTCGACCTGACAAACATCAGCAATCGATCGGAACCGAGGTCTCGGGTACGCTCGGATTCGCCATGCTGCGGCTACTGGATATCAAGATCGACTACCGCGATGGCCTGGTCGGTTTCAGCTACGACCCGAATCGTATCCACTAAAGGAACGGTTCATAATCAATTGCGAGTTATCCAAGGCCTGAGAGATTGATGTGCTTCCGCCGCGCAAATGATAGTAACGCGCTACTTCCCCGCAGGCGCCGATTGAAGCTGCGTTAAATCGGCGAGGACTTCTTCGCTGTGTTTCGGGGCGTCGACTTTGAGGTAGACCTTGCGGACGACGCCAGCGGGATCGATCAGGAAAGTGTGCCGTGCGGAAAGTTTGCCCACCAAGAGGTCCATCAGCGAGTCGTAGGACACGGACAATTGCAGTTTGGTGTCCGCCAGGAGCTTGAAGCTGAGGCCTTCCTTGCTGCAAAACTTCTGGTGCGAAGCCTCGTTCTGAACGCTTACGCCGAGGATGACGGCATTCTTTTGTTCGTATTGAGCGAGGTCGCGCTGAAAGTTGTGCGCTTCGATCGTGCAACCGCTGGTGAAATCTTTCGGATAGAAATAGAGCACGATCCACTTGCCTTTGAAATCGTGAAGGCTGACTGGCTTGCCATCCTGCGAATTTACGGTGAAGTCCGGCGCGGGCGCGCCTGCGAGCGGCGCTTTTTCCCCCGTTTGCCTCGCACGGACGGCGACGACTACGAGGAGCAAAACAATCACTCCAATCAGAATTCCGGCGATCTTCATTCATCGCTCCTTATTCTTTTTGGCTGAAGCGGCCGAAGCCCAGGCGGAACTGAATGGTGTTGATGCCGGGATTCAGCGTGGTCATTCCCGCGTTCGAAATGTGCATGAAGCGCACTTCCGTGCTGATGTTGTATTTGCTGCGCAAGAAGTGCAGACCCAAAGCGCCGCCGGTGGTGAAATTGATCTGCGAAGTTCGCGGTGGCGTCTTCACGTTGGTAAATAATGTGCCTCCGCCGATTTCAAAATAAGGGACCACGCTGCGGTGCGTGTCCAGCGCCCATTTGAAGGCGAATGGATCTATGCCCCCGCCGTAAGCGGTGCTTCCTTTTTGAAAAACCCAGAAGACCGGCACGGCTTCCACCGCATATTCCAAACGGCCGCGCAGGAACCCGGGTCCGTGAGGCGCGGTGAGAATCAGGCCGAAGCGCAAACCGACATTCCAAACGCCATCGCCGGACTGGCTTCCGTTGATCCCGTGTCCTCCGCCGCTCCAGATCTGCAGTTCGTGGCCGCCTTCGACGGGGCCGGCTTGCGGGCGAGCCGCGGGCGCGCACAGGAACGCGGCAAAGAGGATGGCTGCGAACGTTCTTCTCACGGAAAAATCTCCTTCGAATGGGCCGAATCCGGCCACCGGATTTCCGGTGCAGAAGAAGATATAGAAAATCCGCGAGAAAGGCGACTGTCTTCTACTTCATTTCAGGTAGCTGCGGACAATCTGAATGACATCGTCGGCGGCTTCTTCCGAGGATTTGGAATTGCGCGGCATGTGATTGCGGATGTGGTCTTCCATCAATTCGGCCATGAGGCTGTTGATGGCGCCGCGAGCGGCAGCGAGGCGCTGGAGGGCGTCGGCGCAGGGGTCATCCTCATGGAGCGCGCGAAGAACGCTCTCGAGCTGCCCGATGACTTTCTTGGTGCGGTTGACCAGATCCAACTTTTCTCGCGAAGTATGTGACATTTTCCTTGACTACCCTATGGGGGTATGGTATCAATTCAAAGGCCCGCAACACCAGGCCCACTGAGGACAGTAGAGCAAATGGACGTTCCAATACAAGAACCAGAACCTCCGGGTAGATTCCGTCTCCCGGACCTCCACGACGGGCCAGCCTAGGATAAGGCGTTTCTCACCTTCGTCCTGCTCGTTCTCGCGGAACACCTAAACCCGAGCGAGTGGGAAAACTTTCAAGACCAGAAACGATCCCCACCCGAACCAAAAAATCAGACCAGCAGCCATTCCGGCTTGCACATCACCGGCGTTTTTCGCCGGAGGGAGGGGAACATGTTCGTCGTCGAAAACAATTCAAAGAATTCTCTGGCGCGCCGCAGCCTGTATTGCGTCTGGGTCCGGAAGGACGATCATCCCAGCGCGCCTCTCGTCGCTATCTGGGTCGATCCAGCCATGCGAGCATTCGAATCGCAAGTATCAGAGCAGACACAAGATCAGAAGGTGGAGGAATGCTTATTCGAGACAAGGATTGGCCCTTAGCTGCAGTTGTTATGGTGCCAGCTTATTCATCACGTCTTAATATGGGCTGGTCTATGGTGTTGGGTTTGTCCTTCACGCGACAGGTCAGTTCGGGGGAATCAAGAATTAGCATGCGCCAGCTCTCACAATTTTTCGTTCTTCCGGCCTGCTTGATACTGGCTTTGCTCTTTTTTGCGCCGGCAGAGTTACGAGGACAGGATTCTCCGCCGAAAGAAGAGCCTTCACCGCCTGCCGTGGACCCCGCGGATGCGTCCGATTCCGTACCGGCGATGTTCCCGCATCTGGAATCGGACCGCTGGTGGCTCTCGGGACAAGCCAATTGGATCTCGCAGTGGCATCCGACATTTCATTCGCCCTATCAGGGAACGAATAGCCTCAGCCCGCAGGCGCAGGATGCGACTTCGCGCGTACTGACGCTCTACACCGGCGTGAGGCTTACGGGCACGGCGGAACTGCTGTGTGACGTGCAGGAGACTGGAGGAAATGGGCTCGGAAACGCGTTGGGTGTCGCGGGATTCCCCAATCTTGATGTCGTGCGCAATCCGACGTTGAGCAAAGCCCCGTACATCGCACGTTTGATGTGGCACCAGATTATTGCGTTAAGCCGAGAGAAAGCCATTTCAGCGCGAACGCCGTTCTCACTCTTTAGTGAGCTGCCCGTGAGACGGCTGGAAGTTCGTTTTGGCAAGTTCAGCATGGCCGATTTTTTCGATTTGAACACATACGGCAGCGACACCAATTTCCAATTCATGAACTGGACGGTGGACAACAACGGAGGGTACGACTACGCGGCGGACACGCGCGGCTTTACCTTTGCGGCCATGATTGAATATCACGAACGGCATTGGGCGGTGCGATTTGCCGAAGCGCTGATGCCGAAGGTGGCGAACGGGATTCATCTGGAGGCAGACCTGGGCCTGGCGCGCGCGGAAAACCTGGAGTTTGAAATCCATGGCACGGTGTTTCGGCATCAAGAGGGAATCGTTCGCTTCTTGAGTTTTGTAAACCACGCCAATATGGGACTGTACAGCGAAGCGGTGGCGCAGTTCCGAGCGGGCGTCACGCCAACGCCGGACATTACTGCGCATCCGCTGCAGACGACGATCAAGTATGGATTCGGGGGCAATTTCGAGCAGCCACTGAACAATTGGATTGGATTGTTCGGCAGATGGGGTTGGAATGAAGGGCGGCACGAGTCATTCGCGTATACCGAAGTGGATCAGACCGACCAGATTGGTGTTGCCGCAAATGGTGGACGGTGGCACCGGAAATTCGACCGTGCTGGTCTCGTTTTCGTATCCAACGGGATTTCACGCGACCACCAGGAATACCTGGCGCTGGGAGGATTGGGATTTCTCCTCGGCGATGGAAAACTGAACTACGGCCGGGAAAATATTGTCGAGACCTATTACACGCTCCACCTCTGGCGCGGGCTCTATCCTTCCTTTGGGATACAGCACATCAACAATCCCGGATACAACAAGGATCGCGGCCCGGTACTTGTTCCGACACTCCGCCTGCATGTGGAGTTTTAATATTTAAGGAACTTCCTTCTCCAAGCTCGCGAAGTTGCGTTGCAAATTATTCCTTGAATTTTTTGCTTGGCATAGCCTGCTTCTGGTGTTGCAGTTCCAGGACATCGGCGCCCGTTTCCGAAGAACCCAAGAGCCAGTGGGCGAAGAAATCGCCGCGCATCATGATCACGTAGCTGTTGATGGGCATGTAGGAATGGCGCATCCCGGGGAAAACCAGCATGTCGAAGCGTTTGTTGGCCTTGATCAGCGCGTCGGAAAGCCGCATGGTGTTCACCATGCTCACGTTGTCGTCCATATCTCCGGTGGTGAGCATGAGATGGCCTTTCAAGTTTTTGGCAATCTCGGAGTTCTTGTCGATATCGTAGAAAAACTTTTCCGTGCCGTCCTTCAGAGTTTCTTCCCGCACCCCGTGATATTTTTCACTCCAGGTGTTGCCGTAGACGTTGTTGTCGTGATTGCCGGATTCGGACCAGCCCACCTTGAAGAAATCCGGATATTGCAGCAGGGCGGCAGCGGTCATGAAGCCTCCGCCGGAGTGGCCCCACATTCCGACACGGTTCAGGTCTATATAAGGATGGGTTTCCGCCAGGCGTTCGGCTACAGCTTTTTTGTCCGCCAAGCCGTAGTCGCGCAGATTGCCGTAACCGTAGGCGTCATACCATTTATCGCGCTGGGGACTTCCACCACGCGCGCCCACTTCGATGACAATAAATCCGAGCTGCGCCAGCGGAACATTGGGGCTCTTGGGTGAGAAAGCTTTTGTGACTTGCTCGACCTGCGGGCCGGGATAAACGTACTCGATTAGCGGGTATTTGCGGCCGGGATCAAAATCAAACGGTTTGTAGATCACGCCGTAGAGGTCGGTCACACCATCATCCGCTTTTACCTTGAAAGTTTCCGGGTATTTGAAACCAGCTTCCAGCAGTTGCGTGACATCGGCTGTTTCCAGTTCCGTGAGTTGTGCGCCTTGTGTATCCAAGAGTGTTGATTTTGGAACCGTGTCCACGCGCGAATAGGTGTCCGCAAAGTATTTGCCGGAGTCCGGAGTGCTCACGGTGTGCGTAAAATTGCCTGGCGTGAGCAACTTGAGCCCCCCGCCGTCGAGCCCAATGCGATACAGATGAAGATAGTAAGGATCTTCGCCGCTCTCGCGCCCATTCGCAGTGAAGTAGAGAACGCGAGCCTTCTCGTCCAGCGACACGATCTGATCGGTGACGTATTCGCCCGCGGTAATCTGGTTCTTCAGTTTGCCGGCGCCGTCGTAGAGGAAATAATGGCCCCAGCCGTCTCTTTCCGACCACCACACCAACTCCTTGCCGTTGTCGACAAGGCGCAATGGTTTGAGGCTGATCCAAACGTTCGAGCGCTCCTCGATGAGTTTTGTGGTTTTCCCCGTCGAAGAGTCCGCGACGCAGACCTCGGCGCGCCGAAAATCGCGGCTCCGGCTCGTAAAATACAATTTGTCCGATGTATCGGAAATCCATCGCGGGCTGACGCGCGTCAGTGGCGTCGGGTTTTCCCTGTTTTCTTCCTGCTCTTGCCGGAGCTCTTCACGGTCGCGCTCGGTTTGCGGAGCGTCTGAGATCTGTAGCGTTTCGTCCACGAAAATCTTTGGCTGAGCTACCACGCGCTCTTTGCTCACGATATCCAGAATGTCGATTTCGCTCACTGGAATGTTGGCCTCACCTGGCAAGGGATAGCTGCGCGCTTCCAGGATGGGCCGCGGATTCGTCAACGAATGGATCACCCAGAAGTCACCGACCTTGCGGTTGTCTTCGCGTTCCATGGCGAACTTCTTCGAATCCTTCGACCAGTGAATTGTTACCGCCGGAGTTCGCACCCCGGCTTTGTTCGTGTCGCCTTTGTTTCCCTTCTTGAGCTGTTCTTCCTGTTCGGGGAGCAGGACGCGCGCGTAGCTGTATTTCTCAACGCCATCCGTGGTGAGTTGTGTCTCCACGATGCTTGCATCGACCGCCTTTTTCTGGGCTTTTGCATAATTCTCCGCGTCCATCAGATAAAGGTTGAATCCGCGCGCGAAGACCACTTTCTTCTCGTCGGGCGAGACCGAAGCCCACATGGGCTTTTTCCTGGGCGGCTCGATATTGTCCAAACGCGTTACCTTCGCGGTTGCCAGGTCATACTCAAAATAAAGAATGCGCGTGTCCTCGGGCTTCTCGGCTCCCGGCGCTGCGGGCTGTGCGCCTTGAGTTTGCTGCTCGCCTAGTTTGATATCGCCCTCCTTGCCTTGCTCTTCGATATCTTCCTGGCTCTTTTCCTTTTTTGGCTCATTCGGTACGACGGCATTTTTTCGAATCTCCACTTCGAATCGCATGCGCGTGTCTTTTTCGACCAGCTTCAGGCGTTTGACCGGAAGGTTTTGCGCGTCATAAGGAAAATCGGTGAGCGCGGAAAGCGCGGCGGCCAGTTTGGCGTTATCCCACAGAAGGGTCCTTGATTTTTTTACCGGATCGACGACGTAGTACTTCGTCCCCTCTGTCGTTTTGTAGCTGTACCAGAAGCGGTCCGAGAGGCTGAACCAATGCGGCGTGACAGCCAAGTCGAACACCAATTTGTTCACCGCATCTGGCAGGAATCGTTCTTCCAAAGAGTAGTTTGGCGAAAGTGATGGCGGAGCCGCGGTCTCAGCCATTGTTTCCGTACGCCGTCCCGGGGTCCCTGCCGCGTTCTGCGGTTGTGCGCAAAGACCAGCCACGACCATTGTCGAAGCCACCAGCAGAGCACCGAACTTAGGCGAAACCGTTTGTTTTTCTGGGTGGACGGCGGGCGACCCTTTCGCACTTGCGTCATTCATGGGCTTGCTTCCTCCATTCCGGATGACCGGGTTCCAACTTCGACGATGCACTCCACGGGGAGCGCATTATAGACCAATATGAATGGCGGAGACGGGGTGGTGTCAGTTTGCTTTTGCGAGGAGTTGGCGAGCGTAGGCCGGCGCTTTGCCAGCGTCTTCGTGTTTGAAATAAGCGTACACGTCTACGCCCTGGCCAAGCCAGCCGTCGAAGCGCTTCTTCCAAGCCGTGATTTGCTTCGGAGTGTAATTTTCCAGGCGCAGACGGGCGTAGGTGAAGCCCGTAGTGAGCACCTCTGGAGGAGTTTGTTTGTCGGTTTCGGAGAGGCAAAGCGCCGTCTTGTGCTGGCGAAGAACAGAGTACGTTTCGTCCGTGTACCAAGATGGGTGACGCACCTCAAAAGCAAAAGAGAAAGCTTCTGGGCGAAGGGCAAGAAAGTCTTCCAGCAGCGGACGATCGAACTTAAAGGTGGGCGGGAGTTGAACGAGGATTGGGCCGAGGTGATTGCCGTCGTCTAGCACGCTGGCGACTTCCAGGAAACGTTTCAGAGTGCTTTCGCAGCCGCGGAGCCTTTGAATGTGAGTGATCTGCTGGTTGGCCTTCAAGGCGAAGCGAAAGCCTTCTGGTACGCTCTTGGCCCAGTTCAGGAGCGCGGTCTCGGTGGGCATGCGATAGAAACTGTGGTTGATTTCGACCGTCGAGAACTGCTTCGCGTAGAAGCCAAGCATTTCACGGTCGGGGAGCTTCTCGGGGTAGAAGTTGCCCTTCCACTCCTTATAGGAGTATCCAGAAGTGCCTACGCGAAGCTGGCCCGGGCGAGGAATGGTGCACCTCCATGTTCTGCCATTAAATCACAGCCACTGCGTCGGGAAAACAGGGTTTCGACTAGGGTTTCTTTTTTGTTCCGTGCGACATGCGGCGGCTGAGCGCTTCGATGGCGTCCTCCAGTCGTTGGCGCTGGTTCCAGAAATCGGCCCAGAGATCGCCTTTCTCTTTGAGCCGGGCAAAGATCGTCTGGATGTTCAGGGTTTCGGGCCGCAGGCTGGTCCGCAGTTCGCGCGGCAAAATGGGTGCGGAAATCGGAGCTTGAGGGAATGCGCGCACCGAATACGCGGCAGCTAGCGGCCGGCCATGGGCATTTTGCTGAACGTCGATCAAAACGCGGCCTGTTGGCCGCTTCGCAACGATGCGTTCACTGGTGACCAGATTCGGGTGCTGGGCGGTCACCGTGCGCGCGATAATCTCGCCGAAGGTACGCAACTGCTCATAAGAGTAAATCGGCTCGACAGGTATGTAGATGTGGATTCCCGTGGCACCTGAAGTCTTCAAGAAGTTCGCCAGCTGCAGCTCTTGCAACTTTTCATGAAGGGCTCGAGCGATCGTGACGACCACGGAGAAATCCGTGCCGTCTGAAGGATCGAGGTCGAAGAAGAAGTAGTCGGGATGGTCGATATCGTCATAGCGATTGGACCAGGGGTTGTGGTCGATGCAACCGAGGCCGGTCAAAAAGAGAAGAGAGGCGCGATCGTTGGCCGTAGCGTACTGAATGACCTCTCCACGATGTTCGGAATCCACCGGGACCGTCTTGAACCAGTCGGGCAAACCTTCCCGCACATCTTTTTGAAAGAAAGTCTGGCCTTTGATTCCGTCCGGATAGCGGCGCAAAACCAAAGCTCGGTCGCGGAGAAACGGCGAGATGAAATCCGCCATGCGGTAGTAGTACGCCAGCAAATCCCGCTTCGTGTGTCCCGACTCAGGGAAATAGATTTTGTTCAGGTTGCTGAGCCGCAGCCGTTTGCCGTCTAATTCAATGGTGACGGTTTCGGCGCGACCCTTGAACAACTCCGCTTCGATCTGCGCTTCTGAGTGGAGCACGCGGCCGACAACCTCGGGAGATCGAACCACTACCGGATTGGCAGTGGCCGGAGCCGTCCCCCTTTCCCCTTGGCAATCGGTGGGACGCGCATCTTCGCGCAGCGCGACGAAAACCGGATGCCGCAGCGCGTGCTCGTCGGTCCATCCACTGAACTTCACGCGCGCGACTAATTCTGGAGAAACCCATGACGGTTTTTCATTCGTTTTCGGCACGGAATCGAACGGGCAAGCAGGCGCCGCGAGTTCTTTCAATCTGGCGCTCAGCTCTTTCTGTTTTTTGGCGTCGAATCCGCTTCCAACGTGACCGATAAAGCGAAGTTTCTTGCCTTGATACAGACCCAACAATAGCGAGCCGAAAGAAAGCGCCGGAGTGCGAGGCTCGGTCCATCCACCGACAACCGCGTCCACCGTCTGGGTAACCTTTAACTTCACCCAGTAGGGACTTCGGTCCGAAACGTACGGGCTGTCGGCGCGCTTCGCAAGAATTCCTTCCAGGCCATTCTTTTCCGCCAGCTCGAACAGCTCTTTTCCTTTTTCCAATTGATGATCGGAGTAGCGAAACCGCCCGGACGCATGCAGCAATCGAGAAAGCAGTTGCTTGCGTTCGAGGAGCGGACTCTTGCGAAGGTCGTATCCGTCGCAGTACAAAAGATCGAAAACCAGGTAAACGACCGGGATCTGCGCGACCTGATGTTCGCTCGGAGCCCGCACGTGCATGCGTTCCTGCAAGCGTTCGAAATCGCTGTGACCGTGGGCATCCAGCGTGACGATCTCTCCGTCAAGAATGGCCTCCCGCGCCGCTAACGCTTCGGGAAGGGAAGCGAGTTCCGGATAACGCTTCGTGATGTCCCCGCCCGCGCGTGCGAGCAGCGTTAAATCGCCGTCTTTAATCCGTGCCATCGCGCGCACTCCGTCCCACTTGATCTCAAACAGCCAGTTGGGATCAGAAAAAGGACGGTTGGCGAGCGTCGCCAGCATTGGCTCGACTTTGGACGGCATGGGGCCCTTGCGCGCGCCTTGCAGCTCTTCGGGACGAATCGGGACCGCCAGGCGTTTGGGGGGCAGCTCTTCCTTGATCTCTTCGATCGTGCGGCCCGTGAGAGCGGAGCCATCATGCTCGTCGATGTTCCAGGAAGAATCTTCAGCGGCATCCTTGTGCTTGATCATCAGCCATTCGTTGCCCTTTTCGCTGTGCTTCAGCTTGACCAAAACGAAGCTGCCCCGCAGCTTTTCGCCATTCAAGCTGAACTTGATTTCTCCCTTTTCCAATTGCTTTAGTGCATCGAGGGCGCCTTCAATTTGGAACGTCCCGCGATCCCACACCATCACTGTTCCGGCGCCGTAATTTCCTTCGGGAATTTTCCCTTCGAAGTTGGCGTAATCCAGCGGATGATCCTCGGTCATCACCGCCAGCCGCTTGTCGGCATGGTTTTGCGAAGGGCCCTTGGGCACAGCCCAGGATTTCAGTGTCCCATCGATCGCCAGCCGGAAATCGTAGTGCAGGCGCGTTGCCCGGTGCTTCTGCACCACGAAGGTGTCGCCATGCTCGGCCCCGGGGCGGACTTCCAACTGTGGCAGTTTCGGCTTTGGGAGTCGCGTGCGTTTGGCGGCCGGGGCGGGCTTGGCCGCGGCCTTATGGGCGACGGGCTCGCCTGATGGTTCCGGGGTGCGGTCGAAGCGGCGCTTTCGCCGGTATTCTTCGAGTTTGGCCATTGAAGCATTCTATCCCAGACTTCTCCGCGGGCCCCCTGGGTGCCCATGCGGATCCATCAGATAAGGCTGACTGATAAATGACCGGCCCAGGATTGGTCTTGCTTCCTCCCCGGATGGACAGCTAATCTTAAAAGCTCACGGAGTCCTAAAGCTGGCGTCGAAGGAGTGTCGATATGGCCACGACCGTCTGGAAAGGCCACCTCACTTTTGGCCTGATTTCCATGCCCGTCCGCATGACTACGGCGGCTCGCGGCGAGCGAATCAGCTTCAACCAGCTCCACAAAGAGTGCCACTCGCGCCTCAAGCAGCCGTTGTTTTGTCCCGTCTGCAATCGCAACGTGGAACGGTCCGAAATTGTGAAGGGCTACGAATACGAGAAAGACCAGTACGTTTTGTTCAACGAAGACGAGCTCGACAAGATTGAGCCTTCTTCCGCCAAGGTCATGGAGATTCTGGAGTTCGTGAAGCTGGACGAGATGGATCCGCTTTACTTCGACGCGTCCTATTACCTGGCGCCGGAAGATGCGGGTGCAAAAGCCTATCAGCTGCTCATGAAGGCGATGAAAGAGTCGGGTTACGGAGCCATCGCCAAGCTCACCATGCATCAGCGGGAACACATCGTGATTATCCGACCGGGAACCCAGGGCATGACGTTGCACACCATGTTCTATTCGAATGAGATTCGCGCGGCCGAATCTGTTCCCACCGATAAAATCGAAGTGAAAGATCAGGAAAAGAAACTCGCCCGCCAGCTCATAGAAAGCCTCGCGGCGCCTTTCGAACCGCAGAAATATCGCGACGAGTATCAGGAAAACGTTCGCACGATGATCGCCGCCAAGCTCAAGGGCCAGGAAGTGACGGAAGTGGCTCAGCCGCATATGGCTCCAGTGATTGATTTGATGGAAGCGCTCAAAAAGAGCCTCGCGGAGAAGCAAGCGCCGGCCGCGGCATTCGCGCCCGCAGGGCAAGCGGCCACAGGCAAGAAGCCTCCCACGCGAGCGCTGCAGCCGGTTGCGTCAATACAGAAGAAGGCGGGGAAAAAGGCGGTCAGCTAATCTCTGATGGGCGCCAAGGACAGATTCAGCTCAGAGGACGTCCAGCGCGTTCTGGGTCTGACCGGGAAACAGCTGGAGTATTGGGACCGGTTGCGCCTCGTTTCTCCCCGAAAAGAGCTGGGAAACCGCTTCTATGATTTCCGCGATCTGATTGGCCTACGCACCGTAAAGCAATTGATCGAAGAAGGAGTGCCCGCCAACCGTCTGCGCCGGGCCCTAGCCGTGCTTCGCGAAAAACTTGCCCACATCCATATGCCTCTGTCCGAGCTTCGAGTTCTCTCCGACGGTGGAGACGTTGTCGTGGAAAGCGAGGGTGCCCGTCTGGAACCGTTGTCGGGCCAATTCGTTTTGAATTTTGAGACGCGCGAGCTTGGCGAAAAAGTTCGAGTTATGACCGGACCTAATGCCGATGATTGGCTAGCCACCGCACTGGAGTATGAAGCGGAGGAAAGCAGCAGGGCTGAAGCGATCGATGCATATGATCATGCTCTGAGCCTTGATCCGCAGAAAGTCGATGCTTTGCTCAATTGCGGAACGCTTTGCTACGAAGAAGGGAATTTGAAAAAAGCGGCCGAGTATTTCATGCGCGCTTTGCAAGTTGATCCCGAGAATGCTCTGGCCCATTTCAATTTGGGCAGCGTTCTCGAAGAAGTCGGCAGACTCGAAGCGGCACGGTTACACCTCCGCAATGCCGTGCGGCTGGATCCAGGCTATCCGGATGCCCATTACAACCTGGCTTTTGTTTGCGAAAAGCTGGGCGCGCAGAACGAAGCGCAGCGGCATTGGCAAGCGTATGTCACTCTCGATCCTGCAAGTCCTTGGTGTGGATACGCCCGCCAGCGCCTCGCTTCTTCCAGAATGAAATCCGCTGGCACCACCTAATCCTCGTTCGCTAAAATCTTTCTGAGGCCAAGCATATGTGCAGGAATATTAGAACGCTCTTCAATTTTGATCCGCCCGTCACCCCCGAAGAGGTGCGCGCTGCCTCTCTCCAGTTCGTGCGGAAAATCACCGGTTTCAACAAGCCGTCGAAGGCCAACGAAGAGGCGTTTCAAGCGGCGATCGAGGAAATCGCAAAAGTATCAACGCGTCTGATTCATTCCCTTGAAACGGTCGCACCGCCGAAAAACCGCGAAGAAGAAGCCGCAAAAGCGAAAGCCCGCGCCGCAATGCGATTTGGGGCTTGAGGCTGGAAAAGTTCAAAGAATACTCACGCCGCGGACTTGCCGAGGAAGCTGCAAAACTCGCTAACAACACGCGCCGGCAATTCACCAAGAGCCTTCTTGGCAAGAAGGTCGTGGCCTGCGTCGTCGACCTCCAAGAGGGCGTGTGCGGCAGGAATCAATTTCAGGGCGGATTTCATTTCCGCGATCGTTGCGAAAGGATCGCGTGCGCCGTGGACGAAAAAAGCGGGCCTGCTCAACTTCGGGAGGTGGGCAGTGCGAAGTTGATCGGGCTTCTTAGGAGGATGCAGCGGGTAAGAGAGAAGCAGCAAACCATCGACGAGCCCAGGATCTTCTGAAACGAGCATCGACGATTGCCGCCCGCCGTAAGAATGGCCCCCGAGAAATACGGGCCCACGTTGTCTCTCTTTCATCAGCGCGGCTGCCCTGCGCAAACCTTCGCGGTCCCGCGCTGCGCTGCCGGGCGAGGGTGGCCCGTGCGGACGCTCGGAACGGAATGGCAAATCAAAACGAAGCACGGAGAAACCGGAGGCGGCGAACGCTTCGGAAATTTCGATCAATAGCCTCGACTGGCAGTTGGCTCCAGCACCGTGAGTGAGGACGATGGCCTTGCCGCTTGGCCTGGGAGGCAGATGCAAGAATCCGCGAATGGCAGGTTCGGCAGCTGCATCATGAAACGGTGTAGACATCTCTGAAATGGTGGAGGCGGGGGGAGTCG
>DATDGF010000108.1:0-2675 GCA_036522195.1 Candidatus Acidiferrum sp. | reverse complement strand
AAAGCCGTCTGAAATTCTGCGCGAACACCACATAATACAGATTACGTAGAAGGTCGGAATCCTGGAATTAGCGTTCCAGCACCCTCGGCTAGTTCTTGGCTCTGCGTATTGTTGGCAATCCTTCCCTTATGTTAGGGAAGGGTTGCCCGTCATCCGCCCGGAATCGGTGGGAAGCCACCTTGGAGTAACTTCCCAGATCCGGACTTCCGGGGAGTAACCCTGCTACGTCAGCTTGGCGTACTCGGATTTATCCTGCTGCAAGATGGGGATGTCGGGGTCTGCGAGTTCACAGCGGCGGCTCTTACCGCGCGGCTGTATACTATGAACTCCCTCGGCGCAGGAGAGGCATTCATCGTCCCCGGCTCCCAGCGTACTTTAGAATGGAATCGGCAACTTTTTCCACATGAGACCGAGGCAAAGAATCGGCGCAATCACGCTGTTGCTTCTCCTGGTGGCCGCGATTTACGGCCTGATTCGCACCGCACAGGCCCCAAGCGTCCTGCGAACCGATAGCAATGTTCCTGGAGCAGCGCAGGCTTCCGCTGTTGACCAAACTCCAATCCTCACAGCGATCAAATTAGCGCAGATGCCCACAACGGTCGAGGAGCTGCCATTAGCACAGGAGGCTTTGCGGATTGCCGATCATGAGATGGATCTGGCCTACGCGGCGGCGGAGCGCGAACTCGAGGAGCATCCGGCGCAGCTAAGCGCCGACGCGAAAGAGATCCAGGCCCGGCTGAAGGAGGCGGAGGATGCGCTGGACGCGGACAACGCGCAGGTCGCGCGGCTGACTGCCGAGGAGGCCAAGGCCGCTGGTGCAAAAAAGGACGCGTTGGGTGATCAACTCGTCTTGGCGACGGCTCACCAGGAGGAACACCAGGACGAAGTCGATGACGCGAAAGAGGATTTCGCCCGTGCGGGTGGAGATCCAAACGCTCGCATTGAAGCCATGGTCCAGGAACATAAAGCTTCTTCGCAGGCGGTTGATAGCATGAAAATCACCGTCAACACGCGCATCGAAGAGAGCGGGCTGATTCATCGCTTCAGCGAATGGTCGGTGTTCCATCAGAAGCAGGTTCTCTTGTGGCAAGCGAAACAACAGGCGGAGTCCGCGGCCGCCTTCTTCTCAGCGAGCCACAATGTGCTGGATGCGCAGCTCGAGGCAGAAAAAAAGAATGTGTTGCAATCTGCAAAAACGGCGAGCGCCGCCAAACCTTACACCGAAGGGGAAATGCCGGCGAACCTAAGCCGCGAAGATTCCGCAGCCTTAGTGGAGGCGGTAAAACGACGCGCGGAGAGCCAGAAGACCATGGCGTCGTTGGATAAGAGAATCGAGAATCAGAAACAACTTGCTGAAAACTATCGGAAATGGGTCGGCGTTTTGACCGCCAAACAACGTGCGGTTCTGCACGCCGCGCTGATCGGCGTTAGCACCATTCTCGTAATTGGGCTCATTGGAATCTTTTTTGATACGTGGCTCGAGCGACTTCTCGGCAAGTTATCGCTGGACCGGCGACTTCTCCAAACATTGCGCACAGTAACGAGCGTTGTGGTGCAAGTGTTTGCGGTGCTTTTTATCCTGCTCGTGATTTTCGGGCCTCCGGGACAGCTGGGGGCATTTCTGGGGCTTGCCGGCGCCGGCCTTACCGTGGCGCTCAAGGATTTCATCGTCGCCTTCCTCGGCTGGTTCGTGCTAATGGGGAAGAATGGCATCCGCCTCGGTGATCGGGTGGAGATTAACGGTGTAACCGGCGAAGTGGTCGAACTCGGCATGTTTCACACCGTGCTGCTGGAGACCGGCAACTGGACCGATTCGGGCCATCCGACCGGCCGGCGCGTTACCTTCACTAACGGATTCGCCATCGAAGGTCACTATTTTAATTTTTCGACTTCCGGCCAGTGGTTGTGGGACGAATTGCAAGTGGTCTTGCCGTCGGGACAGGATCCTTATCCATTTATCGATGCACTGCAGAAGAAAGTACTCGAAGCTACGGCGGAAACTGCGAAGCAGGCCGAGCAGGAATGGAAGAGTGCGGCGAGTTCGCGTGACATGAATGCGCTTTCCGCCGCGCCGGCCATCAATCTCAAGCCGGTGGTTGGCGGCATCGAAATCGCCGTGCGCTACATCACCAGCGCCAGCGAACGCTACCTGTTGCGCGCAAAGCTGTACCAAGTCGCTGTCGAAATGCTCGGCCCCAAGAACGTGCAGTCACCACCACCTCCACTGCCAACGCCCTCACCCGCACGCTCTCCAGATTAAGCTGAAACAGTCGTTCGCAGAGTGTCACCCGGCGTTGCGGCGCGCCCGAACTTGATCCGAGGTGAAGCCATAGACCGGCGGAGTCGGTTCGCCCCGCATCTAACCGCCCTTGCTGCCCTCACCCATTCACCCACCACCAAACTCTTCCAATAAAGCGGAAACCCCTCGGCTGCGCGCCTAACCCCCGATAAGTCGGGTCGGGTCATCGGATAAGTTCTAGTTGCGGGCTCGAAACGGCGTTCTGGGAAGCGAAGGACAAGGTTCTGGGCGGATTGTCGGCAACCCTTAGTGCGACCTGTAAAGCTGCTGAAAATGATTGTCTGGAGAGGAGGAACTCGATCAGACCGTGCGTCCCATCGCACGTAGCCTACAAGGCAGAGCGGGGAGGCAACGAACTGTTCTGGAGCCCTTGGAA
>DATDGF010000107.1:0-12540 GCA_036522195.1 Candidatus Acidiferrum sp. | reverse complement strand
CGTGGTCAAAAACATTTACGAAACCGCGCCGAATGACGAATCGCGCGAAATGTACAAAGTGCCTGCGCTAGTGGAAGAAATGGCCAAGCGCGGCTGGCTGGGCGACAAGACCGGCCAAGGCTTTTACAAAAAAGTCAAGAGCTCCGGAGAAAAAGAAATTCTGACGCTCGACGTCAACACCCTCGAGTACCGTCCGCGGCAGAAAGCGAGATTTGCCTCGCTCGAAATGGGCAAAGCCATCGAGGATACACGCGAGCGGCTGCGCGCGCTGGTTGGGCCCGTGCTGGAAGGCCAGAAAGGCGACAAAGCCCAGCAGTTTCTGTGGGGCGGCCTTTCCGAGACCTGTCTCTACGCTGCGCGTCGCGTGCCGGAGATTTCCGACAACCTTGTGGATGTCGATCGCGCCATGCGCTGGGGCTTCGGCTGGGAGCTCGGCCCGTTCGAAATGATGGACGCCATCGGTGTAAAGGCCTTCGCGGCGCAAGTGCAGAAGGAAGGACGCTTGCTCCCCTCGGTGATCGAAAAGGTGCAGGCGAGCGGGCGCGCTGGGTTTTACGAATCAGCGAAAGGCGCCACGACGGTTTTCGACATCGGAACCGGCGACGCGAAAAAAGTCGAAGAGCCGCAAGGCATCATCATTTTGAAATCCCTGAAAGACGCGGGGCGCGAAGTGGATCGCAATTCCGGCGCCAGCCTGATCGATCTCGGCGACGGCGTCGCTTGCGTGGAATTTCACGCCAAGATGAACGCCATCGGCGCCGACTTGATCGCCATGATGCACAAGGGCTTGAAGCGTCTGGAGACCGACTTCGACGCCATGGTCATTGCCAACCAGGCCGTGAATTTTTCCGTCGGCGCGAATCTGATGCTGGTGCTCGTGGGGGCCCAGGAACGGGAGTGGGACGAATTGCACATGGCCGTGAAGCAGTTCCAGAACATCAATCTCGCCCTAAAATACGCGCCAAAGCCGGTGGTGGCCGCGCCGCAAGGCATGGCGTTGGGCGGCGGCTGCGAAGTGAGCCTCCATTCCGCAAGAATTCAAGCTGCTGCCGAAGCCTACATCGGATTGGTGGAAACGGGAGTCGGCTTGATCCCTGGCGGTGGCGGAACGAAAGAGATGCTCATCCGCGCCAACGAGCACGCAGCAGGCGGCGAAGACCTGGATCTCTTCCACGCGCTGAAACCGGTCTTCGAAGCGATCGCCATGGCCAAAGTCGGCACCAGCGCCGAAGAGTGCCGCGGCCTGGGCTTCTTGCGCCGCGAGGATGGCGTCTCCATGAATCGCGACCGGCTGGTCGCTGACGCCAAGGAAGCCGCGCTTGGGCTTGTCCGCGGCGGCTACAAGCCGCTCGCGGCTACCTGGCAAGAAGGCGCGCAAACCACACAGATCAAAGTGCTCGGCGAACAGTTTCTCGCCGGCGCGAAGCTGGCCATCCACATGATGCTGCGCGGCGGCTATGCTTCCGAGTACGACGCTCACGTTGGCCGCAAGCTCGCCAACATTCTTGCTGGTGGCGCGCTCTCATCACCACAAACGGTCAGCGAACAATACGTCCTCGACCTCGAGCGCGAAGCCTTCGTCTCCCTCCTCGGGGAGAAAAAAACACAGGAACGCATCGCCCACACCCTTAAAACCGGAAAACCCTTGCGGAACTAGGGAAACCGGCTCACTAGGACACCGTTGCAACAAGCTGACAAAGATATCGATCAATGAAAACTCTGCTGAAGATTGGGCTGACAGTTTTCGCGATATTCGCCCTCGCTTTAGCGGGAATTCTTGGGTGGTTCTTTTTCTATACGGGTGATTTGCCCGATGTAGGGCAACTGGCACAGTTTGCACCGGATTCGCCGGCAGTCGTCTACGGTCCTTGCCTCTTGAAGTCCTCGACCGTCGTTCCCTTATCACAGATTGGAAAGGAATTGAGGGATGCAATCGGTGCCGCGGAGACGGAGAAAATGCGATATTTCCAGGTGGCCCGTTTCGTTCTTTGCGGACAGAAGCGTCGCAGCAATTTGAAGTACGCTCTGGATCAATATCGGTTGATCCCTCACGTTCGGTGGCGGTTCTCCAAAGATCAAATTTTCACGATCTATATGAATGAAGTGTATTTCGGCGATGACATGCTTGGGGTGGAGGATGCTTCGCGGCATTTCTTTGGAAAAGAGGCAAGCTCATTGAGTGTTGCCCAAGCGGCGCTGCTTGCAGGGATGGTCCGAGCGGGAGATGCGCTTTCGCCATTTAAACATTCAGACCGGGCGTTGCAACGACGCAGTCAAGTGATAGAAGCAATGCGGCTGCAGGGAAAGTTGAGCGCGGAGGAAGCAGCAGAGGCCGAATTGGAGCCATTGGGAGTTTTGTCGATCCCAACCAGGTAGAAGGGTGTGAGGCCGTCGGCAATCAATCAATCGTATAAAAACGTATTGAACTGGCGTTTGTAAATGCGGTATTCTGCGGATCTGCCGGAGGTGCGTCGTGCAGAAGCTGCTGGCGCCGCGGGAAGCGGCCAATATTCTTGGCATCAGTTATCCCACCTTGAAGCAGTGGATTTACCACGGAAAGATCAAGTCGGTGAAGACCCCAGGAGGCCACCATCGCGTCCCCGAGGGCGAGATTGACCGGTTGTTCCCCAAAAAACTCGAGCGCGGCAGCATCGAGACGCGCCGTGGAAGCTTGCGCAAGATCAGCGGGCGAAACCAGCTCATCGGCCGCGTGCTGGAAGTGAAGTACAGCGGTCTGTTAGCGCAGGTGAGGTTGGCCATCGGCGAGCAACAAATCACCTCGATTATCACTGCGGACGCCGCGAAGGAGATGCGCTTAAAGCCCGGGGAGCGCGCGGCGGCGCTCATTAAGTCAACTGAGGTAATGATTCTGCGAGTCTGACGCAAGTCAGCGAACAGGCGAAGTGTAGATGAGGCTAGTGGCCCGCATTTTTTTGACACTGATTCTGGCGTCTTGTCTTGCAGCGAGAGTTAACGCGCAATCCGAAGCAGTGCGCGTTGCCGCCGCGGCGGATTTGAAGTTTGCAATGGGAGCGTTGGCTGCTTCGTTTGAAAAACAGGCGGGAACGAAGGTGGATGTAACCTATGGCTCCAGCGGGAATTTCTTTTCGCAGTTGCAGAACGGCGCTCCGTTTGACCTGTTCTTTTCCGCGGATATCGAATATCCGAGGAAGCTGGAAGCAGGGGGACTCGGGGAGCCGGGAACCCTCTACGAGTACGCGGTAGGGCGAATCGTGATTTGGACTCCCGCGGATTCGAAATTGGATGCCACCAAACAGGGTTGGAAAACCTTACTGGATGAAAGACTCGAAAAAATTGCCATCGCCAATCCAGAGCATGCGCCTTACGGACGCGCTGCAATTGCGGCGCTGCAAAAAGCGGGAATCTACGAGCAGGTGAAGGCCAAGCTTGTCTACGGCGAGAATATCTCGCAGGCGGCGCAATTCGTGCAGTCCGGCAACGCCCAGGCGGGAATCCTCGCACTTTCCCTGGTGATTTCTCCACCGATGAAAGATGGGAAGAGTTGGGAGATTCCCGCGGAGATGCATTCCGCAATCGAACAGGGAGCCATTATTTTGAGGGATGCGAAGAATAAAAATGTTGCGCGGGCGTTTCTGGAATTTGTCAGGAGCAGGGAAGGCCGGGCGATTCTGGAAAAGTATGGATTTGTGACTCGCGAGCCAATCAACAGGAATGCGTCCCCATCATGAATATGGAGGCTCTCTTCCTTTCTTTGCGCTTGGCGTGCTGCGTTTCGGCGATTCTATTGGTGATCGGAATGCCCGTGGCGTACTGGCTGGCGTATTCGAACTGGCGCGGGAAATTTCTGCTGGAATCGGTTGTTGCTCTGCCGTTGGTGCTACCGCCCACGGTACTTGGGTTTTACGCGCTGGTGGCCATGGGACCTCGCGGGCCCCTGGGGAAGCTGTGGTCCGCGCTTTTCGGCCACGGTCTGGCTTTCACCTTCAGCGGACTGATTCTTGCGTCGGTGCTGTATAGCTTTCCCTTCGCTGTGCAGCCTTTGATCGCTTCGTTCGAAAGTGTCGACCGAAAACTGCTCGACGCATCGGCCGTCCTGGGCGCTGGGAGCCTGCGCACATTTTGGCGCGTGATCCTGCCGCTTTCGCTGCCCGGAGTGGTCACCGCCATCGTGCTCAGTTTCGCTCATACCCTTGGCGAATTCGGCGTAGTGCTCATGGTAGGCGGAAATTTGGCCGGTGTGACGCGAACCGTCTCCATTGACATCTACGATCACGTCCAATCGCTGGAATACGGCCAAGCCAATCGAATGGCGCTCGTGCTCCTGGCGATTTCGTTCGCAGTGCTTTCCGTGGTGTATGCCGTGAACCGCCGCGTGTGGACCCCGTGGGCCGCGAAATAAAATCCGCGATGCTCACTGCCCTGATCCGCAAAGAGCGTCGCAACGCAGGTGCACCATCCTTCGTCTTAGATGTTTCCATCGAAGTTTCCCCCGGCATCACGATGCTGTTCGGTCCCTCCGGAGCGGGGAAGTCAACCCTCCTCGATTGCATAGCGGGTCTGGCACTGCCCGACGAGGGACGCATTGTGATCGGGGGCGAAGTGCTCTTCGATTCTTCCAATGCAGTTCATCTCCCTACCCAAAACCGGCAGATCGCCTATGTCTTCCAAACCCTCGCGCTTTTTCCACACCTGACCGTGGAAGAAAACGTTGCCTACGGTCTGACTCATTTACAAGAACAGGAACGTGCGAGACAGGTGGCAGACATCCTCTCCGCGTTTCGCATCGAAAAATTGCGCAAACAGAAGCCAGGCGAAATTTCCGGGGGTGAGAAACAGAGAATTGCCCTGGCGCGCTCATTGGTGACGGACCCTTGTGTTTTGCTGTTGGACGAACCCTTGACAGGCTTGGATGCGGAGTTGAAATCCGCGATTGTGGACGATTTGCGATCGTGGAATACAGCAAGACGCATCCCGATCCTCTACGTAACCCACAGCCGCGAAGAAGTGGATGCGCTGGGCGAGCGCGTCATCGCCATTGACCACGGACATGTAGTTACCGCCGGTGCACCCATGGATGTCCTCGATGCACCGCGCCGGAAGCGTCTTGCGCAGGCCGCGGGATTCGAAAATCTTCTAGATGGAACCGTCCTCGACTTGCGAGAAGCCGATGGAGTAATGCGCGTGCGACTGGGAAAGACCGCATGCGAGCTCGAAGTCCCCTTAGGCTACGCCGCGGCGGGAGACCGTGTGCGCGTGGCTATCCGGGCCGGAGATATTTTGCTGGCCATCGAGCACCCGCGCGGACTGAGCGCCCGCAATGTAATCGAAGGCCGTATCTCTTCGCTGGAATCACGCGGCACCATGGTAGTTGTCCGTGTGGATTGTGGCGTCATCCTCGCCGCGCACGTTACGCCCGGAGCGGTTCGGGCACTGGAGCTGACACCAGGACGCAAAGTCTGGCTAGTGCTGAAAACCCACTCTTGTCATCTCGTCGAGTAGGAAAAAATCTGTCAAACTCAATTTCTCAACACTCCCTCAGAGTTTCGGTTTTGGTGTACCGGGCGCGGCGGCTTTGGGCGCCGCGGGAACCGAAAATTTGATTTCGTCGGCTTCCAGGCTGCTCTCTTTGGGAGTGGCATGAATGACCACCAAATCTCCGACGGCCAGATCCGAAACCTTCGCCGGTTTGTTTTCATTCGTGTCAGCAGTCTTCGCCGGATTGTCCGCCACGTGCAGGAGGTACACCGTCGACGCGGTCAGCTTCACTTCCACGGATTTCCCTTCTTTCGTTTTCACCACCACCGAGTCGGCATTAATTTTTTCCAACGTGCCGAGCACATGTACTTTATTTCCATGCGCAAAATTGGTTCCCGCCGCAAGCGCTAGCAATACTGCCATTGTTATCGCACGAAATTTCATCTGCCCCTCCCAGGGGAATAACAGGCGAGCATCGCGCCGCCTCATTCCACGTGATGATTCTGCAATTCCGGTTTAGCCTTCGGTACTGGTCCGTTCAGGAAATCGTTTTCTTTCTGCTCTTCGGCCCGGTCGTCCGGCCCTTTGGGATTGTACCGCTCCATCTCGGCGCGTTCCTCTGCGGTTAGGTGCGGAAGATGCCGGATAAAATGGACCAGCTTCCAGCTGTCCTGATCTCCGCCATGCTGGCCGCCGTTCGCGAACGCCGGCATTCCCGTAAATCGCACGCCGTTTTCAATCACCCAGAAAATTTCGCCGTCCGTCAGGTTCTGCGTTTCCGGAAGTCGCAGGTCCGGTGGCCTCGGATAAAGGCCGTCGCCGATCATCGTGTGGCCGCTGCCGTCGTTGCCATGGCAGATGGCGCAGTGATCCGCGAAGTGCAGCCGCGCGTCTCGCATGTCCTCCGGTGACTCGAGCACAGGATTCTGCGACAACCGCGCGCTCGAGGGGACTGCCAGGCGATGAAAACTTCGCGCTATCGCCGTCTCCAGCTTGGTCGGAGTTGCACGGGAACTGAGCCCGTCATGAAGCATGGAGGCCGCCACCGCTACTCCGAAGCCCAGGACCGCAAGGCCGATCACAATGAGAAGTGTGCCGCGTTTCATGGTCTCCATGTATGGTAAAGGATGCTGGCTGCGCGAGCCAGCCCGCAACTGGCTCCCGGAAACGAGAAATTTCATCCCGCCGCAAACACGGGAGCGCCTTCCTCTGGTAGGATACGCAGGAAATGCCTACGGACGGAACAAACGAACGCGTTTTGGTCGCCCTGGAGAACTGCCCCGCGGATGCCCGCGAATTCCTCCACGCGGCGATTGACGGAGCCGAGCTGACCTTCGAGCAAGGATTGCAGTTGGCGACCGCCGAAGGCGCAGCGTTGGACGCCCTGGTGGCCGTCGCCGACCACTTGAGGAGCGAAGCCATCGGCGACACCATCACCTACGTCGTCAATCGCAACATTAATTTCACGAATGTCTGTTTCGTAGGCTGCAGTTTTTGCGGATTTGGCCGCGGCCCCGGCGCCCCGGATGCCTACTCGCTTTCCTTCGAGGAAGTGGTTCGCAGGGCGCGCGAAGCCTGGGACCGCGGCGCGACCGAAGTCTGCATCCAGGGCGGTTTGCCGCGTGACCTCGACGGCTTTTTTTATCGCGACCTGTTGCGCGCCGTCAAGCGCGCAATCCCCGCCATGCACGTGCACGCCTTCTCCCCGATGGAAATTGATTTCGGAGTCGCCAGAACCGGCATGGCGCTGCGCGATTATCTGCAAATGATGAGAGACGAAGGACTCGGCAGCATCCCCGGAACCGCTGCGGAAATTCTCGACGATCGCATCAGGCAGGAACTGAGTCCCAACAAGTTGCCGGCCGCCCGCTGGGTTGAAATCATTACCATCGCGCATCAACTCGGCATCCCCACAACTTCCACCATGATGTATGGTCACGTCGAAGAACCCGCCGATTGGGTGCGCCATATCCTTCTGCTGCGATCGATTCACAAGCGCACCGGTGGGTTCACGGAATTCGTTCCGCTCGGCTTCATCCATGAAAATACGCGGCTCTACCGCTACGGCGGTGCGCGGCCCGGAGCAAAGCGCGACGAACACTTGCGCGTCCACGCGCTGTCACGCGTGCTGCTGCACGGCGCCATCAAAAATCTGCAAGTCTCCTGGGTCAAACTCGGATTCGAAACGTCCCTAGCCTGTTTGCAAGCCGGCGCAAACGATTTCAGCGGAACGCTCATGGAAGAGAGCATTTCGAAAGCCGCCGGCGCCACTTTTGGCGAGTACGTTTCCCCGGAAGAGTTCCGCGCCAGGATTCGCTCCATCGGCCGAATCCCCGCCGAGCGCACCACGACCTACAAGATTCGCCGGACGTTTGACCTCGCGGAAGAGAAAATCCCGGCGGCCGCACAATTGCAAATGCTGAAAACAGAAAGCCATGCGCCCTACACCGAAGGCGCCTACTGAGCTATTTCCATGCGCGCCCTCCTCCTGCCGATCAAAGATTTAAGAAACGCCAAAAAAAGATTAATCGGCGTGTTGACCCCGGAGGAAAGATTTGGCTTGGCGCAAGCCATGTTGGCCGATACGATTCGCGCCGTTCGAGGCGTGCGCCGCGCGGAGAAGGTTTTTGTAGTCACCAATTACGAACCCGCGATGCTCGTTGCCGAGGAAAACGGCTGGGAGATTCTGCGCGAAGACCGCCAGGTTTCCGAAAGCGATTCCGTCGACGCTGCCTCACGGCTCTGCGAGCTGCGCGGAGTCGCCGGGCTGCTCCGTGTGCCGCTGGACGTGCCGTTGGTGCAAGCCGGCGATATCGATGATTTGCTGGCCGTTGAATGTGAAGCGCCAGCTCTGGTTATCGTTCCGTCGCGCGATGGCATGGGAACCAATGCGATTCTGCGGATGCCGCCGGCGTTGTTTCCATCGCATTTTGGCATGGGCAGTTTTGCGAAACACGTCGGCGAAGCCGAACGCATCGGCGCCCGCGTGATTTTCCGGAGAAACACACGGCTGGAGATGGATGTAGATGACGAAGCCGATTTGCGCCTGCTGCTGAAAAATGATTTGAGCGGCACCGAAACGGGCCGATGGCTTCGCGAGAGTGGAGTGGAAACGCGGTTCCGGTCACACCTCAAGGCAGGGGCCATGGGAGCGCGATGAAGCAGAAAGTTTTTGCCAGCCTCGACGAGGCGGTCTCCGGTATTCCCGATGGCGCTCGAATCATGTTCGGCGGTTTCGGCGGCGCGGGCTTTCCGAATAATCTGATTCAGGCGCTCGCACGAAAAGGAACGAAGAACATCACCGCCATCAGCAACAATTGCGGAACCCGCGAAGGTGAGCTCGGCCTGATGTTCAAGAACAATCAGATCAAGCACGTTATCGCTTCGTTCCCAGGCCCGCATGCGAATCATTTTCAGGATCGTTACGCCGCCAGGGAAGTAACGCTCGAGCTCGTGCCCCAGGGTATTCTTTGCGAACGCATGCGCGCTGCCGCCGCAGGTTTGACGGGTTTTTACACCACCGTCGGTGTCGGCACCGAAGTTGCCGAGGGAAAAGAAGAACGCATGATCGGCGGAAAACGCTCCATTCTGGAAATGCCCATCCAAGCCGACTACGCCTTCATCAAAGCGCAAAAAGCCGATGAACTGGGAAACTTGACCTACCGGCTCGCGGCAAGGAATTTCAATCCCATCATGGCCATGGCCGCTAAAATGACCATCGTCGAGGCGGAGGAGATCGTGCCGGTAGGCTCCATCGATCCGGAAAATGTAATCACCCCCGCAATCTTTGTACACCGCATCGTGCAAGCGAAAGGACTCCGCTATGCCGGGTGACGGCTTTCAGAAAAATGTCTTGCCCGATAAGCCGCGCTTGAGCCGGGAGCAGATCGCCCAGCGCGCTGCGCGGGAATTGACCGACGGGGCCTATGTCAATCTTGGCTGGGGAATTCCAAATCTCATGGGCGAGTATTTGCCCAAGGGGGTCACCGTTTATTTTCACAGCGAAAACGGGATCCTGGGCATGGGCCGCCGCGCACGCCCCGGCGAAGAAGATTTCGATCAAGTCGACGCCATGAAAGTCCCGGTAACGCTGGTCCCCGGCGCCTCTTTTTTTCACCAAGCCGACGCCCATCTCATGACCCGCGGCGGGCATCTCGACGTCGCCGTGCTCGGCGGTTTTCAGGTTTCCGAAAAGGGCGACTTGGCCAACTGGAAAATTCCCGGCGCCAAAGGTTCCGGCGGTATCGGTGGCGCCATGGATATTGCCGCCGGTGCGAAAACGTTGATCGTTTGCATGGAACACACCACAAAAGACGGCGCACCCAAGATTGTGAAGCAGTGCACGTATCCCCTCACGGGCCTGGCTTGCGTGGACACCATCGTCACCGATCTAGCGGTGATCGATGTGAAGCCCGAAGGCTTGGTGCTTCGCGAAGTGGCCCCTGGTTGGGCGGCCGAAGAAGTCCAGAACGTCACCGGCGCTCCGCTGCTCGCCAAAGGACGCGTACCAGACATGACTTTAGGTTGATTTCGCAAGGAGGAAAAAATGACTCAAGCAATTCCACAAGGCTATTTGGATCTTTTGGAGAAGCCCGCATTCGGAAATCTCGGAACGCTGATGAAGGACGGCAGTCCGCAAGTCACCCCGGTATGGGTGGACTACGATGGAAAACATGTGCGCATTAATTCTGCGAAAGGCCGCGTGAAGGACATAAACATGCGGCGCGATCCGCACGTTTCCATTGCCATCCAGGACCCTGCGAATCCCTACCGCTACCTCGAAATCCGCGGCAAAGTTGTGGAAATCACCGAAAATGGCGCCGACGATCACATCAACCAGCTATCTAAAAAATATCTCGGAAATCCCGTCTATCCCTTCCGCAAACCCGGCGAAGTCCGCGTCACCTACAAAATCGAACCGGAAAAAGTCAGCTCCATGGGATAACCGGCCAATACTGGCTGAAACTGGAAGTTCGACTTGCTGATCCCAGATCCACGGCTAACAACTAAAAACGAACGACTTAGAATTTACAGCCGTGCCGCCACCCGCGCCGCCGTCCGCCCATCCGCCGTACGGATGATCAGCACCAGCCGATCCGTCAGCGGTACACCTGCGCTGGGAATGGTGAATCGCAGATACCACTGGAAGCGCATTGGCAATTCCTCTTTGCTCGCTTTGTTGTAGGGCTCCAGCGCTTCGGCGATCGCCGCTTCTGGTTTCAGATTTTCGATGTGCCGCAGCTCGATGCCGCGTTTCCAGTAGAATGAAAAGCGCAGCGACTTCATCATTTCTTGCGTGAGAAATTTCTTCGGGACGGGCCGCTGCAGCCGGTTGTCGCAGGAAATATCGAACATCACAAACGAAACCTGGAGTTCTCCGGGGAACTCGCTTACAATCTGCCGCCCGCTTCTGAACTCCGTCCCGTTATCGTCATCGATGCGTTTGAACTCGTCGAAGAACCCAGGAGCGTACGCGCGGCCAGACACGCGAAAGCACGTCAATTCGGAAAGACCTCCATCCGTTTCGAAAAGAATGCCGCCGTCAAAATTCAGCACTTCTCTTCGGAGCGGTTTCTCTTTCTTCTTCTGATTTTGTCGCGCTTGGCTCGTGCTCGCCGCCGGAACCAGCAATACCAGTACGGCAATGAAGGAAATAGAAAGTCTTGGAAAGAAGCGGCCCATTCCCATCTTTCAGCGGATCTCAGTGTATTCCCAGAGCCCCGGACTTCATCAGAAATGTGATGCCGTCGGTCGTATACAAAGTTTTCCCGTCCTCGCTTTTTCCCGGCGGTACTTTCCCTTCGCGAATTGTCTGAATTGCCACAACAAGCCTGGGGAGAACATCTGGATTCGCGACGGGAATATTGTGAGCCCCAAGGACCGTCTTGACTTGCGGGGCCAGCGCCGCGAGCCGCTTCACGGAGGCGACATACGCATCGAGGTCCGTTTCTGGACGAAAAAGCCAGATGGGCGCCGGATAATAAGTATCGCCGGTGAACAGCAATCCGTTGGCGCTATCGAGCAACGAAATGGCATCCGGAGTGTGCCCCGGGGTTGCAAGAACTTCCAGCGTCCGGCCGCCCAGATTTATTTTGAATCCGTCGTGAATAAAGTGCGAGATCTTCCACGGCTTTGTAGCATAAACTTTCGCATTAAATCCTTTGGGTAAATCACCGCAGATTTGGTCTGGCGTGGTTTCCGCTTGTGCGTCTTCGCGTGAACCTTTTGCATTCGCGCGTGTGAATTCCGTGTCCATGCCGTACACGAAAGAGAATTCCCAGTTGTCGCCCACGTGATCGTCGTGCGTGTGAGAGTTCAGCACGACGACTGGCCGCGAGGTTAGTTTCGCAGTGATTTTGCGAATGTCGCCCATACCCATGCCCGTGTCAAAAAGAAGAGCCTGCTTGTGCCCGACGATCAGATAAGAGATCACCTCTTCTGCTTGATGCGGCTCGTAAATCGCGAATACTCCGGGAGCAACTTTGTAGACCTCAAACCATGGTTCAGTGGGCAGCACTCGCTCCAGTGTTTTGTATTCAGGCCGAGGGAGCGGCCGGCACCATTCCGGAATCTCTTTCGGCTGTCCCGCCAGTAGCGCCGGCAGCAGGAAAAACAAAATAGTGCCTGATAGAGATCTCCCGACTTTCAATATTCCTCCACTCTGTTCCCGCCGCGGATGCCCTGCGGAAGGCTATGGTATAGCGGAGCAGCTCCACTCGCAAACTCTCCAACTGTATTTGTTTGTAGAAAAACGAATTACTTGCCGTACTTCTCGTAGAACTTGTTCGTGAATAGTTCATCCGGATCGTACGTTTTCTTCGTCGCGAAGAACTCGTCTACTCGCGGATAGGCCTTGCGGAGCTGCTCTTTCGAATAGAAAAGCTGGTAAGGAAGATAATACGTGGCGTCGAGTCCCAAGGCGAGATCGATCAGGTCGGTCGTGCGCAATACCTGCCGAAGAATCTGCCCAGCGGATTCCCGTATTTTGCTTCGATTGGCCAATACTGGAAATCGTATTGCTTTATTTGTGCGTTGACGCAAAGCCGCCACCAATTTAATTTTGGCGACCATTTGAGCTCATTT
>DATDGF010000106.1:0-76164 GCA_036522195.1 Candidatus Acidiferrum sp. | reverse complement strand
CGTGACAATGACTATGGTGTTGGGTGCATCAGCGCGGATCTCATCCAGGACCTTTCCGATGTCGGCATCCATCTCCATCAGAGAATCGGAGTAATCGCCCAAGTGCGACTTGCCGCGGAAATCCGGGGCCGCGTTGGTGGGGTTGTGCATCTTTATCCAGTTGATATCCAGGAAGAACGGCTTGCCGCTCTTGGCGTGCTGTTTGATGTAGGCGACAGTGTTGTCGGCCATTCTTTCGTCGTAGGTAGCCAGTGAGTCGTAAGTAATGGTTGCCACTTTCTTAGCGGGCTGGCCGGCCACCCCTTCCCACTCGCCGGCGTTGACGACCGAGTCGTACATCTTCATAAATTCAGCGTTGTACGACGGGAACCATGGATGGAACCACTTCGAGGTGTCGGGATAGGCATAGACGCCGGCGTAGTAGGCGGCGAACTGCTTCATCTCGTCGAAGCCATGATTGATCGGGAAGGACTCTGGGACATCTCCCAGGTGCCACTTGCCCGTGAAGAAAGTGCTGTAGCCGTTCTTCTGGAAGAATTCGGCAATCGTCGGCGTTTCTTTGCGCAGCATATTCCGGTCGCCAGGCCCCACCACCACTGACAGTGCTGAACGGACAGGAATCCGACCCGTCATGAACGAAGCGCGGCCTGCCGTGCAGCTCGCCTGGCCATACCAACTCGTAAAGACCGCCCCTTCCTTGGCCATGCGGTCAAGATTCGGGGTCGGGTGACCTAGGGTTGCCCCTCCCAAGCTAATCGAGCCGAAATCGTTCCAGCCCGTGTCGTCCGTCATCAGCATCACAATGTTTGGTTTCGAGTTTTGCGCCGCACTTGGAATCGCCGCCACGAAGAAACTGAAAACAAGCACTCCCAAAGCCAGTTTTCGAATTCGCGCTTCAAGACTCATTTTCCTTCTCCTTTGACGAAATTCTCCCGAGTGCGGAACGGCACTCTGGACTGCGATAATGGCCTCTTTTGCAACCGAAGGAACTGGCAAAAGTACCAGTGGCACGACTTTCGTAAGATGATTGGATTTAACAGTCCCGATTAACGGGGCGCTTACCGGAAAAGTCCTAGCCACTTGGTTGATCGCGCATAAGACTGCTGGATCACTCAGTGCCATGCATCCCTCTTTTTCAGCCTGCCCGAGGCTGATTCCCATGCATCAAGTACAGATCGTGTGCATGAAGGGACAGGGCAAGCGTCAAGAGGGAACTGACCGCGAAATCGTCTCTCGGATTTTTTCAAATCGGCGGTGGCATCGGGGGGGATTTTCCGATCTGCGTCGTCCCCATGCTCCATCAGGATTTGAAACGCGAAAATGTCCCGCTCTGGGGTTACTTCTGCCGAATCAGCGATTCGACCACAAGCTACGGTTCGTATTCGGGAGCCGTCCCCAACGAAAAGATAACCTGGGGAAAGCTGGGTGTGGATACGCCGCGCTTCGTCATCGAATCCGACGCGACCATTGTCGCGCCGCTCATTTTCGCTTACGTGCTCGCGTGGTAGTTGCGGCAGATGACTGGCGGGGGCGTCGCGTCCTCGTAACGGGTGGCGCTGGATTTATCGGAAGCGCCCTCATTTGGGCGCTCAACCAGCGTCAATGCGAGACGATCGTCGTCGCCGATTTCCCCGCGAGTGCCGCCAAGCGACGCAATCTCGCGCCTTTGCGATTTCAAGATTACGTTTCGCCCGATGTCTTGCTGGCCGGAGCCAGCTCCGGATGGCTTCGCGAATTCGACGTGGTTCTGCACATGGGAGCCTGCTCTTCGACGACCGAGACGGACACCGCCTATCTTCGCCGCAACAACTACCAGTTCTTTTTCACGTACTTCCCGTCGATTGAGAACCCGGTGTAGACGCCTTCGACGACACTTTGCCATTCGTTGTCGTCCACGATATGGGCAACGACCGGGATTCGTTTGTTCGCATCATCGAAGACGAGGCCAACCAACTTGCCGGCGGCAACGGGCGAGTGCATGCCGCGCACGTTCCCGTAGCTCTTGCCTTGCGTCGCGCTGGCAAAACTCTTTGCCCAGGCCTCGATGTACGATTTCGAGGTGTCGTAGTCGAAGATTTCGTTCGACTTGTCGACGGCTTCTTCGGCCATCCCGCCGTAGACGTGGCGCTTGATCGCATCGACTTTCACGAGCGGTGCGAAGATTTCCATCGGATGTACTCCCGAAGCGGGCGAGAGTAGCACTTCTCCGGCCGACCGTTTCGCTTTCAAGCTCTTCCGCGAGCTTACTCGCGGCCAAGAAACCTCGAACGTCTTTTTTTCTCCCTTTAGCGTAATGCTTTGCCTCCTTATGGTCTGGGAGGGCGCCAGCGGAGAGACCCGCGAAGCGATCAGTCGTGTTCTCGAAATCGCCGGGGAAGAACTCAAGGCCGAGCAGCGGCCGCTGCGCATCTTGAAGGTGCAGCAGCTCCTATCCTTGGCGCTCCCCGTTCGCGGCCCTGGTCTGGAAGTTGCCATCGTCAACTCACTCTGGTGCAGCGACCAACTTAAAGTTCAAGCCGCTTATTTGGCAGAAGTGAACAAGAATTACGCCGCCGAAGTCTTTTCCATTCCTATGGCCGAACCGCAATCTCTCGAGCAGATCAACTCCTACGTTGCTCAGAAGACCGTTGGCAAAATTCCCCAGATTCTCCATTCTGTCGACCCGTTGTTGGTCCTGCTTGTCGTGAATGCCATCTATTTCAAGGCGCTGGGGCATCAGCCTTTTGAGAGGCGGCTCACCCGCATGGAACGGTTCACCGCCGCCGGAAAAGATACGATTGAGGTTCCGCTGATGCACCAGCACAACGAATATTCATACTACGAAGAACGGTCCTTTCAAGCAGTCCGCCTCACATATCAAGTTGGGCGCGTGGGTATGTATGTTTTCCTTCCAGCGAAGGACTCCAGTCTGCCCGAGTTCTTGCAGACCGCCACTTCCGCGGTTTGGGATCGCTGGCTGCGGAGCTTTCGAGACACGGAGGGGACGCTGGCCCTGCCACGATTCAAGGTCGATTACGACGTTAGACTGGGGCCAATTCTTGCGGATCTTGGCATGGGCGAGGCATTCCTACAGGAGACGGCTCGGTTTGACCACATCGCGCCTCCTCCTCCGTACCTCTGGCTGGGGGAGGTAATTCATCGCGCCGTGGTTGAGGTAAACGAAGAAGGAACTGAGGCGGCGGCAGTCACGGCTATGGAAATGCTAAACTTAGACGCTATTAGTCAACCCCCTCCACCCCCTTTCACAATGATCGTTGACCGGCCGTTCTTTTTTGCGATTCGCGACGACCTAAGTCGCACTACTCTTTTCATGGGCGCAGTCAACAATCCTGTGTAGTGCGGACGTTCGGTCGATTCGCCGCAATAACACAGACGTTCTCGGCACTCTCGCTTCACAACCGGCACCTCTACTTATCGTCCGCCTTGCAGAGGTCCTTAAAGTTGTTGTAATTATCGGACGTCGACTCAGGCGGCTCACAGCTCCCTCGCAAATCTTGCAAGTCAATGTTTCTAGAAGGAGATGTTGGTAGGGGCGGTGGAGATCGAAATCTATCTTACTCCTATAAAGCCCTGTAAACAGTGGTGTTGCAGCCTACTCTGACGAAACAACCACTACAAACACTACAAAAACAAGAGGGTATCCGGCTGGAGCGTTTATCGAACATCTGAACTTGGACCGAAAGCACTTGATTGCATAACAACGTCGGCTACTCTCGACGCGAGCAACGCATGGAGCAGAAGCGGTAGCAGGATAAGCATGAGTCGGATTTCTCGGCCTGATTTAGAAAGATTAGAAGCCCGTAAATTGCTGATTATAATTTAGATCAATATTTTGGCGAACTACATCCGGTGCTCCCACGCATTTGACTGTCACATTTGACAGTTCCCCTCGCCCTCCCGGACATAGTGAAATGGCAGGCCAACGAACGATCCCGAAATTTGAACTGGCACAGCAGGTATCGGTGAACTACAACCACAACGCGAGTTTCACTCAGTACCACACTTACGCGTGGGGCTCAGACAACAAGAATGCGATCCAGAATTCCATTCTGGCGCAGGTTGCGCAATAGGACATTTAAGCGGCCATGCAGCAGAAGGGCTTGCAGAAGGTTGAAGAATCGCAAAATCCTGACTTGATCCTGACGGCGAGCGGTGGCGAATACGAATCGACGTCCTACAACGTGTGGGGGGATGCGAGGGATAGGCGGCGGCATGGGAGGGATTTCACCGCAGCAGAATGTCGATTCGATAATGGTCATCAGCCTCTATGACCTGACGCAGAAAGAGCTGGTGTGGCGCGGCATTGCCAAGAACACGCTGAGCAATAACGGAAACAAAAACAAGAAGAACGGGGAGAAGGCCGTGGAGAAGATGTTTAATCTGTAGCCGAAGGGGTAAACCCACGTCTGCCAAAAGAAGGCAAATGCTGGTGCACCCGTGAATGTGGACACTGGGAGAAGCTGATGGGTTCCTCACATCCAGAGCGAAGGCAGAAGGTCAAGCACGAATTGTGGGAGATGACTTGGCTTTTTCTGTACTTGGCGTTCTTCTTGTGTGCCCTAGTCGCCTACGATCTGTTTCTGCTAAAGCAATATGAAGTCGCTTACTGGAATTTTGGCTTTGCCGTGCTGAACGCTCTGGTGATCACGAAGGTCATCATGATCGGAGAGTACGCGAAGCTGGGGAACATGCACGAAAACAAGGGGGTGTTTGTTTCGGCTGTGTGGAAGGCCCTTGTATTCGGCCTGCTCGTGTTCGCTTTTCATATTGTGGAGGAAATAATCAAACGCATGATCCATGGGGCCGACCTTGCAAGAGCTTCCCGCGAGATACGCGTCCTTCAACTGGCCGGCCGCACTATTGTTGTGTTCTGCACGTTCGTTCCTCTTTTTGCCTTTCGGGAATTTCGGCGCGTGATGGGCGAAGGCCCGTTTCGAAAACTGGTTTTTGGCAGGAGAAAGGGGGGAGAAAATCAGTTGGCTGACGCCGGCTGAGACCATCCGTGACTCGCCATGAGGGTGTACTCGATAATCTTGCTGTGCAGTCTTGTCACAGCTTTGACTGGACCATTGTGGGCCCAGGACTTGGCACCGCGCGCTTACGTCATTACTCCGGTGCGCTCCAATGCCGTGACGTTCACCTATTCCTTCTATGATGGTGGAGTGAACTTCAACGGCACAATCCCGGTGAAGGATGGGACCGGGACATTCAGTGTACCGATCTTCAGCGCGTACCATTCCTTCAACTTCTTGGGCAGGTCCGCAAACATCCTCGCCGCGCTGCCCTATGGAGTGGGAACTTTTCAGGGCGAGTTAAACCAGCAGCATCGGCAAGTCTATCGTTCCGGGCTGCTGGATTTTGCTCTGCGAGTGTCGGTCAACCTGATGGGCGGCCCGGCCATGAAACCGCCTGAGTTCGTCAAATGGAAGCAGAAGGTCTTGCTGGGCGCGAGCTTGAAGGTCATTGCCCCTACCGGACAATACGATCCAACGAAGTTGATCAACTGGGGTATCAATCGCTGGGCTTTCAGGCCGGAATTCGGGTATTCCCAGCGTTGGGGGAACTGGGTGCTCGACGGCTACGCCGGGGTGTGGTTCTATACCACCAATCCGGCATTCGACGCGGGCCCTGTCTCGAAGCCGCAGAGCGAGCAACCGATCGGCTCGTTCGAGGGCCATCTGAGCCGCGACTTTAAGCCGGGCACATGGGCGTCGCTGGACGGCAATTTCTGGTGGGGCGGACTGACAAGCCTCAGTGGCATCCAAAGACTTGCTACTAAGCAGGTGGGGTCGCGCATCGGAGGCACTTTCGCGTGGCGCTTTGCCAAGCATCAGTCGCTAAAGTTCAACTACAGCGCCGGCACTTATTCGCGATTTGGTGGCAATTACCAGAACGTGGCGGTGGCGTGGCAGTACTCGTGGATTGGGCTGCCAAGGATCAACAACAAGAAATAGGATCGAGTACCATTAGCGCGAAAGGATAGAGTTGCGTCTACGTTAGACGTGAATAGATGGCCAAGGGAAAAAAGACAGGCGGCCGCGTCGCCGGGCACGCCGAACAAAGCAACGCTCGGCATCAAGGAGATGCTTGGCGCGATCTTGGATAATAAGCGGTGATGATGGCTGCGATCGTCAGCCAGCTTTCGAGGGAAATGCCTAAAAAATGGTTCATCGATGACACCCGCCTGAAGTGCGTTTTATGGTAACACCAAAGAGATTGGTCATCTTCCGTTGAACTGCGTACCGTTAACATAAATGCCAACAAAAACGCCCCGGTTGATGGCCGGGGCGCAGATCACTTCCGTTTGCGGGGCTTGCGGTAGTCAAAGACTGGCGAGCGCGGCTACTACAGCCCTGCCTCCCATCTCATCGGTGGGCACGGTGTAGATCGCCGTGGATGCGATGGACTTGTGCCCTAAAGCCTGCTTCACGACGGCAAGGTTTACGTTCGCTTGCACGAGCGCGACTCCCAGGGAATGCTTGAGTACGTGGGGATGCCGCTTGTCCGCTGGCAAGCCCGCACGCTCGGCGGTGTCGGCAAAGACGCGGTAGAACTGGCTCCGGTGAACGTGCCCGGACTTCTGGGATACAAAGACGTACTTCGAGGGATGATTGCCCCGTTCCGCCAGCCAAGCCCGCAAAACGCGCTTCTCGCTTAACAACGGCAGCCCCTGCACGTCGGCAAGGGGCTGTATGGTTTTCAGGCTGCCCTTGAGCCTACGGATCGTAACCTCGCCGTTTCGCAGGTCAAGGTCTTTCAGTTCCAGGCCGCAAACCTCGCTTGCCCGCATCCCATGCCGGAACGCCAGAAGCTGCCGCGAGATCGTGACACCATTTGACACCGGTTGGATGAAGGGTAGTGGTGCTACGCCGTTTTCTTTGTTGGACTTAGAAAGTAGGGATGCAATTTTGCCGGAAAAACCCCTCTTTATTAGTGAGGGGCAATTTCGATGATTCTCGCCGGTCTGGCTCTCGGGCGAAGCCACCGGCATCCCATTCGGAACAGGCTGCTTTTTACGTTTCTCGCAATCTTGGTTGCACTTCTAGCTGTAAAGATCACTGAGTCGCAACAAATCACCGGGCTAGATCTCTTGATTGAAGGGTTGTCAGGAAAGTTCGTTTCTTCTATTGCGGCTCTGCTCACTTGCCGCCCAGGAGGCCCTTCAATTTGGCGTATGCCTGACGATATTCGAGCTCGGCGCGAAACATGTCTGCTTCCATTTTAGCCTGTGCCGACTCGACTTCCGGGTTATCAGATTTGTAGCTCGCCTCCACCACTTGTGTCGCGGACACCATCCGGCGCGCCAATTGACTGAGTTTGCGCGAGCGTTCCAGTTCGAGATAGCTGCTCTTGACTCCCCCAGCCACTTTTGCTTTGGTCAATTGCACCGCCAGGTCTGCCATTTCGGCTTGTGCATTGACCTCCTTCACGCCATGCTCTCGCTTGAAGCCATCAAAGATGGTGAACGTGGCTATGAAGCCGATGTAGCTGAAATCTTTGGGAAGAACGCGGTCGTTGATCGCGGTCTGATTTGCGTAACCACCGGTGATTGCGACTGTTGGAACATACTGCAATTTTGTCAGGTTTAAGCCCGCGTGCGCCTTTATCGAGGTTTGCTCTGCTTCTATCACCTCGGGATTCGCTGCTGTGGCTTTTTCCCCGGCTTCCGTCAGCGACACGTCTTCCACAAGAGGTTCGGGCGGGATGAGCTCAAGGGTTGTTCCTTCAGGTAGGCCAAGCATATCATTGAGTGACGCGGTCAGCTCCTTCACCTTGCTGGCTGACAGCACGACTGCCTTTTCGCTACCGACCATATCCGTCTCTTGTTCCGTGGAAATCGTTGGCATCCCAGAATTGTTCGCTGTTAGCCACTTGGCCTGGATCTTCTTGGCGTCAGCTTCGGCGCCGGTCAGTACCCGTTGGGCAATGAGCAAATCGAAGTAGTTTTTCTCGACCTTCATCGCGGTTTCCGCTATCGGCATGCCTGCCTTTGCTTTGGCGATATTCTCGTCCGCGCGCGCGATTTTCACGAGTTGATAGATTGAAAAAAGCGGTGTGACAGGTTGAGCCGCGGCAACGTTGAAATCCGTCTGATTCTTGCCAAAGATGTTCACGGGCACACTCACACCCAGACGTGAAAGCGTGACCACCTGGCCCGTCTCCTTGTTGAGGTGAAGATTTGCAAATTGCGTGCCGATATTCGGGAAGTAAAGTGCCTGCACGCCCAGCCGGTGCTGCTTTGCGGCTTCCACGCTCAACTGGCCGAGACGTACGAGTGGATTGCTTGCCCCAGATGCCATCTGCTGCGCCTCCTCCAGCGTGATGCGGCGCACACCTGCCGGAGCATCAATTGGGTTCGCGGTAAGGGATGGCCCACCGTTGTAATTCTTCCCTCCAAGATCGCTAGCAAGAGTCGCCGCATCCTTGGGTTTGACGTCTGGGACCTGTGGGAATATTACCCTTGGCACTGCGGTCGGGACTGGAAACGACAGCTCTGGTCTCGGTACGATCACGGGTGGGTCTTGAGCCGCAACGCCGCCGCTGAGCAGCAGCCAAGCTGCCAGGGCAATGAAACTTTGCCGGCAGCTCGCTCGTAAGATATGTGCGAACTTGCATGATTGGATCATGTTTATCTCCTTGTGCGCTCATTTCCATGGGCGGGAGGGACCCGAGAATTCCTGAGACTCCCCGATGTTTTTTCAAATGACAGTGAATAGCTACTGTCAAAAATGACAGCATGCTGCGGTTCGGCTGGGCACCCTGGCATCGCGTTATAGAAGCACTCGGTAGCGGGGAATGAGCGTTCGTATATGTGCTTGGGCTCCACCTACCGGTTGGTGCGTCGATCGCGCAACTGCTTGGATTTCTGACGGTTTTGATTCCGTTTACCTGCGGAAGACGATGGACTGCGAAGAACTCTACGCGTACTATTGCGAAGGCGTTATCGTGGTGAAAATGCCTTCGCTTACTCAGCGAAGCGACGGTTCACGCCAATCTCCCGGGAACAGAAGCTCGACCACTTGTCCGACAACGCGGTTGAACGGAGAGAAGAAAATGATCAGCACATTTATGAAACAGCTTTTGTGTTCGGCGCTATCCATTCTGCTACTCATTGGCGCTACGCCCTTCGAAGCTGCAGCTCAATCGAGTCAATCGGGAGATTCAGGAGCAGGCGTACCGCTGACCGCGGACGAATTACAACCATTGGTCGCCCCCATCGCCCTCTATCCGGATGCCCTGGTAGCGCAGGTCCTTGCCGCTGCCACCTTTCCCGACCAAGTTGCTGCCGCTGAAAGCTGGTATCAGTACCACAGCAATATGACCGGCTCAGCCCTGATGGCGGCCGTAGATCAGCAACCGTGGGATCCCGCCATCAAGGCGCTCACGCAATTTCCGTCCGTGCTCAGTAACATGGCGTCCAACCTTGCTTGGACTTCATCGCTGGGAGAGGCGTATCACATGCAGTCAAGCGATGTGATGGCGGCCATCCAAGTGTTGCGCGCGAAAGCGTACGCCGCCGGCAACCTGAAATCGAGTACGCAACTCTCCGTCGTGCAACAGTCGCCGCAAGTGATCGTGATCCAACCCGTGAATCCGCAGGTGGTTTATGTTCCCATGTACAATCCCGCGGTGGTTTACGGCTATCCCTACGTGGTTCCAGCTTACGTCCCGCCTCCCGTCGGTGCTACAGTCGTGGCGTTTGGAGTAGGCGTCGCGGTCGGGGCCATGATGGCCGGTAGCTCTTACGCCTGGGGATACAGCAGTTGGAACTGCGGATGGCACGGCAGCACGACCGTGGTCTATCACGGCGGCGCATACTACGGAAACAGTGCATGGCATGGCGGGTATTACGGAACCAGTGCCTCCGCCTATGGAGCCTACGGCGGCGCCCACGCTTCAACCGGCTACAATCCCTCTACCGGGACGTACGCCCGTGGCGCCACGGTCTCAAACGGCTACGGCAGCGCAAGTGCCGCTCAAGCGTACAACCCAAGGACCGGGGCCTCTGCCGCGACAGTGCAAGGGTCCAATGCGTATGGCAGCTACGGAGCTTCGACCGCTTCGAAAAATGGCACCACCGTTGACACCCAGCACCAAACGAACGCTAACGGAACCACTGCCCAGGCGCACAGCTCCACCGGTGCCTCGGCTTATGGCGCGACGGGCAAGAACGGCAACAGCGCCGCAGTCGGCGAAACCGCAAATGGCGACAAGTATGCCGCTGCGAACGGCAAAACCTACAGCAACACCGGCAGCGGTTGGGACCAGAAGAGCGGAACTCCGTCAAGTTACAACAAATCCAGTTCCAGCGGCTGGGGCGGCCAGGAACACAGCGGCGGCTCATCGGCCATGAGCAGCGGCGGCGGCGGATGGAGTTCGCGTGCCTCCAGCGCTCGCGGTTCGACAAGCTACGGTGGTCGTCGCAGGTAATCCCAACGCCATCGCAGCAAACGCATGCGAGGCAAATTTTGCGTGATTGTATTAACGAAGCGCTGAACGTGCAAGTTTGGAGGATCTCAGTGTCGCGAGCAACCCGCAGGACCACTATTCTGTGTCGCCTCATTCCTCTGGCGATAATCATTCTGATTGCCGGATGCAGCAAGTCCCCCGCCAAGCCGTCCTACCAGACGTTCGCTTCACCCGACGACGCCGGTAGCGCGCTGTTGACGGCAGCCAAATCAGGCGATCCAAATGCGGTAATCGCCGTGTTTGGCGCGGACTCGAAAGACATCGTTATGACCGGCGATCCCGTGCAGGATAAGAATACCGCCGAACAGGTCATCGCGGCTTATAACGCGATGCATCGTTGGCGCAAAATGCCGGACGGCTCCCAGACCTTGCTACTTGGAGCAGAAAATTTCCCTTTCCCGATCCCGCTGAAGAAGAATCCCGCAGGACAGTGGTACTTCGACGTTGCCGCGGGAAGGGCAGAGATTCTGATCCGCCGGATCGGCCGCAACGAGCTGGCGGTCATGGACGTTTGCGTGGCACTGGCCGACGCTCAGGCCGAGTATTACTCAATGCATCACGACGACGGCAGCACCCACCAGTTCGCCACCAAGTTCATTAGTGACACCGGCAAGCAGAACGGTCTGTACTGGGAGTCGCCCGAAGGCAAGCCCAAGAGTCCACTCGGTCCGCTCGCCGCATTCGCCACCAACGAGGGATACAGCCTGAAGCCGGATTCCCACGTCCCGTTCCACGGCTACTACTTCCACATGCTCACTCGCCAAGGAGCGAACGTGCCCGGCGGCGCGAAGGACTACGTCGTCAACGGCAAGATGACCGGAGGCTTCGCCTTCGTCGCCTATCCTGCTGAATACCGCAACTCCGGCGTGATGACCTTCATCATCAACCAGGATGGCGTCCTGCTGCAGAAGGACCTGGGCCCCGACACCACACAGACGGCAGCCGCAATGACCGAGTTCGATCCCGATCCCAGTTGGACCCCCGCACACTGATAGCGGGTTCCCTTTCTCCGTGCCGTTGCCTGGAGGAGCCTTCCTGAGGGCAAGTCGGTTGAATCGGTGGTGGCGCCAGCGCTACGCACACGTACCGATTCTGAAAAAGGCGCCGCGATTCTCTGCTGGGCAAATCTGCGACTAGTCTCACCTCACAAAACCAGCCATTCCGGGTGATGGAGAGTTGGGCGCAAAATGGACGCAAAGCCCTGGGGTGAACCCCTTGGATGGCACAAATTATTTGGACACAGACCCGAACTCTATCCGAGTTCGGGCGAGAGCCGCTGCTTCTTGTTCAAGTTTCAACTAAACGTGGGGCATCCTCCAAGTCGCAGAGCAACTGCTTAATCTCAGGAGGGCTGAACCACGACAGTCGCTTCGCGTAATCTTATCGAGGAAGCAAGTTTCGTCGGCACGGCCACCGTGATTTGAAACAATCAGGCCGTCGATGCCATGCTCGACAGCGAGCTGGGCGTCCTCACGTGTAACGATGCCTTTTAGAAGCAAATTGAGGGTGACGGTATCGCGCAACCGCTTCACAAAATCCCAGTTCATCGGCAATGGCAGGCCGGCCGTCATCATCCCCGACAACTGAAAAACCCGCCGCGCTCTTGCCATCATGGAATTTGGCCCGATGGAAGTAGCTGCAGCTTGCTGAATTCCTCTCTGTTCAAGTTCAGATCCTGTGAAACCTCGGCCTCGACGGGAGTGCCCGGGAGCAGTTCGGCGTGGTGGCCCTTCGTGAAGACATCTTTAAGAATCGATCCAACCGCCGCTTGTGTTTCAGGGTCGTCGCGAGAAAACCAAGCGATAGCCAGCCCGATCGGAATCAATAGTGGACCCTGTAGTGAGTCAGGCGAACGCAGAGTCCATTTATTTGCTGGTGTTTGAGCAGGCCGATTGCGAATGGCAATGGTTTGACTGTTCAGGAGAGTGACCGCGGCGAGCGCTATCTGGAGCTTGCCATCCCGTTCGAAGCGGCCGGGCTTCTTTGTCTGAGTCACAGTGGCCCAAGCGACGGCGCCCTTTGGAATCACCGTCAAACCCTCGACCAATACATCAGACACCACGCGAAACTCGACCCGGCCATTGCGCTTTGCTGTTTGCGTAGTTACGAAGGTTAGGGATTCCAGAGAGACCAAGGTGCCTTGAGGGAAAATAAGAAACTCGGTGATCTGCGGTATCAAAGTCTCGAGCAACGCCCATTGCCCGGGGCCCACCTGAAAAGGGAGTGGTCCGATTTCTTCGCCCGGTGATTGTGCAAATAGTGGTCCCGTACCGAGCCATAGGCAGGCGGCTGACAGTAGGATAAGCCGAAGACAGCGCGGCCGTGATGTATGGGAGTGCACTGGTGATGCCAAAGTTCGGAACGCAGGCGAGAACTGCTGTCGTTGCTAATGTCCACAAAAAAAAGGGGCTAAGACCAGATGGCTGACGGAAGCAGGGCCGGACCGCTGCCCCAGAACTGCGGGGGGTGTCTTACGGTCCTTCCATATGGAGGGCGTTCGCCCCTATTCAACAGTCGTTATTTGATCTACTCTCACTAGACCACCTGGTACTGATTGTCAGGTTCGAATTCCAAGACATCTTCCGATAACCAGCGGCGCGCTAACTCCTGATTTGTCGCGTAATCGGAAAATTGAAATCCACATGACGGTTAGTGCGTTTATCAGATGGGCTGCAACCTGCCAGTCTTAGTGCCGCATGGCCACCAGTTGGCCGTCATCGTCGAAATAGAAAAGCTCTTGCGTGGCGTGTCGTCAGTTCCGATTGCTGAGCGCGCGATCAAGATTGTACGCGGCGCTGATCAATGCAAGGTGTGTGAAGGCTTGTGGAAAATTGCCGAGTGCCTCGCCCTGCGAGCCGGTTTGTTCTGCGAACAGCCCGAGGTGATTGGCGTATCCCAGCATGCGCTCGAAGATCAGGCCGGCCTGATCTAGCTTTTCAGGGTTCGCTTGACCCGCCCGCGCCAACGCTTCAACGAGCCAGAACGAACACATGTTGAACGTGCCTTCCGCACCCGGAAGTCCATCTACGCGGGGATCTGGCGGATAACGGTACACCAGGCTGTCGCTCACGAGCCCGCCATCGCGGGGACCTTTCATGATTGCATCAATCGTGCTGATCATCCGCGGATCAGAGGCCACCATAAAGAAAACCAGGGGCATAATCAGAAGCGATGCGTCCAGATCGTCGCTGCCGTAAAATTGGGTAAACGCTCGGCGCTTCTCGTTCCAGCCACGGGTCATCACTTCCTCGTAGATGCGGTCGCGCTCTTTGATCCACTTCCCGCGGTCTGCCGGAAGCGCGCGTTTATCGGCAAGGCGAATGCCTCGATCCAAAGCAACCCAATTCATCACCTTCGAGTAGACGAAATGCTCCTGGCGATTGCGCATTTCCCAGATTCCTGAGTCGGGAGTCTGCCAGTTCTCACAGATCCACTCGAGTCGATTACGAACCCCTACCCAAGAGTCGTACGAGATCGGGCTGACGTACTTGTTGTAGAGGTAAAAAGAGTCCATCAGCTCACCGTAGATATCGATTTGAAATTGCGTTGCAGCGCCATTGCCAATTCGCACCGGCCCGGATCCGCGATATCCCTCCCAATGCCCCAAAATTATTTCGGGAATCTGACTCGATCCCTCAACGGTAAACATCACCGGAGTCGGCTTTCCCGCGCGCGGCTCTCGCATGGCGTGGTCTCCTATCCAACGCATAAAACCGGCAGCTTCCTCCCGAAACCCGATTCGCAGAAAGGCATACACAGTGAACGCGGCATCGCGAAGCCATGTATACCGGTAATCCCAATTTCGGCTGCCACCGATAACTTCGGGCAGGCTCGTGGTCGCGGCGGCAACTATCGCGCCCGTGGGCTCGAAGGTAAGAAGCTTCAGGGCCAGGGCGGATCTGCACACCTGTTCTCGCCAGCGACCGCGGTAGGTACAGGAAGAAAGCCACTCTTGCCAGAATTTCACTGTACGCTGAAATAGTTCTTCCGCTTCTGATTCCGTGGGAGGTCGGCAGGGACCAGAATCCTCATCACACTCACCGCTAAAGGTAAAAGTGTGGGATTCCCCTTCCTCAAGAACGAACTCCGTGGTGACTCCACCTTTTCCGTCCTGCTCCAGTGGCACGGCCGAGGAGAGGGCCACGCTCAAACCTTCCGACTTAAAGGCCGCACCATTGGCATCGACGGTAGTCTCATGGGTCTTCCGTCCGTAATCGAAAGCAGGGCGACAAGCCAAGCCGACGCGAACAGAACCTCTGACACACCTGATTTGGCGATAAAGATGGTGGTACCAGGGCGAATCGGAAGGAAAGCCTACCGGCATGAAATCCACGAGTTCGGCGATGCCATCCCCGTGCAAGAATCGCGTGATCAGAATGTTGGTTGAGGGCCAGTAAAATTGTTTGTGCCTCACGTCTTTGGCGAAAGGACAAATCTGGAATCGCCCTCCCTTTTCGTTGTCCAAAATCGCCCCGAAAAGACTGGGAGAGTCAAAACGCGGGGAACAATACCAGTCAATGGAGCCATTTATCCCCACCAGTGCGACGGTACGCATGTTACCGATGATTCCGTAGTTTTCGATCGGTTGATAGCCGCTCATTGCCACATACTTTACACCCAAGTCGTCAATGAAAGTGCTAGTGATAAACGCAAACCGGAGAAGTGGAATGAAGCTGTGAAGAAACCTCCTGAATTTCAGCCTCGCAAAATAAAGAGTGTGCCGTAAGCTCGCGGCATGAGCTAAGAAAATACAACCAGCAAACAGCCTTTGATTCGTTACGTGAACCGACAGCAGATGAGTTGGCGAGCCGTGGATGTGGAGAAACTCATCGGCGAAGACCATCCGGCGAGAGCCATTGGGGCACTGGTAGGGCGGCTGAACCTTACTCCTTTTTATCAAGCCATCGAAAGCAGTGCAGAAGAAGGTGGGCGGCCAGCGTTCGATCCGCAACTGCTGATCAGTTTGTGGGTGTACGCCTATAGCCAAGGAATTGGTTCGGCACGGGAAGTGGCCCGGCGCTGTGAGTACGATCCTGCGTTCCAGTGGCTGACGGGGTTAGCCGAAGTGAACTACCACACGTTGGCGGATTTCCGTGTAGAAAAGCAGAAGGAACTCGATGAACTGTTCACGCAAGTGTTGGCGGCGCTCAGCAAGGAAGGGCTGATCACCCTGGAACAAGTGCTGCAAGACGGCACGAAGATTAAGGCCCTAGCGAGCAGCAGGAGTTATCGCCAGGAGGAGACGATTCGCGAGCACCCGGAGCGGGCGCGACTAAGTGTGGCGGAGATGGGCGATCCCCGGAATGAGGAGAGCAGTCCGAAAGCAAACAAAGCTCCCAGGCCCGCGCACGGCGCGAGCAACAAGAGCGGCTGGAGAGTGCGCTGGAAGAGTTAGAGAAGTGGCAGGCACGCAAGAGTGGAGAAAAGGCCAAGCGTGAGACGCGGGTGAGCACCAGCGATCCGCACGCCAGGGTCATGCACCAGTCCGATGGAGGATTAGCGCTCAGCTACAACGCGCAGATTTCCACCGATGCGGCGCGTGGACTGATTGTGGGAGTGGCAGTGACGCAGGAGGCCAACGACAGCGGGCAGTTATTGCGCGGTGGATCGCGTGGCACAGCGGCTGAAGAAAAGACCGCAACAACTGGTGGCCGATAGCGGCTACACCACACGAGAGAATATCGAGAAGATGGCTGGGCGAGAGATCGATTTTCTGGGGACCATGCGGCAGGAAGATACGCCGCGCGGCGCCAACTTGCCGAAACGGTTTCCGCCGAGCGCATTTCTCTATCAGCCGGAGAAGAACCACTGTGTTTGTCCGGAGGGCAAGGTCCTGCATCCGATGGGACAACGCAAGAGGGGGGCCAGGGATGATTTACCACCTCTACGAAGAGTGGATTGAAGATTGCCGAACCTACCCTCGCAAATCGGAGTGTTGTCCAGACAACCAGAAGCACGGCCGTTCGGTGGCGCAACTCGAAGAAAGTTCGGCGGTGATCGCGTTTCGCAAGAAGATGGCTAGCGAGAAAGCCCGCGAGCAATACCGTCGCCGGGGAAGAATCGTGGAGTTTTGTCACGCGTGGATCAAGAGCTGGGACTGCGGCAGTTCCATGTGCGGGGCCTGAAGAAGGTACAAATGGAAATGCTGTGGGCTTGCCTCACCTGCAACCTGCAGCACTGGATCCGCCTAAGCAAGTTGCACACAACAACTGCAGTCACCTGAGTGAGTAAGAGATCAGTGAGGAGCAGCGAGACACTCACCCACAGTAGCAAGTCAACAATCCAGGAAACTCCCACTAAATCCTCAGTCCACTCTCCATTTCAATCAAAGTCCCTCCGGGCGCGCCATTATCCATCGCTCCTACACCTTGGCAATTCGGACGGCGCCCCTCGCCCACGATATGACAGAACACCCACACGCTTCGTGGATTCCCGTGGATTCAATGTCCAGGCGGAATACGCATAAATCGGAAACCGGCCCAGTCACCAGCTATGAAGTTTGTGTCGGCGTCTAATGTCCAGATTCGCCGTAGTTATTTTGTCGTTGACTGGTCAGTTCGCTGGTGACAATGGCTAGCCGAAATGAAGAAGCGTCACTGTGGCAGGCCCATGCGTTTCAGAAGGTCGTCAAAGCGCGGGTCGGAGCGGAGCGGGTCGTAGAAGGGAGCGTATTTTAGGGCCAGGACGTAAGTGGCGCGCTCTTGGAAGGCTTCTTCCAGCCCCGCGAAGGCTGCATCTTTCTCTCCAAGTCCAGCATGAATGATGGCCGGATATAATGCGCTGACATCTTCGTGCTTCGCGCGGGCCTGCAGTTCAGCAAGAATTTGGCTGGCGCGATTCTTGTCGCCCGACAGCGCGTACGATTCCCCTAACACCGCCGAGTTGAACGGGCTGTCGTCCAATCGCCTGGCAGTCTCCAGGTCGGCGAGAGCCTCCCGCCACTTTCCTTTCTGCACATACGAGAGACCCCGATCAAAATAAGCCCAAGCGAAATTTGGCTCAATTTCAAGGGTTCGATCTGTTATGCCAATGGCCTCATCGTACCGCCGTGCCATATAAAGAAACTGCGCTTCATTCTCCCGTATCGTCACCGACAAGGGATCCAATTGCCTCGCAATTGCGAGTTCTCGAAAAGACTCCTCGAAACGCCCCCTTACTACCAGGCTTCCGGAATACCACTGATGGGGTGTTGCGTCATTGGGATCCAGGGCCATGGCCAGCTTGAATTCCCGTTCGGACTCCTCCCAATTCCAGTCGTGGTTCTGTGCGATCAGCCCCAGAATGGCATGCGGTTCGCTCAGCGTAGGGTCAATCGTAAGCGCTTTTTTTGCCGCGGTTCGCGCCTGAAGGCTTACGGCTTGAAGAGAACTACCGTTGGCTGACATCAACAGGTAAGATTCCGCCAAGCCCGTGTACGCCAACGCGTAGTTAGGGTCGGCTGCTATAGCTGATTGGAAATACTTCTCCGCATTCTGGTATCCCGCTGCAGTTCGCCCGTTCAGGCTGTAGCGCCCCAGAAGATAGGCGTCGTAGGCCTGCGCAGTGACCGGATGATTGCGCCCCGCATGATTTCGCGACTCGAGCGCCAATCGCGACTGGATTTCCTCGGCGACCCAAGCGGTTACGTCATCCTGCAGCGCGAAGAGGTCTTTAAAGCTGTGCTCGTATTCTCGAGCCCATAGGTGACTCTGGTCTTTCACCTGAATGAGCTGTACGGTGATACGCATGCGATCTCGATCGCGTCGCACGCTGCCCTCGAGAATGTATTGCACGCCCAATTCACGGCCGATCTGGTCCAGCCGCTCGTCGCCGTGCTTGTATCCCATCACAGAAGTTCGAGCAATAACCCCCATTCGCTCCGGTTGGAGCCGGCCCAGTTGGGTAATCATCTCCTCGGTCATACCGTCAGTTACATACTCCTGCTTCGGGTCGCCGGTAAGATTCTGGAACGGCAGCACTGCCAGCATGATCCTGCCCGGGGATGCGACAGCTGGCGGATGGGTCCGATGCCAGGCCAGATATCTCAGGGGTAGAAGAATCAAGAGCAAAGCGGCAATTAAAACGGAGCGCCAGGGAGGGGTACGTGCAACCTTAACGCTGGACTCAGGTTTGGCCGTTTCTTTCAAGCTTTCCACGTTTGCAATGAAACGGTAGCCACGTCGCGGGAGCGTCTCGATGTATCGCGGTTTCTCGGCGTCGTCGGCCAGAGCGCCTCGGATTTGGTTAATCGAGAAGTTGATGCCGTGTTCGAAATCGACAAACGTGGATTCGCTCCAGAGGCACCGCTGGATTTCTTCGCGCGTCACCACCGCCCCAGCGTGCTCCGCCAGAAGCAAGAGGACACGGAACGGCTGCGGTTGTAGCTTAATGAGAATGCCAGCTCTACGGAGTTCTCCGGTCGTCGTGTCCAATTCGAACGGGCCAAAGCACAAGCTGGGCGAGCGAGGCACAGAATTGGGCATTCATCACCAGCAAACGTCAATTGACCAGGATTCTATCAGCTTTGATGGCAGCCAAGCGGTAAATCTCTCCTATTGCAAAGTCATTAACTCTTTCGTTTTCAAGACTCTGGCTCCTTACCAAAAACTAACCCGAATCGTACATCTCGGTCATTGCCACTGTTCCGAATCGAGACTAGTTTGCGCTCAACGCGTGGCTTCCAGATAGTTGCGATTGGAGTAGCTCGGCAGAAGTAATCGGCGCAGCAACACTCTCCCACCAAAATTGAAGTAACACCGTCGAGAGGGCATGAAACATGATCTCGCATAGCCCCTTTGGGACCCAGGAGACGTGATGAAAAAATCCATACTGTTCCTCATCTCAATCTGTGGTTTGTGCATCCTAGCCGGCTGCGGCACGAGTGCCCCGCCGCCCCCCGTGGCCACGCACTTCTCCGTCACTTCCGCGATCTCTGCACCAGTCGCCGGGACGCCCTTCAACATCACGGTCACTGCGCTTGATTCTTCGAACAGCTTAGTCAGCACTTATACGGGAACGGTTCATTTCACAAGCTCGAATGGCCAGGCGGTGCAACCGGCAAGTGGGACGCTGACGAACGGAATGGGGACTTTCTCGATAACGCTCAGTACAGCGGGTAGTCAGACCATCATGGTGAGCGGCGCGCCTGCTCTCACTGGCACGTCGACTCCGATCCTTGTCAGCACCAGCGGGGCTACTCACTTTTCCGTGAGCCCGGCCACTGCTACGCCCGCTGTCGGCACAGCCTTCAACTTCACCGTCACGGCGCTCGACGCCTCGAACGGCACGGTCGCCAGCTACTCCGGGACGGTGCAATTTGCGAGCAGTGACCCTCAGGCTGTGCTGCCCCACAATTCGACATTAACGAATGGGGTAGGAACTTTTTCGGCGACGCTGAAGACCTCCGGCGCCCAAACCATCACGGCGACCGACACCGTCACGGCCTCGATCGTCGGAACTGCGAATTTGACCAACGTGAGCGCGGGCGTTGCCACTCACTTCACGGTTACCACCCCGGCCAACGCAACCGCTCGAGCCTCCATCTCCGTAGTAGTTATGGCGCTCGATGCCTACAACAACTTCCTGAACAATTACACCGGGACTATTCACTTTACTAGTACTGATAGCAAAGCGATCCTGTCGGCCGACGCAACGCTGCCGCCAAATGGAACAGGGAACTTCTCGGCGACGTTCGAAACTGTCGGTAACGAAACCATCACGGCGACCGACAAAGCTAAATCCTCCCTTACCGGAAGGTCGAGTTCGATCGGCGTCGCTGCCGCGGCCGCACTCACGATCAACCCCGTCACTCCGCCAATCGGGACAGTGGGGGCAAGCTATGGTTCTGTAGAGTCCGTAGTCTTCGAATGTTCTTTGGGTAGACGGGGCGTATTCTGCCAATCGTGTCCTAATCCTTCGTCTTGTGCGTCACTTCCGATCTGCACCCCAAATTTTTCGCACCTGCCCTGTCGTGAGACAAGAGAAATCTTTACGGGGTTCAAGTTCACTGCTGCTGGAGGGATACCGCCCTATAGCTGGAGCGCTACCTCGCTGCCCCCTGGTCTGAGTGTGAACTCAACTAGTGGCGAGATTGTCGGGACGCCTACCTTAGCCGGTAGCTACAGTGTCGCTTTAACGGTAGCGGATTCGGGAACACCACAAGTAACGACGCCCGGCAGCCCCATGATCGTCATCAACAACCCGGCACCTCCGGTCATTAGTACGACTCCTGCGCCTCCCACCGGAGCAGTGAATCTACCGTATAGCTTTACCTTCACCGCATCGAGCACAGCTACGCCATTGGTCTGGAGAGTCAGTGCTGGCACGCCACCTCCCGGCCTTGCTCTCAGCGCAGGCGGAGTACTTTCCGGCACGCCGACGGCGGCCGGAACATCCTCATTCACGCTGATCGCAGAGGACACGTTCAAACAAGACTCAGCGCCGCAAGTTTTCAACGTTGAGATTTTCGCGCATGGATTCAAAGCCACCGGCAAGATGTCAACCTCGCGCTTCGCACATACTGCTACATTGCTGAACAATGGCAAGGTGCTCGTAGCGGGAGGAACAGATGCGAACGGGGGCACCCTCGCAACAGCCGAGCTCTATGATCCGACCAACGGAAGTTTTACTTTGACCGGCAACATGGGCGCCGGGCGTGCCCACTTCCTGGCGACGTTGCTCCCCAGCGGAAAAGTGCTCGTGACCGGCGGCTTGGACCCTGCCGGGAACCCGCTCGCGACAGCCGAAATATACGATCCAACAACCGGAACATTTTCCCCGACCTCTGGCAACATGCAATTCGTGCATGCAAGCCACACTGCGACGCTGCTCAACACTGGCAAAGTGCTCGTAGCCGGTTGGGGCAACGCCACAGCCGAACTTTTCGATCCGAGCACGGAAACCTTCGCACAGACCGGCAGCATGGCCACAGCGCGTGTCTCGCATACGGCGACCCTGCTCAGCTCTGGAAAGGTGCTCTTGACGGGAGGAGTCCAGGGGACCGGAGCAACACTCAAAGTGCTCGCCGAAGCCGAACTCTATGATCCGACCAGCGGAAGCTTTTCGCCGACGCTCGGTATCCTGGCAACGGCGCGTCAATGGCACACCGCGAGTTTGCTCCCAGGCGGTAAAGTGCTCGTGACGGGAGGGTTGGACAGCACGGGGAAAGCCATCATCACTGCGGAGGTGTTCGATCCCGCGAACCAGTCCTTTACAACGACGGGCAGCATGGGAACCGCACGCGCCTTTCACACAGCCACAGTGCTCAAGGACGGAACAGTTCTCGTGACCGGAGGAGACGACGGGACCTCGGTGCAGTCGACGGCCGAGCTCTATAACCCAGCCACTGGAGCGTTTTCGCAAACCGGCGGCATGGCGAGCGCACGGCAGAGCCACACGGCCACCCTGCTCAATGACGGAACCGTGCTCGTTACCGGAGGAACTAACTCATCAGCTCTTGCGAACGCGGAGATCTACCAGTAACACAAGCGGACGCGTTTGGCATCGGAAGCACAGCTTGCCCCAATCGGACTTGAGTGATGGATCCGCCAAGCAAAGGAGATCGGAGCCGGAATCAGCTGCGCTCGTCCAGGAAGTCTGGCTGGGGAGACCCAGGCGGGCCAAACGGGTTCGTGACAATGCCGTTCCGTGTCTCACTTTGTGAGTTGGCGGGACGCCCTGGTTTCCCGAAACGAGCAGGGCGATATTTCCCGCAAAATATGTTACTGTCAGTCGGTAGACTCCCGAAGTAGGATTGCCTGACTTCCTTGTAGGGCGCGCTTTGCGGCCCTCCCTCCACCGACTTCAGCCAATTTAGGTCAACGTCCCGTAGTGTCTGGGAAGCGGCAAACAGCCGAAATCCTGCACTCGTGGTGCTTCGAAGAGTTCAGGGAGAACCAAGATGAAGAGTTTGTTTGTCGGTAATATGAGCTTCCAGACCACGGAAAGCGAACTACGCGAATTGTTTGCGCCGTTCGGCCAGGTCACCCGTGTGCACATGGCGATGGATCGTGAAACCGGCCGCGCGCGCGGCTTCGCGTTTGTCGAAATGCCCAACGACGCGGAAGCGACGCAGGCCATGACCGGGCTCGATGGAAAAGAAGTGGGCGGCCGCAACTTGAAAGTCAACGAAGCGCGCCCCAAGGGCGAAGGCGGCGGATCGCGCGGCCCGAAGAGTTTTGGCGGCCCCAGCGGTGGTCGTGGTAAGGGCGGCGGTGGCGGAAGAGACCGGTTCTCGAACGAAGATTACCGCGAGTCCGCGCGGCAGCCACGCGAACCACGTTGGTAGCCTGGTTTTTTCATAGAAATGGTCGCACGGTCCCGGCCCAGCCGGCGCCGCACTCTGCTGTCAAGGAGACCCTATGACGACGACATTTCAGAAGCGTCAAAAAGAAATGAAGCGCATCGAAAAGCGCAAGATGAAGGAAGAGAAGCGCACCCAGCGAAAGGCCGACAAGACCACTCCGAAGGAAGGCGGATTCGATCCCGCTTCCGATCCCGCTTTGGATCCGACGATCGATTGGAATCACTCCAACGAAATTAATTCTCAGGAATAGTTTCCGTCACACTGCGCTTGCAACTTCACACGATTTCCAGAGGGCGTCGAATTTCAATTAAGACATTTCTGTCTTGGCACTCGCGCGCGATTGCAATAGCATCCTTTGGTCGCCACAATTGGATTTCTCCCGCGCGAGTTCTCTCACTGCTGCGGGCCTGACCTTTGCTGGCGATCTGGAGAATCATGCAGCCCGTTCGAACTCTGGTGTTCAAACTCACTTTCTTCACGCTCGCCGCACTCGTTATCTTCGTCGCCTCCGCCTCCGCGCACGCCGTCCTTCTCGAATCGAGCCCAGCTCTGAAGGGCTCCGTTGCCGGCCCGGATGTTCCCATCAAGCTTCGCTTCAACGTTCGAATAGACGCCGGGCGGTCCCGTTTGACCCTCGTCCGCCCAGACGGCTCTACCCAGCCGCTCGAAATCAGCAAACAGTCTCCCGCGGATTCCCTGTCCGCCCAGGCCACGGGCTTGCCGCGAGGAGCCTACATCCTCCGATGGCAAGTGTTGGCCTCTGATGGCCACATCACCCGGGGCGAAATCTCCTTTTCTGTTATGAGCGCCTGAGGTTCCTTCATGGCCCGGCTCCTTCAAATCTTTGGCTTCCTCTCCGTCCTGTTCCGCGGCGCGACCCTCACCTTTCAATCGCTCACTGTGGGCGGCATCGTCTTTCTGATTTTCGTTTTTCCCCGAGCGAATCAAGAGAAGCAAGAATGTGAGGCGATCAAGCAAGCGTGCCTGCGCTGGATTCGCCGTTTCGCCATCGGCCTCGCTGTCATGCAACTCGCCTATGTCTTCGCAAACTCCCTTATCCTGATGCAATCCGCGGAAATGACATTCGCCGACGTGACCGGCGCAAACTTTTTCATCGCCGGTCTGCTTGGGATCGCTGCGGCGTCGACGATTGCCATCCTTTCGAACGCCCATCGTTCGAAACGCTTCGCCGATCTCCTGCTTCTCGCGGCCGCCGTCATCGCCTCCTCCGTCATGACCAGCCATGCTATGGCTCGCCTCGAATATCGGGCGCCCCTCGTCGCGATCACCGCCTTGCATCAAACCGCCACCGCCACCTGGCTCGGCGGCCTCCCCTACCTTCTGATCGCGCTCCGTCGCGCCAACGATCTTGATTTCGCGCGAAAACTCAGCGCCAGATTTTCAAAACTCGCGCTGATCAGCGTCTGCGTGCTGGCTTCCGCGGGCTTCGTCTTGGCTTACGCCTACGTAGGCTCCTTCGCGGCCGCCTACGGCACTTCCTACGGTGCGATGGTGACGGCAAAAATAATCCTCTTCGGATTCCTTCTGTATCTCGGCGCGCTCAATTACCAGCTCATCCACGCAGCGCCCTCTAGTACGATCCTCGCCAGTCTAAAGCGGTTTGGCGAAGCGGAAATCGGGATAGGAATCACCGTCATCCTCGTCGCAGCTTCGCTGACCTCGCTTCCGCCCGCCGCGGATCTCACCCGCGACCGCGTTTCCGCCGCTGAAATTTTCTCGCGCATGGCTCCCCACATTCCCCGGCTTGGCAGTCCCAGCACGCAGGAACTTCCGGAAGACATCTACATCGCGCAAAGCAAAGCATTCGAATCCGGCTCCATGTCCATGGATTCTTACGTCCCCGGTCAGGCGGGCAACCATCTCAACACTCCAGCCGAGAAAGCCTGGTCGGAATACAACCATCACTGGGCAGGCGTCATTGTCCTGGCCGTTGGGCTCCTCGCGCTCTTTGCGCAGGCCGGCCGCATTACCTGGGCGCGCAATTGGCCGCTCGCCTTTCTCGGCTTATCCGTATTCCTTTTCTTGCGCAGCGATCCGGAGGTCTGGCCGCTCGGGCCCAACGCTTTCTGGGCAACTCTTGCGGATCCCGAAGTGCTCCTTCACCGCATCTTCTCACTGTTGATCGTCGCGCTCGCCGCATTCGAATGGCGCGTCCAGATCGGCCGCGTCAGCTCCCCCAACGTCCGCCAGGTTTTTCCCCTGCTCGTCGCCGTTTCCGGCGCGCTGTTGCTCACGCATTCGCATAGCTTGGGAAACATCAAGGAAGAAGTGCTCGCCGAGCTCAGCCACATTCCGCTCGCGATTTTCGCCGTTGCCGCGGGATGGTCGCGCTGGCTCGAGCTCCGCCTTCCCCCGGAAAATCACACGCGAAGCGCGATGGCCCGCGTCTGGCCCGCGTGCATCATGCTGATCGGCGTCATCCTCCTGAATTACCGCGAAATGTGAAATCGCAACAAAACGTGAATTCACCACGGAGCGAAATTCGAATCGGCTCGTAGCGCCAGCAGCCGTGCTGCCGTTTTTCTTTCCCTGCCAAAACGATGCGCGCAGTCCGTCATGCCACCAGCCAATTCTGCTTTCTCTCCAAGAGATTTCTCTCCAGAGGACTACTTACAAAACCCCAAAATCAAATGTATAATCCGCCCATGCCAACCGAGCCTCAAGTCGTCAAAGCCCCCGGCATGGTGCCCGACGAGATAAAGCACGAACCTCGCTCCAAGGGCATTGCCACCGCGCGCAAGAAGAAGCCCAAAGAACTAGCAGTGATCACCGAATGCTGCACCGGCTGCGCCGGGTCTCCCGCATGTGTCGAATATTGCCCGGTCGAAGACTGTATGTTTTGGGTGCCCGACGAGGACAATCCTCCCTTCGGCCGCATCCAGATCGATCCCATTCTCTGCATCGGCTGCAAGAAGTGTCTCAGCAAGGGCCCGGACGGCTGCTTCCTCGATGGCTGCCCGTGGGACGCCATCGTCATGGTCGATACCGTCGAAGTCGAAAAGGAAGTCGGCCCGATGGCGTACTGAACTCCGTGCTTCCTTTCCGCGGGACGCCATGATCAAATTTCTCGTAAAAATTTTCCGCGGAGTTCACTTGATCTTCGGAGTTGCACGATATACAGCAGCGCCTGGCGCGCTGGTTGCTTATGACGCAAGACCGAGTGAAATTGGGAGTCCTTCCAATTACCCACGATTTCATCGCCACTATGATGGGTACCGACCGCTCGACGGTGAGCTTGGCAGCCTCCGTACTGCAAAAAAAGGGAATCATCGAATATGTTCGTGGCGCGGTCAAAATTGTGAACCGCCGCAAACTCGAAAAATCCGCTTGTGAGTGCTACGACGTCATTCAACAGTTCGAGGATGACCTCGGATTGCGATAGCCCTTCTGCCAGTGTCGGGTACCCCACAGACAGCAACCCTTTCTCCCTTTAAAGTTTAGGCCTGTTGCATTCACTTCCATTTTGATGTGTTGAAAAGCTGTAGCTGGGGCGGAACCTCGCCTGGGGCAAGCAGACAGGCACAAAAGAGGTTTGGTCGTCGAGGTCCCATCGACGACCAATGCTTCAACGTCTTTCAAAGAACCATAACCGCAACGAATCGCGAGGTGGCCATGGAGCCGCCGCTTGTTGGTGGATCCATTGACGAGATGAAGACCCTCTTCGGACAGCAGCGCGACAAGGAGTTCGCGTCTCATGTCTGTGCCGACCATCCCAGAACCAAGAAGAATCTCGGTTAGCCGAACCACTCGCTGGACCCGACACGCGCGGAATCTGCGCGTGTCGTTTTTCTCTTTACTTCCCCAGTTTCTATTTCAGGATCCGCATTTCCACGTGGCTGCATCTCCTCGTGTTTGCGCCGGTCCGCTTGTTACTCGGACCCTCCCATCAGGCGGAGAACAACGCCGGTCGAGATCCAATAATTGTTCTGATGGGCGTTGGTGCCGAATGACGTCCGGTAATAGTCGGCATCGAACAACCGGATATCCAACCGACGCGATGGGTGCATATCCAGCCCGCCGCCCACTTTGATCGAAAAGCAGTTATCCGAAGTCGTGTAACCACCGGTCCCGGTGATGGTCGTGTCTGAACGCGATCCGCCAAAGAGCGCTTCGGCAAACGGCGTGATACCCCAACGGTTTCGGCTACGATGGAAGTAGCGCGGCCCGTAGTGATTCCCATACAGCACATTCTTGGCGCCGTTGGTCGTGACCACGTTGTAGCTGGTGTCCGCAACGATCTGCAACCACGGTTTCATGCTCCAACCGAACGAACCCAGTGCGCCGTTCAGGTTGCTCCCGCTTCCGCCACTGACCAGGCGTGCAAACGAGTAGCCGCCATAGAGTTCGATGAGCGGCGCTGTTCGAACCGTGGGGTTGGGCTTCTCCCACCTTGTACTATCCACAGCGGGCCGGATCGGTGGCGTCGCCGGCTGAGCTGCAGCGGGCTCTGGCTCCGGTTGTGCGGACGCAGGCGGAGTCGGCAACGCGGCGGCAGCCTTTTCTGGGACACTCGATATGGATGCAGGCGCTTCTGGCACTGCTGGTTGAGCCGCAGTAGTTTGAGGTTGTACAGGCGCAGCCGGAGCAACTGCCGCAACCGCCTCTGGTGCCTTCGACACAGGCGCGGGCGCCACGGCCGGTTGAGCTGTTGCAGGCTGTGTTGGCGCACTCTCAGTCGACTTTGACTGCGCGGCCGCCGCCGATTCCCGGACCTCGGTTGTCCGTGCAGAGACTTCAGCAGGTGCTGGTTGAGATTGCGGTTGGACAGCTGCAGCCGGAGCGGACTGTGGAACGGGCGCGACAGTGCTCGGCAGCTTCTGTTTTTCGGTGGCCATCTGTACTGACCCCATTTTTTGCGCGCTGGTTGCCGCGCGATCGACCGCAATCAGGCTCGAATAAATGTAGCCGACCCTTCCGTCGCCGGTCTGAATCCGCGAAAAGAAAAACCCGTACGTTACGATCGTGAACCGCTGCCCGCACGGTATGGCGGCAATAACGTCGGGAGTCTTTCTGGGTTTTGCGAAGACCTGCGTGTCTTCGGAATGATTGCTGCAGTCAACGTAGCCGACGTCGTCAGCCCAAGCGGCTGAGGCCGCGAGAAAAGATACGCCCAAAACAAAAAGGATTCGATTGCGCAACATGGCCCCCCCTCCTCGGCCCGCGAACACCTCGAGCCCTAAGGAAGCTTATCGGGCAATGAGAGGAGTATGTCAGATGGACGGAAGGGCAGGACGTTCCAAAGCGGCACTGTCCCGGAAGCCGGGGGGCAGCCTGTCCCCCCGCAGGGAAGAGCACTCTAGAATGGTGCTCGTCCTAGGGGCATCCCCAGAGTTTCGGCATGTCATTTTGAATCAACCGGTTACAAGGAGTCGAAGGCAGCTGCTGAGCGCCAAACCATTCTGCAGAGCGGGGCGGGCTAGTTATGCCTTGACAAGATTCTTGCTTGGAAGGGTTTGCCAGCGCATTAAGGGTGTGCAGCAGCGCGCTCGCGAATGACTTTTTCGGTTAGCGCGGCTTGCTGGCGGACACGGTCGGATATTTCGGGGACGTCGCGCTCGTAGGGACGAATGGCGGGCAGGTCTTCGACTTGGCCGATCAGATAGAGCGCTCGCAGCGCTTCCCAGACTTGCTCGTCGCCAGGATCGACGGTTGCAATCTCGGCCCCGGCCTCGACATTCGCTCCGGGCGCAACTGCGAGCGTGCGAATGCGCCCGCTGGTGGGGGAACGCACCTCGATTGTTTGCTCGCCATTTTGCAGCTTGGCGATCAGTCCGCCTTGATGGATTGCGGTTCCAGGTTTGTCGGTGTCGGTGACATGACCAGAAGCGGGAGCCATTATTTTCGCGGGCTGCAACAGGGCGACGATCTGCGGCCGCCCCGTGGCGTCCCCAAAGCGCACCAGCGAAAGCGCTGCATTCCCGCGCACCACTGGTGATGGGTCATTCAACATTTTTGAGAGTGTCTCGTGGAAGCCCGCGCCGGAACTGTCCTGGCCCATGACCCACGCGTCCGTACTTCGCACTTCCTCGACGGGATGCGACCCCAGGCGAATCAGCTCCGGGTATAAGGGCTTCACCGCGGCGTCGTGGCGGCTCATGTGTTCGCCAAGTTGTACGAGCGCATGCTGGATGTGGCGCGGATGCTTCTCGTCATTCAGGTATTCACTGATCTGCGTTTGGGAGAGCTGGCGCCCGAACCACGTGTTCCACCAGAAGAGGAACGGCATGAGCACGATCAGCCACGCGGTAAGGAAAAAAAGGAAGCGGCTGCGCGGGGACATTTTGTGATGCGGAGAAGTGGAAGGCACTGAGGAGGAATTTTCCGCAGCGATTTCCTGAGAATCGCCGGATTCGGGAGAGGACGGTGGACTGGCCATGTCTTCTCTTGGTCTCTAACTGTCTTCGGAGCCCGAGGATGGCTTGGAAGGTTCCGCTTTGCTTTTTCCGAGCAGCCCGCGGTCGCGAAGCTCCCAGAACACATTCAGGAAAAAAATACCGGAGATGCTGAGCATGATCAGGCTTTCGAACAGGCCATCGGTCGTGGTGAGCGTCCCTGTGGCGACGATCCAGGCGATACCCGCGAGGGGGATGAGGCCGAGGATGATGGAAATTATCAGAATCACAGGAAGCAAGAACCCTCCTCCAGCAAAGATGGATCCGTTGCAGGGGCGCCCGTCGCGACGGCCGCCCCTGCAACCCAAGTCTGTTTCGATCAGGGCTTGAACGTCATGTCTACCGTTTTGGTGTCCTTCGCCGCCACGGTGACTTTCGCTGTCTGCTCGCCCAGTTTTTCCTGCACGAATGCAATCGTGTAGTCGCCCGGCGGCAGCCCCTTGATTTCAAACTTGCCGTCCGGCCCGGTCACCGCGTAGAACGGGCTCTTCACCACGTTCACAAACATCCTCATCCACGGATGCTGGTTACACTTCACCGGCAGCATGATCTCTTCGCGCGCAAACGTCTTCTCCAGAGCCGCCGCCTGCGGTGGTTGAGATTCGTTCCACTCGCGGTTGTCTTTCGGCGTCGGGTGAATGTTGTGCGTGGTCGGATCGCTGTTGACGATTTTGATCGTCTGCCCCGTCATCACCCCCATCACGTGCGGATGATATTTGCAGCCGCTCTGATCGAGCGTGATGACTTCGGTGGGAGCATTAAATGTGCGGCTGCCAAGGCCCTCTTTCACGTACACAAACACATTGGCGAGATTGCCGCCGCTGGCCACCACGTTTTCCGCCGTGTTCGTGCCTTTGCACGCGGGGTCCTGGCTCATGTCAATCATGGCGGCCTTCGGAGCAACGCCATCGAGCTTCACCACGCCTACAATCGTTGCCGCTGTTGCAGGATCGATTGGCGTGGCAGCAGGCGCCGCAGACGGAGCGGCCGCGGGCTGCTCTTCCGCGGTTTCTTTCTTGCCGCACCCCGCGATCAGCGCGAGTCCCAACAATGCAGGCATGCAACAAACCTTGATCCATGTTTTCGTTTTCATGTTATCGCTCAACCTCTCCTGAGTTTTGAAAACTCAAAAAAATCTATCTGGAAACGCCGCGTCCGGCGCCACTACTCGCCTTGGTGCCCGAACCAGAGGAGGCGCTGCCCCCAGCCGCTCCGGCATGGCCCATCGCCGCGCTCACGCGCCGCTGCTCCTCCGGAGTCAGCTGCAGGATGTAATCCACCAGCAGCTTGGTCTGATCCTTATCATACCCCTGGAAAGAGGGAGGCGTCGGGCCGGCGAACACCCAGTGATTGTTCACGCGCTTGAACAAACCCGATGGCATCGAAGTGCCGGGAGCGATGGCCTGCGGATCAATGATCCACTGCTCCATCCAATCGGGCTTCAAGCGTCCACGCGCTTGCAAGAAGTTGGGCGCGGTTGCTGTGCGATCGTGCGCGGGATCACCTGTGGCGTGGCACTTCAAGCACGGGGCCGCCGTACTGCTGAAAAGGCTTCGCGCCATTTCCGTTTCCTTCGCCGTCAACACAGGAATTTCGTCGGGGATGTAAGGGAAAGGCTGCCGGCCGAGTGCCTGGAAAAACCGCACCAGTTTGCCCAGCTCATTTTCTGAAAAAGAAAATGTCGGCATTCGAACTTGCAGGTACGAGCGCACACCGTTGCGGTTGTCGTCCTTGTCGTTCAGCGCCGGATTATTCAGGAAATGCAGCAGCCATTCGGGACTGACGCGGGCTCCCTCCGTGAGCAGCTTGGGAGGCAATTGCTCCTGCCCATCCGCGCCCTGATAACGTGCCATCGCCATCAGCGAAGTCTTCTGCCCGGGTACGAGCTGGTGGCAGCCCATGCAGTTATATTTCTTAACCACCCACCAGCCCTCTTGAATGTCCCGGCGATAATCCATCGGCCGGTATTGGTAATTCGAGGGAAGCGGATTTTCCTGGCTTCCCAACAGAAAAGTCGTGATCGCCTGAACCTGCTGTTTGGTCAGGTGCAGGTTGGGCATGCGCAGCTTTTCCTCTTCCGGTTTGATTTTGCCCTTGTCCCAAATATTCGGCTCGGCGAGTTTGTGCTCGAAAAACCCCTTGTGGTCATACCAAGGCGCTTTCGCGGGGCCTTCGGGCAAGCGCGCAAGGTCCTCTGGATCGGTAATCGGTTCGCTGCCGCCGCGCTGCGCGGTTTCCGTCAGCAGCGCGAAATCCAGCCTCTCCACTGGCTTGCTACCCTCGGTCGTCAACTCCGTGCCGATGCGGCCTTCGTCTTCCATGCCGGAAATCTCGTGGCAACCCGCGCAGCCGTAGTGGCGGATCCACCGTTTGCCCTCAGCCTTCAGATTCGCATCCTCCATGAACGACGCATCGGGATAAGGCGCCGCGCCTGGCCTTTTCAAGGTAATCAAATAACTGGCCACATCCTCTGCGTCCTGCGGAGAAAGTCGCAGCCGGGGCATCACCGTCATGTTCTGTACTTGCAGCTCATGACCGTCGTTCGGACACCTGCTGTGATCCAGATCGAAAACGTAGGCCAAGCCTTTTTTCTTGTAATCCTCAGGGCCGATGTCCTTCTTCTCATACGGGCAGTACGGCCGCGTCCGTTCGCGCGGGTTGTGAACCCAGCGCACCAGGTAATCGTAGTTGTCCTTCTCTCCCACGCGCGTGAGGTTTGCGGCAAACGTTCCGCCCTGAACCTGGTCGCCTTCGCCAATCGAGTGGCATGCCAGGCAGCCGCGCGTTTCGAACAATTCCTTGCCATGAGCGGCGTTGCCCGGCTTGTGCTTGGGCAGCGTATCCGTCAGCGCCGACTGCCAAATGTACGCGGAGATCGCTTTAATTTGATCGTAGTTCAGCCGAAAGTTGGGCATCTTCGTGGTCGGACGGAAGTCGCTCGGCTTCGCCAGCCACACTGGAATCCAATCTCTGTTCAGTTTCAGCCGGATGTCCTTCAGGTTCGGCCCAACCTTCTTCATATCCTGGAGCAGGCTTTTCGTCGAACGATCGAGCTGCGCAATGCGCAAATCCATTTTGCTGTTGGAAACTTTCAGCGCCACCGCCCGGTCGTTCAAATGGTTGGCCTCTTCGTTGCTCTCGGCCTTGTCCGCCTGTTTCATCAGGTCGTTGGCCTGCTTGATATTGTCTCTTTTCTCTTGATCGAGTTGTTTGATCTGCTGCGCGAGCGAAAGCAGATCCTCCGGTTCCTTGTCGTAGCCTTCGTAACGATGGCAACCCACGCAGCCGCGCTGCCGGAAGAGATCCTTGCCTTCGCTGAGCGTCCAGCCGACATCGTTACTCACCAGCACCATGTCCGCGGCGTGGCAAGTCTGGCAGCCGGCCTCAAAATTTCCCTTGGCATACAGTGGCCACAGCCAGTGTTCGTAGGTTCCGTGGGCCTTCTCCACGCTGGTCGTCGCCCGTCCATTGCCCTGGTGGCAAGGAGAGCAGCCAAACTTGTCCGGATCGTGAACCTTTAAGAGATCGGTTTCCGGATGGCTGGTGAATGCCTGCGCGTACTCGTCCGGTTTCTTGCCTTTCAAAGTCATCGCCGAGACCGTCAGCTTCACCGGCTCGCGAATTCCGATGTGGCAGGACTCGCAGCGGTCCACGATGTTGGCGTCCGGCACGTTGATCTGCAAAATTTTCGGCGTCAACGCTTCGGTCTTGTCCTGCAACCCCGCCAACTGCGTCGGCGTCAGCGTCACCATGTGGTCGGAGACGTAGGCGTCGAGCAGATTCTTTTTTTCGTTGACGGGCTTGATCAGGTCCGCGAGTTCCGCGCTTAGCGTGGTGCGCTCGTTCTTCAACTCGTTGTACGCTTCCTCCAGCTGTGAAAAGGTGTAGGCCTTCTTGCTGCCATCTGGAAATTCCACGGTCGCGAGTTTCTTCTTATACTCATTGAGGTCTTTCTGGAGGCTTTGTTTCGAGGACGTGCTCGTTTCGGTCTCAATGCTGTAGGTCAACGCATTGACGTACGCGCGCCGGTCGGTGAATACGTTTTGCACCGCCAAAATCTTGGCGCTCAGGTCGTGAAGCTTTTCGTTAATCTCGTTGTAACGCGCCTCCGAGCTTTTCCTTGCGCTGTCGTAAGCTTCGTTGAGCGCCTTATAGTCGGGGCTGCTCTCGACTTCTTTTTCCGAATCACCCGACACCGTGCGCGCATTCTTTAGAAAGGTAGAATAGCGCGTTTTCCACTGGTGTTGATAGTCCTTCCATGGCCGCTGGCCGAAGTCTTCGTCCCACAACGCCCAGAACAGCGTGGCCATTAGCAGGACCATCGAGATGACGTAGTGCGGAGCGAGCGACTTGCTAACGACTGGATCGTCGGGAATGGGCTTCTCGGGCACCAGTTTCTCCTAAACGCTAAACCCTACTCGTTGCACCCCTAAACGTTAAACCAAGGCGTAATCCACACATACTTGATGTGGAACAACAGCCGCAACAGCATCTTGATCGGCAAACCAAACATCGTTAGCAGAAATATCATCAGGACCGAATACTGCAGCAGGCTCATGCGTTTGTAATCCTTCGGGTTGCGACGCCGGAAAAAGGCGTGCGCCAGCATTCCCCCGATCGCGAAGAAGCCACCGACGACGACCGCACCAAAGATGCCCTTGCCCCAGTTCGAAGTGATGCCAAACAGATCCGGCAAATCGCGGTTCACTTCATAAATCAGGCGGTTGTGATCCCAAGTTTGCCCGGGCCAGAACCATTGCCAACCGGGCCCGCGGATAAACGTCCCGATGAAAATCATCGAGACCCACAAGATAATGAACCCGAAGAGAAAGGTGCCGATCGCGAACTTGCGCTGCTTCCAGGTGTAGTAGCCCGATCCGAGCGGATTGGTATCTATATAAGGAATCACCATCAAGCCGACAATGATGAGGGTGGGCATGACCACCCCCGCGATCCAGGGATCGAAATACACCAGCATTTCCTGCAATCCGAGGAAGTACCACGGGGCTTTCGCCGGGTTCATGGTCAAGTTGGGATTCGCCGGTTCTTCCAGCGGCGCATTCAAGGTGATGGACCAGATCATCAGAATGATGGTGACGATGATGGCGGCCAGGAATTCCACCCGCAGCAGGAACGGCCAAACGTGCACTTCTTTCGCCCATCCGGGCTTGAAGGGCCACGCTTTGCGGTGATGCGTTTTTGCCAGCGCCGCATCTCCAGCAAGTTGTTCGATCAAGGCATCATTGGCGCTAGCCTGTTTCCACGCCAGGTACATATAAAAGGCCAGCAACGGGATCATCGCGATGATGGGAACGTTGTCCGCGGCGGATAGGATTTCCCAGAGTTGCTTCCAATCCATGGCTATTTCTTCGCCTCCTTTACTTCGGAGTCGAGGACCACCGCTGCGGGACCGGAGATGCCGCCGTCCTTACGCACACGCCAGAAGTGCAGAATCATGAAAATGGAAGCGATGATGGGAATACCGATGCAATGCCAGATGTACGACCGCAGGAGCGCGTTGGCGTCCACGATCGAGCCGCCCAGCAAACCAAAGCGCACATCGTTATAAGGAGTGATGAACGAAGGAGCGAACGGGCCTTCATTGCCGAGGCCCGGCGTTGCGCGCGCCATGTTCGTGCCCACGGTCACGGCCCAGAAGCCCAGCTGATCGTCCGGCAGCAAATAACCGGTAAAGGAGAGCAGCAGCGTCAGCACCAGCAGAATCACGCCGACGTTCCAATTGAACTCGCGTGGTTTCTTATAGGACCCGGTGAGAAACACGCGGAACATGTGCAGCTCCACGGCGATGACCATCAGGTGCGCCGCCCAGCGGTGCATGTTACGCAAAAGTTTTCCGAAAGGCACATCGTGCTCGAGGTACAGCACATCGCGGAAGGCCTGCACCTTGCTGGGGTGGTAGTAAAACATCAGCATTGTCCCGGTCAGTGTCAGCACGATGAACAAATAAAAAGTGATGCCGCCCATTCCCCATGTATAGCTGTACCGCACCGAATCCCGGTTAATCTTTGCCGGATGCAAATGAAGGAAAACGTTGGAGAGCACACCAAGTGCGCGATTGCGAGGCGTTTCGTCATGCTTGTGGCGGAAGATCGAAGTAAAAACCTGGGTCTTGGTGGGCTTCTTGAGCAGCTCCACCTGCTCTTTTGCCTTCGTAGGCAGATCCGTTTTGAGGGAATCGATATCCTCTTTGACACCAGTCTTGATGCGGTCGACGAGGCCGACAGACTTGCCGTTGTTTCCGTTTGGTTTCTGCTCGTCAGGCATCGTCTGCTCTCCCCTGGTTCACGGGCTCGAAATTTCGCTCAGCAAATTCTGTGCAACTGCTCAAACGGCTAAACGTGCAAGAACGACCCGTCATCGTTGAAGTGGCTCGGTTGTCCCTTGGGCCACTGATAGAGCCGGGAAGTGTCCACGACAATCTGGCCGTCAGGGGCAAATTCCACATGCGCACGGTCCATAGGCCGCGGCGCGGGCCCTTCGAAATTGACGCCCTCGCTGTCGTAGCCGCTTCCGTGGCACGGACACTTGAACTTGTTTTCGCTGGCTTTCCAATCCGGCGTGCAGCCCAGATGTGTGCAACGCGCGTAAATCACAAACACGCGATCCGGCGTCCGATCCACCCAGATGCGGTATTTCTGCTGCCACTTGGTGTCTACGCCGAGGGCATAATCTGATGCGTAACCAATCTTGAAAATGGTTGGTGGTTCGAAAAGAGTGCGCGGCAGAAAAAATCGCAGGAAGGCGATGAACCATGCGCCGAGAAACGCCGTTACAGCGACCCACACCAGCCGTCGCCGCTTCGTGTTGATTTCCGTCGGCGCGGGACCCGCGGTGGCCAATCCCGCGGCGGCCGCCGCTTTCGATGTACCTATTGCAGGCGTGCCGACGTATCTCGTTGCATCGCCGCCTCCGGCAGCAGACGTCTTCGCGGCTTCCGGATTCGGTTTGGGCGTTTCGGTTTCAGGGCCCGCCATTCGCTGCCTCCTCGACTAGGTGTTTCCCGAACCAGGCGTCGCTTCCGTCAAACGCCTTCCAGCTACCGGCTGTGCCGTGCTGCGAAAACTGTTTTTGGATTGAAAACGGATTGGCGTAGAGGAAAACCTCAAGGAGGCGGTGGCGTTACGCAAAACAATTTCCGGAGGGCAGGGAAGAAAAGTGGGGAAGGGCGCGTCCGCAGCTAGCGTCAGGGGCCCGACGGATTGGAGTAGTGTGATACGAAAACATCGTGAGGACCTCAACATTTCAGCGGCCCCCCAGGAATCGAAACGGATAATACTTAAAAGAAAAAATTTCGTCAATGCGTGATTGCAACGATGTCTCGGGAAAGATTTTGCACGTGGCCCCGCAAGATGCGATGCGAGAAGAAAAAAGAAGCGCAAGAACACGCTTGCGCACGGAAAAAGCTGTGGTAGACTCGCCCCGGTTTGCGTCCCTCACTTTTTGATTTTGGGATTTTGGTGCAGCGCCTTTGTGGGGAAGGCTGAAGATTCAACCCTTGGAGGTCTCGCGCAATGGGCCTCGTTCTTCTGCTGGTCATCTGGCTGATCACGCTCGGAAGTACTTATTTTTTTATTGCCAAGACGTGGTGGCTGCCAGTGGGAGCCTCCGCCGCTGCCGCCGGCATCGATCATCACTTCACCACCACGTACATCTTAATGGGAGCTGTCTTCGTCGCCGCGCAGCTGGCCCTCGGGTATCTCGTCTGGAGTTTCCGCGACCGCGGCAGTTCCTCTTCTAAAGTCGCCTATTCTCATGGCAACACTTCTCTGGAAATAGTATGGACCTTGTTGACCACCGTCTTGTTTGTCGGGCTGAATCTGGCGACCTATCCTCTTTGGGCGGCCGAGCGCTTCGATCCGGCCGAGGCCAGTGCCGTGCGTGTGGAAGTGACCGGCATGCAGTTTGCCTGGTATTTCCGGTATCCCGGACCCGATGGTCAGTTTGGCGCGACAAAACCGGAGCTGGAAGATGCATCGGCCGGCGGCGAAGCCGCGCTGGGCCTCGATACCAAAGATCCTGCATCGAAAGACGACGTTGTCAGCGGAGTGATGGTAGTTCCCGTAAATCGCCAGGTTGAAGTGATCCTGCGCGCTCACGACGTCATCCACAGTTTTTTTGTTCCTCAGATGCGCTTCAAGCAGGACGCCGTGCCCGGGCTGGCGATCCACATGCATTTCACCCCGATCCAAACTGGCGACTACGAAATTCTTTGTGCGGAGCTTTGCGGCCTCGGTCACTACAAGATGCACGGCATCGTGAAAGTTATAACTCAGGAAGAGTTCGATAAATGGTTGGCGGCACGGGAGGCGGAGAAACAATAACCATGGCTACTCATGAATCTGCTGCCCAGGAATCTCACGCGCACGCGGCACCGCAGGGCTTCATTCGAAAGTGGATCTTCAGTCTCGACCACAAAGTCATCGGCCTTCAATATTATTTTCTTGCGCTGACCGCGGTCTTTGTCGGCATGTTCCTCTCGCTGCTTATGCGTATCCACTTGATCTGGCCCACAGTGGCTTTGCCGCTCCTGGGTGACATCAGGCCGGAAACATACCTCACACTCGTGACCATGCACGGCACCATCATGGTTTTCTTCGTGCTTACTACCGCGCCGCAAGGTGGCTTCGGCAATTATTTCTTGCCCATTCAGATCGGCGCTCCGGACATGGCTTTTCCGGTGTTGAACATGCTCTCGTTCTGGACCACGCTGCTGGGCTTCATCGTGATGATCGCGGCCTTCTTCGTCGCGGGTGGGGCGCCTCTCCATGGGTGGACCGGTTACGCGCCGCTGAGTGCGTTACAGTCTGCCGGGCCGGGAGAGGGACTCGGCGCCGATTTGTGGATCATCAGCATCGCGATTTTCTGCATTGGCGCCCTGATGGGTGCGCTCAATTTCATCACCACGACGCTGGATATGCGCGCCAAGGGCATGACCATGATGCGCATGCCTCTCACTGTATGGGCCTGGTTTGTCACAGCAATTCTGGGCTTGCTCGCCTTCGGCGTTCTGCTGTCAGCCGGTATTCTTCTGTTGATGGATCGCAACCTCGGAACCAGCTTTTTTGTCCCGCTGGTAACCATCAACGGCCAGCTCACCGGCCATAAAGGCGGCTCGCCGCTTCTCTGGCAGCACCTCTTCTGGTTCTTCGGCCATCCCGAGGTCTACATCGCCATTCTGCCGGCTATGGGCATGGCATCGCAGTTGCTCTCCGTCTTCTCGCGCAAACCGATCTTTGGTTACAAAGCCATGGTCTATGCCATCCTGGCCATTGGTTTCCTCGGCTTCATGGTCTGGGGACATCACATGTTCATGAGCGGCATGAGTCCCTACACCGCTTTTGCCTTCTCCATCATGACCATGGGCATCGGCGTTCCTTCGGCCATCAAGACTTTCAACTGGCTCGGTACCCTCATGCATGCGCGAATTCGTTTTGATTCGCCGATGCTCTTCGCCATCGGATTCGTTTCGCTCTTCGTTACCGGCGGAATCAGCGGCCCTTTCCTCGCTCAGCCGGTGCTAGACATTCAGTTGCATGACACCTATTTCGTTCCCGCGCACTTTCACCTCATCATGGGTGTGGCTTCCATCTTCGGCATTTTTGCCGCGACTTATTATTGGTTCCCCAAAATGTTTGGCCGCATGATGAGCGAATCGCTTGCGCGCTGGCACTTCTGGTTCAGCTTCATCGGCACTTACGCGATTTTCATGCCCATGCACTATCTCGGAATGGCGGGGATGCCGCGACGTTACTCGCAAATGACCGAGGTTGCCTATCTCCATGACCTGATTCCGTTACAGAAGTTCATCACTTACGCGGCATTTATCACCATCGCTGGGCAACTGATCTTCGTCGTGAACCTTTTCTGGAGCATGTTCAAGGGCAAGAAGGCCGTCGACAATCCTTGGGAAGCGACAACGCTCGAATGGACCACAGCGACTCCGCCGCCACACGACAATTTTGGCGGAAAAACGCCGGTCGTTCACAACGGACCTTATGAGTACAGCGTGCCCGGCGCGCCCCGCGATTACGTGATGCAAACCGATCCGGAAATCGAGCCGGCACACTAACCGACCGATGGCCACTTTTACCACCACCGCGACCATTGTTGCTCCCGCGCTACCGGACTATGCCACCCGCTTGCGCCGGGCGCGCCTCGGGCTACTGGTGGTCTTGACCCCGGTGCTGATGCTATTTGTGTCCTTTACGAGTGCGTACGTGGTACGACAGGGATTGCCTAGCTTGGACCCACGAACCGCGACGCTGGTAAAAGATTGGATTCCGGTAACGCTGCCGAAGCTGTTGTTGCTCAATACCGCTGTGCTGGTGCTGAGCAGTTTGTTCATGGAACTGGCGAGGCAACAGAGCAGAGGGCAGGTCCAGGCGGTGCTCGCTGCGGGGGAAATTCATCCGAGAGTTTCAGCCGACGATGGCATGAGCATGCCCTGGCTCTCGATCACACTTGTCCTCGGCTTGCTTTTTCTTTTCGGCCAGTGGACGGCCTGGAAACAATTGGCCGCCAATGGTTTTCATGTGGACACCACCCCCAGCAGCTCGTTTATTTATTTACTGACGGGAACGCATGCCATTCACTTGATGGGCGGCGTGCTCGCGTTGTTCGTTGCGGCGATTGCTTCGCTGCTCGGTCTTTCTTTGACCCGGCGGAGCATCGTTGTAGATGTCACGGCCTGGTACTGGCATTTCATGGCCGCGCTTTGGATTTATATTTTGTGTTTAATGGAGTTCGCCAGCTAACCGTACGTATTTGATCAGGAGGCCGGACGCATGGCTGAATCTGCGCTGCAAGACATCCCGTCGGCTTATGAGCCGTCACTATTTGGAACCTACTCCAAAAAAATCGGGATGTGGCTGTTCCTGCTCTCCGATTCGTTGACATTCGGCGCGCTGCTCTACGCCTACAGCTACGGGCGGATTTCCACGGCGAACTGGCCCACGCCGTTCCACTCCCAGAGCATCGTCAACGCCACCATCATGACTGCGTTCCTTCTCACGAGTTCGTTGACCATGGTCTTTGCCGTCCGCGCCGCTGTACATGGCGATTCGAAAGGGCAGCGCCTCTGGCTGCTCGCCACCATGCTTTGCGGCACGGGATTTATCATTCTTCACGGCCGCGAGTGGACCAATTTGATTGCCGAAGGCCTGACGCTCCCGTTTTTCCCGGTAGTCCCGGGTCACGAAGCCGCCAGCGAATTTGCAACTGTCTCCAAAACCGTGCCGCAGTTTGCCGCCACATTCTTTGGCCTGACTGGCATGCACATGCTCCACGTAACGCTGGGCGTGATCTACCTCGGCGTGGTCGCGTTGCGCAAGAAATTCATCCCCATCCTGTTGGTCCTTTGGCTGGCCGGATGGTTGCTCACGCCAGCCTACAGCCCCTTCCATTTCGGCGTGCACGTCCTCTTGATCGCTGCGATCGTGTGCACCATCATCCTGTGGCTGAAGCCCAAGGTTTACGACGCATCCGATGTCGAAGTCGCCGGCTTGTACTGGCACTTCGTCGACCTCGTCTGGATGTTCATTTTTCCTTTGGTCTATCTGATGTCCGCAAAGATTTAGGAGCAGGAGAGCTATGGATCCCAGTCAACTGGCGCTCGAAGGACGTGTCGCAGAGGAGTATCGCCATCATGGCAAAGCGGAGTTTCTGTGGGTGTGGGCTGCGCTGCTGGTGATGACCGCCATCGAAGTCTATCTGACCTACCAGAACATGGAGCCCGTCAAGATGCTGACCATCTTGCTGGGTTTGTCTTTTGTGAAGGCTGCCCTGATCATCGGCTACTTCATGCATCTAAAATATGAAGCGTCCATCATGAAGTGGGCTACAATGTGTTCCGTGATCGGCTGTCTGATCATAATGACTGTTTTTTTCTTCTGGGATGCCTTGCGCATCCGCACTCTCGGAGTGAAATGAAAGCTCGCGGCGCTCTTCTCGCCCTGTCGCTCTTCCTGTGCGCCTCACCAGCGTTCAGCCAGGGCTGCGCCATGTGCCGCAACGCCGTCGCCGCCACCACCAAGGACGGCCAGCGAGCCATCGGCAAAGGCGTCGCCGTGCTCATCATCCCTCCCGTGGGGTTCATGACCATCGGCTTCGGTCTCGCGCTCCGCTACGGACGCAAACGCGACCTCGAGAACCTCTGATTGTTGTGTTTTCGGTGAGAGCCGCAAGCGCCCTGCTCACGGAAAAGCGGACGAAGTAAACTCCAACCAACTTGCCGCAGTGCTGATTCCTGCGGCGGAAACCTCTAGACGGCCCGGGGAGCCCGCCTTCGCGGTCGATCCCCGGGCTCCTCTAGCACTACCAAATCTCCATCACGCGACGCGCGAGCACGGAAAACGCTCGCCGATTTTCGAGTGATAGTATCCCTCTTTGGAGGAGGCGTTCATGAACTCATCAAAGACCGTCAAAGGCACATTGTAAAACTGATAGACTCCGCCCTTCACAAACTGGATCTCTAACGTCTCCGAATCTTCCTGATAACCCACCTGGGTGATTTCCGTTGAGGGAATAGGGAACCGATGCATTTTTGAGAGCCCCCTTTCTGGTGAGGGACGAAGGGATGGTCCCTCGTTGGTAGTGGCTCAACGGGCGGATTCTAGCATAGAAAAAACGAATGCATGCCCGCTTTTTCTTGCATCTTACAACATTGACCCATCCGGGAGGGAGCGCCATTTGGCTTAGAGTGCGGGAAAAGCTGGTTCCGGGACCTGGACTCGAACCAGGATACTCAGCTCCAAAGGCTGATGTCCTACCGATTAGACGATCCCGGAATTGGTCCTAGAATTGTAGCAGAGCCGCGCAACGGTTCCCAAGCGCGCGCCGTCGCTCGATTCACGGAAACCTTTTGCCCTGCTTTCACGTAGAATGACCTTACACGTGCAGTACCTTCTGGGGTTACATTCATGAGACGGCGAGTGCTTCTTCGCGAACCGGTCGGCGTAGCGCTGGAGACTTTGCGCGCCCACAAAATGCGTTCTTTTCTCATGCTGTTGGGCATCATCCTTTCCGTTTCTACCCTCATCGTAGTCGTCGCTCTGATTTCCGGTGTTGACCGCTACATTGCCGACCGCGTCGCCAATCTCGGGTCGAACGTCTTTCTCCTCACACGATTTCCCATCATCACCGACGTCGAAGAGTTCGTGAAGGCCAACCGGCGCAACAAAAAGGTCACTTGGGACGATTACGAATCCCTTCGCGAAAATATGAAGCTGCCCCTGCGCCTCGGCGTCGAGCTGCGCACGGGTGGAAAAGTCCGCATGGGTTCGCAAAGCCTCCAGGATTGCAACATTCGCGGCGTCACCGCCAACATGGGTGAAATCGATATCGTCGAGCCTGCTGATGGCCGCTACATCTCCGACGGCGACGATCAGAGTCGTGCCCAGGTCACTATGATCGGCAACGACGTCGCTACCAAACTATTTCCAAACGTTGATCCCATCGGTCGCGAAGTGTGGATTGACGGGCGGCCTTTCCAGGTGGTTGGCATTGCCAAAGCCATCGGCTCGGTCCTCGGCCAGTCCCAGGACAACTTCGTCTACATCCCTATCCAGACCTATTTCAAGATGTACGGCGCTTACGACGGCATCTGGATTAACATTCAAGCGCGCGATGCGGAATGGATGGAGCGCACGCAGGACGAAGCGCGGGTCATCATGCGCGCGCGCCGGCACTTGTCCCCCAATGAAAAGGACAATTTCGGCATCTTTGATTCCGCCACGTTGATGGAGCTCTGGAAAAACCTTACCGGCGTCATCGCCACGGCCATGATCGGCGTCGTCTCGGTGTTCCTGGTGATCGGCGGCGTTGTCATCATGAACGTGATGCTCGCTACCGTCACCGAGCGCACTCGCGAAATTGGCATCCGTAAGGCTCTGGGCGCTCGCGGCAGTGACATCATGTTGCAATTCTTGATGGAAGCGGCCGTGATGGCCGCGATCGGCGGCGCCATCGGCGTGGGCGTCGCCTATCTCATTTCCGGCCTGACCAAGGCGTTGACCTCTGTACCCATGTCCGTGCCTTTCGGCGCCGTGCTTCTCGCCGAATTCATTTCCGCCTCCGTTGGCGTATTCTTCGGCGTCTATCCCGCTAAAAAAGCGGCTGCGCTTCAGCCCATCGAAGCGCTGCGCCAGGAGGCCTGACGCCAAGTGAGATCCGTATGAGCATGCACATCGGCGAAAACGCGCAAATGGCGCTTACCACCCTTCGTGAGAACAAGATGCGCTCGTTTCTCACCGTTCTCGGTGTGGTCATTGGCATCAGCGCATTGCTTTCCGTGGTCTCCATCCTGGTGGGAGTCTATGGCAACGTGAATGCTTACTTGGACGACTACGGCCCCGAAACGCTGTTCATTTTTCGTTTCGATCCCGGCATCCATACGAGCGATTTCACCCCGGAAGAACGCGCGCGGAGACCCCTCACTCTGGAGGATGCGGAGGCCATCCAGGGTCAGTGCCCGGCCGTCCGCACCGTCACCGCCAGCGTTTTCCCTCGCATTCAATTCGACGGTTTTGGCAACGCTCCCGTCACCGCGCGCTATCTCAGCAAAGAAGTCTCCGGCATCGATTTCAACGGCACGCTGCCTTCCAACGAGGAGGTCTTCAACTCGCGGCCGCGCACGGGACGCTTCTTCAGCGAAGCGGAAAACATGCACCGCGCCGACGTAGCCGTTATCGGCCCCGATATCGCAAAGACGCTCTATCCAGCCATCGAGCCTCTCGGGAAACCCATTTTGATCCAGGGAGCTTCCTACGAGGTCATCGGCGTTCTGCAGCCGCGTAAGGGTGGCTTCGTCAAGGATCAGTCCGCGGACAAAGCCGTCATGGTTCCGTATCGTACCTATCGCAAACACCATCCCCAGGACGATGAGAATTTCATCGGCGCCACCGCCTACCCCGGCCTCATGCGCGAAGCCGAAGACCAGATCCGCGGCGTGCTTCGTCGCCGCAGAAATGTGCCCTACAGCAAGCCGGATAATTTTGGAATCTCCAGCGCCCAGCAGATCGCCGATCAGTTTCGACAGATCACCTCGTCCGTGGCTCTCTTGATCTCGGTCGTCAGCTCCATCGGCCTCCTGGTCGGCGGCGTCGGCGTGATGAACATCATGCTTATGTCCGTCACCCAGCGCACCCGTGAAATCGGCGTTCGTAAAGCCATCGGCGCGCGCCGCAGCGACGTCATCTGGCAATTCCTTACCGAGGCCATCGTGCTCACCGGTATGGGAGGCGTTATCGGCGTGTTGCTCGGCGGAGGCATCAGCCTGCTGATCCACCTGGTTGTGCCCAGCTTGCCGTCCTCCATTCCTCTCTGGTCCATTCTTCTTGCCGTTAGCGTCTCCATGAGCGTCGGTCTTTTCTTCGGCATGTATCCTGCCATCAAAGCCGCCCGCCTCGACCCCGTCGAAGCTTTGCGCTACGAATAACGACATTTTCAAACTGCCGCCGCGCTGCTAAGCGCTCCTATCTCTTACGCTTCCTACGTCTTACTGGGACGCCGTCTCTCGCAAGTTTTCCTGTGAAAATCGTTCTAATCGTCAGAGGTGGGTTCATGATGAACAGGCCATTTAAGCGTCTGCGGGGAGTGCTCTTCCTGGCTTTGTTTTTCCTCGCTGCTGGGCGCGCCTCCGCCCAGGTTTGCCCGCGCGGCGATGTGAATCAAGGGGAGCTAATCGCAAAAATCGCGCAAGTCGGCAATCAATTTGCCCAGTTCCGTCTCGACGATCCAAACCATTCTGTCCCCGGACCAGATCGCAATGTGATCTACAGGCTGGCCGCGATTGGAGGCAATGCCCTAATTCCCGCATTGCGTCGCATCTCCAAACCAGACATGCCCGAAAATGACATCCCGGGTGCTTCTCAAACCAGTCTGGCAAGACTGAGAGACGAGGAAGCCCTCCAGCAACTGGAGCAGGAAATGAATGGCACACGGCATGGTGGCTGGGCCACCCGTAAACTTCTTCGTGCCGCGGACGCCAGCGCCGTCGCGATCCTCATGAGATTTCTTGTCGCGCACCTGAACGACAACTCGCTCTATGTAAATATGGGCGACTACGCCAGCGACGTGCGCTACGCGATTATCAAAGGATTGGCTCCCTTGCTTCAGAATCCGCCGTCCGAGCCGAGTGGGATTCCCACGGTAACCCTCGAGAAATGGGCCGCCTGGTGGGAACAAAACAAGGGAACGCCTCTCACGCTGGTCATCAGCAGTGACCTGCAGGATCCCTATCTTCAATGCCTCGCCCGAAAATTCGAATGGGGCTTCCCGGAAGCCATTCTTGATCTGGGCGGCGCCGGGAATTCGCAGGCGATTCCAGCCCTCCGAAAGCTCACACAGCTGGGTGACCAGAGGCTTCGCGCGTCCGGCATAAACACTGTTCGTGGCCGTGCACAAGCAGCTTTGGCAAAGCTGGGAGACCCTGATGAATTCAAAGCCATCGCCGACGAACTGGAAAGCCCTGGATGCTTCGATGCCGTCATCAAAATGCAATACATCGGCGGCAGGAAAGCGGTGGAAGCGCTGATCGAAAGCCTCAAAGGGGCGAATTTTCTCTCCGAATATCCTGACTATAAAAATGACGGCCGCAACGCCCCACGAATGAAATTGGGCCACGACCAGGCCATCACAAACATCCTGGCCAAAATGGTGGTATCGCCCCCCGAAATCACCGGCAAACCTGGTAGCAAAAAAATGTGGTTAGCTTGGTGGGTCAAGAATAGTGAGATCGCTCAAATCATCCAACAGCCCTACGTCGCCCATGAATAATGTGACGGGCTCTTTCAATAACCCTCTGAACGGATTCCCAGAAGGGCAGTGCCTCCTCCGGCTAGAAACGCGGTCAACGCTTCACGGTGCAATTGCAGAGCTTTGTTCAAGAGCGCCGTAAATTCATTCCGGCCTCGAAGCGCATCGAGCCAGGGGTCACGTAACATGGCCTGATGGCAGAAAAAACCGTTGTCGATGGCACGGGACAACATGTCCAGTGCTCGCGCTTCTTCTCCCAAGTAACCCAGTTGCCGCGCCAGATAGTACATCCCTTCCGGATCTCGGAACGTCGCCTGTATCAGCTCATCGCTCACTGCTATGCTTTCCTCGCGGTTGCCCTCCAGCAGCGTGCGCAACGATGTTAAGTACAACTGGCCAAGCCGCCAAGGCTTGGCCAGTTCCCGCTGCCGAAGCGTGGACACGGCCTCTTCCACGCGTCCGAGCATAGCCAGTACCAAACCCATTCCATACCCGTAATCGCTTCCAGCGCGACGAACCGTTGCAGGCGCTGGTCCTCGGCCTTGTACACCACGCCCATTCCACCTTCGCCAACTTTGCACAGAACTCGGTAGGGTCCGATGCTCTCGGGGATCTCAGCCATGGGAATTCTTTGGCACCGTGCGCCTAGCATAACCAACTCACTACCCCCGCGCCACCTCGACTGTCTGCACTGGCATCTGTTCAGGGCAGCTCGCGTTGGCTCTCACGGATTTCCCCGGAGTGCGCAGACTCGGAGTTTCTGTTAAATTGATAAGGTTACTTCCGTCGCCGGAGAGATGGCCGAGCGGTTTAAGGCGCACGCTTGGAAAGCGTGTGTAGGTTAACCCCTACCGTGGGTTCGAATCCCACTCTCTCCGCCATAAATCCGTTATCCTAAGTATTGATGATCCTCCGCACGGTTAAACAGGTCCGCCGAATCTTCTTCGTCATCGCTGGATTCACCTTGTTGCTGGCAGGCGTGGTGATGCTGGTCACTCCGGGCCCGGGCATGCTCGTAATTTTCCTTGGGTTGGGATTACTCGCGGCCGAATTCATTTGGGCGCGCCGTCTGATGGACCGCATCAAACACGAAGGCGGGCGTATGCGCGATGCCGTATGGAAATCGAAGACCGGGGAACCAAGTGAATAGAGGAAGAAGATGACAGCAGAGTGGCGCGGCAAATGGGCTTTGGTGACGGGCGCAAGTGCGGGTATCGGTGTGGCGCTGGCGAAAGAGTTGGCCGCGGGAGGAACGCATCTCGTGCTGACGGCGCGCCGCAAGGACCGGTTGGAAGATCTGGCCAAAGCTTTGAACACTACGCACAAAGTGAACACGGAGGCGTTTGTCGCGGATTTGACGGAAACCAGTGCCCCGGAAAAAATATTTGCCTTCACAAAAGCAAAAGGAATCGAAATCGATCTGCTGATTAACAACGCCGGCTTCGGACAGTTCGGCGAATTCTCGTCGGTCGATCCCCAACGGCTTCTGGATATGGTGCAGGTTAACTGCAGCGCCGTGGTGCACCTCACGCGCCTGTATCTGCCGGAAATGGTGGCGCGCTGCCGCGGTGACGTGCTCATTCTTGCTTCCACCGCGTCCTTCCAGGCCGTTCCTTATATCTCAACTTACGCTGCGACCAAGGCATTCGATCTATTGCTCGCGGAAGGCCTCGCCGAAGAAATGAAGCCTTACGGCATTCGCGTCTGCGCGCTCTGCCCAGGTTCCACGGAATCCGAATTCCACGTCGTGGCGGGCCAGGAAAAATTCCAAAGAAAAAGCGAGACCGCCGAAAAAGTCGCTCGCACCGGCCTGCAAGCCCTCGCCGCAGGCAAGAGCTACGTCATCTCCGGCCTCGGCAACTATCTCGGCGCACACGGCGAGCGACTCGTCCCACGCCGCTTCGTCACCAAGATTGCCGCCGGCTTGTTCAAGCCCGCCAAAAACTGAAGGATTTCTCCGCGGGGCGCTTGGGAGGCCTTCGGTTCGAATCCCGCTTCGAACGCCCATTCGAATTCCCGCTCGAATGCAGGCCAACTTTCGTTTTCCACCTGCAAAACACTCCCACCGACACGCGAAAGCTCCCTGCTGCGTCTAACATATTATGAAATCAAAGACTTCCGCGCTCGCGGGACACGCGCCTGCATCTGCCGGGAACTTTTCTACCACACGCGCGGAATCTATGGGTGAGACCGGGCAGAGCGTCTTATCAGGGGAGATGCGCATCGCTGAGCCAGAGAGAGACGACGTTCTGTTGTGGCGGGCCGCCAATGGGGATGAAGAGGCATTTACTCTTCTTTACCGGCGGCACCAGGCGGCCATGTACCGCTTTGCCTTGCGCATGACGGGAAACACGTGGGCGGCGGAAGAAATTGTGCAGGATGTTTTTATGACCTTGATGCGCGACCCGAAGAAATACGATGTGCAGCGTGGGACGCTGGGCGGATTTTTGTATGGGATTGCGCGCAACCGCGTGATGAAACATCTAGAACGCCGGCCACGCGAAGTTGCCTTGGAAGAAAAAAACGAAGATGGCACCGGCTCGGGAATTGTTTTGCAGGATGTTTTCACCCCGGCGAACTGGACGGAAACGCGCGAGCGAAAAGCTCAGGTACGTGCAGCGGTGCTGGAGTTACCCGCGGAATTTCGTGAAGCAGTGGTGCTGTGCGAGCTGGAAGAGATGAGCTATGAAGAAGCGGCGCAGGCGGCGGGATGCCCGATCGGAACGATTCGGTCGCGCCTCCATCGCGGGCGTGCTTTGTTGCTCGCGAAACTAGAAATGCTACGCGATGTACCCCGCCGCGCGAGCGTTGCGCGATAAACAGTCTGTGAATTTGTGAGGGAAGTGCGAGATGAAGTGCGAAGAATTTGAAGCCGTTGGATTGGACGCCGAACGCGACGGTTCGCTCAGCGAACTCGAAAGCATGGCCGCGCTCGAACACGCCGCTACATGTTCACGCTGCGCGGCGCTGCAGGATTCCTGGCAGGCTGCTCGGGTTGAACTGCACACGTTCGCGGATGCCACCGCTGAGGCGGAAACTCCCGCGCGTGTCGAGATGCGGCTGCGCCAGGAATTCCGGATGCAGCATCGCATACTGAAAACGCGGCGCACGGCGGTTATCGCGGCCTGGTCCCTGGCCGCTGCGGCGTTGCTGATTGCCGCGGTCAGCTGGAGAAATTGGCGCATGAGTCTGCTCGACAATGCAGCGGGCCACGGGCAATCTTCGCAAACTGCGGGCATTCTCCCGAAAGGCAACGAAGGCGCGGGAGCGAACAGCGAAACACCGTTGCCGGGAGTTTCCGGAACTCAACGTTCGAATGCTGCGGAAAACGCCGGAGCCGAAACGCTGGTCGCGGACAATGAACTGAACGATTTCACCCTGCTGCCCGGAGTTCTCCAGACCGATGTGGACGACACGGCGATTGTGCGCGTTCGAATGCAGCGCGGCACGCTGGGCGCGCTGGGCCTGCCGGTGAATGAAGATGGCGCCGGCGAATGGATTCAAGTGGACCTGCTCGTCGCCAACGACGGATTGCCGCAAGCGGTGAGGTTGCCACAGCAAGAGTGAAACGCAAAAAATATTCAGCAGTTCGGGAGAGAAGAGGAGAAGGAATGATGAGTCGGAAACAATGTATGAGTTTGATTCTCGGCGGAACGCTGGCCTTCAGCGCTGGCGCGGCGCGGGCGCAGCAAGAGGCGCCACAGCCCCCACCCCCAGGCCCGATGATTCACGGCGGACCGGGCGGCGAATTTATGGCGCCGCCGATGGGCGAGCGGATTGAATTGCTCGGATTCGAAGGAATGCACGGCGGAAAAACCGTTACCGGCGCGCCATTCAGCGCCGTTGCTGTATCCGTCTCGACGCAAACACTCGCGGATGGAAATCAGATTTCACACAAGACGCAGACAAATCTTTTTCGCGACAGCCAGGGGCGTTTCCGCAAGGAAGTGACGCTCCCGGCGATCGGACCGCTGGCGACGGCGGGGCAGCCGAAATCGTTCGTGTTTATCAATGATCCGGTCGCGAGCGCGAATTTCGTGCTGCATCCCGACACGAAAATAGCCGAGCAAATGGGGCAACGGCACGGCGGAATGAAAGGCTCGATGAAGAGCGAGATGAAAGACAAGGCCGGGGCCTGGGAAGCGAAGGCGGCGGCCAGTGGAAATTTCAAGAAAGAAGACTTGGGTACGCAGACGATCGCGGGAGTGAGCGCGCAGGGCACGCGTTATACGCGCACGGTTCCCGTGGGACAGATCGGAAACGAAAAAGCGATCGTGATCGTATCCGAGCACTGGTATTCCACCGAACTGCAGATGGTGGTGAAGAGCACGCGGAATGATCCGCGATTCGGCGAAACGACGTACACAGTGACGAGTATCCAACGCACCGAGCCGGCGGCTTCACTGTTCACCGTCCCGGCGGACTACACCGTACAGCAGGGTGGAATGGGCCGGCACGGCTTGCACTTGAAGCAAACGCCTGCGGAGCCTGCAGCACCTCCCTCAGACAATTAATTTTTCGAAACGAAGATCTTCTCTCCTGAAGACGGCACGCCCTTTTCGCAGCAGCCCCCATCGCTGCGGAAAGGGCGCCGCCGTTTTTGAGGATGAAAAAGAATGAATTAAAGATGCAACGATAGAACGAAACGCGCCGCGTGGAGCGGCTTGCGTGTGGTGGATTCATGAGTGCAGGCTCCGGTCTAAGAGTTCGACCACGTGGAGGACTTCTTGATTGGTTTTGTAAATGGAGGCACCGGCGCGGAGCTGGAGGAGGCAGCCGGGGTTGGCGGTGACGATGATGGGGGCGCGAGTGGATTTGGCGTGGTGCATTTTTTCGGCGAGCAGTTCGAGGGATGTTTCGGTTTGGGTGACGTTGTAGATTCCGGCGGAACCGCAGCAGATTTCCGAGCAGGGCAATTCGACTAACTCAAGATTAGGGATGGCCCGGAGAAGGGTGCGCGGAGCTTCGCGGATTTTTTGTCCGTGGAGGAGGTGGCAGGAATCCTGATAGGTGACGCGGAGTGGGAGCGGATTCAATTTGGAGGTGAGGCCGAGGGCGGCGAGAAATTCGGTGACATCGCGAACTCTTTCAGAAAATGCGCGCGCTTGCGCGTGCTCGGGTTCGTCAAACAAAAAAAGATGAGCGTATTCCTTGAGCGTGGAGCCGCAGCCGGCGGAGTTGGTGACGACGGCGTCGAAATCATCGTGAAGAAAGATGGGGATGTTAGTTTTTGCGAGATCGCGAGCGGCGTCGCGGACTCCGGCGTGCGCGGCGAGAGCGCCGCAGCAGAGCTGTCCCCTGGGGACGACGACCTCGCAGCCGTTGGCGGTGAGGACGCGGACGGTGGCTTCATTGAGTCGGGAGAAAGTCACGTTGGCGATGCAGCCGGCAAAAAAGGCGACGCGTGCGCGGCGCAGGCCTGCAGCGGGATAGGTCCAGCCAAAGCGGCCGTAGAAAAAATCATCATCAATGCGCGGGAGAAAGCGCTCGCGATCGGAGAGGCCGAGAAGTTTCAGGACGCCGATGGCGCGCGCAATGGCTTGCAGGCCGGAGCGCTGGTAGAGGCGGAGAACACGAGCGAAATCGATGATGCGGTGCGGACTGGGAAGCAGGTCGCGGAAGACGAAGTCGCGAGTGACGCGGGCCAGCCAGGGGCGTTCGTAATCGCGCTCGATGCGGGCGCGGGCGTGCTCGACGAGTTTGCCGTACTCGACGCCGGAGGGGCAGGCGGTTTCACAGGCGCGGCAATCGAGGCATTTGCTGATGTGGTCGACGAAAGAGTCGGTGATCAGCAACTCGCTTTGCGTGGCGATGGAGCCGTCGCCTTGAACGTCGTGATTGAGTTCGCTGGTGGCTTTGTTCTGGATCTCGCTTTGGGCGACATGGATCATCTGGTGGATGCGGCCGCGGGGGGAATCGGCTTCGAGATTCCAGAGGCGGTAGGTGGGGCAGGCGTTGAGGCAAAGGCCGCAGTGGATGCAGCGGGCGTAGTCCTCGTAGGTGGGAGTCTGGCCGGGAATGGGAGTCATGGGCATGTCGGGGATCGTTATGGAGGATGATTCTACGGGAGTTAGCCGCAAGTGGGCGAAAGAAACATCGGAACGTCTGTACGTCAAAACGTCTGAACGCCGGGAAAATGCAGGTGGCGCCCCCCTATGGTTTTGTAAGGATGTGATTCGATTGAGGTTAGAAGGTGGGGGGGGGGCTGCTAGGGATGTGAGAGAAAAGGAGTTACGCGTTTGAAGGTTGAAACGTTGGAAAGTTGAAGGCTGAAGAGCGATCCTTGCCCTCCTGTTTTTTGCAAGTGTTGGGCTCTGTTGACATCCTCGATGAGCGGTGCGGTGCAAATCTAGCACTCCTTTACCGGATTCACCGGACTCTAACCACCGTTCAATTGACAGGTAAAGTTCTCGAAATTCCAAGTTGAGAGGTCGTTGCCTGATCAACGAGAAAACCGGACTTTTGAAACCCTGGTAATGCAGATACCCGAGTTAAGGCCGGTGTGTACCGGTGCCAAGTACAAGGTTTAGGTTTGCGGCCACGGCGAAGCCGCGGAAGTCCCGGTCGCGCGTGATAAGAGGAATGAGTTGGTCGATGCAGCTCTGGGCGATCAGTGCATCGCCGAGACGCACCTTGCGGCGCGTTGCGAGCACCTTAGACCGCAGAGCGCCCGCCCGCTGCCAATAGCCAGAGGCGACCTCGAGCAGAGGCACTTCCGAGAATGTTTCAGCAACGTCGGGAGGAAGGCGCGCGTCACTTAAGAGCTCCGTGAGCACAACGGGCACCATTACCACCTGGCGATCTTCCAAGGCACGATCGAGCAGCCGAACGTCCTCACCGACGCTCCCTTCCAGAAAGGCAATCCAGCTACTTGTGGCGGCGGCGATCACCGGTCGGCCTTCAACTCTGCCACCGTGCGCGAGAAGCGAACCTTGCCCCGGAGTTTGCGCAGGCGAGCATAAGTCCGCGAGGCGGCAACGAGTTGCAGCCCCGTACGGACGGTCTGTGTGACACCGGTACCGCTAGCTTGCTGCGCCTTTTCCAGAAGCGCCAGTGGAACCTCTACTGTGATTTTCCGTGCGGTATCCATAATGGTTGTCATGACACCATATTTGAGACCAGCATCGAGTATGGTGTCTAGTTTCAGTGTAGCTTCGGAGTAGACGTCCTCGGAGTATGCGGGGCCCAGAGATGCCTTAGAATTGATCGTCTGTGCCACCCGCCGCCCCAGCCCGCAGTAGGCTCTTCCCTGGCTGGAGGGTCCGAGTCACTCCATGTCGCGCACCGGCGGGCTTGTGCGCAACGGACTATGCCACTGAAAAAACGAGAATATCCACTAGTATAAGACGAGGGCTCTTCCATCATTGGGAGTGAGATGAAGCCACGACTACTGGTCATGAAATTCGGGGGAACGTCGGTGGGCGATGCGTCTTGCGTCGCGCGCACCGCGAAAATAATCGCGGGGGTGGCAAAGGAAAATCCCTGCGTCGTGGTGGTCTCTGCGATGAGCGGCGTGACGAACCGGCTGATCGAAGCCGCGAAGACCGCTCAGGCAGGGAACGCAACCGAGGCCGAGGCCATCATGGATGCGCTGAGGCAGCAACACGAAACCGCGCTCTTGAGTTTGCTTTCTGACGAACAAAAACGCGGGCGCCTCCGCCAGCGGATTGAACCGGTACTGGCGGAGGGCCGGCGGCTGTGCGAAGGAACGGCTCTGCTGCGCGAGCTTACGTCGCGGACCCTGGATGCCATCTCAAGCCTGGGAGAAAGGCTCTCGGCTCCGTTGGTTGCAGCCGCAGTGCACGAACTTGGGGTTTGCAGCGAGGCGGTTGAGGCCACGGAATTGGTGGTGACGGACGCGTTTCACGGCGGAGCGGAACCGCAAATGGAGCTGACCCGCGAAAAATCCCAGGCGCGTTTGCGCCCGCTCCTGGAAAAAGGGATTGTGCCGATCGTGACAGGCTTCATCGGCGCTACGGCCGAGGGCCAGCTCACCACCCTAGGACGGGGCGGCTCCGATTATTCCGCGACGATTCTCGGCGCGGCGCTCGAGGCGGACGAAGTCATCATCTGGACCGACGTGGACGGTGTGTTAACCGCCGACCCGCGGCTGGTGCCCGAGGCGCGCACGATTCCGGTCATCTCCTATCGCGAGGCGGCGGAGCTCGCGTACTTCGGCGCGAAAGTCCTGCACCCGAAGACGCTGAACCCGGTGATCCAGGCAGCCATCCCTGTCTGGATTCGAAACAGCTTCGCGCCTGAAAAACCGGGAACGAAAATCACTCCCGAGGGCCGCAGCATCGGCGGCGGCGTGAAAGCGCTGACCGCCATTCGCGACGTAACATTAATCAGCGTCGGTGGCCCGGGAATCGTGGGATTGCCGGACGTCGTCGGGCGAACCTTTTCGACGACCGCGGAGGTACGCGCGAATGTCCTGCTCATCTCGCAATCCTCTTCGCAGAACGACATTTGCTTCATCGTCTCGACGGCGGACGCGCAGCGCACGGTCGAAGCCTTGCGCAAAGAGTTCGCGCAGGACCTGGCGCACCATAAAGTCGAGCACATCACGGTGGATTCAAAGATCGCCATCGTGGCGGTGGTCGGCGAAAACATGCGCGGCACCCCCGGAATCGCGGGCAAAACGTTCAATGCCCTCGGTCGCGAAAACGTGAACCTGATCGCCATCGCGCAGGGTTCATCCGAATGCAACATTTCCTTCGTCATCGAAGAAAAAGCCGTGAAAGCCGCGCTGCTCACAACGCATCGCGAGTTTGGCCTGGAGAAGGCTGAGAAAGCATAGCCTTCGGAGATTGCACATCTGGGCGGTCAAACGAGCAGATCCTGTTGAGCTTGCTAGCCTCGTGAAAGGCGTTGAAGTGCATGTTTTTTCTAAAGAGGCCCGAGCCGGAGTTTATCCACGCGTTCCTTGCGGGGCAGGAAAATTGTCTGTTTTCCTATTCACAGGGGGCTTCGCGGGGGGAGGCGCCGAAGGGCTACATGGTTGACCACAACAGGATCCGATTGGGGAACGGCGCTGAATGCTTTGAGGGGGCGGTGAGGGCCGTGCGGCGGTGGAAGATGTTCGAGATGCCGTGGGTCGCGCTTTGCCGGCCAGATACGCCGATCACGACCGGAACCAGCGTTGCGGTGCTGGTTACCCATATTGGGGTGTGGTCGTTGAATGCGGCGCGGATCGTTTACGTGATTGAAGAACACGGAACGCGGGAGAGATTCGGATTTGCCTACGGGACTCTGAAGGAGCATGCGGAACGGGTGAGGAGCGGTTTAGTGTTGAGTTTCACACTGAGGACGGAGCGGTGTGGTACGACGTTTATGCGTTTTCCCGGCCGAATTTGCTGGCGCGGTTGTGGTATCCGTTGGCGAGGTCGCTGCAAAAGAGGTTTGCGAGGGAGTCGAAGAGTGCAATGCAAAGAGCGGTCAGCGCTCCCCAAGAACTAGCAGAACGCTGATCGCTCGGTTTATAGAAAAACCAGGTTGCGAGAAGCAGCACTCGGCCTGGCCGGTTGCTGTTAGTCGTGGTCGGGATGGCTGTGGCGCCACTGCCAGTAATGGTTCTGGACTTTGTGGTTCTGGTGCTCGTAGACAACATAAGTGTGGTGATGAACCTCAAGGTAATCCCTGTAAGCGCGGTCCTCGTGATCGTTCCAGTAGTGGTGGTCGTGATGGTCCCGATCGTAGACGCGGACCTGCACGTTGGCTTCTTGAGGCAGTGGAGCAGCCATGACTAGGGCTGGTGCAGCAACGGTGGAAGCTAGGATGATGGTGCTGATAAAACGATTCAAATAGTGCAAGATGTGTTCCTCCCGGTCCGAGAGTTGCAGGTGGAGAATCCCGCTAGAGAAAAGTGTGTGCCACCGGGCTGGGGATGTATGTCGCATTTTGTACTAGTTATAAAATTATAATTTCTGGAGAATAGGCGGCGATTTGCGGTGGAAGGATGATGGCTGCGCGGCGGCGCGTTGACTTTCTTTTGACCGGGCACCTAACATGGTGCGGAAATTCCCGCACGTTGAAGAACTCCTGAGAGAGGTGAATGGGTATGAAGACGTGGCGAGTTTGTGGGTTGACGCTGGCGGGGCTGGCGATGTGGGCGGCGATTGCGTTTCATACTTCAGCGGACAATCCTGCGAAAGCGGGGGATGTGACGGAAGCGCGAGTTGCTTCGGAGATGGCGGCGAACAACTGGCTTCTGAATGGACGCACGTTTGATTCGAAGCATTTCAGCCCGTTGCAGCAAATCACGGACAAAAATATTGGCGGGCTGGGGCTCGCATGGTTATTGGATATTGAGAGCGGAATGGGCGTGGTGTCCGAGCCGATTGTGGTGGATGGGGTGATCTATGTGAGCGCGCCGCTGTCGATTGTGTATGCGGTGGATGCGGTGTCAGGGAAAGTGATCTGGAAGTTCGATCCGAAGATACGGCTGAATCAGGCGATCAATGGGTCGTATTCGGCGCGAGTGAATGCGGGCGTGGCGGTGTGGAATGGGAAAGTTTACGTGGGGACTGGCGATTGCAGGTTGATTGCGATTGAGGCGGCGACGGCGAGGCAGGTTTGGGAAGCGGAGGTTTGCGAGCCGACGCAAACGGGAATTACCGGGGCGCCTCACGTGGCCAAGGGGAAAATTTTGATGGGCTACAACGGATCGGATGATGGCGTGCGCGGCGCGTTGGTAGCATACGATGCGGAGACGGGGAAGGAGGCGTGGCGGTTCTGGACGGTGCCGGGCGACCCGTCGAAGCCGTTCGAAACGAAGGCGCTGGAAATGGCGGCGAAGAGTTGGGGAGGAAAGGATTCGTGGAAAGTGGGCGGCGGCGACGTGTGGAACGCGATTACGTATGACGACGCGACGGGGCTGGTGATTTTCGGGACGGCGGGCGTGGGCGTGGACTACGGGGAGTTCCGGAATATCAAGGCGACGGGCGACCGACTGTTCGGCGAATGCATTATTGCGGTGAAGGCGGACACGGGAGAGTACGTCTGGCATTACCAGACGGGGACAGAGGGGATTCACTCGGAGAACAACCAGATATTGATGGCCGACCTGGTGATTGACGGAGCGAAACGACATGTGGCGTTGACTGCGCCGAAGAATGGTTTCTTTTTTGTGCTGGATGCGAAGACGGGAAAACTTTTGTCGGCGAAGCCGCTGGTGAAAGTCGTGTGGGCGAAGTCGATTGATTTGCAGACTGGGCGTGCGGTGCTGGTGCCGCGATCGGAAGGCGGCGGGAGGCAGTGGACGGTGCACAATTGGTGGCCGATGAGCTACAGCTCGGTGACGGGATTGGTATATGTGCCGACAACGGACCGACACGCGGATTCGAAAGCGGAGGTGGAGGCGGGCGAAGGCGGGGCGGGCCTATTTGGGAAGCTCATTGCTTGGGATCCAGTGAGCCAGTCGGCGCGCTGGACGGTTGACGAAGAAATTGCAACGAATGGAGGAGTGCTTTCTACTGCGGGGAATCTTGTTTTTCAGGGACAGGGGACGGGAGAATTTGCGGCGTATGCGGCAGACAGCGGGAAAAAAGTCTGGTCGATCAAAACGGGATCGGCGATTGAGTCGATTCCGGTAACTTTTTCCGTGAAGGGCGAGCAGTACGTGATTACTCCCGTGGGATGGGGGTCGGGGTCGCGGCTGTTTGCGCCGGCGCGGACGATGGCTACGCCGGAGTCAAAGCGCGGGCCGGTGCGGTTGCTGGCGTTCAAGCTGGGGGCGACAACGCCTTTTCCTTATCCAAAAATTGTGATTCCGCCCGTGCCGAAGCCTCCGGAACAAAAAGCGAGCGAGGAAATGATTCGCAAGGGCGAGAAGCTATATGGGACATTTGTTTGCGACGGTTGCCATTCACCGGACCTGGATGGGAGTGGGGCGTGGGTGCTCGATGGGGCGATTCCGGATTTGCGCTACATGCCGCCGGACGCGCATAGAGATTGGTATCAGATTGTGCTGGGCGGCTCGCACTGGGACAAGGGCATGCCGGGGTTTGCCGATCCACCAAAGTTTGCGTTTCCGCATGACAAGATGACGGTGGCGGATGCGGACGCGATTCATGCGTATGTGATTGATGGGGCGTGGAAGGCGTACAGAGCGGAGCACGCGAAGTCAGCCACGAAGCAATAGGATTCCACAAATTGGAGTGTGATTCAGATTCCTCCGGCGAAGCGGCCGGGGGCGAGGATGTTTTGCGGGTCGAAGGCAGTTTTGAGGCGGCACATCAGGGTGATGCCGGGGACCTGATGAGCGTGCGAGTTCGTGGTGGGCCGGCTGGAAGCCGGCGCTACGGGATGCGGTCCCCCCATGTTGATTTTCTGCTTCAGAGCGAGCGGGGCGAAAAGCAGAGTGGCGTGGCCTCGATTCCTGGGATCCGGTCCGCCAGCAGCGGAAACGGCGTTGAAGCTGCGGGTCGCGCAATGTGCCAGGAGACTAATCGTTTCCTCATTTGCGGAGGCGGGGAGCAGAGCGAAATAGATGGTGCCGCCGGCGCGGGCGACTAGTGCGTGAGGGAGCGCGGCGTGATCGGCGATTTGGCGGAGGCTTTCGAACAGGGTGGCGTGATGGCCGGGAAGGACGCTGATTTTGAAAATGGCTGTGGCGGGAGAGGCCTCGAGAAACAGGGACAGGCTTTCGCGGAGGCGTCCCCAAAAGGCGGGGCGCGTGGCGTCGTCAAGGATGGTGGTGGAATTGGCGCGGGAGCGTTCGGCGAGAAGAGTGAGTTCGCGTGCGTAGCGAGTGAGGACCTCGGGAGTGCCTGCAAAGGCGGCGCAGAGTTGCCACTCGCGGGAGGAAAACCAGTCGCCGACGGGTGGGAGCGAAGTCTGGGATGGGGTGCGATTTTCTCCGGCGAAGACGGCGACTTCAGGCGTGGTTGGAGTTCGCGTGGCGAAGATGTGGGCTAGCTCGGGGCTGATGATGTCGTGTGTGAGCGGTGTCAGAGAAGACTTGGCGATGGCGCGGCGGAGGGCCAGCGCGCCTTCGGCGCTGGGAAAAGAAGCAACGAAGCCGCGGCTGCCGGCGATGGGGGCGGGGAAGGTGCGAAAGTTCAGGCGAGTGATGACGGCGAGGGAGCCGAGCGAGCCGACGAGGAGCTTGTGCAGGTCGTAGCCAGTGACGTTTTTTACGACGCGGCCTCCGCTTTTGACGAGCGCGCCGGAGCCGGTGACAAATTCTGCGCCGATGAGAAAATCGCGAGCGGTGCCGTAGAACTGCTGCAGCGGAGAATGCACGCCGGAGTTGATGGTGCCGCCGATGGTGCTGCGCGAATACCAGGGGACGAGGAGCGGGAGGAATTGGTTGTGTTCGTTCAGAAGGGCGTTCAATTTCGTGAGCGGAGTGCCGGCGTCGGCGCTGACGGTAAGGTCGCCAGGATCGTAGTGCGGGATTTGGTTGAGGGCGGTCATGTCGAGGGCGATGTCGAAACGCGAAGGAGGCATTCCGATAGCGAGTTTGGTACGGTTGCCGCAGGGGATGAGGGCGAGTTTTTCGAGGGAGGCTAAGCGAACGATTTCGGCGACTTGTTCGGCGGAGGAAGGCTTGACCACGACGGAGGGAAGGACTCCGTCGACAGCGTAGGCGGCGCAGGAAGCCGGATCGGCGAGAACTTGCGAGGAACCGAGGATGGATCCGAAGCGCGCGATAAGGTTGGTGGAGGGACTAGTCATACGATGGGCGAAAGGCTAGCCACGTTGAAAGTTGAAAGGAAAAGAAGGAAGCAACACAGAGGGCACAGAGCGGGGAGAGCACCGAGGGGACAGAGAAGGAGAAATGGAACGCAGAGACACAGAAGACGCAAAGATGAGACTCAGGAAGAAGGATCACGAGGCACTCGTGGGATGAGTTAGTTGTTTGCGGGGGCGAATTTCGCCGCAGCCTTTGCTGAGGGGGAAGATTTTGCCGGGATTGAGGGAGGAATCGGGATTGAAGGCGTCGTGGACGCGGCGCATTAGATCGAAATCGGCGTTGGAGAAGATCAATGGCATGAGTTCGGATTTTTCCATGCCGACGCCGTGTTCGCCGGTGAGCGCGCCGCCGACTTCGAGGCAATAGCGGATGATTTCGGTGGAGGCTTGCATGGCGCGTTGGAATTGCGCGGCGTCGCGCGGATCGTAAAGGACGATGGGGTGAAGATTGCCGTCGCCCGCGTGGAAGATGTTGCCGATTTGAAAGCCGAATTGGGTGCCGATTTGCTGGATGCGGCGGAGGGTTTGCGGGAGTTTGGAACGCGGGATGACACCGTCTAAGACGTAATTGCTCGGTGCGAGGCGGCCTAGCGCGCCAAAGGCGTTTTTGCGGCCTTTCCAAAGGAGTTCGCGTTCGGCGTTATCACGGGCGACACGGACTTCGCGGGCGTGGTGCGCGTTGCAAACTTCGGTGACGGCGGTGGCTTGCGGGGCGACGGCTTCGGTAAGGCCTTCGAGTTCGATCAGAAGAACCGCGGCGCTGTCCATGGGGAAGCCGGCATGGATGTAGTCTTCGACCGTGCGCAAGGTCCAGCCATCGAGCATTTCGCAGGCAGCGGGAGTGATGGCGCAGGCGGTGATGTCGACCACCGTGTCGGCGCAGTCGTCCACGGAATCGAAAATCGCGAGCAGGGTTTTGACGGCTTCCGGTTTGCGGGAGAGTTTGACGGTGATCTCGGTGACGAGGGCGAGGGTGCCCTCGGAGCCGACGAACAGGCCGGGGAGATCGAAGCCGGGCGCTTCGCCGTGCTTGCTGCCAACGCGGACGATTTCACCGTCGGGGAGGACAAGTTCGAGGGCGGTGACGTGATTGGTGGTAACACCGTAGGCAAGCGTGTGCGGGCCACCGGCATTTTCCGCGACGTTGCCACCGATGGTGCAGGATTTCCAACTGGAAGGATCGGGGGCGAAGTACAGGCCGTGCGGTTCCGCGGCGCGGGTGAGTTCGTAGTTGACGACGCCGGGTTGCACAATGGCGCGCTGATTTTCGGCGTCGATTTCCAGGATGCGGTTCATGCGCGCAAAGACGAGCATGACACCGCCGGTACGGGCAAGCGCGCCGCCGGAGAGACCGGTTCCCGCGCCGCGACCGACGACTGAGACATTGTATTTGGCGGCGAGTTTGACGATGCGGGAGATGTGCTCGGTGGTGGTTGGAAAAGCGACAATGTTGGGGCGACCCTTTTCCGCGGAGCCGTCGTATTCGTAGAGAAGAAGGTCTTCCGGTTTATGGAGGACGGAAGATTCGCCGAGCAGCTTTTCGAGTTCGTGAGCGAGGGCCTGATTCATAAGTTGTGCGCGAGCAATGGCGCTATGGGGACTATAGTGAGAGTCGGGGAGGGTGCGCAACGGCAAGATGTGCGCCCCAGCAGGAGGGTGTGTTAGTGTAATTTTCTAAAAATGAGGATGAGGGGCTGACTGATGGCGAAACCGAGAGTGTTTGTGACGCACCCACTGTTTGAACCTGCGAGGGAAATCCTGAATGAGGGCTGCGACGCAGAATACTGGGCGCAACCCGACCGGCCGCCAAGGCCTGAATTGATGCAGCGGCTGAAGGACAAGGAAGGGCTGATCTGTCTGCTGACGGAGAAAGTGAGCGAAGAGCTGTTGCGAGCGGCGCCCAAGCTGCGGATTGCGGCGAACGTGGCGGTGGGATTCGACAATATAGATGTTGCGGCATGCACGAAGCGGGGCGTGGTGGCGACGAATACGCCAGGTGTGCTGGACGAAACGACGGCGGATTTTGCGTGGACGCTGATGATGGCGGTGGCCCGGCGACTGGGAGAAGGAGAGGCGCTGGCGCGATCGGGGATTTGGCAGGGTTGGGACCTGGATCAGCTGGTGGGGACCGATGTTTGGGGAAAGACGCTGGGGATCGTGGGATTCGGACGGATCGGTCGGGCAATGGCACGGCGCGCCAGCGGCTTTCAGATGAAAGTCATTTACACGGACGCGGTGCGGGCGCCGGTGGAAGTGGAAAAGGAATTGAAGGCGGAGTTTCGCGAGATGAATGCGCTGCTGGCGGAATCTGATTTCGTGAGCGTGCACGTGCCGTTACTGCCGGAGACGCGCGGGTTGTTTGACGCGCCGAAGTTTTACCGCATGAAGCCGACAGCGTTTTTGATCAACACATCGCGCGGGCCGGTGGTGGATGAAGCGGCACTGGTAGCGGTGCTGGAAGAGAAGAAAATTGCGGGCGCGGGGCTGGATGTCTACGAGAACGAGCCGTTTATCCATTCGGGACTGAAGCGCGCGAACGTGGTACTGGCGCCGCACCTGGCTTCGGCATCATTGGAGACGCGCACGAAAATGGCGTGCATGGCGGCGCAGAATGTGGTGGCGCTATTCAGCGGGCAGCGGCCCCCGAACATGTTGAATCCCGAAGTGTTGAAGGCATCTTGAGGAGTTCCGCGGCAAACGTCCCATGGCGGATCTGAAGCAACTCGCCCGCCGAATCTTCCACGAAACCCTGGCTGCGATCGATATTCCCGCGACCATGCAGCGAAAGCTGTGGCGAGCGGGAACGCAATTGCACTGCGACGGCGCGATGTTCGATTTGCGCAACTTCGAGAAATTGCGAGTCGTGGCCATTGGAAAAGCGGCGCATGCGATGGTGGATGGGCTTGCACTCGTGCTGACGCCTTTCGTGAGATTCGAAGGCGTCGTGTCCGCGCTCACGCCGGCGCGAAGGCCTCTGCCGGGCGTGAAATATTTCGTCGCCGGGCATCCGATGCCGAACGAAGAGAGCTGGGAAGCGGCCGAGGCAATTCTGGCGCTGCTGCGGGGGTGCGATGAAAAGACGCTGGTGTTCTTCCTGCTTTCAGGCGGGGGATCGGCGCTGGTGGAACTGCCGCTGGATTCTCGACTGACCCTCGACGACGTGCGGCAGCTGAATCATGCGCTGGTAACGTGCGGCGCGCCAATCGAAGAAATTAATACCGTACGGAAACACGTCTCGGCGGTGAAAGGCGGGCGCCTGGCGGTGGCAGCGAATCATGCGACAAAGATCACGCTTGCGGTAAGCGATGTGCCCGCAGGAAAAGAATCGGCGCTGGCGTCCGGGCCGACGTTGCCCGATCCGACGACGGTCGCCGATGCGAAGCGAGTCCTTGAAGAGTATTCGCTACGCGAGAAGCTTCCGGCCATACTGCGACGCCGATTTGACGAAGGGAAGATACCGGAGACGCCGAAAGCGGATGCTCTGGCGTTTCAAAACGCGCATTTTATGCTGTTGCTGGGCATGGACGACCTTTTTCATCCGGCCCATCACGCTGCGGAGGCGAAGGGATTCATCGCCTGCTGCGACAATTCGACGGACGATTGGCCGGTGGAGAAAGCGGCGGGATATTTGCTGGATCAATTGGAAGAGCTGCGAAAGGTGAATCGCGGCCAGCGAGTGGCACTGATTGCCGACGGGGAGGTGAGTTCGCCGGTGATGGGGGATGGAATCGGGGGGAGGAATTCGGCATTTGTGCTGGCTTGCGTGGAAAAGATCGCCGGGAAAAAGATTGCGGTTCTCAGCGCGGGAACAGATGGGCTCGATGGAAACAGTCCGGGGGCGGGAGCGGTGGCGGACGGCGAGACGCTGGATATGGCGCGGGCGATTGGGCTCGATCCGGGGGAGGCGTTTCGAAGAAGCGATGCGTTTGCGTTTTTTTCGCGATTTGAAGATGTGATTGTGACGGGACCGACGGGGAATAATCTGCGGGACTTGCGAATACTGATTGCGGAGCCATAAAACTCGGGACGAAAAGATTTAACACGGAGACCCCGGAGCACAGAGTTCACTGAGGCGGAAATGCAAAATGGGTCCCGGGTACCCGGAAACCATTTTGCATTTTGAATTGATACTCCTACTGCTTTGGAGGCGGCAGGCGCGTTTCGATGGTCTTGAGGCGCTCATTCATTTGCTGGAGGAGGCGCTCGAGTTTCTCGAGGCGCTGATCGGTCGAGGACTTCTCTCCCGCGCCCGCCCCGCCGGGTTCTTCGCCATCATCATCCGCACCGTATCCACCCCTGGGATGAGTGCCGGGCCGGTCGTCCGGGGGCCTTTTGAGACGCGCGATCTGGCCCTTGATCATGGGTGCCATTTCGATGCTAAGGTCGTCGCTCCTAAGCAGGGCTTCGAGAGCAGGGATCGCGGAAGAATCGCCACGCGTACCCAGCGCATAGATGGCAGACATTCGAATGGGATGGCGCGGCTCGGTGAGGTAGGAAGCAATCTGGTTGGTGATCTCCTTATTGTCCTTCTGCAGGCGCGCGAGGCTGTAGATGGCGGCGGTGCGCGATTCGATGGGTTTTCCGACAGCAGACCACTGCAGGAGATGCGGCACGGCTTTCTCGTCGCCGAGAGAGCCGAAGGCACGAAGCGCGGAGTTGCGAAGGTAATCGTCTGGTGAATCGACTTCGACGGCGGCTTCGAGAGTGGCGAATGCACTGGGCGCTTTGAGTTTGCCGAGGGCCTGCAGCGCGGCGGCGCGAGCGCGATAAGAGGTGTCATCCTTGGCCATGTCGTTGAGTCGGGCGGTGACGGCTGGGTCGTCCTTGATATTGCCGAGCGCAGTGACTACTTCGCTGCGAACCCAAGGGACATCGTTCGAATTGGAGGCCTCAAGGAGCAGCTTAGCCGCGGAGGCACCGCCGATTTCGCCGAGAGTAGTGGCAGCGGTGGCGCGGACGCCCCAGGCTTTATCGTTGCGAAGCGCGTCACCGAGAGAGGCGACAACTTCCTGGTCATTCCGGATTTTTCCGAGAGCGAGGACGGCATCGGCGCGGTCGGAAAGCTCGGTGGCATTCTTCAATTGATAGAGCCACTCTTTCTTTTCCTTGTGGAAGTCGGCGGACTTGAGGACGTGGCCGCCCTTGTCGAAAAGGACGAGCAGGGGAGCAGAGGCCGAGGGAAAGGTGAAGATCTCGTTCGCTTTCGAGACCGTGACGGGATAGAGCTTTGGACCCGTGGCAGTGGTGATTTCGACGTCGACGGGAATGCGGAAGAGGCCCACGCGGCCTTCGACCGATTGAGTCTGCTTAACGGTGAGCGCGACTTGATGCTTTTCGGTGTCGTAGGAGTAGCTCAGGTCAAATTTGGGAGCACCAGCGCCGTAGAGCCACTGCACAAAAAACTGATCCAGGCTGGTGTAGGTGGCTTCTTCCATGGCCTTGGAAAAATCCGCGGTTACGACATTTTTGCCGCGATTGACTTCGAGATAGTGTTTGACGCCGCGGTAGTAGGCGTCTTCACCGAGTTGGTGGCGTAACATGTAGAGGACCAGGCCGCCTTTGTCGTAGGCGTTGCCGTCGAATTCGCCGGAATCGTCGAAGTCGTGGCGGACGATAGGCTTGTTCCAGAGATTTCTGCTTTCGAACCATTCGCGAATGCCCTGCCAGCGCTCGTAGTCGGCTTGATCCTTGCCATACTGCTTTTCGCTCCAAACGTATTCCGCGAAGGTAGCGAAGCCTTCGTTGAGCCAGATGTCTCCCCAATCTTTGCTGGTGACGAGGTCGCCGAACCACTGGTGGCCGAGTTCATGAGAGATGAGGCCGTCTTCGCCTGTCGGGTATTCATGGGCAAGCTCAGGATGAACGAGTGAAGCGCTGGTGTTGGTGGTGGCGCTGGAATTCTCCATGCCGCCGGCAACGAAATCATCCACCATGACTTGCGCGTATTTTTCCCAAGGATAATCCGCGCCGAATTTCTGGCTGAACAGGTCCAGCATCGCTGGCGTGCGGCCGTAGTTCACGGCCAGGCGATCGCCGCGGCCCTTTGGCGCGTAATATGTGACGGGGATGCCGCGCCAGGAGTCTTTTAGTTCGTCAAATTCTCCGGCGACGACGGTAATCAAGTAAGTGGAGCTGGGGACGGACTCTTTCCACGTCCAGGTCTTGAGACCTTTGCCGGCGTCGGTGATGCTGATGAGTTTGCCGTTCGAAACGGTAATCCATGATGCAGGGACGGTGAGGATGGTTTCGGTGGTCAGGCGATCGTTGGGATAGTCGTAAGTGGGCAGATAGTAGCGCGTGTCCTCCGATTCGCCTTGCGTCCAGATTTGCTTGGGGCGGCCGGGGTAGTCCTTGTCCGGCAAAATGAAGTACATGCCTTTTGCGGGCTTGCCTTCGTAACGGATGGCGACGTCGAACTTATCTCCCGATTTCGCGGCGGCTGGCAGAGAAATGATCAGTTTGTCGGAGGAAGTTTCGAACTTCGCGGCGGATTTGTTGAGGGTGACACTCTGGATAGTGAGCCCGACAGAGTCGAAGGAGATTTTGGCGGTGCCGTCGCGGAGAATGGAGAGGGAGTGGGTGACGTCACCGAGAACTTTTTTCTGGTCGACGTCGAAGCGGAGGGCGATTTTGGAATGCTGTAAATCGTAGTCGCGGCTGCGCGCGTAAGGCTCATCAGCGCGGAGCTGCCATGAGGCGATGAAAATCGCCAGCAGCGCGGCAAATGTAGAAAAGGCCGGACGACTGCGATGTAGCCGGGTTTTGCGAGGGGATGCAACGATCATTCTACTTTGCTCCTATGAATGGTGTGCCCTGCCCGCGTGAGTGCGGTGATGGCGGCCGAGAGAGTTTCTGCGGCGACGAGCAGGTAATCCGTATCAAAAGTAGAAACGGCAAACAAACTGATTTTGGCCGCGGCGAGCGGGGTGGCAATCGCCGAGAGAACGCCGATCTCCGACAAAACGAAAGGCCCGTGAACTTTCAGGACGCGCCAGCCGGCTTGGGAATGCACCCCGACCGGGACCTGGGAGATTTCCGTGACGACGGAAAGTTCATCGCCGGTGCGAGTGACGGAAAAAAAAGGGCCGCGCGTTGCCCAATCGGGGATGGGTGCGTCGGCGGCGAGCCGCGAAATGGCGAAACGCTCGGCGAGGAGAGTGAGTTCGAAACAACGGGTTGCTGCGGCCATGGAGTTCTAGAGAAGACTCCTGACCAGACCGCCATCGACGGCGATGGAAGTTCCGTTGACGTAGCCGGCACGCTCCGACGCGAGGAACGCCACGACCGCGGCGAATTCTTCTGGTGTGCCGAGGCGGCCAGCAGGAATTTCGCGTTCCCAACCAGCGAAGACTTCGTCCAGCTTCGCGCCGGAGCGCGCGGAGATGCCGGCGGCAAGTTTGTCGAGGCGCGCGGTGCGGGTGAAGCCGGGGCAAACGTTGTTCACGGTGATGCCGTCGGAGGCGTACTCATTGGCGAGGGTGCGTGCGAGGCCAGTGACGGCGGCGCGGATGGAGTTCGAAAGCAAAAGGCCATCCACAGGCTGTTTGACCGCAGAAGATGTAATCGTAATCAGACGACCCCACTTATGCTTTTGCATGCGCGGCAGGACTTCCCTGGCGAAGTTTACCGTGCTCATCAGCAGCTGGTCGATGGCAACGCGCCACTCTTCGGGCTGGGTATTCCTAAAGGAGTTAGACGGAGGACCGCCGGAATTGGTAACACAAATGTCGATGCGGCCGAAGCGGGCTTCGACGGCGGCGACGAAAGCGGCAACTGCCGCGGAATCAGCGACATCGAGAGCCTGGTGGAAGACTTCGCGGCCGGTAGTTTTTTGGAGGTGTGTGGCGGCTTCGGCGAGGGAGGCGGCAGTACGAGCGCAGATGGCTACGTGCGCACCTTCGCGCGCGAGTTCTTCCGCAACGGCGCGGCCAAGCCCTTTGCTGGCGGCCGCGACGATAGCTACGCGCCCAGCGAGTCCCAGATCCATTTCGGCACCTCACCCAAAACTTTAATCGTCTCGCGAAAAGCAAAGTGCGTCAATTGCTATTGATGCGAGCGATAAACCCGGGAAAGTAACGCGGTTTGCAGATGTCTGTTTTTGGATGACGGAGCACACGCGCCTGATGGAATGTACGGGTCGCTTACCGCAAAGAAGAAGCGTACCTTGTATGTTTAACGGGGCAGGTAAATGTATTGGTACTGCAGCGTCGCCCTGGTTTTTGATTGCTGCGTTGGGCGCTCAGCCGGAGTTGCCGCGAGATCGAAAGTTGTTCCGTCCTTGTGCCAACCAGTGCGCTGGCCCCCCGAGAAAGTCAAAATATTTTTGGACGCGGCTTGTTTGGCAGTCTCTTCGCCTGGATTCCAGACCAAGCGCTCTTGGACAGAGATTGAATTCGTTGGCTCTCGCAGGCTCTTAACTGGCGCGCGGGAAGGAATAGCAGGTTGTAAGGAGTATGATGGAATCCATGAGTACTCGGACCCTAGAAACCGCATCTGCAGCGCACCCCACAATCGTGGCCACGGCGACGGCGTTGCCGCCGCACACAATCACTCGGGAGGACGTGAAGTATTACATGAGTCGCGTGTTTGACATTCCCGAGCGGAAGCTCGAGGCCATGATGACCGTGGTAGACAACGCGCAGGTCCACAAGCGGCACTGCATCTTTCCGATTGATTACACGATCGTGCCGCGGCCGCTTTCCAAGACGAATGAGGAGTACCAGGAGCACGCCATAGCCCTGGGACGCAAAGCTGCTGAGGAATGCCTGGCTAAGGCCGGCGTCGCGCCAGCGGATGTGGACCTGATCATAACCGTTTCTTGCACCGGGTACATGATTCCTTCGCTGGACGTGCACCTTTTGAATTTGATGGGCTTTCGCGAAAACGTGCGGCGGCTGCCCATCACCGAACTAGGCTGTGTTGCCGGCGCAATAGCGCTTTCGCGGGCCGCGGATTTCCTGCGCGGGGCACCTGGCAAGACGGTGTTGATCGTGGCCGTCGAATTGCCGTCGCTTACGTTTCAGCGCAAGGATCTCTCACAGGCTAATCTGATTTCCGCGGTTCTATTTGGAGATGGCGCCGCGGCAGCGGTGCTCACGAACAGGCCTGCGTCAGGACCGAGGATACTGGATTCTGAGTCCTTCACGCTTCCCGGATCGATGGATGCTCTAGGCTTCGATCTACGCGACACGGGATTCCACATCGTGCTTTCGAAAGACGTCCCGCAATTGTTGCGCGACAAAATCAAGGGGCTGGTGGAAAAGTTCCTCGGCCGGAATAATCTAACGCCACAGGAGATAAGCGCTTACCTGCTCCATCCCGGCGGGCAGAAACTGCTGGTGTGTATCGAAGAAGAATTGAGCCTGCGACGGAGCCACACGGAATTTTCATGGGACGTGCTTCGCGACTACGGAAACATTTCCAGCGTCACGATTCTATTTATCCTCCAGGAGTGGCTGACGAAGAAACGAATGAACCCCGGGGTATACGGTCTGATGGCCGGATTCGGGCCAGGGTTCAGCTCGGAGCTTCTGTTGTTGCAGTGGGCGTAGAGCAGCGTGTGCAGAGCAATTCGGTGATCCGAGGAAATTCGTTTGCGCGAAGACCGCTGCGGCACTAAGATGCAGCTACTTTCCCTCCTCTGGAGGTATCCATGCGACGGACAAGGTGGTTGGCTGGGGCCCTGGTTCTCGTGGGATGCTCGGCGATTCCGGCGTTTGCACAGCAGATCGGCAAATACGTTCCGATCCAGGCGGGTTCTGAGGTGGATCACGCGCTAACGGAAATCAATGCGGCGACGGATCCGACGCAAAAGCTCGCGCTGATCGAAAAGTTTGCAGCGGGGCCAGGCAACGAGGGCAATTATCCAATTCTGGCGGACGGTCTCTACGTGGAGACGTATCTCGCGCTGAAGAATTATGACAAGGCGTTTGAATACGGCGACAAGCTCTTTGCGATGGACCCGGATAGTTTTCAGAATGCGGTAAACATGGTGCGTGCGGCGTCGGAAAAAGGGGATGCCGACCGGCTGGTGGCGTACGCGGGAAAAGCTGCGGGGATTTTGAAGCGCTACAAGGACGCGCCCGCGCCTGCTGGGACCTCAGAGCAGGTTTGGGCGGATCAGAAGGCCCACACGCTGGAGAGTAACAAGGACGCCATCACTTACATTCAGCAGGCGGTTTTCAGCGGGGTGTATCAGGTGAAGGACCCCGGAAAGCGCGCGGACCTGCTGACGCGGTTTGCACAGATATTCCCGGATTCGCCGTATGCGAACCAGGCGCTGGGCGTAGCGGCTGCGACTTATCAGCAGGCGCAGAACGCGCCGAAGATGCTAGAAGTGGCCAATGGGTTACTGGCAAAGGATCCGAATAATGTGGGGATGTTGCTGCTGGTCTCCGATTATTACAGCGAAAAGGGCGAGCAGCTGGATAAAGCCGAGGCATATGCCAAGAAGGCGATTGCCGCGCTGGACACGGCGAAGAAGCCGGACGAGATGACGGACGAGCAGTGGAGGCAACAAAGCGGGCTGCAAAAAGGACTGGCGCTGAGTTCCCTGGGAGAAGTGGATATCCAAAAGAAAGACAACGTAACAGCGGTAGTGAATTTCAGGGTGGCGGCGCCGCTTTTGAAACCGGATGATGGGAGTTACGCTCGGAACCAGTACCGGTTGGGATTTGCTTTGCTGAATTTGAAGAAAAACGCCGAGGCGAAAGAGGCCTTTACGAAGGCGGCTTCGGTAAATAGCCCTTATAAGGGGCCAGCGCAGGAGAAACTGAAAGGCCTGGAAGGTGCGAGCGCGGCACCGGCGCGAAAGAAGGCGTCCTAAACTCTCCGGCGAAACAAGAGAGGCGGCTCGGGCATCTAAAGCTTGTTCTGAAGTTGTTCTAGAGGATCGATTCACAGGGAGAAAGCAATGTCAGAGATCGCAACGTTTGGAGCGGGGTGCTTCTGGGGCGTGGAGGCGGCGTTGCAGCAAATACCTGGAGTGATTGACACGGCAGTGGGGTACAGCGGAGGAGAGATGCCAAGCCCCACGTACAAGGATGTGTGCACGGATGAAACGGGGCACGCGGAAGTGGTGCAAGTCACATTTGATCCGGCGAAGGTCAGTTACGAACAGTTGCTGAACACTTTCTGGCAGATGCATGACCCGACGCAGGTGAACCGTCAAGGGCCAGACTTCGGCGCACAATACCGGACGGCGATTTTCTTTCATTCGCCAGAGCAGGAAGCTATTGCGAAGAAGTCGCGGGCAGCGCTGGAAGCCAGCGGAAAGTTCAAGCGGGCTATCGCTACTGAGATCACGCCGGCGAGCACCTTTTATCGCGCCGAGGAATACCACCAGAAATACCTTCAGAAGCGCGGCGCGGCAAGCTGCCACTTCTAAAGCCTGAGAAAGAGAAGAGAGTTTGCCGTCGACAAAGGCCCAGCATCCTGCTGGGCCTTTTTTTCATTGCTAAATCTTGTTTGCGGACAGGAAAAAATGGCGGAGAGGGTGGGATTCGAACCCACGGTACGGTTTCCCGCACGCTCGCTTTCGAGGCGAGTGCTTTCAACCGCTCAGCCACCTCTCCGCGGTCGTTACGTATTTCATTTTAGCAGAGGGATGGTGCAGGGGCTATGGCCGTCTGCGCGGAGAGCGTTGGTTAACGGCGCGCGGCGAAAAAAGACTGAAGCAAGGAGGCAGCTTCGGGGGCGAGGATGCCAGCAGTGACTTCGACCTGATGGTTGAGGCGCGAATTGGAAAGGATTTCGAAGCAGGAGCGGACGGCGCCGCCCTTGGGATCGTCGGCGCCGTAAACGAGGCGGGGGACGCGGGCCTGGATGATGGCACCGGCGCACATGCTGCAAGGCTCGATGGTGACGTAGAGTGTGGTGTCGGCGAGACGATAGTTGCCAAGGAGGCGCGCAGCTTCGCGAAGGACGATGATTTCGGCGTGGGCGGTGGGATCGTTGTCGCGGACGGTGCGGTTGCCGGAGCGGGCTAGCATCTTGCCATCGTGGACAAGGACTGCGCCGATCGGAACTTCCCCAGCGGTGGCTGCAGCGCGGGCTTCCGCAAGTGCTTCCTGCATGAATTGGATGTCAGATTCCATTAGTTAAGAGAACTATCGCTGCATCGGTTTGATGTACGAGACGTTTCACCAATCGGCTCCCGCCCCAAATTCCATATCCCAAAACAACCAGCACAAAGCCTATCATTGCGTTGTCTCTAAGATGAGCAAGCACATTCTCGCGCCGCTCGACTTTTAGGGCTACCTCGTTCTCTGCGGTAGGATCTCGGGTGTACTCATCGACCGCTATGGCGTATTCTCGCCGATCAACCCGCTCTGGGATCAAGTTAGCCAGAATGAAGGCGCAAAAATAGGCCAGCAAGAAGTAACCCGCTTTTCTAACTACAGTCATGCTGTCAATACTAGCTGTCGCAGGTGAGATGCTCAATCGTTGCATAGCCGGCGTTCCCTTCGCTTGACAATTTGGGAGGGGGGAAACAAACTACGCGCATGCGTGAACTCCTGGAACGGTTGTTTCAAGTGGACTTTTTGAAGGGGCTGGCGGTCACTTTTCGGGCGCAAAACCCCAAGAACATCGTCACGGAGCAGTATCCGCTGGAGCGGCCGATGGTGGCGGAGCGCTATCGCGGCGCGCCACGGCTGAACAACAATCCGGAGACGGGCGAGACGCTATGTATCGGCTGCAATCTGTGTGCGCTGGCCTGCCCAGAAAACTTGATCGTGGTGGGGTGGGAACGCGACGATGCGACGCGGCGCAAGGTGCTGACGACTTTCACGTACGACACTTCGCGGTGCATGTTCTGCGGGCTTTGCGAAGATGCCTGCCCGACGGATGCGCTGGAATTGACGCAGGATTTCGAGATGGCATACTTCACGCGCGAAGGGGCGATCTGGGACCGCCACCGCCTGGAGCAGGGGCCAACACCAGCGCGCTACACCCGTTAAAGAAACCGAATGGAACTCCGCAAAGATCCCATCACACAAAGCTGGGTCATCCTGGGGCAGAGAGATATACTCGGCGAATCGGTCGAGGAGTGTCCGCTCGAGCCCGGGAAAGTAGACAAGCTCCCTTCGATCTTGACATGGCCTGCGGAAGGCGCGTGGCAGGTTCGAGTACTGGCACATCCGGAGCCGCTCTATCACGTGGAAGGCGAGCCTGGGCGCTCGGCGGAAGGCATGTACGACAAGATGGGGGCCATCGGCGCGCATGAGGTGGTGGTGGAAACGCCGGCGCACGAAAAGAGGATGTCGCAATTCAGCGACGAAGAGATTGAGCGCGTGCTGTGGGTTTGGGCGTCGCGCATCGCCGATTTGAAAAAGGATCCGCGATTCAAGTACGTAAGCGTGTTCAAGAACCAGGGCGAGATGGCCGGGGAGGAGTGGGCGCACGCCCATTCACAGGTGACCGCGACAATTTTTGTTCCGCGCCGCATCAAGTATGAGCTGAACGCGGCGCATGAGTGGTTCAAGGATAAAGAGCGCTGCATTTTCTGCGACACGGTACGCCAGGAAGAGAAGCAAGGGAAGCGGATCGTGGATGTGCAGGGGGAATATTATGCGCTTTGCCCGTATGCATCGCGAGTGCCTTATGAAATCTGGCTGGTGCACCGGCGGCACAATCATTTGTTCGAACAGCCGCGGCCGGGTTCGAATCGTCGGCAACTGGCGGCGTTGCTTGGGAGGGTCTTGCGGCGATTGGAAAAAGTGGCGCCGGCATTTCACCTGGTAGTGCACACGGCGCCCAGCACGAAGAGCAAAAAAGGTGAACTCGCGGGATATTGGAAGACGCTGGCGGAAGATTATCACTGGCACATTGAGATCCTGCCGATCGTGGAAAAACGCAGCAAGTCCTACAGCATCAAAGAGGTGTACTTCAATGCGGAGTTGCCAGAGCAGGCGGCGGCGCAATTGAGGACGCTGGACCCGAATTCATGAAACCCGGCAAAGGGAAGGAATCGGAACGGGGCGGAATCCTCGTGAACGTAATTGTTCTTGTGTGTCTGGTGTTGTTTTGCACGGTTTTGTACATAGCGCGCGGGCCGATACTCCGTTTCATAGCGGAATCATGGATGATCGAGGACGTCGACGGCAAAGCGGATGCGCTGATTGTGCTGAGCGACGACAATTTTTATGCCGATCGTGCGCAGCGCGCGGCGGAATTGCTGAGGGAAGGGAAGGCGAATCTCGTTGTGGCAAGCGGAAGACGGTTACGTCCGAACGCGGGCATCGCCGAACTGATGGAGCATGACCTGATCGAACGCGGCGTGCCGAAAGAGAAGATCGTACGGCTGGCGCACGACGCGGATAGCACACGGGAAGAAGCAGAAGCCGTGGTGCGGTTGGCAAAAGAAAAAAAATGGCACAGCGTGATTGTGGTGACGTCGAACTATCATACGAGGCGGGCGCGGTATATTTTCCGGAGGGTTTTTCCACAGGACATAGTGGTGTACGTGGCGAGCGCGCGAGACGGGGACTTCGATCCGCAGCGATGGTGGGAAAAGCGGAAGTCAATCAAAGAGTTAACCAGGGAATTTGCAGGGATGGTAGTGGCGATCTGGGAGCTGAGCGGGAAGCGTGAGACACGTGAGACATAGCAACCGGTAGTGGGTTTGAGAGGACCAATTCCGCTATATGCGGTATAGGCTTTCACGAAACACACCACATTTGCTACCCGCCATTCTTGTTTACAGCTACTAAGTCGTGTACTATGTTCACTCTTCCGAGTCGCGGCTCCCAACCAGCCCTGCGATATGCGGCTTCGAAAATCTAATTTTCGATGTCGAGGTGTTTGATGTGGAAAAAAGAAGACGCTAAGCCCCAAGGAACATCGGACAGCTCCTCCGAGGCGACAAATTCGTCGAAGATGTCGAGCGTCACTCCTAGCAGTGCTGCCACTTTGTCCGCTGCTCCTTCAGGTTCATCGCGTTCCTCTGCATCCATCAGCCAGGGAATTCGAATCAAAGGCGAAGTGACGGGCAGTGAAGATCTTTATGTTGACGGCCTGGTGGATGGGAAACTGAATTTGACGAATGGCAGCTTGACGATTGGGCCGAATGGCACCGTGAAGGCAGACGTGAATGCGCGCGAAGTCATTGTGCGCGGAAAAGTGGAAGGAAAAGTTACTGGCCGCGACAAGGTGCAGCTCTGGAGTACGGGCCAGATCACCGGCGAAGTGCAGACAGAGCGCCTGTCAATCGAAGAAGGCGCAGTGCTGAAGGGCAAGGTCGAAGCCGGGAGGCAGCCTACAAAGACGGCCGAAATCAAGGCGGTAGCAGCAGCGGCCGCGAGCAAGTCTTCTGATACGACAACCTTGAGTTCAGGCACAGCGGCAGATTAATCGATGAGTTTCCTGCATAAACTCGGTATTGGAGTTGGAGCCGGAACAAGCCGGGAAACAGCTCGGACACTGGGTTCAACGATCCGTCCCCGCACGCCGGGCACACCAGCAATGGGCGGGAGCGCGCCGCGCGCGCCGGAAACACTGGAAACCACGCGTGTTTCGAACGGGCTAAAGGAACTGTTGTGGAATCTGGATGGCCTGGGACGGGGTAAACTGCTGGATCTGGGACCAGCGTGGCAGACCACCTTGAGTTTCTTCATCGAGCGGGGATTTCGCGTCTCTTCCGAGGACATTTTGCGGGGGTGGAAGGGATTCCTGAGCGAGGAAGAAGCCCGGCTGCGGGAGGATGCGTCGGCACTCGAGTCTCTGGACATGACGCCGTCTGGCCGGGCCGCCCGATTCCTGAAAGAGAACCTGCAGTATCCGAGAGCATCTTTTGATGCGGTGCTGTTGTGGGATTTGCTGGACTATCTGGAGCCTACGCTGGCGAAGCAGATGGTATTGAATGTGACGGAATTGTTGCGTGCCGGCGGTGTGGTGTTCGCGATGTTTCATAGCAAGAAGCCCGAAGGTTTCCAGCGCTACCGCGTGGCGGATTCGAATACGCTGCAGATGATTTCAAGTGTAATCATCTGCCCGGCGCAGAAGGTTTATCAGAATCGCGAGATTCAGGATCTGTTTGGGCGCTACCGCACGATGAAATCGTTCGTAAGCCGGGACCAACTGCGCGAGACGCTGTTCATCAAGTAACCAAAGTTCGAAAACTTCAAGATGTGAGCGCCCTGTGGAAATCGTGTGTTCACCAACTCTTCGCTTGCATTCGACGAATTCCGGGCGTACAAGCAAAGCGTGAGCTCAAGGAGCTCCGGGAGGGACCATGACTCCACCGGGCTTAGAGCTGCACCAAAGTTGAACACACCGCTCTTGCGGTGCGCGTCGCTCGCGAAACATACGTGCTATTAGCGCGCTTCCGAGACGACACCTAAAACCAGCAAAAGGGGGAACCGCCCGGTCCCCCCTTTTGCTTTGTGTGCCGAGCACGTTCGATAGCTTGGGGGTGAAAGTCCTCTACCCATCCTGATGGAGGAGAAGGGTTAGTGAAGCGCAAGGGCTGAGCCGCGAGGCGAGGTCTGAAAGAAGCGCGGAGCAAACACGCGAGCCGATGGACAAGAA
>DATDGF010000105.1:0-13077 GCA_036522195.1 Candidatus Acidiferrum sp. | reverse complement strand
GAGATCACTCCCGCGAGCTTGCCGCTTGCATTCACAACACCCACCGCGCGCACCTGTTTCTCGCGCAGATACTGCGCCGCCTGGTGCACGCTCGTCTCTTCCGTGATGGAGAATACTTCCTTGCGGGACCCGATTAGATCCGACACTTTCATTGGACCCTCCGCGGGACAGTCTGGCGAGATGTTAGGCCCAACCTGCTGGAAAATGCAAGACGAAATCCTGGGCTGCAATAAAGCCAAGAAGCTGAGCAGCGGAAGAAAAAACTCTTCATGGATTTCCGAAGGAGGCCACATCGGCCTTCAGAAGACTTGCATCACGCCCGCGCTGTTTCTCCACGGATGATATCGTACCGCTCGATCACCGCCGCCACCCCCATATGGGTGTTCCCGTCTTCCATGCGCCGCTCCACCCGCACAACTTTGCCCAGCGCTCGTACGAACACCTCCGTGCCGTGCGTTATTTCGGCGGGCAGCGTCAGTGTGATATCCAACTCCGAGCCGGCTTCCAGATTCTGTTCGACAACGAAATATAACCCGCGAGTGGACACGTCTCGTGTCTTGCCCTGTTGCATATCCAATTCGCGTTCCGTTGGGATCCGGATGATGATCGGCAACGAAAGGTCATAGCGCCGAGCCGTTCGACGTTCCGTCATTGCCCCCATCCTCCAGTACTCCCCGCGGATAATTATTCTTGCCCGCGTCCCCTTCTCAGAGTTGTACTTCCTCGAAACTCGTAACTTTTCCTCTTAATCCGCCGATCGGTTCAATCTCGGCGGCGCACAATACCGCTGAATTCAAACGCGCGCGAGAGGCTCAAACTCCAAACCCTCTTAGACGCTCACCTTACCAGTTGAGAGAATTGACCCTGGCTATTAACACCCTAGCAGTCCCGGCCGGCGCCCGGTCGCAGCCCCTGTTCGCTCCCACTCGGCGCCTCTTCACTCGCCATTTGTCGCAGCACAAAATAACTCAACTCCGGGGACAGTGGTATCCTTTTTTTTCGGAGAAGCCGGTTATTCGGCTACTGGTACCACTTCAGCCCGCCTCGCCCGCGGCGTGTCCAGGTTAAATTGCCTCATCTTGTAGAGTAGCGCCTTGTAACTGATCCCCAGCATTTTTGCCGCATCTTTCCTGCACCACCGGGTCTTTTCCAGGGCGTCGGCAATGGCTTCCATCTCGGCCTCGTCCTTCAAACCACGCACCAACGCCTTCAATCCCTGAGCCCTTGGCGGCGGGGCTTCTTCACGAGGCGAGGTCCGCTGGCGCGTCGAGGACATCTCCACCAGTTCGCGCAGGCTCCCTTCATCATCTTCCAGAATCACGTACCGCTTCACGAAATTCTCAAGTTCTCGCAAGTTCCCCGGCCACGGATAATTCACTGCGGCATCCAGCAGATACTTCGATGGTCCCGGAGGTGTCTTCCCGAACTTTTCGCTGTACTTCTCCAGGAAATGCCGGAAAAGTAGTGGAATCTCCGCCGTCCGCTCCCGCAGCGGCGGCACGTTAATGGACAGCACGTTCAACCGGTAATAAAGATCTTCGCGAAACTTTCCCGTCTTCATCGCTTCCTGTACATCCACGTTGGTGGCCGCAAGCACGCGAACGTCCGTCTCCACCAGGTGCCGGCCTCCCAGCCGCGAATACTGGTGATCCTGCAGCACGTGCAGCAGCTTCGCTTGAAGGTGGGTGCTCATTTCCGCGATTTCATCCAGGAAGATCGTTCCCTTGTTGGCCAGTTCAAACTTGCCCGGCTTGCTGCGCACCGCGCCTGTAAACGCGCCCTGCTCGAAACCGAATAGTTCTGACTCCAGCAGCTCTCCCGGCAACGCCGCGCAGTTCACTTTGATGAACTGTTGATTTCGGCGCTTCGAACGCAAGTGAATCATTCGCGCCACAACTTCTTTTCCGACTCCGCTCTCACCGCAAATAAAAACCGGAACATCCACCGGCGCGATCTGCAGGATTTGCTGCCGGATTCGTACCATCTGCGGGCTGGCTGCCAGAAAGCTCAAATCCTCGGTGATCTGGTCGCAGTAGTCGCGCAGCGCCTGATTCTCCGTCGTCAGCTCTTTTTTCTGCCGCGACTTCAGCATCGCCGCATCCAATTCCGTTTTCTCGAACGGCTTGGTCAAATAATCGTGCGCCCCCAGGCGGATCGCCTCCACTACCGTGCCCACTTCGTTCGAGCAGGAAAGCATGATCACGTTCATGCTGCGGTCGATCTGCATCAATTCCTTCAGCGTCTCTATGCCGTTCTTCTCCGGCATCAGCACATCCAGGATGATGAAGTCCGGCCGTTCGCCCTTGTTCACCTTCTCCAGCGCCTCTTTGCCCGAACTCACCGTTTCAACGTCGAATCCGTCCACTTCCAGCAGCGTCTGCAGATACTTTCGAATGCTCGGCTCGTCGTCAACGACGAGAATTTTTTCTTTCGCAGCCATACTCTTTCCTCTCCCTCATGAAAATTCGTTGTCCCTAGCCCTGATCCATCGGCAATAGAAATGTGAACCTGCTCCCGCTATGCGATTCGCTCTCCACCCATATCTTTCCGCGGTGTGCCTGGATCAGCCGCTTCGCAATCGCTAGTCCCAGCCCCATCCCCGAAGTGTTGCGATCCACGCGCACAAAATCTTCAAAAATCTCCTGATGGTGCTCCGCCGCGATTCCCGGCCCCGTATCCTCTACGCTCACTTCCACGCTGTTGGGGCGCGGCAAACGGAATCTCCGCCGCTCTTCCACCGGTGCCAGCGCCGCCACGCGCCGCTCCCAGAAATGGGGCCCCGCTCGAAGCGTCACGCTGCCGCCCGCCGGCGTATGCTTCAACGAATTGTCCAGTAGATTGGCCGCCGCCTGCTGCACCTTCTGATAGTCGAATCGGAATGTGGGTATGGACGCATCTATGTTTACGTCCAGCTTCACCCCTTTTCGTTGAAACGCCTCCGTCCATCGTTTGGAAAGCTCGTCGAGGCAATCCCGCAAATCATTCTCTCGAAGTTGCAGGACGAGTTTGCCGCTCTCCAGCGCCGAATAATTCAGGAACATGGACACCAGCCGCACCAGCCTTTCGCAGCTGTCCTTCGATTCCTCCAGAATATCCTGCTGCTTGTCCGTCAATCGCCCCAGCGATCCCGCCAGGAGCAGGTCGTAATATCCTTTGATCACTGCCAGCGGCGTCTTCAGCTCGTGCGCCGCCGACGCAAGGAAAACGGTTTTCTGCCGGTTCACTTCTTGCAATTTCAGGTACGCCGCCAGCAGATTCCGGTAGGTAATCTCGCGTTCCTGCAACAGCTCTTGCACCGTTAGCTGTGTGGCGGGATCGGACGCCTGTGCCTCCGACTTGTTCTCCAGCTCCACCACCACCCAATCCGGCTCCGGCATCCACTGGATTCTCGCCGTAGATCTTTTTCCTTCCCGCTCCACCAGCAGCTCTACCTCGTGCGCTCCACTTTCGATCTGCGCGAGAATCTGTTTCGCATCCACGTGCAGGATATCGGTGAACAGATTGGATCCTTTTATTTCTCCGTAACCATACCTTTCCAGTGATTGCCTCGCCCTCGCATTCAACAGCAGCAAATTCCCGCTCCGTTCCGCCACGATCAGCGGCTTTTCCACCTTATCCAACAGTCCGCGGACGAACTCGATCGGAAGGGTGGCACGATTCCGCTCTTCTGTCATCGGAGGCAATACTGTCCGTCCAGCCATCGATTCATCCTACCTATCAAAATGAAGTGGTAAAAGTTTTCCCTAACCGGCTGTTCATACTTGCAAAGGGGTCTCCAAGTGTCAATGGCAAATGCGTTCCATTTGCACATTTCAGGAAAGGAAGTGGATATCCGCACCAGCGCTCTTGTCATGGAGATTTGTTGCCTCGGTAAGTTCCCCATATCTGTCTCAAGGGAATGACTTTATTACTTAACCTTCGGGCTCTCTCTGGCATCCAAGATGCTTAGACCCGTACTAGTTCCTTAGTACCAAGTGAGATCTTGTGGAGATTAACATTCTGAAGGAAAGGCAGCGCGTCGGACCGCCCTCTACGCGGCGTTCACCCCGCATTCGCTTGCAGGTTCCCGTCTTCGTGCGCGGCATCGATGTCTCCGGCGCAGAATTCGTCGAGCTCACCAAAACCCTCAATATCAGCGCCACCGGCGCATGTATTACATCGGCCCACATCATTCGCCCCGATCAGATTGTCTATTTGACTATTCCCGCTCCATCACCAGCCTCCTCAAGTCTGGTCCCCAGTGAGACACCTCCCATCGCCGCCAAAGTTCTTCGCCAGGATTCTGCCGGTGAGATGCGTCTCTTTGGTTTGGAATTTCTTCGTCCACTTGACTAGATTTGATCCACTACTCGGCCATCTTTGTGGTTCGGGGTAATTATGTAACATCCTCCAGCTGTTTCCCCGATTGACTTTTCTTTACCCTATATCCCGCTTTTGTAATAGGATACCCCCGAATTTTGGGAGGTTAGATCCCCGGTTTAGTTTGCCAGGGTCCATTACGAATGGACTCTTGTGTGCTCCATAAATATAGCGAAAGCTTAAATTGCTTTCCCCAAACCCCGCGGGGATAGGCAGAGGTCAGGTCTATACCGGATATGCCCAGCCCCGGCGCCCCTGCGCCCCCACGCGAGTCGATTGAGGATTCCTATCTCGAGCTGCTTGCGGATACGCTCGATACCCTCGATCTGCCCGCGCGCGGCCAGTTTCTCCAGCGATACTTCCGTGTGATCGCGCATCTCGATCTGCGCGAACCGCAGTGTATTCAAATTTGGGACGACATGCTCTCGCGTCGCCGCGAGTTGAGCGACCGAACAGAGCGACCCATCTCTCTCAAGACCGCTCTCATGGATGTTCTAGTCACCGGCGGTTTTCTCCGCGTTCCCATCATCCTCGAATACGAGGAACTCAAACGGCTCCAGCTCAACGCCGTGACCGATCCGCTCACGGATCTTTACAATCGAAGACTCTTCAATGAAACATTCGAAAAGGAACTCAACCGCGCCCGCCGCTACGGCCAGCCTTTGGGTCTTGTCATTCTGGATCTGCACCGCTTCAAGGAAGTGAATGACAAGCACGGCCACCCTCGCGGCGATGAAGTTTTGCGTGCCGCCGCCTCTACCCTCAAGAAATCCTTGCGCACTTCTGACTCCGCATTTCGCATTGGCGGAGACGAGTTCGCTCTGATTCTTCCGCAAACTGACGCCCTGCAGGCGCTCGCTCTCGGCCGTCGCGTCCAAACCGTATTCGCGGAAGTGTTGGAGCCCTTAGAGCTCGGCGTCAGCGTCAGCATGGATCACGGCGTCGCCAATTTCCCTCAAGACGCCGATTCAACAGAACAGCTGATTCGCATCGCCGACGAACGACTCTACCATGTGAAACACGCCAATCACCGCAAAACGGGCGGCGGCACATCGCGCCCCGAGACACTCACCGCCGGCGAAGAATCCTCCGCCGCTCCTCCTGCTCCAGCTCCTCCCGCTCCGGCTCCTCAGGAACGAACTACTCCGCCGCCGCCAATTTCCATCGAAACAAAACGTCCGCCTGAAAAAACCGAAACCACCATCGAGGCCGCTGCTTCTGCGACTTCCGCCGCCATCTCCGCGGACCTCGCCACTCGCGCCTCGCGCGTCTTTACCGTTCAACGCAAAGCCGAACGCGTCTCCATGATCGGTACCAACGCCTACGCCGTGCTCGGTGAACAGGGTGCTCGCCGCGCTCGCGTTCTCGATCTTGGCTTTGGCGGCGTAGCCATCGAGATGGATTCCTCTGAAGACCTTCCGGAAAACATGCTCGCTGTTCTTCACGTCCCGATTCTTCCCCCAGTTCGCGTCAACCTCCGGCCCGTTTGGAAGCAGCAGACGAGCCAAGGCAGCTTTCGCGTCGGCTGCGCTTTTGTGTCTTGAAAAATCTTCGCCACCCGCAGGCGTCAATACCCTTCAGAATCCGTTAACTCCTTTTCTGTGAGCTCTGTTGTCGCAAATAACGCGAGGTGAAGAGCAATGCCTGCTGCAGATGTGCCAGCCCCAGGCCCCACCGAAGCGCTGCTTGCTCGTTCGAATCCCCCACGGACTCCAGCTCCATCCTCACCGAAAAAACCGCCTGCCCTGATTCCTGTTCTGTCTCGGAACTCAAGCAGAGTCTCGCCTTCAGAATCTCCGGCGATCCCGCATTTTTCAACAGTTCGACCATCTTCTGAATCAGCTGAAAATGTAATCCCCGGTTGCGCCCGGCTTCCTTGCCCCTCAGGGACAATACAAATCCGCCAGCGCAGGTCGTGCGTCCATCTCCCGCAATGGTTACCTGCCAACTTCCGATTGGTATGCTGTCAAAAAAAGAGTCGTCGCCTTGCAGCGCGCTCGTAAAATTCTGCAGCGCCAGCTTCACCGTGGCGTCGTCGCCCGCTACCCCCGCTCCGCGTTCCGGTATGTTCTCTACCACTGCGACTCGCATCCAGCGAACCTATGCGATGCGCCTTCCTCCCACAACAAGAATTTCACTCGGCGCGCATTTCCTCCCACTCCTGTTAAAATCCACCCGCGCACCGCGCCCTCTCAAGGAGCCAACATGATCGAGCCTAAGGTCAGCCGCCCGCATTGGCCCGACGCCCTCCAGAAGTCTTCCGGCGACACCAGCGGCCTCAAGCCCTGGTCCTGGGCTCTCGAGCGGCTTGAAAAATCTCACAATTATTGGATCGCTACTTCGCGCCTCGACGGCCGCCCGCATCTTATGCTCGTCTGGGGTATCTGGTGGCAGGACGCCTTCTGGTTCAGCACCGGTCCTCGTACGCGCAAAGCCAAGAACATCGCCGCCGATCCTCACTGTGTGATCGGCACGGAAAAGGCCGACGAAGCCGTAATTCTCGAAGGCCTCGCGGAAGAAATCAAAGATCGTTCCATCTGGAAGCAAGTCGCCCAAATCTACAACGCCAAATACGGCGGCGACGTCGAGCCGCTTCTGATGGCTTCCGACGGCTGCGTCTTTCGCCTCCATCCACAAATCGCCTTTGGCCAGGATGAACACGCGGAAAATTTCGCCGAATCCGCCACTCGCTGGCGCTTTCAGGAAAAATAGCCCAATACCACTCGCTGATCAGCGCGGCGGAGTGCTCTGCTCCTCATTTCCAATCCGCTGCGAAACTTCTCACGGTCTTACTCCCGCGTTCCACATCTCTTCCTTGATCTTCCACTCACCGCTCCCATCTCTGTGCAGCACCAGCAGAATCTTTCCATAGCCTTCAATCGGCGCCTTCCCACCCGGCGGTTGCACCACCTGGTGCGTCGTGCCCCACTCCGACGCCCAGTCTCCCGACACCCTGATATCCCGAAATTCGTTTTCCTGCTGCGCGACCTTATATCCCGGCATATTCGCAAGGACGTCATCCAGCCACTTGGCGATCGTCTTCTTCCCCGCAATGGGCGCCATCCCCGGCAGCAGCGTCACTCCGTCATCGGCCCATAGCGTCATCGCTGCGGGGCTGTCCATTCGCAGCGTGGCCTCCTGAAATCTCTCATTGAACGCCTCGATCTCTTTCACATCCCCCGCCCCCGGAGCCGCCGCTGCCATTCGAATCACCAATACAAGCACCATCACCAGTCCTACACCCACGACCGCACGCTTCGAATTAGCCATCAAGCCCTCCCCCGCGAACCTCACTTAAGACGCTCTCAATCTACAAGAACTCATCCGTCCCGAACAACTTCCATGCGCTCATCGCCAGCTTTCTGCTCTGTTCTCCATTCTCTGATCCCCGATCACCCCCATTTGGCGAAACTTGACTCTTCGCGTACAATTAAGAATTGCCTCGCGACCTAGCGACGCGGCTGTAGTCCCCTGACCTTGTCCGGGAGCCGTGCAGACCGGACGCGACAGAATGGAGCCTCATGAAACCCGGTATTCATCCCGATTATCACTCCGTCACGGTGCACTGCGCCTGCGGCCACAATTTCACGACTCGTTCGACCATTAAGGGCGACAAGCTGAATGTCGAAATCTGCTCGAACTGCCACCCCTTCTTCACCGGCAAGCAGAAGCTCATTGACACCGCCGGCCGCGTCGAACGCTTCACGAAAAAGTACGCCGATGCCGCCGCAAAAGTCGAAGCCACAAAAGCCAGCGCCGCCAAGAAGTAACTCGTCTTTCGCGTTTAAAAGGCGTCTGCCGCGGCAGACGCCCTTTTTTTTGGCTTATCTCCATCAAGATTTCTCCGCGCTCTCTGTGTCCTCCCCGTTCTCTGTGTTAGATTCTTCATCGTGGCTACTCAATCCCGCATGTTTGATGGCGCGCGCCCCGGCGAACTCGTCGAAACCGCGCCGCCGCGCGTCACCCTTCGCAACTCCTTCGCGCACCCCTTCGATTCCGCCATCGCCGCCGCCCGCACCTGCTACGCCCCGCGCCTGATCGGCCCCGAGGAAATAACCGATAAGCAGCGCCTCAACATCGGCGCCGCCACCTTCTACAGCGGCCATCACACCGTCTACCAGCACGCCCATTTCGAATTCGGCCTGGAAAACATCAGCCGCCAGTTCGTCTGGTCCTTCCTCCACGCGCACCCCTTCTACAATTCCGAGCAGCAGAGCCAGCGCTACGTCCGCCTCGACCATGCGCAAGCCTACGTCCCGCCCGTATCGCTCTTCTTCGACGAAAAATGTAAAGAGATTTACGAAAGCGCTATCGCTCGCGCGTGGAATTGCTATCGAGAGCTTTCCACTCTCCTCATCGGCGACGCCCGCACCATCCTCAACGACATCTGGCACGTCAGCTCCATGTCCAACCCCAAGCGCCTCCAGAAAATCGAGCGCTCCGCCGAAAAACGCGCCATCGAAATCGCCCGCTACGTTTTGCCCGTGGCTGCTTTCACCACCATGGTGCACACCCTCTCCGGCATCGTCCTCCACCGTCTTTGGCGCATGAGCGCCTCCTCGGACACGCCCAGCGAAGCCCGCGCCGTCATCGGAGAAATGGTCTCGCAAGTCAAAGCCATCGACGCTCAATTCTTCGACCGCTTCGGCACCGAGCCCCTCGAGGAATTGCCTGAGTGGAAAAACGCGATGGCCCAGCCATCCGCCGGCGAACCTTTCGCCCGCGAATTCGACGCCAGGCTGAACGGCAAAACTTCCAAGCTCGTCGACTACTCCACGAACGCCGTGCGCGTCATGGCCGAATCCTACCGCGCCGTCGTCGGCCTGACCGAATCACAATGCTCCAACACGGAAGCGGTCGACCGCCTCCTCAATCCCGCGCGCAATCTCTACCGCCTCGAAACTCTCAACGTCGGCGTCCACGCCCCCATGATGCGTGCTCTCCAGCACGCCAACTACACGTTCGCAAAAAAAATCAGCCACACCGCCGACAGCCAGGACCAGCGCCATCGCATGGTCCCCGGCTCGCGCCCGCTTCTCACTCTCGCCGACACTCGCGAGCCTGACTACATCACGCCCATGTTCCTCGCCGCCAATCCCCGCGCAAAAGAAGTCTACGACCGCGCCATGCACGACGCCTGGTCCGCAAAAAATCAGCTTCTCGATCGCGGCGTCCCTCCAGAAATCGCTTTCTATCTTCTGCCCAACGCCAAGTCCATCCGTCTCTATGAATCCGGCTCCCTCCTCCATCTCATCCACAAATGGACCATGCGCACCTGCTTCAACGCCCAGGAAGAAATCTATAACGCCTCCATGGACGAGCTCGCCCAGCTCCGCGAAGTCCATCCTGAACTCGCTCACTACATCGGCCCGCCCTGCCACATCCGCGCCGGCATCACCACCCCCATCTGCACCGAAGGCTCCCACTTCTGCGGCATCAAAGTCTGGCTCGACTTCCCCAATGTCACTCGCCGCATCTGAAAGTTCACATGTCGCCGCTACCAGTCACATCCGAATACTTGGATCCGCCCTCGAAGACGGCTACGGAATGGGGGAGATGACGTTGCGCCATCACCTCGTCGGCGACTTTATCTTGCCAAGTGGTCCGCTCGTTGCCTGTGACCCATTCATGGTCCCGGATACGCCACCGTTCATGCTTTCCATCCCGTGCGGCAAGTTCCCTATTACTTTAAGCATCGCCCACATTAAGACGGACCAACGCGTTGCGTTCGCAACATTGCGCCTCACTCAAACTGTTCCGACCTCTTGGGAAATGTTGACAGTGGGCGACCAGGAAATCTCGACCCTCGAGGAGGGCGAGCTTTTTGGTTACGGCGTGGACTCGGGCACAGGCTGCTTTATAGATATATCAATATGTCGCGCCTTAGCAGAGCGGATGGCCAAGCAGCAAGATTTCTACGAGACCTTGACGGCCGAGATGGACAAAACATACAGGAACACTTGGAGCTGGCTCGACACTAAGCTCGACGAAGGCAATCTCGTTGCTTTCTCCTCAGGCTATGGCGACGGCGTGTACGCGACATACGCAGGCCGCGATCACGACGGACACGTCTCTGTCGTCGTTACGGATTTCGGAGTGTTGCCGTTCGAAAGACCACAAAAACCCAAGCGCAGAACTCTTTCTTCTTTCGTGATCGGATTCTTCAGGAAAAGCTGAGACCCTTGCGAATTTCCTTTAGTTCTTCGACGCGATCATTGCTTGACTTCAAAAGCCTGACGATAAAGTTCGGGAAAAGCCTTACGTATAAAGCGGTCATCTCCTGGCGAAGTGCTAGCCAGTTTGCGAATTTTTACGATCCGTTCCCTGGGATTCATCGAGCGAAAACGTTGATCAATCGCCGCTGCTAGTTGCTTCTGTGACATAGCCAAATTCTAGCAGGCACTTAAAGGCGCGTATACCCGCCGCACCACACCAGCAACCTCTCGCCCGTTCTAACCGTCTTATACTGTACCCAGAGGCCTAGCATGCTTCGTACTCCCGCTTGCTCCGTTACTTCAGTTTTCGTAGCGGCTTTGCTTCTCACTGCCTCCTCTTTCGCCTTCGACTCGCCCCTCTCCGACCAGGCCGTCCGCGAAGCTTACTTCCTCGGCCAGCGCCACGATGACTCGCTCCCTCGATTCCTCGACAAATACACAAGATACCTCCCGCCACCCAAGACCGGCCTGTACATCGCATCCATGACCTTCTTCACTCCGTTTGCGCTGGTTGCACAGCTTTCAAGTCAACGCACCATGGGCTATAGCGCCCAGCAAGCCGCGCTGGATCACCGCGGCCAGGAAGAGTCCGTGAAAGTCATCGTTCAAACCCACATTTCCATTTTGAATTCTACCTACTAACCTTTGGACACTCATCTTCATCTATGTTTGTGCACGTTTGAACGCGATGAGGCCGCTCTGGAGGTGCACACCCCGTGGGTGAGAAGCCAAACCAACCATTTCAGTTCCTTTTCAATGCTTCTTTGAAGGTCGATTTCCAAGGATCGCGTGTCACTTCGAACGGTGGCCTGATTCTCGTGCGGGAATTGGATGAGCGGTTGGGACTCAGTGAACTTATAGACCAACACTTGACCGACTCTCGGGGCAAGAACACGCAGTTGCCGCTCGCGGACCTGTTGCGCCAGTCGGTGTACAGCCACCTGGCGGGATACGAAGACGTGAACGACGCGGAGTGCCTCTCGCAAGACCCCACCCTGCGGCTGATCGGTTCAGAAAAGATCTGGGACCGTGGCGCGGCCCTGACGTCTCGGCTCCAGTCGTTCGAAACCGAAGTGTTGGCGCAAGACCAGAACCTGGCTGGCCTGGAAGCGATCAACCGGGATTTGATCGCCCGGACGGAATCAGTCGATTCGCGGGAGCGTGTAGTGCTGGACATGGACAGCACCGAGATCCCGGTCTACGGCCAGCAGGAGGAAAGCGCCTACAACGGGCACTTCGAATCTACTTGTTATCACCCGCTGTTGCTGTTCACTCACGAGGGAGACTGTCTGGCCGCCAAGCTGCGTCCGGGCAACGTGCACAGCGCCGAGGGTTGGGAAGAACTCTTGCTGCCCGAGATCGAACGGCAGCAGAAGCTGGACCAGGAAGTCGTGTTTCGCGCTGACGCCGCCTTTGCCAAGCCGGAGATCTACGAGGCCCTGGAGGAGCGGGGCGTGAAGTACGCCATTCGGATTCCTGCCAACGACAGCTTGGAACGGGATATCTCGGAGCTGCTGACGCGCCCGGTGGGACGGCCGAGCCACAAGCCCATCGTGTGGTACAAGGGCTTTCTCTACCAAGCGGCGAGTTGGAAGAGGGCGCGACGGGTGGTGGCGAAGGTGGAGTTCCACTTCGGGGAGTTGTTCCCACGAGTGGGGTTCATCGTGACCAACCTGGAGACACCGAGCCGGGCGGTAGTGCGCTTCTACAACAAGCGAGGGACGGCGGAGCAGTGGATCAAGGAAGGCAAGCAGGCGGTGAAGATGACGCGGCTCTCTTGCCATCGGTTCCGCTCGAACCAAGTCCGGCTGGCATTGAGCCTGTTGGCTTACAACTTGGGGAATCTGTGGCGGCGGCTGGCACTGCCGCAGAGGATTGAGAATTGGTCGCTGACGAGCTTGCAACAACGACTGGTGAAGACCGGGGGGCGGCTGGTGAAGCATGCCCGCTACTACTGGCTTCTGCTGGCGGAAGGACATCTGAATCGGCGGCGGTTCGGAGCGATGCTGGGCCGGATCGCGGTGCTACCGCTACGGACGGGATAGAGAGCTGGTGGCCAAGGCAGCAGCGGAATCTGTCTACAGCGGGGTTGGGGTAAGGAGAGGTGTTGCAAAAGTAGGCCACAAATGGGGCAATTTTGTGCTGTGCTGGTGTGGATGGCAGACCGTCGGGAGTGCTCCCGATGAAAATCGCTTTACAGTATGCGAAGAAGCGAGACGGGTGTACTATGGCGCTGTTTTCAAAGGCAAAAAGGAAATTCCGGATATAATCGTGGCCCAAACCACTGGCGAGGCGCGCAGGACCTTCGGACAATGGGGCCTTATGCGCGGCGCCGACCCTTCGACTGCTCTACGAGTAGGAGGTTCCTCAAGATGAAACTGCGAGACTGCGTTCTCGTCGCTTGTTGCAGCATGCTTCTTGTATTTGCTGCTCAGGCCCAGCAGACTCCCACTGCACCTGAGCCTGAGTCCATTGAAATCGGCGGAATGACGCTCCAGTTGGG
>DATDGF010000104.1:0-10708 GCA_036522195.1 Candidatus Acidiferrum sp. | reverse complement strand
CTCGCGTGTTTGCTCCGCGCTTCTTTCAGACCCCGCCTCGCGACGACGCCCTTGCGCTTCACTAACCCTTCTCTTCCATCAAGATGGGTAGAGGACTTTCACCTCCAAGCTATCGAACATGCTCGGCACACAAACAAAAAGAGGCGGACTTATATCCGCCTCTTTGGCTCTACTCCCGAGTTGCCGTTCAGATTTGTGCGTACCCGCCGTCCACGGTCACTTTGGAACCCGTCATGTAGGAAGCATCCGACGACGCACCACTTGAAAATCCTGAGCGAAGCCGGATTAATCGCCTGCCGTAAGGAAGGCCAGTACGTTTACGGCCAAACCGTGCCGGAAACGATCGAGGCTTATACCCAGGCTCTGACAAAATCGCAACGCGAATGAAGAAATCGCGGCGATGGCAGCGCAAAAATTAGTTGGTGGGATTTCTCGGAAATTTGAAATACGGCAGGCGCACGCCCTGATCCATGATTTGATCCGCGCGGATATTGGCGGGCGCTTCGAATCCCGCGGTTCCGCCGTTGGTCACGTAGTCGTCCTGGTCAACGCCGTCGCCGCTGACGCCCAATCCGCCGAGGAGCATGCCGTTGCGGTAGAGTCCGGCGCTGCCGGGGAAAAAAACGATTCCACTCTTGTTCGAATTCGCCGCGCCGCTCTGAAATCCCTGCGTGCAGGGATTCGTCAGATCCATCGTGTACAGATTGAAAAATGGTCCGGAGTTCGAACCGTCGATTCCTGGCGGATAAAACGGCTGCGCGCCGAAACTAATCGTTCGGCTGGTCACCGCAGTTCCCATCGGCACGCCGCTTAAATCGGCAGCCGTTCGAACGGAGCTGTTGAAGTAAACCATGTTGCGCGCTTTACTAGCGGCCACATCAATGCTGAAAACCGTCGAATCCTGCATCCGGCGTAATCCGATGATCGTTCCGTCGAGATCAGCAACGGCGATGACCATCCGCGCTTTCGAACCGAGCGGCAAACGAATCGCCGCACGGGTCGTGTTGGCTGTTGCCTCCGCATTGTTCAGAATTCCCGTCACATCGGCCGCACTTAATCCACCCAGCGGTCCGGCTGCCGGAGGGATCAGATCACCTTCCGGCGGCTGCCCCTGACTGTTTGTGGGCGCAACGAAAAAGCTTCCCGTGCCCGCAACGGGGCCAGCTGAAAAACCAGTGGGAAGAGAAGTCTGGTCTACAAACGGCAGAGCAATTCCACCGATAAAAACCACGCCGGGGGGTGCAGGCGTGGGGCCAAAACTATTTCCCGCGGCGCGCTGGGAAGTGCCGCCGGCTAGCGCCGCATACTCTGCAACGTTCAGGTTGCTCGACGAAGTGACCACGCCGATCCCGCCGACTACTACATTCTGGTAAAAGATGGGAACACCGCCGGGATTCACTGCAGTCGCGTTCGAATCGTCGATTTTGGCTTTGCCAGTGAGAATTCCGAGTCCGAACCCGCCGCCCAATGCCAGCGAAGGAGGAATCTTGCTTTCGAATGCGGCGTCGTTGACCAACGTGCAGCCGCGATTTGTGTTTTCGATGCCGTAGAGGTCCGCAGGCCCTTGATTCATTACACCCGGAGGGAAGTGAATCCCACTGATGAATCGCACCGTTCGCGAAGAAAGCGGCGCCTGGTCATTGCTGAAAAACGCGCCGGTACGCGCGAGCGCCACAGCCACATCATTCGCGTTTTGCGTTTGACCGAAATTTCCGATCGTCGTGGCTGGCGCGTTTTGCGTTCGAAACACTACAAGCACGAATCCCGCGCGGTCCACTACCGCAACTACCATATCCACGTTTACGGAGTTCACCGCGGCGGTCACAATACTCTGTACATCCGCCGCTTGCAGAGGTTGCACAGCCGGAGTTGCAGGTGGCGGCAATGTTGGCGTCGTGCTGCTTCCGCCGCCACATCCAATCAGGAGCATCATCAGCGCTCCAGCGATTCCCACCGCGAGGGCAACGCCCAGCACCAACGTCCTCTGCCGGGCTTGCAGTGCGCGTTGAGATTCGACAGGCTTCCGCAGCTTGTGAGTTGTTCCCATATTGGGAGTACATTTCTTCGTATCACAGTCGTTCGCAGCCCCTCAACGCATTTGGCTCCGGCATGCGCTTACTGGTGAATGCCCGTGACGAAATACTGCGTTATCGAATGTGCCTCAACGTCCGGGAAAACTGTTGCCCACTCGTTCTCGATATTGTTAGCTAGTATGCGATTCCTATTTTTTTGTGAGCCGTTCAGGCCGAGCGCATGATCTTCTTCTCCCCGCGGCAAGTGCGACGCGCGTTCTGCGCGGCTTGCTGTCTTTTGTTTTTTTTGTCCGCGCGCGATGCGGCAACAGTGTGGGGGCAATCTCCGGCTTCGGCGCAAGTTCCCGCAACACAATCCCATGAGCCCGCTCCGCCCACGCGCATCCCGCGCCAGCAAGCGCAAAACACCACAGCCGTCGACGGCATTGTGCGCGACGCCGGGTTCCCCAGCATCACGCTTCCAGTTCCTGGCGCAACGCTCACGCTAAGAAATGCGCAATCCGGCCAGGTTTTCAGTACTACCGCTTCAGGGGAGGGTGTCTTCCGTCTGTTCCCACTGCCCCCGGGGCAATACCAGCTTCGCGTTGAAGCCAAGGACCACGCGCCATTTGTCTTATCGGATCTCACTCTGCAACCCAATGAAGTTTTGACATTGGAAATTTCCCTGGTCACTGTCGCAGCGGTGGAGGCTCGATCTCGGCTGCCGCGTCTCCCTGAGCTTGGTCCGGCACTTTCCGCCGAGGGGCAAGCATCGTACGGAACTTATCGCGAACTTCGCCATCGTCTCGATTCGGATCCCAACTACATTGAGAGCTTATTGCCGGAAACGCTCCCGCTCGCCGTGGACGTCTACAATCCAGTCCCCAATCGCTGGGACCTGCAGCAACCGGAGTACCGGCGTTACCCGCAACCGGGCGAATACATCTACACCAAATCTCATTGGTACGATCCGTTCAACCGCAATCGCTTCAAAGGGGATGAGCCGATCTGGCCGGAATTGTTTGGCCAGCAGACTTTTCTAAATGTCACCGCGTCTTCCGAATCTTTTTTGGATGGCCGCCGCGTTCCTTCTCCCAGCAACGTAAGCGCCGAGCGTCCCGGCAGCTCCGCTTTCTTCGGCAAGGGCGGACAATTGTTTTTCGATCAAATATTCAGCGCCAGTTTTGATTTATTTCATGGCGATGCGGGCTTCAAACCGGTGGACTGGCGCATTCGAATCACGCCCAAGCTCAGCCTGAATAATCTAAAAGTTCAGGAGCTGGGCATTGTTGGTCCCGACGTTCGCAGCGGAACCAATCGCTTCGACGATCACGTGGGCCTGCAGGAAGCATTCGTGGAAGTGAAGCTTCACGATATCGGCCCGAATTACGATTTCATTTCCGCGCGCGCGGGCATCCAGCAATTCAACGCTGACTTTCGCGGATTCCTCTTCGTGGAGGAGCAACCCGGACTGCGCATCTTCGGGAATCTCCACTCCGGCCGCATCGAATACAACGCCGCTTATTTCAATTTCCTCGAGAAGAACACCAACAGCGGCCTCAACACGTTCGAACGCCGCCATCAGCAAGTTATTCTTGGAAACATTTATTTGCAGGATTTCTTTTTTCCCGGCTACACAGCGGAGTTTGTCGGCGCCTGGAACAAGGATGATCCCAGCCTGCACTATGACGACAACGGTTTTCTGGTCCGGCCCGCACCCGTTGGCAACGTAATCAATCAGAATCCCGGCGGGGGAGCGATTCTCCACGGTATTCGCGTTGGTTACTTTGGCTGGCTCGGCAGCGGCCACATTCGCCGCCTCAATCTCACGCACGCCTTCTATCAAGCGTTCGGTGAAGACACGTTCAATCCGCTTGCGGGCAAGCGCGTTACGGTCAACGCGCAGATGGCCGCGGTGGAGCTTTCTTATGATAAGGATTGGATCCGCTTCCGCGTATCGACGTTTTACACTTCCGGAGACGCGAATCCCCGGGATGGCCGCGCGCGCGGATTTGATTCCATTGTCGATCTACCCAACTTTGCGGGTGGCATCTTCAGCTTTTGGAACAGCGAAGGGATTCGACTGACCGGTTCCGGCGTTCTGCTCACCACGCCCGGCAGCCTGCTGCCTTCGCTGCGCTCCAGCAAGGAAGAGGGTCAGGCCAATTTCGTTAATCCTGGAATATTCCTGGCCAACGCCGGTGCGGATTTCGATATCACTCCCAAACTAAAAGGTTTCGCGAATTTCAATTTTCTCCGTTTCGAACGCACCGAGCCGCTGGAGTTTCTACTTTTTCAGTCGCCCATTCATCACACCATCGGCGAGGACCTCGGCGTCGGCGTGCAGTACCGCCCGCCGTTGTCGGAAAACATTCTAATCACGGGCGGCGCTTCGATGCTCCAGCCGGGGCAAGGTTTCAAGGATATCTACACGGGCCGGACACTTTTTTCGCTATTTGGTTCCGTGAAGTTTACTTTTTGAGAGTTCAACGAATGCCGCTGATTCGAATACTCGGGCGGTTCGCATCCCTGAATTCGCAGCAGGGCCGCGTCCGGTTTTTTACTCTCTGCGCTCTTTGCGCCTCTGCGTTATCTCTCTGCTTCGCGATTTATTTGGGGCCCGTCTCGGCCACCGCGCAGGAACAATCACCCGCATTTCGCGGACAATCTCAGGAAGAAGCGGACCGCAAATCCGTGGGTTGTATTTCCTGCCACACTTCGACCGATGAACCCACGATGCATCCGACGAAAACAGTGCATCTCGGCTGCACGGATTGCCACGGCGGAAATTCTTCGATTTCCATAGCAGCCGGAACCCCTGCAAATTCTCGCGAGTACAATTCCGCGAAGGAGAAAGCTCACGTGCTGCCGCGCGATGCCGCGTTCAAGGATCGCTCCGCGCTGCCGGAGCGTGTTTACACGAAATGGCTCAAGGAATCAGCGGAGTACATCAAGTTCGTCAATCCAGGCGATTTGCGTGTCGCGCCGGAAACTTGCGGCGCATCGGGCTGTCACGCGGCCGAGACCCGCGCTGTTTCCACTAGCATGATGACGCACGCAGGGCTTCTGTGGGGCGCGGCGCTTTACAACAACGGCGGCTATCCCACAAAAAATACGCGGTTCGGCGAGAGTTATGACCGCGACGGGAAGCCTCGAGCGATCAAAACTTTTCCGAAGCCAACTCCCGAGGAGACTCGCACCAAAGGAGTCATGCCCGAACTCGATCCGCTCTATCGGTGGGAGATTTCGCAACCGGGCAATGTCCTGCGCGTCTTTGAGCGCGGCGGCCAAAAGAAAGCGGAAATCGGGAATCCCAATCGCGAGGAAGATCCGGGAAAGCCGGATGACAAACTCAGCGACCGCGGATTCGGCACAGAGTTGAGGACCGATCCTGTTTTTCTCGGCTTGCAGAAAACGCGATTGCTCGATCCGGTGACGTCGCTGCCGGGCACCGAGGATCATCCCGGTGACTACCGCGCCAGCGGATGTACGGCTTGTCACGTTATTTACGCGAACGACCGCGATCCGGCGCACTCCGGAGCGTACGCAAAATATGGTCATTCCGGTTTCAGCGGCTCATCGGATCCGACCATTCCGAAAAATGAGTCCGGCCATCCCATCAAACATGCGTTTACGCGTTCGATCCCTTCGAGCCAATGCATGATCTGCCACATCCACCCCGGTACGAACATGGTGACGACGTATTTCGGCTTGACGTGGTGGGACAACGAGATTGACGGCGAGCGGATGTATCCGAAGGAGCAGCGCAATCCCACCGAGGAGCAGCGATCCCAATCCCTGGCGCGCAATCCGGAGGGCGCGGCGGTTCGCGGCCTGTGGAGCGATGAAAAATTTCTCGAACAAACGGGCAGCCCGGAATTTAACAAGGAATTGAAAACAACGCAGTTTGCTGATTTTCATGGGCATGGCTGGGTGTTCCGCGCGGTTTTCAATCACGATCGAAAAGGGAATTGGCTGGACAAGAACGGCGCGCAAATCGCATTTGACGATCCCGACCGCTTCGGGAAAGCCGTGCACCTCGCAGACATCCATCTGGAAAAAGGTTTGCAATGCAACGACTGCCACTTCGCGCAGGACAATCATGGCAACGGGAAGATTTATGGCGAGCCGCGCGCGGCGGTGGAGATCGATTGCATCGATTGCCACGGCACGATTCGAAAGAAGGCCACGTTGGTCACGTCAGGCCCTGCGGCTCCCGAAGGCGGGCGGCGGCTTGAAGCCCTGCGAACCCCATGGGGATTGCGGCGATTCGAATGGCGCGGCGACAAAGTTGTTCAGCGCTCGATGTCTGAAGGAAGCAAAGAGTGGGAAATCGTACAGACGGTGGACACCATTACTCCCGGCAACGTGCACTTTAGCATGAAATCGATGCGCGCCAAGCTTATGAATAAGGATGGCGTCGTTGCGGCGTACCCGTCAGCCGACGACGCGACTCTTGCGCACGCCAATAGCAGCATGACCTGTTATTCCTGCCATACGTCGTGGACGCCGACGTGTTTCGGCTGCCATCTGCAAATGACCGCCAATGCGCGAAAGCCGATGCTGCACAACGAAGGGCTGGTCACGAAGAATTACACCAGCTACAACTTTCAGGTCCTTCGCGACGACATCTATATGCTTGGCGTAGATGGTACGGTGACTGGCCATCGCATTGCGCCGGCGCGCTCTTCTTGCGCGGTGCTGGTCAGTTCGCAAAACGCGAATCGCGAGTGGCTTTACTACACGCAGCAGACCATATCCTCGCCGGGACTGTCCGGCCAGGCTTTCTCCACGTTTGTGCCGCACACGGTGCGCGCAAAAGAAACCAAACAGTGCAGCGATTGCCACGTCTCCGCGCAGAACGACAATAACGCGTGGATGGCCCAACTTCTCTTGCAGGGTACCAATTTCATGAACTTCATGGGCCGCTACGTTTATGTGGCCACGGGCAAAAAAGGCTTTGAGGCCATCGCCGTCGCGGAGCATGACGAACCGGAGGCCATCTATGGCAGTGATCTGCAGCGGATCGCTTATCCTGAAAATTACAAGAAATTCGTGGAGCATCGCCGTGAACTCAGTGCTGCCGCTGAACATCAAGGCAACGTGCTCGACATTCAAGCGCGCGGTGAATATGCCTACGCGGCGAACGGCCCCGGCGGACTTCGCGTGTATGACATCGCAAATATTGATAACAAGGGATTCTCCGAACGCATGACGACCGCGCCGGTTTCACCGATTGGCCAGCGATTCTTTGTGCCCACCAAGAACGCACTTGCGGTCGCTTCCCCCACAACTCTGGCTGTTGATCCGCTGCGTCAACAACTGCCCGAGAATGAAGAGCAGTCGATTCACTTGCTCTATGGCTTCCTGTACGTCGCGGATCAACAGGAGGGACTTGTCGTCATCGGGGATCCCAATCTGAAATCGAAAAGTCCGGGCGTCGGGACGCTTCTCGACGGCAATCCTGCCAATAATTTCTTGAAGCGAGCGCTGGCGTTCAATCCCGGCGGCGTGCTCACGGGCGCGCGCGGGATCACTATCGCGGGCACTTACGCTTACGTCCTCACGGATAAAGCGCTGGTGGTTGTGGATCTTGAGAATCCGCTGGCGCCGCGCGTTACGGCCAGCATGGGTGCGCCAGCTCTTAACGATCCGCGCGGCATTGCCGTGCAATTTCGGTATGCGTTTGTCGTGGATCGCGAAGGGCTCAAAGTTCTCGATGTCACGGATCTCTCCCAGCCCAAACCGGTCGTCAACGCGCTGGTGCCTTTCGAGGATGCGCGCAACATCTACGTTGCCCGCACTTATGCTTACGTTTCCGCGGGGAAGCAGGGCGTCGCGATCGTCGACGTCGAAAATCCCAGCGTGCCTAAGCTTAACGAATTTTTCACTGCGGACGGCCAGCTCAACGATGTCAACGACGTCAAGATAGGAATGGTGGCGGCCAGCGCTTTTGCGTTTGTCGCCGACGGGAAGAATGGCCTGCGCGTTTTGCAGATTCTGTCACCCTGGGATGACCCGGCGCATTTTTCCGGCTTCAGCCCTCGCCCCACACCCAAACTGATTGCCACGGCCCATACGCGCGGCCCTGCGCTGGCGCTTTCGAAAGGCATCGATCGAGACCGCGCGGTCGACGAATCCGGAAACCAGATCGCCGTGTTCGGCCGGCGCGGGGCGCGCCCGCTCAATCGCGGGGAAACGCGCTCACTCTACATTCATTCCCGCAACGGCGAGCCGTACTCCGTCACGGATGACGCTGTTGAAAAATCGCACACTGTGGCGTCTGCGTCGTCTGGGTCTTCGACTTCATTAACTTCTTTGTTCATTCGGGCTCGAGCTTGGGTACATTCTTTTCACTGAGGCCATCACCGTGAGACGCCGTAAATTCATTTCTGCTGTCGTGAAAACCGCATCGGCCGCAGCGTGCATTCAAGTGTTTCCGCCGTCGCTGCACTCGCTGGTCCTTCAACAAAGTGCGACGCCAAGCGCTTCTCCGCACAGTTCAGCGAAGCCCCAGGTAGCGCTTACACTCGATGACCCAACGCTCTCGCTCGGATCCGTGCTGAGATGGCAGGAAGCCAACGGCCGAATCCTGAAAGCGATTTCGGCGAAAAATGCTCGGATCGCGCTGTTTGTCTGCGGGATGCGCGTGGATGAGGCGGATGGTGCCAAGATGCTCGCAGCCTGGGATCAGGCCGGCCACTCGATCTGCAACCATTCTTATTCGCACAAGTATTATGGCGAGCAGACGAGCTACTCCGATTTCGCCGTCGATTTCCTGAAGGATGAAAGGGTGATCGCTCCCTATCACAATCGCACCGCCATGTTCCGTTACCCGTTCCTCAAGGAAGGTGACACGGAGGAGAAGCGCGACCGGTTTCGTGCGCTGCTTAAAGAGCGCGGCTATCGCGTAGGCCATGTCACGATCGATGCATCGGACTGGTATGTGAGCCAGCGATTCGTCGATCGGCTGGGCAAACAACCCAATGCTCCCATCGCCCCTTATCGCGATTACTTGATCGCGCACCTGCTGGACCGCGCGACGTTCTACCGCCAACTGGCTCTCGATGTTCTCGGGCGTGATATTCGCCACACGCTGCTGATGCATTACAACCCGCTGAATGCGTTTGTGCTTCCGGAGGTGATGAATGCGTTTGAGGCTGCCGGATGGCAGTGGATCGACGCCTCATTGGCGTTTGAGGACCCTGTTTTCCGGAGTCAGCCGCAAACCGTGCCTGCGGGTGAGAGCCTGGTTTGGGCTTTGGCGAAGGAGACAGGCCGGTTTGGAGATCGACTACGCTATCCGGGGGAGGATGACGTGTACGAAAAGCCCAAGATGGACGCTTTAGGGCTCTAACTGGCTTCAAAGGGGACGGGTCTAAATTAGAGCTACAGCGTGTGGTCGTACACCCTTCACCTCTTCTTCGCCCAACCCTATGTGTTTCTGATTGCTGGATTTGCGGGATTATGTTCACTATTGGAGCACTCATCTCCTTTCCTTTGTGCCTTTTACCCCCGTTCCGCATCTAACGAAGGTATAATGAATCGTTCACACTTTTAACTCATAGCATCCATCAAAATAATTCGTGGGGCGGTCCTGGAGAAGAAGGTTATCGTGTTAGCAGACAGGGTGCGGAGGCGTCCCAGAGCAGGCCCACCAAGAAAGGCAGCAACAGGAGTACTAGTACATGACTAAACAATTCTTACTGGCCAGTGACTTCGACCAGACGCTCAGCTTTAACGACTCTGGAGTCGTGCTAAGCGAGCTCATCGGCTTTAACGGCTTCCACGAGAAGGTAAAAGGCCTTGCGGAGATGAACCTCGTCCAACAGGGCGCGGAACTCAGCTATCTGATACTTCACGACCCGGATTTTCGCCGGGTGCGCCGTGAGCATCTCGTGGACACCGGAAAGCGCATCCGCTTGAAGCACGACGTCGCGCTGTTTGCGCGCGCGCTGGAAAACCTTGCGGATGGCTACAAGTTTCGCTTCAACGTCATTTCCGCCGCGCCACAGGAGATTATCCAGTCGGCGCTTGAGGGCATCGTTCCGCCGGACCATATATTCGGCACGCGTTTTCGCTATAACGAAACGACGGGCGAAGTGGATTCCATCATTCGCGCAGCGGCCGGCTGGGGCAAAATCACCGTGCTGGAAGAACTCCGCGCGAGCTTGGGCATCAGCCACGACCAGATCATTTACATGGGTGACGGTAGCTCGGATTTGCCCGTGATGATGCACGTCAATCAATACGACGGGCTCACGATTGCTGTGAGCGAAGCCAAATTCATCACGCGTGTCGCCAAGCGCACCGTTCTTAGCGACAACGCCATGAGCGTGCTTGTTCCCGTGCTCGAAAAAGTCTTGCGCTGGGACTCGGCGCGCATTCGCCGGCTTTTCGCTTCTTACGGGCTGACGCTGCTCGAATGGGACAAGATGCGCACGGACCGGCTCACGATTCAGGATTCTACCGAACATGTTTCAGTGGCAGCAGCGCCGCAGCTCAACGCTCACTGACGATCGTCGGATTTTGTAGAGGCCGGGCTTCCGCCCGGCCTTTTTTCTTTGTGTGCCGAGCACGTTCGATAGCTTGGGGGTGAAAGTCCTCTACCCATCCTGATGGAGGAGAAGGGTTAGTGAAGCGCAAGGGCTGAGCCGCGAGGCGAGGTCTGAAAGAAGCGCGGAGCAAACACGCGA
>DATDGF010000103.1:0-61456 GCA_036522195.1 Candidatus Acidiferrum sp. | reverse complement strand
GCAGGGTCTTGATCGCTACGTCGCGGCGGAGTTTCGTGTCCCGGGCTCGATACACTTCTCCCATGCCGCCAGCGCCGAGGGGCGCCAGGACTTCATATGGCCCAAGCCGTGTTCCGGCAGAAAGGCCCATCCTCTAACCTCTGGAAAGTAGGCACATTCTATGCTCAAAGATTCTGTAAATAAAGGTGAAACAAAAAGCTGGACAACCAAACGCGGCCCGCTCACACCAGTGAATCTCAATCGCGATACAACCAACTCTTGCATGAGGCGAATCCCAAGATTCTGGACGAGTGGTCGGCAACACGGAAGTAATCGTAGGGCCTGGCAGGGATAACCCGTCAAGTTGTGGAAAACCTTTATCGGAACGATCTCTTTGGTTTTTCGATGTGGGATCGGAAACTGCGGAGCCTCGTTCTTAGCACGGCATTCGCGAGGCTCAAATCGTAAAACGAATCAAAGAACCATCTGTTTTTCAACAACTTATGAAAAAAAAAGATTCGCGCTTTCGTTTTTGGGTAACGCGAGAGGTGCAATTTTCAACTTTCAAAGAATGCGCCTGCGATTTTCGCGCGAATGCGCACAGGAAGAAACTCACCGCAATTGAGGTGTATCACTTTTCCCCGCCTTGTAACTATACACTCCGTTTTCTTGACCGTGTGCGCAGGGGTCGAATACACTATTAGATTCGAACGCAGCCGGTGAAGGGGCTAGTGGGCTGTTCGGGCGACGCGGGTGAAAGAGACTGCCCGGCGATCGCGTATTACAGATCGGGTATAGCAGATCGTGTTCGACAAGGGGGATTGCTTTGCCAAAGCGCACATTTCAACCGCGCAAACGACGACGCGCCAAGACGCACGGCTTCCGCGTACGCATGAAGACGAAGGGCGGCCGCAAGGTGCTGGCGGCACGCCGCAAGAAGGGGCGCCATCGGCTTACCCCCGAATAAAACGGGGAGCCCCGTGACTCCGGGCGGTGCGGGGTCCGGTGGGGCAACATTTCCGCGCGAAGCGCGGCTGGTGCGGAAATCGGAGTTTGACGCCGTGTACCGCGCTGGAAAGCGCCGCTCGAGTTCCCACTACACAGTTTTCTTCCGCGCCAACGAGCTACCGCAGAGCCGCTTTGGGTTCAGCATCAAAAAAGTTCTTGGCGGCGCGGTGGTGCGCAATCGTATCCGGCGGCGCCTGCGCGAGATAGTGCGCTGCCACCGGCTGGAGATACCCGCAGGATGGGACATCGTGATACACCCGAAGAGTTCGGTGGCGCGCGCGGAGTTTGCGGCGCTGACGGCGGATTTGCTGCGGGTGTTGAAGGGCTTCACGTCGACAAGCAAGTGAGCGAGCGAGACCCTGCGCTCAGGGCGGCGGGAGAGGACAGACTGAAGTCCGTCCTACCAGGTGCGGGGGTGCGCGTAGCGCTCTTCGCTCTGCGATTCTACAAAGCTTACCTATCAATTTTATTTGCGGGGAACTGCCGGTTCGAGCCGACTTGTTCGCGGTATGCGTATGAGGCGATCGAACGGTTTGGCGTGGTGCGTGGAGTGTGGCTGGGAACGAAACGGCTGCTGCGCTGCCAGCCGCTTTCGCGCAGGTTTGGGTTTGATCCGGTTCCGGAGAAATGGGAAATCATGTCATCAGAGACGAAAGCGGTTGAGACTTCCGCCAGCCGCGCCGCGGCTACACAAAATGAGGTGCATTCGTGAGCTTGCCGGGACAGAAGGACAAGTTCAGCCAGGAGCTGCGGATCCTTGCTGCATCGCTGTTATCCATGGGCGTGATTTTGCTGTGGGCGAAGTATTTCGGGCCAAAGCCGCAAGCTCCGCCGCAACAAGTGAACCGGCCGGCGCAGAGCGCTCCGGCGATATCGGGTCCAGCAACCTCGCCGGCTGCGAATACTTCACAACTGCCAAATCCAGCGACGGCGATTTCGCCGGCGCCCGCGACGAGCGTTCCGCCAAAGAGCGATTCGCAAGAGCGCACGATTGTCATCGAAAACGATTTGTACCGTGTGGAGATTTCGAACCGCGGCGCGGTGGCGAAGAGCTGGCAACTGAAGAAATACATGGATGATGCGAAGCCACAGCGTGTGCTGGACGTAGTGCATCCAGCCGCATCCCGGCAAACCGGCTGGCCCTTTGCCGTCGTGCTGGATGATGAGCAACTGCAGAACGCGGCGAATGCCGGGCTTTATGAGAGTACGTCCGCCGCGGAAACGCTGCACGCTCCGGCCGATGTGCAATTCGTATGGAGCGACGGCCACCTGGAGATCACAAAACATTTCCGGTTTGACCACACTTACGTAGTTCGCGTAGAGGCGTCCGCCAAGCTAGATGGAAGGCCCATCACCGCGGGAATCGGCTGGCTGGGCGGCTTCGGTGATTTGACCGTGAGGGATCCCGCTCCGGTGGAAACGGTTTCGACGTACTACAACGAGAACGGCAAGATCACGAGCCTGCCCTACAAGAAGCTGGATGGGCCGGACAAGTGGGCCCCAGGCGTCTGGCAGAGTGGGAAAGATTTCGTGGGGATCGAAGATCGCTATTTTACGGCGGCATTCCTGCCCGCGAACGGGGCGGCGCCGGGCACACTGGAAACACGCTACTGGAAAGCTTCGCGGACGGTGCAAGCAAATGGCCAGGACACGCAGGAGCCAGTGCCGGAAGTTGCGACGGCAACTTCGGCACAGCCGGTGGCTTTACGGGTCTTTGTGGGTCCGAAGGATTACGACGACCTGAAGAAGATGAATCCGCCGTTGAACGGGCTGGTGAATTTCGGCTGGCTGGAATTTATCGCCGAGCCCATGTTCCACGCGCTGAAGTGGCTGCACGACTACATTCCCAACTGGGGATGGGCGATCGTGGTGCTGACGCTCATCATCAATACGCTATTTTTTCCGCTGCGGATTTCGAGCTACAAGACGACGCTGAAAATGCAGCGTGTCGCGCCGGAAATCAAAGCCATTCAGGAGCGGTATAAAAAGTATAAGTTTAACGATCCCAAAAAAGCAGACATGAACAAGGAGGTCATGGCTGTTTACCAGCGCGAAGGCATCAGCATTGGCGGCGGATGCATACCGATGCTGCTACAGATGCCGGTGTGGATAGGGCTGAACACCGCGTTGCGCGGAGCCATCGAGATGCGCCACGCGCACTGGTTGTGGATCACGGACCTTTCGTCGAAAGACCCGTTCTATATTCTTCCACTGACGATGGGGCTTTCGATGTATATGGTATCGAAGATGACCCCGGTGACGGCCACGGATCCGCAACAGCAGGCAATGATGAAATTCATGCCGATCAGTATGGCGGGAATGTTTGTGATTTTCCCGTTCTCCAGCGGGCTGGCAGTGTATATTCTCACCAGCAACCTGGTGGGGATCGTCCAGCAGATGTACCTGAACCGGGCACATCCAATGCCCACCCCGGCTAAGCCCGTGCGCGGAAAGAAGTCGTAAGTAAAGAAAATTTCGGAAACGCCGGCGAGACGCGATTCGAACGCCATAATGACCCAAGAACTCATCCGCGATGGCAAACTGGACCGGCAGGCAACGGCCGAGGCTCTGAAGAGCTTTCTGGAGAGCATTGTGCGCGCTTCCGCACTCGAACTAAAGGTGAGCGTGCGTGCTGTTGCTCCCGGTACGGCCGGTGTGGAGGGCGATGCGGAAGTGCTTGCCGATCTCGACGGGCGGGATAAGGAGGTTTTGCTGGGGCACAACGCGGAAGTTTTGAAGGCGTTTGAGCACCTGGCGTTCAAGGCGCTGCGGCTGGAACCGGGTTATCACGAGAAAATCCATGTTGATAGCGCGGGTTACCGGGCGCTGCGTTTTGAAGAGCTGCGGATGACCGCGCGCGTGGCTGCCGAGCGCGTGCAAAGTTCTCGGCAGCCGTTTCAGCTGAACCCCATGTCATCGCGGGAGCGGCGGATTGTGCATCTGGCGCTGAAAGAGATGACTGGCGTTCGAACGGAAAGCATCGGCGTGGGTGAAGAGCGGCAGGTGGTTATTCATCCCGCGGATAAGAAAACTGCTCGGTAGTTCCCTCATTGCAATAAGAAATCGGAATAAGAAATGAGGACAGGCAGGAATGCCTGTCCTACCTGGCGGCCCAACCCTTTGACAGAACATTTCCGTTGATGTCGAAGCGCACGCGATAAGTGAAACCTGCGGGGCGGTCGCGGCGCGTCTGCACGAAACGGATGTCGGAGATCTCCACGACTGCGACGTCGCCTTCTTTGTGGAAGCGTGTGACGGGGAAACGCGAGAACCACATCACTTTCTGGACTTCCGGCAGCAGCCGGGCGGCGTCGATGTAGGAATTCGGATAGGCATCCGGGTAGTAATGATGTTCGTGCGCGAGCAGATCCGTTTCGCTTGCGGATTTTTCACCGAGATCCATGCGGAGCTCGTAGACGCCACGCGGGGTTCGGACCAGGCCATCCCAATGCCAAAGAGACGGGGGAAGCGGCAGCGCGCCGATGGACTGGACTTGCAGATGATCGACTTCGGCAAACTTCTGGATGCGCGCGAACGCGAGGTGATGCGCGAAAAGCGCGAGTGCCACGTAGACGAGGGAGGCAATAAATCCCGCGCGGTTCCAGTTGTCATGCTTTATTTTGATGCCCCAGCCCTGGAGTGCCGGTAATAGAAAGAGCGCGGTGAAAATAAGTGTGGCGCCCAAGATGACTCGTCCAGAAATCGGCGCGCCGACAATTTCACCAATTCTGGCGATGAGCAAAGGAGCTGGCAAAAAAACCAGCCACATTCCGAGGGCGCGCGATTTCACTTTTTCGGGATGGGAATAGACCCAGGCGAGCAACTGCGGCACGAGGAAAAGTGCTGTCAGCGTGAAATCCACGATGAAGATGAGATCCCAAGCGGGGCGGGACCATTGCAAAGGCGACCAGATCATGGTGCCGAATGAGGTGACGAGGTCGAGCAGAATGTGGCTGAGAAGGCCCACGGCGTAGATCGCTGTAAGCATCGCGAAGGAAGGCGCTTCCCATCTTCTCCAGCGGGCGAATGCTTGTGTGATGGCCGCGAGAATTACAGCCCAGAGTAGAAGAAGAACGAGTGAATGCGTGAGGCTGCGGTGCCAGGTGATGATCAGAAGTTTGTCGCTGGAGAAAAAATCGCGGCAGACGTCAGAGTCGGGAAAAATGGCGCCAAGCATCAACGACCAGGTGATGATGCGGCCGCGGTTCATCGGGCGCAAAGCGAACATGTCTTCGCCCTGAAAGACGGCTTTTCCGATGAGTGCGCCGGCGATGCCGTGGGTGATGGTGTCCATTGTTGAAGTTTATCGAATGTTTTTCAGGATTCTGAATTTTAGTGAACAAGAATGAGCGGATTTTTCTTGGCGAAGACGCGGCCGACGCGGCGGGAGGACACGCGGTGGCGCTCGAGGGCGCTGATTGCGGCGTCGGCGGATTCAGGTGCGATGGAGATGAGCAGGCCGCCGGAGGTCTGGGGATCGAAGAGCAAGTCTTGGTATTCAGAGGGGACGGTGGCCTCGAAAACAGCGCAATCGCCAATGAAAGCGCGGTTATTCTTCAGGCCGCCGGAGAGGTGGCCTTCGCGGGCGGCTTCGACGGCGCCAGGAATATAAGCGAAGGCACGGTGATCGATTTCGAACGAAACGGATTCGATGCCATGAGTTGGATCGCCGAGCGCCATTTCGCGGGCGTGGCCCAACAGGCTGAAGCCGGTAACGTCTGTGACGGCGTGGATGGGACTCCCGCCGGCGGATTTTTCGTCAATCTCCTGCAGGGCAGCGGCGGCATCGCGATTGAGAGCGGTCATGGCGGTGACAGCGGCGGCGAGAGATTCGGGAGTGGCTCGATCTTTTTTTAATGCCGTGGTGATGACTCCTGTGCCCAGCGGCTTGGTGAAAAGCAAAATGTCTCCCGTGAGCGCGCCGACATTTCGCCAAACTCGATGCGGGTTAATGACACCGGTGACGGCGTAGCCGAAGAGCATGTCTTCGTTTCGAATGGAGTGGCCGCCGATAACGCTGCACTTCGCTTCGTTCATTTTCGAAAGGCCGCCACGAATGATCTCCTCGAGGATGGCGGGGTCGCCCTTTTCAGGAAAACCGACAATGGAGAGAGCAGAAACCGGCCGGCCACCCATGGCATAGACATCGCTAAGCGCATTAGCCGCGGCGATCTGACCGAAGAGGTGCGGATCGTCGACAATCGGAGTGAAGAAATCGACGGTTTGCACGAGGGCGAGGCCCTCCCCCAGTAAATAAATTCCGGCGTCGTCGTTGGTGTCAAATCCAACAAGTACGTTTGGATCGGTTTGTCGCGGCAGTCCGCGCAGCACGGCGTCCAGCGTGGCCGGATTTAGTTTCGCGGCGCAGCCCGCGGCCTTTGCCATGGACGTCAACTTCACCTGTTCCGCCAAAGTCTCACCCCTCGAAATAGCATTATAAGGATGCCGGGTGAGGATTGCTCGTAACATTCTGGTTCGCGAAGGCCAGCAACGGGTTGCGTGCAAAGCGTGAACGTGTTCTTATCGGCGGATGTCCTGGGACATCGCGCTGATTTTTTTTGTGCTGGCCGTGATTATTCCGTGGCGCGGGCGGTTGCGATTGAAGAACTTAATCGCGATGCCGCACGTCAGCTCTGTGGAGAGGATTGCGCTTTACGCTTCGACGATTGCGTTCCAATGGTTAGCAGTCGGGGTGGTGACGTGGCGCGCCTGGGCCCATGACTATAGGGCGGCGGAGCTGGGGCTGACAATACATAACACGACCAGGCTTATTTCAGCGGCCATCGTCGGGGCCGCGACGATTGCAGCTCTTCAATGGCTAAATTTGAGGCGCATGGGGCGAATCCCGGTCAAGAGTCGGGGGCTAATACAGGCCATCGCTGGACGTATTTTGCCGCAGTCGACCGTGGAACTGCTTCCGTTTCTTGCACTTGCAGTCACCGCCGGACTTTGCGAAGAATTCCTTTATCGTGGGTTCGCCATGGCGGTTCTAGCGCGCCTGGGATCGCCAGCCTGGCTGGCGATTCTGGTTTCTTCCATCCTGTTCGGACTGGCTCACCTGTACCAGGGCCGTGGTGGATTCGTGAGCACAATGCTGATCGGCACGGTGCTCGGAAGTGGCCGGGTGGCGTATGATAGTCTGGTTCCGGTGATTTTCTGGCATACGGCGGTGGACGTGGTTGCAGGAGTGGCGGGTCCACGGTATCTAACTGAAAAAACAGCAGTTACTAACCGAGCGGTCAGCTGAATCCGAGGAGAACATCGTTTACTGTTATGACAACCCCAGTCCCCGCCCCCCTATCCGCAGAGATCATTCGCAGAGCTCTCGCGGAGTTTCAGCTATCGGCTAATGACATACAAGTGCTTCAAATTCAGCAATATATGATGGTTCTGTTAACCTGGAATGAGAAGATGAATTTGACGGCGATCCGCGACCCCCTGGAGATACTGAATCGTCATTTTTGCGAATCCATGTATGCGGCGCGGGCCGTTCCTGTGGAAAACGGTCGGCTCGCCGACGTGGGTTCAGGAGGTGGGTTTCCGGGGCTACCCCTAAAGATCATGCGACCGGATTTGCAGGTTTTTCTGATCGAATCGAGCATCAAAAAGGCTACATTTCTGGCAGAAGTGGTTCGAGACCTTGAGCTTACGGAGGCAAGAGTGCTTGTTGGTCGTTATGAGGAGCTCGGCGAGGAGGTGGCGCCGCTCGATTTTGTGTGCTCTCGGGCGCTGGGTGAGTTTGCCCCCTTTCTAGAGTGGGCTCGCTCGGAACGGATTGCAGCGAAACAGGTTATCCTCTGGATCGGCGCCCGGGACCTGCCGGAGATTCAAAAGATTCGGACTTGGGAGTGGCGGGAGCCGATCCCGGTACCTAACTCGTTGAGGCGTCTCCTGCTTGTAGGAGCCAGGAAGGCCTGAACTGTCGGCTCAACGACCTAGAGCCAAGGTCATGTCAGCAGGCACCCAGGAGTAGTCAACTTCCTTGCTTTGGGCCTATCTGCGGGGACTCGTGCGTGGTGTTGCGTGACGATGTTCCAAGTAAAACATGAAATTCGCCCCAACCGCTTTCTCCATCACACCGTACGCGTTCCACGTGGAACAGTTGCTCAACGGGAGTGGGGGATGTCCAAGTTTCTGGAGGAGGGGAGCTGACCACATCAGCGCGCAAACCCCACGGAAAGGGAGAAAGCAAAAGGATGGGTAAGAGGTTGTTCCACGTGGAACAGAGTGAGGATCGGCCGGCGCTAGGACGGCAATGTTCCACATGGAACATTTTGGCGGAACCGGCGAGACTTCCACTGGCGCAAAGATGTTTCACGTGAAACATCTTGCATCACGTGGCTGTATTTGCTAAATTTTCGCTCGCGAGGGACTGTTTGACTCGAATTATTGCGGTTGCAAACCAAAAGGGTGGAGTTGGAAAGACTACAACCGCGGTAAACCTGGCCGCTTGCCTCGCTGCCGCTGATCAACCTACGCTTCTGATCGACTGCGATTCCCAGGCAAACTCGACTGCAGCGATAGGCTTCCCGAAAGATCCTTCACGCAGGACACTGTACCATTCACTAATCTTGAACGAGCTATTTGACAAAATCCTCCAAAAGTCACAAGTAGATGGGTTAGATGTCGTCCCCGCCGACAAAAACCTTGCGGGGGCCGCAGTCGAACTCGTAAGTGCGGAAAATCGCGAATACAAGCTGCAAACTGCGCTAAAGGGGCTGCAGGATAAGTATCGGTTTATCATTCTGGATTGCCCTCCAGCCCTGGATCTGTTGACCCTGAATGCCTTAGTAGCTGCCAATGCCGTGTTGATTCCCATACAGTGCGAGTACCTGGCCTTGGAGGGTGTGTCGGAACTGCTGGATACGTTGATGCGCATCCGGCGGACGCTGAATCCGAACCTAGAAATAGAGGGGATTCTGTTAACGATGTATGATGAGCGGACGACGCTTTCCCGGCAGGTAGCCACGGATTTACGCAGTTTCTTTGGGACGCAAGTATTCCAGAGCGTAATTCCCCGAAATGTGCGGCTGGCAGAAGCGCCGAGTTTTGGAAAACCAATCATTTTCTACGATATTCATAGCAAAGGGGCGGAGGGCTATACGCAACTCGCCCAGGAGGTTATTGCCAATGCCGAGAAACGCGCTGGGACGGGGGCTAGGAGCGCTCATTCGGGAGCCTGAGCCGCGAGCTCAGCCCGAAGCTCCAGCCATTCAACCACAAGCGACGACTGCAAGCGGCGCAGCGGCTGCACCGGCGCGGGAGGCCGTGCATCCCGGGCCTCAGCAGGTCGATATCGACCTGGTTGAGCCCAGCCCTTACCAACCGCGGACGCGGTTTCGAGAAGAATCGCTGGATGAACTGGCACGCTCTATTCAGGCGAGCGGGATCATTCAGCCGTTGGTTGTGCGGCCGATCGGTTCGCGTTTTCAGCTCATTGCGGGAGAACGCCGGTGGCGAGCAGCGCAACGGGCGGGATTAAGCAAGGTATCGGTAATCGTCCGCGAGGTTCCGGACGAGCTCGCGTTGGAAATGACGCTGGTGGAGAACATCCAACGCGAAGATTTGAACGCGATTGAGGCGGCGCGCGCGTTCGAACGATTGATGGATGAATTTCAGCTTACACAAGAGGCCGTGGCAGAGCGGACAGGCAAGGATCGCGCAACAGTGGCGAATTCAATTCGTTTGCTGAAGCTCGAGCCGACGATCCAGAATTGGATTGAGGAAGGCAAACTCACTGCTGGCCATGGCCGGGCATTGCTTGCCGTTCAGGATTTGCAGCTCAGGATGCGATATGCGCAACGCGGTGCGCGTGGGGGGCTGACGGTCCGACAGATTGAGCGCCTTGCATCGCGGCGCTCGCGGAATAATCAGGCCGCGGCTGAAATTCATGTAGATGCGAATATTCAATCGGCGCTGGAAGAGCTTCAGCGGCATCTTGGGACAAAGGTGCTCTTGCGACAGAAGACCAAAATGCGGCCGGGGCAGCTGGTGCTCGAGTATTACGATGACGCGCAGTTGATGGGCATTTACGATCGCTTGATAAAGTGACGCTGTGATCCCCCGGACGCTGCAAAACTGTCCATCGGTGCAGTCGTTTCATTCGACAACTCATCTTTAATGCTGCGTTGACTTGCTCGCGCACACGGCTACAGTAGAAGTGTATTGGGGGGATTGCTATGGCATGGAAGTGGCCCAGTGCTTCGAAGAACGGCATCAGTGAAGAGTGGACAGGATTCATCGATCGGGGCGTAACGCTGGAAGGGACGCTGACGGTTACTGGAACATTTCGCATTGATGGAAATGTGAAGGGCAACATTATTTCGGATCAGACCGTGGTGCTTGGCGAAGGCGCCAAAGTCGAAGGACAGATTGAAGGGAATCGCGTGGTGATTTCGGGACGATTCGACGGCGTGATTTTCGCAAAGGGCCGAGTAGAGATTGAAGCCAAGGGAGTGGTAACCGGAGAAGTTCACGCGCCGTGCATGGTGATTGATCCGGGCGGGATTTTCGACGGCCGATGCCACATGCTGGCCTCATCTGAGACAGCTTCAACGGTTACGATTCCAATACGCGCCGTGGGGAATGGGTAAGTTTACCTTATCTTACTTAAATTTCTTGGCGCACTCACTGAACACTTCGAGATTCAAACGACATAACACTTGGATTGTCCCACCTGCCGGGAGCTCTCGCTCACGTTTAGAAGTTAGTCGTTTTCGACTGGAATTGTGGAAGCTCCAAGAAGCTTTTCGGAGTCCAGGATACCAGTCTGGATATTCGAATCCCATTCTAGATGCGGGACTCTCGATGATTTGGCGGCTTTATAAAAGCTCAAGGCGTCCGCGGGGCGGTTGAGCTTCTTCAGACAGAGGCGACCGGCGGAAAGAAGTGACAGTAAGGACTGCTTTTCGGTCGGATAAATTTTGGCGAGATTTTCGTATTCAGTCACGGCACGTTGAAAGTCCTGGTGGCCCTCCGCCATTCGGCACAGTTCCAGCCAAGTCGTGGCCGGCATGCGATCTCCACCCGCATTACCGTACTCCTGAAAATCTTCCCACGCAGCGTCGGCATCCTGCGCTTTGAGATGCAGCTGGCACACTTTGATAGTGGCTTCGAGGTGCGCCGGAAGATCCTGTTTGCGCCAATAGAGTTGACGCAAAATGGAATAGGCATCGAGGGCATCCGGTTTTGCCACGACGTGCTTTTGGAGGATAGCGATCGCTTCGTCCAACTTTCCCTTCACCAAGAGTTCGGTTCCCTGAACAACCGCAGGATCGGCAGTCCATCCGATTTTATCTTCGATAATTGCGTTGGCTTGGTGCTCCAGTCCCGTTCGCTGGATGACTACCGCGGCGAGAGCTCCGAAAATGAATCCTCCGACATGGGCCCAATGCGCCACACCTGTTGATTGTCCGACGAGGCTGCCATAAAAGATTTCCATGAAGAGCCACATCGGGAGGAGCCAGTAGGCGTAGGCCTTGAAGCGAACGCGGAAAATCAGCATGAACCACATCATCTCGATCTTCAGTTTCGGAAAGCGAATCAGGAAGCCACCCATCAGTGCGGCGATTGCGCCGGAAGCTCCGAGGACAGGAGCAAGGCTGCCGTGATAGAACAAGACATGGAAGAGCGAGGCAGCAATTCCTGCAAGAAGATAGAAAATGGTGTAAATCACACGTCCCCATCGATCTTCAAGAATGAAGCCCGCCAGCCAGAGAAACCACATGTTCCCGATTAGGTGAAGCCAACCGGTATGAAGAAACATAGAGGTTAGATAGGAAATGGGCTTCGGATGTGCGGGGACAAATGCATAATTTTCCAGGATCGAGTCTTTCTCCTCTTCTGCAAAGCGCTGGCTGAGTGAATCCATTTCTGCCTGGAGTTCGGCCGGATCATTGACTCGGCGTATTCGCGCGTCCCACGCGTCCTGACTCTTTCGATTCGGGTCGCCGATTTGCTTCCAAACTTCTTCGGGAACCTTTTCCTGAACGTCACTGATAAAGCGCTCGTCCTCCGCTGAGGTTTTCAATTCGGGGTGCATTCCGGCGAGGAGAATCAGGTGTGTTCGCACTTCGGCCCGTTCGGGCTCTTGTGCTTCCATTTTCCAGTGGGTTCCAAGGAAAATGAGTATATTGAGCGCGATGAGCGTGAAGGTGATGACCGGCCAGCGGCGGCCTTCCATGTTTTCATGGCGCAGCGGAATGAGCATGGTCAGGCCCCTTTCGTTGGCATAGGAGTAGAGAATTGAGTTTTTTCGAGTGTAGGGAGCAGGCTGATTGGCGGTAACTGTCCTAGAGTACAGTGCGGGTCAACTGGTAAACGTGGCGCGGCTGCGTTTGACGTTCCGCTATTGAAGAACGCTGCAACGAGGAGTCGAGTTGACACGTTGGAAGGCGGCGACTATCGTTCGACAGGAGTGTTTATGAGGTACTGCGGATGAAGATTTTGGTGATTGGCGGGGGCGGACGAGAACACGCACTGGTTTGGAAACTGAAGCAAAGCCCGCTGGTGGAGAAAATCTGGTGCACGCCGGGGAATTGCGGGATCGCAGAGGAAGCGGAATGCATAGCCATTGATGCGAATGATGTTGCTGCGGTCGTGGCGTTCGCGGAGAAAGTTCAACCCGATCTTACGGTGGTCGGACCGGAGTTGCCGCTGGTGAATGGGTTGACGGATGCGTTTCGCCAGCGGAATTGGGCGATTGTGGGGCCTTCAAAGCTGGCTGCACAACTTGAAGGGAGCAAGATCTTTTCGAAGGAGTTTTTGGAACGGCACGGGATTCCTACGGCGAAGATGTATGGCGCGTTCGATTCCGCGACGGCGGCCTATGCGGCGCTTTCGAATGTCAGCTGGCCGCTGGTGATTAAGGCGGATGGATTGTGCGCCGGCAAAGGCGTTTTTCTGGCGACCAATCGCGCGGAGGCGGAAGATTTTATCCAGCGCGTGATGCAGAAGAATGAACTGGGCGTGGGTGGAATGCGCATTTTACTGGAGGAAACTCTCGACGGAGAAGAACTCTCGTTCATCATTCTGACGGATGGAGCGCGTTACGGGACCCTGGTACCGACGCGAGATCACAAACGGGTTTTTGATGGCAACGAAGGGCCGAACACGGGAGGCATGGGAGCGTACTCGACCGATGACTTGCTGCCGGACAAATTGCGCGCAACCGTTGTCGCCAAGATTGTTGAGCCGACGCTTCGCGGGCTGGCGGCGGAGGGCATCCGGTATCAAGGATTCCTCTATGTTGGGCTGATGCTCACGAAATCGGGGCCGAAGGTCTTGGAGTTTAATTGCCGCCTTGGAGATCCGGAGACGCAAGCAATCATAGCGAGGATGGACTTTGACCTTTCAGAGGTGCTGAACGATGTCGCGGTCGGTAAGCTAGATATCTCGAAACTAAGGTGGAAACCGGGAGCAAGTGTTTGTGTGGTGCTTGCATCAGGGGGATATCCAGGGAGATTTGAGAGCGGAAAGCGAATTGAAGGACTAACCGGTGTGGCAAATATTCCTGGTGTGAAATTACTCCATGCAGGAACGAAGCTTGACAGGGGCGCGGTGGTGACAAACGGAGGGCGCGTTCTGGGCGTGACAGCGACAGGTCCATCGCTTGATGCCGCGCTCGCTGCGGCTTATGCCGCAGCAGCACACATCCATTTTGCGGGCATGCATTATCGGAAGGACATCGGCGCGCATACGACGAAACTGAAGGCTGCGGGAGACTGAAAGCATGGCGAGTGTGCACAGTCTATTTCGGGCGCCCAAGAAGCTCTTGCCGATGGAAGAGCTGCAGGAAGCTCAAGTGGTGAACGACTTTGGCATGCAGGGATGTGCGCACGCGCGACCGGGCAGAAAGCGGCAGGTTCTGCTGGTGGACAAAGAGACTTTGGAAGCCATGGATTTGCAGCCCGGGATCCTTCGGGAAAACATCACGACAACAGGGCTGAATGTAAATAGCCTGGCTATCGGGCAGCAGCTTCGTGTGGGCAAAACGCTGCTGGAAGTCAGCGAAATCTGCACGCCCTGCGACCAGATGGAAAAAATCCGCCCGGGACTGCGCAAAGAGCTCTGGGGACGGCGTGGGATGCTGTGCCAGGTTGTCGAAGGCGGGATCATTCGGCGCGGCGACACGATTGAAAAGATTTCATGACAATCAGGGTTTGGGGGGACGCCGCAGCGTCGGCGCGTCGGGCGGTCGATTCTTGTCTTCAGGGACCTTTTCAACGGGCTCCGCCGGTGGAACGATCCAATCAAAACCTTCCTGTTCACTCATCTTGCCAAGGATATAAGGAGCTTTGCCGGCAATTACGGGCAACACCGCTCGCATGAAATTGACCGCGTCCAGTGCAACGGTCTTTTGAGCCTGGCCGCCATGGAAGTTTTCGATCACCTTGGTAAAGTGCGGATCTTTCGAGGCTAGACTCACGATAACCGGTTCGTTGCCTTGAATCTGCTCGGCCAATGTCGGGCCTTTCAAATCGGGCGGATAGCGGCTCTCGACGAGGGTTCGCGGGGCGTGCTTTTCCGGGGGATAAAGCTGGGTGAAGCGCGGGCGAAGAATGCGCGTCTGCCAGTATTCCCCGCGGGCGGCGATCTGCTCCTGTTCGATGCGATATTCGACGACCCATACTTCTGGACCATAGTAATTCGCACCGAAACCGATAATCACCATCTGGAAGATCGGTTCGTCGGGAGCGAAATCGAGCTTGTGGTGGAGTTGAGAAACGAGCGGGCGGAGTTTTTCGAGAAATGCGACGCCGATGGTCTCCAGGTCGGGTTCCGCTTCGCCGGGAGCCTGTGCGTAGCGCGGATCTCTCGTGCCGATGTGTTGAACATCGCGATCCATTCGAATGGGTTTGGGATCGGCGGGAATGCGCCACTCGGAAGCGCCAAAAAGTACGCCGATGTGCGAGGAATCGAGATTCGTCACACGAGGCGGAATGGAATTTCGTTCGATGGGCTGATCGATCGCGGCAAAGATGATGACGTCCTTGGCGACATCCACGATGACGCGGCCACCGGCGAGATTGGCGATGATTTCGTCTTCGCGGGATTGCTCCTGCGTGAAAGAAGAGACGGGAGCAAGGGCAGCGATAAACAGCAAAAGAAAAGGGAGAGTTCGGCGCAGTAGGGCGCTGTGATATTTGCGCGAAAATGAGGAACGACGAAGCATTATTTTTCTGCTGGCACAGCCGCGGCTGCGGACTTCGCCTTGACAAGCAGCGCGTCCAGGGCAGCCCGATTGAGATATTGGCCGTTGCGAATCACGGCAAGAATCTTACGAGTGTTTGAGATATTTTCCAGAGGATTTGCATCGAGCAGGATCAGGTCGGCGATTTTCCCCTGTTCCACTGTGCCGAGTTCGTTTTCGCGGCCAACAAATTTGGCGGCCCCTTGCGTGGCCGCCTGGATTACTTCCAGGGGCGTGTACCCGGCTTGGACAAACTCGGCTAGCTCGCGATGCAGACTGTCGCCAGGAAAAACAAAAGGATCGAGAGAATCAGAACCGACAAGCAGAGAGACTCCTGCGCGGTGCAATTGGCCGGTCAATTTCCAATCGTTGGCAGCCTGGCGACCGAGCCATGCGGCGCGTTGTTTCATCTGCTCGTCGTTGAAAGAACTGCGCCACTCTTTGGCAAGCGACGGGGGAACGAAGTCCAGATAGGGGTCGTCCAGTTTCCAGGAATCGGGATGCGAAGTGATGTCGAGCGAAGCGATGGTTGGAGTAACCCAGGTGCTGTTTTTCTTGAGCGTTTGAAACAGCGCAGCGGCTTTTTCCGCGCTGAAGGTGGCGTCGGCTTCGTGCGCGATTCTTTCCCAGGCCTCGGAGTCGCCTTTTTTCTCGGCTTCGACCAGTTGCTTGCGCAACGCTTCTTCCTGCGAAGAGAAGGAAAGTGCGAAGGCGCTGTAAAGAAAATGTTCGATGCTGCGCATGCCGGCATTCGAAGCTTCGACGGCGCCGATTTCGAATGGGAGATGACCGGCAAAGGAGATGTTCTGTTTTTTGGCTTCGTCGGCGACGGCAAAGAAGGCTTCGCGCGACGGGAGGGAGATGATCTTGATGAAGTCGGCGCCACGCTGCTTCAGGTCACGTACGGCGCCGCGCGCTTCTTCGGCGTTCGCGACAGGAAACTGCTCGGGGGTTTTTCGTCCACCCGCGGCGAGCCAGGGACCGGAAGCGTAGAAATGCGGGCCGAGGAGCGATCCGGCCTCGACTTCGCGCTTCCAGGAAAGAAGCACCTCGAGATCGCCGCCCATGTCGCGGACGCCGGTGATGCCTTTGGCGATGAGCAAGGGGAGCAAGACTTCTTTGCTCCAGGCGGGGTCGGCGTTTATGCCGGCGAGGTGCACGTGCATGTCCCACAAACCGGGGATCAGGAATTTGCCGCGGGCATCGATGACCGTCGCGGCTTTGTCGAGCTTGATTTTTCCGGCGGGAGCGATCGCGGTGATGTGGCCGCCGGAAATGATGACGGTTTGATCCGGCTTCGCCGCGCCGCCGGTTCCGCCGATGACCGTGACATGCTGAAGGACGAGGGGAACATCCGTAGCTGCAAGTGATATGAAGGGACAAAGTAGAATCAAAAAAAAGAGTTTTGCGAACAGCTTCACGCCACACGACCCATCCGGGCAACCCGAGGCCATTGGCTTCACACTATCATAAGCCGGAGAGATGGACGGAGGAGTGATTCGCCAGCTAAGCACGATTCTTTGTTTAATGTGCAACCCCGATTATTTAAGTTGGAAAGATTGGTGGCAGGCCGGTTCTCGGCTTGTCTGCTTACCCGGTATCGAGCGCATTCCAAAGCAGAGAAGCTTGGTTTGAACGGGTTTTCGACGACGCTATCATTTTTGCAACATAGGTAAAATTGCCGTCTAAATCGGTCCCTTCTTTGAACCCAAATTTAACAATGTCTCGCTGTTCCGGGGTACTAGCCAAGCATTGTAAGTAGCTGTCCGCCGTTTGTGAAGTTGAGATTGCTGCCACCCGACGGTATAGATCTGGTGCGTCCGCTCCAATTTTGATTGCACTGTGATAAAGCAACGTCAGAACCATCAGTGAATCACGCCAGTCGAATACCTGATTCTCGGCCGCAAGAGCGACGAGGCCCTTAAAGATTTTGGCTTCGTCGTGGTCCCGAACTGCCTCAACGGCCATCGTTTTGCCATACATGAAAAATAATGAAAAATAGAAAGGAATCTCAGGGGGTAACCAAGGAATTGATTTCTCCCTCTCTTCTGACAACGCGTCTGAAAACCGGTCGCATATTAGTCGCAGCCAGTCTTGCTGTTCGGGCGCTAAGGATCGTGGCCTATAGGGTTTTAAGAGTTTTATCTTTGTGAAAGTTTCCAGAACAGCGGCTTCCATCGTCATGCCCCTGCCAGGAGCATGCAACGACGCGTGCTCTCGTCGAGGGGTCGAAACTGATTACTGCCCAAATTTCTTATCGAGTTCCGTGCGCGGGCCAGTTCCAGTAAGCTGTAGCCTGGGGTTTACGACTGGCGGACAAATATGGGATTGAGAAAACCTAAGAGCATTAAGCACAACGGAAAGACCCTGGCGCAGATTCTGGAGGCGCATGAGCTGTTTTTCAGCGGAAAAGACGGCGGGACGCGGGCGGACCTGACGGGTGGGGATCTCTCCGGGGCGGACCTCAGCGGCGCAAACTTGAGCGGGGCGATTCTTCGTAACGCCAATATCGAGGGGACGGATCTGCGCAAAGCAAAGCTTCCGGGTGCGGATCTTTCCGGCGCCAATCTGCGCAAGGCCGATCTGCGCAACACAGATATGACGGAAGCGATTCTTCCGGGTGCGAATCTGTCGGAGGCGCAAGCCAGCGGGGTGGAGTTTTTCCGCTGCGACCTTTCGAACGTGAATTTCGAGCGAGCGCAACTGCGCAACGTGAATCTGCGGCTCGCCAATGTGAACGGTGCAAAGTTTTCCGGCGCGGATATGGGCGTGGCGATTCTGCGCGAGACGGATTTGACGGGCGCGGATCTTTCCGGCGTGGACCTCTCCACGACGTTGCTCCCGAAAGGCCTTACTGTGGCGCAAGTCCAGAAAAAGAGCGCCTAAGGCCCGCGGCGTTTATTCGAACGTGGCCGGATATGGAATTCAGCGACGCCGCGTGGTAGCCTCGCGCTGAAGAGAACCGCTCCCTTCGTGAGTCCAGTGGCTACACCCATCACACAACTCGATAGTTCGGCAGTGCGCGGGCGCGTGCTTGAGGAGATTCGCGGATTGTTGTCTGAACTGGGCAGCCAGGGAGCGTTGCCGCTGCTCCGAGGGGGTTCGCAACTCGATCGTGAACTCGGACTGGGCAGCCTGGAACGCGTGGAATTGCTGGCACGGCTGGAGACGGCGTTCAGCATCCGTTTGCCGGACCGCGTCGCCGCAGAAGCGAATACGCCGGATGATCTGGCGCGGGCGATTCTCGATGCGCCGGGAACAGTATTGGAGGACACAGACTCCGGATCCGCACTTCGCGCTTCGGTGACCACACAGAAGCTGCACCGCGAGGCCGCAGACACAGGAGTATTTTCCGCGGAGACGCTGATTGATGTGCTGCGGCATCGCGCGGTACACGAGGCCGAGCGCGCACATCTGCTGATCACAGAGGACTCCGAGGCCGAGGAACGCAGCTTCACGCTGACTTTTGGCGAGTTGTACGCAGCGGCGCAGCGTTGCGCGGCGGAGCTTGCGCGGCGTGGCGTGCCAGCAGGCGGGCGCGTGGCATTGATGCTGCCGACTTCGCGGGCGTTTTTCATTTCTTATGCGGGGATTCTTCTTGCGGGAGCGATCCCCGTGCCGATCTACCCACCGTTTCGCGCAGACCGCATCGAGGAGTACGCGGAGCGGCAATCGGCGATCTTGAACAATGCGGGCGTTTGTCTGCTGCTGACGTTTCGCCGCGCGGAAGTGGTGGCGAAACTGCTGCGACCGCGTGTGCGTTCGCTCTCGGCGGTTGCCGATGCGGAAAAGCTGATTGAGGCCGCAGACAAGGCTCCCCCACCTTCGCCTGGTGCGCTCCCGCTCCACCTTACTGGCAGCCGCGCGCGCAAGGGTAGCGACATCGCGCTGCTGCAATACACGTCTGGGTCAACGGGCGATCCCAAAGGTGTGGTGCTGACGCATGCAAATTTGCTTGCGAACATCAGGGCGGTCGGCGAGGCCGTGCAATTGGGGCCGGGTGACGTGGGAGTGAGCTGGCTTCCGCTGTACCACGACATGGGGTTGATTGGCGCCTGGTTGACGCTGCTGCATTTCGGCATTCCGCTGGCGGTGATGTCACCACTGGCTTTTTTGACGCGGCCGGAACGGTGGCTGCTGGCGTTTCACAAACATCGCGGAACAATCTCTGCTGCGCCGAATTTTGCTTATGAGCTTTGTGTCCGAAAGATTGCGGACAAGGATATACAGGGCATCGATCTTAGTTCGTGGCGCGCGGCGCTGAATGGCGCGGAGCCGGTAAATCCGGAGACCCTGGAGCGGTTTGCGAATCGATTTGCGAGCTATGGCTTTCGACGCGAAGCACAGCTCCCCGTATATGGACTCGCGGAAGCGACGCTGGCTGTTACGGTGCCGCCGCTTGGGCGGGGTCCGCTGATTGATCGCGTGAACCGTGAAGCATTTGCTTTGCAAGGACAGGCAGTGCCGTGCGAGCCGCATGATGCTACGGCGATTGCGTTTGTTTCGTCGGGGGGACCGATACCGAGACATGAAGTGCGCATCGTAGATGACGCCGGAAAGGAGTTGCCGAATCGCAGAGAAGGATTTTTGTGGTTCCGCGGGCCATCAGCGACAACCGGTTATTACCACAACGCAGCGGCGACGAAGGCTGTGCTGCCGCTAGGTCCCGCGAGCGGCGAGGGCGAATTCGCCTGGGTGAATTCAGGTGACCGCGCGTACCGCGCCGATGGCGAAATCTACGTTACGGGTCGCGTAAAGGACATCATTATCAAGGGCGGGCGCAATTTGTATCCGCATGAGGTGGAAGAACTGGCGGCGCACGCCGAGGGAATCCGCAAGGGGTGCATCGTGGCCTTCGGATTGTCGGACGCCGCGGCAGGCACGGAAAGGCTTGTAGTCGTCGCGGAAACGCGAGAACGCGATACGGGACGGCGTAGCGCAATTGCTGCCGCGGTGACGGAGCTGGTGTCGACAGGATTGGGGCTGCCGCCGGATCGCGTGGAGCTGATCCCGCCGGGCAGCATCCCGAAAACATCGAGCGGAAAATTGCGTCGTGAAGAAACGAAGCAGTTATATCTAGCGGGGACGCTCTCGGCATCCAAGGCGCCGGCGTGGCTCCAGATTGTGCGGCTGGGTGCGGGAAGCACGTTGCGCGATCTCGCGCAGGACGTGCTCGCCGGCGCGAGGCGCGGGCTGGAGGTCCTTTACGGGTTGTATTTCGGCGTGGTGTTCCTGTTGTGGATCATACCGAGCTGGACGATCGTGCAGTTCATCAAGGATCATCGCGCGGCGGGGCGTTTCACTTCCGCTGCGCTCAAGAGTCTATTTGTACTGATCGGATGCCGGGTAACCGTGGTTGGCAAGGAATATATGGAGACGCCGGGCGCAAAAATATATGCGTCGAATCATACCAGTTACTTCGATGTGCTGCCGCTGATGCTGGGCCTTGGCGTGCCCTACCGCTTCGTTTCGAAAATGGAAGTGGGACGAATGCCCTTCATCGGCACCTTTCTGGACCAAATGGGACATCTCAAGTTCGACCGGACCGATGCGGATTCTCGGCTGCGCCAGGCACAGCAAATCGAGGAGCTTCTGCGCAACGGGGAATCTGTTTTTGTTTTTCCGGAAGGAACGTTTACGAAAGAAGACGGTGTGCGGCCGTTTCAACTGGGAGCATTTAAGGCATCTGTGGCCACAGATGCCCCAATCATTCCCGTTGCGCTTGCCGGAACGCGGAAGATTTTACGCGACGGCACTTACTTGCCGCGGCCGGGCAATGTGACCATCACCGTTTTGCCGCCAATCTATCCGCGAACGGCGGGTAACGCGAGCGAAGAGGGTTCGGGTTGGCACGAATTGATTCGTCTGCGCGACGCCACCCGCGATGCGATTGTCCCGCATTCCGGCGAGCCGCTCCTTTAACTCAGAATCACAAGTACTGTTGCCCACTTTATGCTGAGGGGCCGCGAGACGTGACCCCTCCCACTTTTTCGACTTACCCGACCTGCTTCGCCGAGCCTTAATGTTGCATGGTGTAGATCACGGTGATGTAGGTGTCGATCTCGACGGGCTGACCGTTAAGGATTGTGGGCTTGTAGTGCCACTGCTGCACTGCGTCCAGCGCGGAACGCACCAGGAGCGGATCACCGCTGACAACTTGCATGGACTGAATACTACCGTCCGTTCCGATGATGGCCCGCAGTTCTACCCGGCCTTCGCGGTGAACTTGTCTCGCCAGTGGCGGATAAACCGGCTCGACGCGTTGGATGAGCATCGCTGGATCAAGACTTGTCATGTGAACGATTTGCGGCCTTGGATGAGTTTCCGCCACGGGCTGCGGGGGACGCGGGCCGTTGTTCTTCCCGCCAATATTCACGCACCAATCGCAGCTCGGTCCGTCGCCTGGCTGATTCGGTTCTGGATCGAAAGCAAATGTATCAGTTGTGTTGTCTTCTCCGGTAGGGTGAAGATCTGTTCTATTGGTCGGCGGATGAAAGATAAAGCGCGAATCAGGAACGGTTGGCCTGGAGGCGGTGGAGCTTCTGATCCCGCGCGGCTGAGTATTTCCGTGGCCGTACGGGACCATTGGAATGAATTCTTTTCCTAATGCAATGCGTTCCGTCTTGCCGAATAGCGGCACGAGAATGAGCGCCGCCAGCACCGCGCTCTGCAGGACGATGGAGATCGCCAAGGAACGACGGCGATTGCGGATTTCGCGGCGGCGCTGTTCCGGATCGCCATCGACCAAACACCCACATAAAGAACCGAGACCGTTCTCGGATATTTCATCGGAAATTTTTTCGGGCTCGAGAGACATCACACACCTCCACAAAGTTTTCTGCAGGAGCGGAAGACTCTGCGGTGCTTCGAGACAGAGTTGCAGAGTTTTGCGGCGCCGACTCCCTGGAGGTTGCTCTAAATCTCCAGAAAACCGGCGCCGCGCTCGCAGGGATGTGAGGGGTAGCGCGCGTCCTCACTTCGTTGGACACCAAGGGTGGAGACAAGTTCCCTGGAGGGTGAAATCGAACCACACCTGCCAACATCTGGGCGAAATTTAGCTCAAGAATGATGCTAAGTCACGCAGTATTAATGACTTACACAGGACTGTATCCGAGTGCCATTCTTGTGCATCTCATCACATGTGGACGTGGATCAAAGGAGGGCAATCCCGATGGACCGGCGTAACGTAGTCACGGTAGGCGTGCGCCGCACGGGCTGGGCTGCTCTGGACCGCGATCCGCAGCAGGACACGGTGGAATTCATCTGTCCGCACTGCGGCGCGCGGGACAAGAAAAATGCCCGGCGCGAGCGTGCCTTGTATCATTTCACGGATGGCTTCCTGCAAGATTTGCAGGGCGAAGTGACGCAATGCCATTCGTGCAAGCAATCGTTGCGTGTCGTTCCGATCGTGATGTTGCACGATCAGGATGAAACGCGGCGGTTCGAAGCGGTTTTTTCCGATGAGCAGTTGGTGACTTCGAACTAATTTTGTAATCCTCTCGTTCTACAAGAAAAAAAGGGGTGCTCCGAATCGATTCGAAGCTCCCCTTTTCTATTTTGCCTCGACTAATTGTTCGCGCGGGTCAGTCGCGATCCCGGTCGCCGCGGTGCTCGCGACGCTCGTGTTTCCGCCACTCATTACGGCGCACGCGCTCGAGCCGCTCGTACGCTTCGCGCTGTTCATGACGCCAGTGGTTCGCCTGCGAGCTGTAGTAACCGTAGCGCTCGACCGATTCATGGAGACGCCAATCGGTATATGCGGCGCGCCGATTGCAATCATCCCAGTCATTGGCCTTCGCGCTCGGTGTGCCGGCAAAGAGCATCAATCCACCCAGCGCGGCGGTCGCCAGCGCTGCCTTGCCGAAGACGGATTTCAACAGATGCTTATGCAGTTGCATAACATCCTCCTGAGGGCGTCTTCCAGGCTGGTGCAGGGTTGCGTCCTCTTCCTGCTTCGTGAAACACGGACGCGCGGAAAAGGTTGTGCAGGCTTTCTTGAATGAAGAGTGCGCGTTCTCGGGCAAGCGGCCAGCGATCGAGGTACCCGCGCAACGTCAATCTGAAACAGCAGGAAAATAGCGCGTCAGTAGGCCTGCAAAAAGGTGTCTACGCCCATGTGGTACTTTTCGAGGCCGGCGCGGATATAGTCGAACGCTTCGTCTACGGTATCGGCAAACTGCAGCATCTTGTATTCGTCCTCGCTGATGGTACCCGTGCGCACCATGGCCTTCCAGTTCAGGACTTCATCCCAGTACTTGCGGCCGTAAATGAGAATGATGTTGTGCTTGGGGAGTTTATGGGTTTGCAGGAGTGTGAGCATTTCCCAGAGCTCGTCCATGGTGCCAAAACCGCCGGGAAAAACGATGAGCGCCTTCGCGATTTGCGCGAACCAGAGTTTGCGCATGAAGAAGTATTTGAAATTGAAGCTGAGCTCCGGGCTGATGTAAGGATTTGCGAACTGTTCATGCGGAAGCTCGATCGAAAGGCCGATGGACTTGCCACCGGCTTCGTAGGCGCCGCGGTTCGCCGCTTCCATGATGCCCGGGCCACCGCCGGAGCAAACAACGAAGCGGCGCGGCCGGGGGCCGAGGGTGAGCGACCAGGAGGTCAGCTTGTGCGAAAGCTGGCGCGCTTCTTCGTAGTAGCGGGACATTTCTAGCAGGCTCTTCGCGTGACGCAGGGCGGCGTGGTGCTTGGTCAGTTTCGCCGCGGACATCTTCGAGGTTTTCTCATTTTTCAGGCGCGTCAGCCGCGCGTGCGCAACTTCATGGGGTTCGATGCGCGCGGAGCCGAACATGACCACAGTGTCGCCAATCCCCTCGCGCTTCAGCTGCACGAGCGGGTGAATGTACTCGCCGAGAATGCGGATCGGGCGCGCAGGGGTGCTCTTTAGAAACCTGGGATCTTCGTGTGGCGCTTTCGGTGCGTGTTGCGGCTTCGGTCTTTTGCCGTTAGGCATGGGGCTTTTCTCCGTATGAGCAATCATTGATTGTAGGAATCGGGGAGGCTCGCGGCAACGCCTTCCGTGGAACATGCGTCGAATCTAGTACACTCCCGGTGCGCGGGCTTTGGGCAATACAAACTGGTGCTCGGAATGATGCGAATTGCTTGGATATGGATAGCGCTCCCGTTCGTGCTGGCCGTGGCTTGTGGCCCTGCCCTCGCACAGGCTCCCCAAGGGCCACTCGCCCCCAAGCCCGGCGTTGAGTTTCAGCCAGCCCCGAAGGACATGCCCCTGGTCAAAGTGCGGGTCTCCCTGGTGAACACGCCAGTGACGGTGCGCAACAGCCGCGGCGAGATGGTTCACAACCTGGAAGCGCGGGATTTTCAGGTTACCGACAACGGTGCGACGCAGAAGATCTCTCACTTCGATCTGGGCGGCGACCCCATTTCCTTGGTGATCCTGGTGGAGACGAGTTCGCGTATCGCGGCACTGCTCCCTGAGGTCTACAAAACCGGGATTTTGTTCACGCAAACGGTGATGGCGCCGAACGGCGAAGCCGCCGTGGTGGCTTTTAACGATTCCGTCGACAAGCTGCAGGATTTCACCACAAACAGCGACGCGATCGAACACACCATCGCGCGACTAGGTCAGGGCACGTCGGGCGCGAAGCTCTACGATGCGATGGCTGTCGGCGTGGAAATGCTTACGGCGCGGCCGCTGCCGACTCCGGACAAGCCGGGGCGGCGGCGCGTGATGATGATCCTGGCCGAAGCGACCGACGACGGAAGCTCCGCGAAGCTAGGCGAAGTGCTGCGGCAAGCACAGCTGGCAAATGTGACGATCTACAGCGTAGGACTCTCCACCACGCGCGCGGAGTTGCAAGCCAAGCCCAAAGACACTCGGCCAGAGCTCTCGCCGCCGGGGACGTATCCGATGCCGCCGCAGCCGGGCATCCCCCAAACGCCCAATACCGAAGCGAATCGCTACGGCAACATTGACTTGATGGCGGCAGCCGTTTGGGCGGTGCAGCACATCCAAGATGCGGTTAAGGAGAACGTTCTGGAGGTGGCCACCACGGCGACCGGCGGAGTTCACGTTGCCACGTTCAAGGACCGCGCCATCGAAAGAGCCATTGATGAAATCGGCGGAGAGCTGCACTCACAGTACAGCATCAGCTACACGCCGACCGACGCGGACGTCACGGGTTACCATGAAATCAGAGTGCGCGTTGTTCGAAATGATGCGAAGAATCTGAAGGTCCGCGCGCGCCCGGGATATTACCTTGCTGTGCCAGGCTCCTAGCCAACAAGTCCGACGGTTCACACTACCTGTGTCCAGAAGGTGGCGTCGCGAGAGGCCAGGAGTGCGTCCTTGCGGGCGTTCCAGCGGAGGAAATGGGGCGTGTGGGTGTGCTCGGTGTGGGCGTCGCGGCTGAGCCAAACTTCGTGGAGCAGGAGTGAACCTGGCGCCTCAACGGCGCGGTGCAAATCGAAGCGCAGGCAGCCGTCTTCTTTGCGGGTGGGTGCCACAAGGGCGCCGAGTTCCGCTTCGAGGATTGTTTCCTGGCCATCGCGCGCGCGAAGCAAGACGATCAGCGTAACGGCATCTTTAGGGAGCTTGCCGCTCCCTTGCGAATGTGGCCTGCGTGAAACTTTTTTCTTGCCCACGCGCCTGGAGGCTGCTCTTTTCGCTTTGCGTTTAGCCATAATGGCCGGGATTGTACTCCAATCAGCCAAAACTGCCAGTGGGTTCCTGTACCCAGCCAGAATTGCTTCCCTGCAACGAATCTCCTATTTCTCGGCGAGCTTGCGGCCGGCGTTCAGGTTGTCGAAGTTGAGGATGGTGTTGAGCACCATAGAGTAGGTGCCACGCGTCTCGCCGCGGTAGACCGGATTGATGGAGAAGACCACGATGTGGCCGCCGCCGGAGGGCACGTCCACGACGGCGGGATGCTGCGCGATTTCATCGCCGCCTTCGATCAAACCGGAAACAAGCAACTCCTTCGTGTCGGCATAGCGAAAGATCACGCGGGCGCGGTCGGCCGGAGGAATCACGCGGTAGCCGTTGCGTCGCTGTTCATCGGTGACCGCCGGCGCTTCCCAGATCTCCGACGATTGTTCTTCGGGTGGCTCAACGCCGGGGCGGCCCACGGTGAAATCCGGATCGTCGAGAGTCCCGCGTCCAGTGGGGCGAGATTTTGATTCTGTGCCGAGACGGCGGCGGCCGCGCGCGCCAGCAATGCTGCTGAGAGAGAAGATGGGACCATTGTCGCAGAAGGCCGCGACTTTCTCGCCGTACCCGTAGGCGATGGGACTGGCGCCGTCCACGAGGCGCGTGCCGACGACGGAACCGATGATCTTCATGCGCTCCGAGTTGCGCGCGCTAAGGGCGGTGACGAGGCCAATCTCGGCGGCGAAGCGGGAAGTATCCGTTGCGGTCAGCAAGACGCCGCCCTTTTGGACGAAGGCTTGCAACTTGGCAAGGCCATCCCAGCCAAGGCCCGGGCGCATGTCATCCGTCGAATCGTTCTTCCCGACGAGGTTCGGCGTTTCCGGGGTGTTCTTCCACGGCAGAGGATTGCCCCAGGCCATGGGCATGCCATTGAGGATGGCGGTTGGCGAGGAGAAGTAGCCGACCGGGGGGAACAGGATCACGTCGTACTTGGCATTGAGGTCGTCGATCTTCGCGATCGTCTGCGTGCTGATGTAGTCGTAGGGAATATGGAGGTCGTCGAGCGCCAGCCGCCACCAGCCTTCGGTCTGCGTGCTGAGCCAGGTGTGCACAAACGCGATACGTGCGGCGCGCACGGGGTGCGTCTTCACGCTGGGAGTGGATCCGAGTGCGACGACCTGCAAGCCCAGATCGGCTGCTGCGCGATCAAGATCAACACGGCTCGCGTTGTGAATTACAAATGAGCCGCGGTTGAATTTTTTCCCGCCCGATTCGAATGGCTCCTCGGCCGCTTCTACGCCCACGTCTTTCATTTTGTAACGCAGCGTGGCGAGCGCAGGCTCGGCATTATTGTTGATCGCGAAGACCGTGCCCTCACCTTTCACGCCACCGGCGGGGTGAACTCCCTTCACCGGTTCCATCGCGGCGTCGAGAACTTTCGGATCGGTTACGCGCGTGACTTGCACGCCGAAAAGTTCGCCAAAGGTCCACCCGGTGTCGTCATAAGGCGATTTCTGGGGATCTTCGGGGCTCCAGTACTGATAATCGAGCAGCGCATCGGCGATTCTCGAGTAGGGCTGGTCCATTCGAATGATGTAGCTGCCCGCGGGAAACTCGCGCGTCGTTGGCGCGGGCGGAGCGGCTTTCTCTTTTGAATCCGGCTGCTTCTTGGACTTGGGTTCTTTCCTTGCCGGCAGCGTTACCTTGAAGGCCGATTTGGCGCGCGAGATTTCCACTGCCTGCTTTTGCAAAACGCGCAGCAGCTCCGCTTGCAATGTGGGACGTGGGTCATCGGCGGGAAAGACATACGCGGCAGGGCCTTCCGCAGAGGGTTTGGTCACGGAGCGCTTGGCTTTCAGATAAAAATTCTTCAGGAAGAGCTGCTTGTTCTCGTTGAAATAGTGAAGCGAAGTCAGCAGGCCTGTCTGCTCGTAATTATTGTTGTCGCGCTGCGACCAGAGCGTCTTGGGAAGCGGCGGATTCTGCCGATACCAGGTGCGCGAATACTCGTCGGGATCGAGGGTGCGCTCCTGCGTGTCCGCGCCGCCGTTGCCGAAAGTTTCATAGAGCCGGCTGATGCCGTTGTGCATCGCGGCGATGAACATCAAATAGCCGGGCGACCAGGTGTCAAAATCGCCGTGGGCGAAAACTCCGGGCATGCCGAATTTCGTCATGTCCGCCACGTTGCGCGAGCCGATCATCTGCCATTCGTCCGTAAGGATCGGATCGACCCATGCATTGTACGGACCGTCGCCGACGGTATTGTCATAGAGATAGGGCACGGACTCGTGGAGATCGTGGAGCACCTGCGCCTTCCAGCCGACATAGGTGTTCAGCACATTTTCAGTGAGCTTGAGCGTGACGCCCATGGCGTCGCGATTGTTGTCGTGCGCCACGTACTTGCCCCAATAGATCAGCGGCGGATAAAAATCTTTTGGGTGGGAAAGGTGCCATCTGTAGATGTCCACCATACGGTCGCGGCCATCGACTTCCACGACCGGAGTAATCAGCGTGATCATGCCGTCGCGAATTTCGCGGATGTACGGGCTTTCGTCCACCGCGAGTCGGTATGCCAGCTCCATCAGCGCGGTGGGCGCGCCGGTTTCCGGCGAATGGATTGTGCCAGTGATGTAGTAGACCGGCACGGCTTCTGCGACGAGCTTGTCGGCCTCCGCATCATCCAGTTTAATCGTGCGGGGATCGGCCAGCTTGGCGAGCCGCGCGCGATTTTCATCGATATTCTTCAAATTTTCGGGCGAAGAGATGGCCACGGCGATCATCTCGCGGCCTTCTTCGGTCGTGCCGATGGAAAAAACCTTCACTCGGGGGCTGGCTTTCTCGATCAGGCGCATGTACCTGTAAACATCTTTGGAGTAAGGCAGCACGCCGGGTGCGCCGGCCACGTCGCCGAGAACCGCCTCCGGAGTCGGCACGGTCTTGGAAGCCGGGAGATAATTGACGAGCGGCGAAGTGAAATAGGGCGCCGTCGTGTACTTCTGAATCTTCGCGGTGTAGGCCTCGTCGACTTCCTGTTTGGGGCCACGCGCGGGAGCCGTTTCACCATCCGCCAGCGCCACGGCAGCCGAACCAAATGCGTAGAACAGGAACAGGGCCATCCTCAGGCCGGAATTGTGGCGCATTACTTTCTCCTCTATTTTGGCGAACGCGGGATTCTAACTCACTTTAAACGCAGCAAACTCACTCTTGCGGTACGGGAACGTGCGCTCCATCTGCAGAAAGAAACGCCAGGCATACCGGCGACGGCACGTGAACGACTTCGTCTGTGGGAGTCAGCTTGCCGGTGGCGGTGTCGATTCGAAATTCGACAATCGTGTTTGAATTTTGATTTTCCGCCAACAAGTAACGTCCCGTTGGATCGATCGCGAAATGCCGTGGCTCTTTACCTTGCGTCGGCACGTTCTCGATATGCGTCAAAGTGCCTTTCTGCGGGTCGATGGCAAACACGGCAATGGTGTCCTCGCCGCGATTCGAAGCGTACAGGAATTTCCCACTGGAATGGATGGCGATCTCCGCAGCATCGTTGCGTCCTGAAAACCCCGGCGGCAGCATCGATATAACTTGAACGGATCGAAACTTCTCGCCATTGTGGGCGAAGATGGTTACTGTGGATTTCAGTTCGCCCAAGACATATAAGAAGCGCTCGCTACTGGAAAACACAGCGTGACGCGGCCCGGTCCCAGGAGCAAGAACCGCCGCTGGGTCGAAGAAGTCGCCGTTGGGCGTCGAGCTCAGGATGGGCTTTCCGGTTTTCCACGCGTCGGGATTGAACCGAAATGTCAGAATGCTATCCAGCCCCAAGTCAGCAACGTAAACAAAATGATTGTCCTGAGAAGGCTGTATCCAATGAGCGTGTTGTGCTTCCTGCCGCTCTTTGTTCGGGCCCAGCTTTCCCACGTTTGGTGACATACCGTAATTGGGCGATTCGGCATGCGTGCCGGGGGTTCCATTGGGCAGAATTTCAAACGCAACACTGTTACCGCTGGTGTAGTTGGCTGAAAGTAGAAATCGTCCCGTGCGGTCGAACGAGAGATAGCATGGATCCTCGCCCACTGCAGGAAGTTGCTTAACCAACGTTAGCTTGGCGCTCTGGGCATCAATCGCAAAGCCGCTGAGGGTGCTCGCCTTGCCTGCTTCGTTCGCGGCATACAGGAATTTGCCGCTAGGGTGCACCGCCACCCACGAGGGGTCCAGTGTCTCTGCCGCAAGGCCCCTTGGCGTCAGTTTCCCGGTGTCCGCGTCAAACTCGAGCGCGTAGATTCCCTTGCTCTCTGTTTTGGTGGTGTACGTCCCGACGAAAGCGACGTATTTGTGTTTAGCAGGGGGCTTGGGGGCTGAGCCGCCAAAAACCGAAAAAAATAGCGGCGCAACGAGCAGCGAAAAGGCAGAGATTCGGCGTGTCATTTTCATGGGCAGGTAGTGTATCGCAGGCCGAAACGGAAGAGGGGCACGATGATTTGCGCCCCGAACTTATTTTCCTGCCTTGCGGAATTACTTCTTCTCTTCCTCATTCTCTTCCTGCAAAACTGCGGCGGCGGCGACGGAGTCATCGTCCTCGAGCCGCAGCAAACGCACGCCCTGGGTCGAGCGGCCGGCCTCGCGAATCTCGTTCGCGTGGACGCGAATGACTTTGCCGTTGTGTGTGATGATCATCACGTCTGATTCTTCAGTCACTTGCAGCGTGGCGACGACGTAACCGTTGCGGTCCGTGGTCTTCATATTGACGACGCCCTTGCCCCCGCGCGAGGTAATGCGGTACTCGGCCAGCGGTGTGCGCTTGCCGAAGCCCTTCTCGGCCACGGTCAGCATCAACGTCACCAGTGAGTCCTTGATTTGCTCGTTCTCGAGTTCTTCGAGATTCTGCGTCGTGGTCTTGTGTTCCTTGGCGATGATCTCGAAGTCCGGCTGGACTGCATCCATGCTCACGACGTAATCGTCCTTGTCGAGGTCCATGCCGTTCACGCCACCAGCGTTGCGGCCCATGGGGCGCACTTCCGTTTCACGGAAAAGAATCGCTTGGCCTTCGTGGCTGGCCAGGAAGATCATTTTCTTGCCGTCGGTGAGTTTCGCTCCGATCAATTCGTCCTTACCGTCGAGGGTGATGGCGATGATGCCCGTCGAGCGAGGGTTGGAGAATTCCGTCAGTGCGGATTTTTTAACCGTGCCGCTTTTCGTGGCCATGAAGACGAATTTGTCCGCTTCTTCCAGGTTGCGCGCTGCGACCAGCGCGGTGAGCTTTTCATCCTCTTGGAATTTCACCAGGCTGGAGATCGCTTTCCCGCGCGTGGCCGCCGCAGCTTCTGGCAGCTCGTACACTTTGAGCCAATAAACGCGGCCTTTCGACGTGAACAGCAAGATATAGCTGTGGGCTGAAGCGATGAACAGATGCTCGACGAAATCTTCTTCCTTTGTTTTCGCGCCGATGCGGCCCTTTCCGCCGCGCGATTGGTGACGATACGTGTCCGCTGCAGTTCGCTTGATATAGCCGGCGTGGCTGACGGTAATCAGCATCTCCGTGTCGGCAATCAGGTCTTCGAGCTTGATCTCGTCCACCTTGTCGACGATTTGCGTGCGGCGGTCATCGCCATATGCTTTGTGGACCTCGCGCAGTTCAGCGGTGATGACCTGCTTGAGTTTCTTATCGCTCGCCAAAATCTCGCGCAACTCGGCGATTAATTCGCGAATGGACTTCAATTCCTTGAGGATTTCGTCGATGGAGAGCTGTGTCAGACGATGCAGTTGCAGTTCCAGGATGGCGTCGATCTGCGCGTAGCTGAGGCCGAGCCCGCTACCGCGGCCCGCCGCTTCGATTTCCGGCGCTCCTTGCGCGCGGTACTTTCGACTGTCCAGCTTCACGCCTTCTATTTTTTTCGATTTGCCGTTCTCCGTGATGGTCACGTCCTGTTCGCTGAAATACTTGAACAGGTTTTCCCTGGCGTCCACGCGGCTGGAAGAGCCGCGGATAATGCGGATGACGTTGTCGAGATGATCGAGGGCAATCTGATAGCCGAGCAAAATATGTTCGCGCTGCTCGGCTTTCTTCAACTCGAAAATCGTCCGGCGGCGTATGACATCGATGCGGTGCTCGATGAAAAGCTTGATCATCGCGATCAAACCGAGCTCGCGCGGCTGTCCGCCAACGATGGAGAGCAGGATCATGCCGAAGGATTCCTGCATCTGCGTGAACTTGAAAAGATTGTTGAGGATGAGCTGCGATTCCTCGCCGCGTTTCAGCTCGATGACGATGCGCATACCCTCGCGCGACGATTCGTCGCGCACGTCGGAAATGCCTTCGAGTTTTTTAGTCTGCACCAGTTCGGCAATGCGCTCGATCAGCCGCGCTTTGTTCACCTGGTACGGAATTTCGGTGATGATGATGCTTTCGCGGTCTTTGGTGGTCTCTTCGATGGCCGCTTTCGCGCGCATGGTGAAGCTGCCACGACCCGTTTTGTAAGCGGCTTCGATCCCGTCGCGCCCCGCGATGTACGCCCCGGTTGGAAAGTCGGGGCCCGGCACAATCTTCATGATTTCTTTCAAAGTCGCATCGGGTTTTTCGATCAGCAGAATGGCGGCGTCCACGATCTCGCGCAAATTGTGCGGTGGGATGTTCGTGGCCATGCCGACGGCGATGCCGCTGGCGCCATTGACGAGCAGATTTGGGATGCGCGACGGAAGGACTACGGGTTCTTCGCGCGTCTGATCGAAGTTCGGAATGAAGTCGACGGTTTCTTTTTCGAGATCGGCGAGAATATCTTCTGAAATTTTTGCTAGCCGCGCCTCCGTGTACCGCATGGCCGCCGGCGGATCGCCGTCCACGGACCCGAAATTCCCCTGCCCGTCCACCAGCATGTAACGGAGGTTAAAGTCCTGCGCGAGACGCACCATCGCGGGGTAGATGACAGCTTCACCATGCGGGTGATAATTGCCGGAAGTGTCGCCGCAAATCTTGGCGCATTTGCGATAGCCGCGATTCGAAGCGAGCCCGAGGTCGTTCATGGCCACGAGGATGCGGCGCTGCACCGGCTTCAAGCCGTCGCGCACGTCAGGTAGCGCGCGCGCAATGATCACGCTCATTGCGTAGTCGAGATACGACTTGCGCATCTCCGCTTCGATATCGATCGGAAGCAGTATGGATGTATTTGTCTCGTCCGCCATTTCCCCTCGCTGTATGGCCCCGTCCGGGCCCGAAACACTGAACTTGCAAACCTTGCCGAGTTACCATACCTCCGCTAGCATTTGCTTATGACCTACCGCTTCTCAGCGCTCATCACAAAAGAAGATGGATGGTACGTGGCTCGATGTCCGGAGCTGAACGTGACCTCCCAGGGCAAAGACGTCGAAGCTGCTCGTGCCAACCTCGGCGAAGCGATCGAACTGTCGCATTGATGTGCCCAAACTGCCGAGGTTTCTGGCGAGCGTGTCGTTCGCGCATTGAGACGCGCAGGATTCTGCGAGTTGCGTCAAAAGGGCAGTCATGTTTCCTTGGAAAGGCGCGCCGGTGACAAGGTCTTTAAGACCGTTGTCCCGATGCATCCCCACCTGGCCAAAGGCACTCTGTCGGACATACTTAAACAATGTGGCCTCAAACTCGAAGAATTTCTAGAGCTGTTGTAACGCCTATCGCTTGGCACCGCGCTCCAATACATACGCTTTCACCGTATCGAAGGCCTCTGCCGTATTCGTAAACCGCCGAGCCGCAAAATACTCTTCGAGCCGCCGCAAAAGCGCATCGCATTCTGACTCTGTCGCCAACTCCATCGCCACGCCACGCTCGTTATCAGGTGAATTTGTCGGCGTCGCGTGAAACTCACTGCAAGCCAACCCCCGCAGCCCGGGCAATGTCGTCCATCCCAATTGATAAAACACTGTCTAAATATCCAGGTTCACGACTTCGAGGGCGTTATCCTCGATGAACTTGCGGCGCGCCTCGACGTTTTCGCCCATCAGCGTCGTGAAAATATCTTCGGCGGCCACGGCATCTTCCAGCTTCACTTGCAAGAGCGTGCGCGTGTCCGCGTTCATGGTCGTGTCCCAGAGTTGTTCAGCGTTCATTTCGCCCAAGCCCTTGAATCGGGTGATAGTAAAATCCTTTTTCGCGTCTTCGACGACATAGTTGAGAACGTCGGTCGCTTTTTCTTTTGTCACCTTGTCGCCATTGCGCGCCACGGTGAACGGCGGATGGTTGAACTCCTCGATCTGCTTCGCCAGTCCGCGCAAACGCTTGTATTCCGCAGTGGAGGCCACCGCCCAATTGATCTTCTGGCTGTGCGGCGGGCCAAACTGGATTTCATAGAGGCTGTGTTCTTCGTCGAAGACAATTTTGCCTTCGATCTCCAGCTTGGCCTTTTCCAGTTGCTTTAGTAGCTTTTCCAGCGCCTTTTTGTCCTCAAAGTCCGTCTTCTTTTCGAGGCCGCTTTCTACCAGCAGTTCGACGAGGGCGTGTTCGCGCAAGCGGCGGCCGAGTTTCGCTGCGGCGGCCTCGTACTCCTGCACATTCAGCAGAAAAGAAGTCAGCCGCGCGCCTTCGAGATTCACTCCCTCTTTGGCTTTTACGACGTGATCTTCTGTGGCGCGCTTCATAAGCTCGCGCGCAAATTCGCGGTCGTCGCGGATGTATTTTTCGGTCTTTCCACGCTTCACGCGGTACAGCGGCGGTTGCGCGATGTAGATGTGCCCGCGCTCGATCAATTCCTTCATGTGACGGAAGAAAAATGTCAGCAGCAGCGTGCGGATGTGGCTGCCGTCTACGTCCGCGTCGGTCATCAGAATAATTTTGTGATAGCGCAGTTTGCTGGCGTCGAAGTCGTCCTTGCCGATGCCGGTTCCAAGCGCCGTAATGATGGCGCGAATTTCCTCATGGCCCAGCATCTTGTCGTAACGCGCCTTTTCGACATTAAGGATTTTGCCTTTGAGCGGCAGGATCGCCTGGTACTTGCGGTCGCGGCCCATCTTCGCCGAGCCACCGGCCGACTCACCCTCAACGACAAACAACTCACACCGCGCGGGATCGCGCTCCTGGCAATCGGCGAGTTTTCCAGGCAAGCCGCTCGAATCCATGGCTGACTTGCGGCGCGTCAACTCGCGCGCTTTACGCGCAGCTTCGCGGGCGCGAGCCGCTTCAATGCACTTGCCAATAATTCTTCGCGCCACGGTCGAGTGCTTGTCAAACCATTCGCCAAGCTTCTCGTTGACGAGCTGCTCGACGTCGCCCTTGATGTCGCTGTTCAGCTTGCCTTTGGTCTGCCCTTCGAATTGTGGCTGCGGCAGCCGCACGCTCACGACGGCGACCAATCCTTCACGCACGTCATCGCCGGTGATCGTCACCTCATCCTTCTGTTCTTTCAACATCCCGGCTGCAGACGCGAAGTTATTGATCGAGCGCGTCAGCGCCGAACGGAAGCCGGATAGGTGCGTCCCGCCATCCACGGTGTTGATGGTGTTCGCGAAAGCAAAAACGTTTTCGCCATACGTATCGTTGTACTGCAGCGCAATCTCGATTTCGACGGCGCCGCGCTTCCCTTCGATGTACACCGGTGAATCGTGAAGCGTCGCTTTTCCGCGATTCAAATGCTTGACGAACTCCGTGATCCCGCCGGTGAACTTGAATTCCGCGGTCTTTTCCGTGCGCTCGTCAGTCAGCGTGATCTTCAAACCCTTGTTCAGGAACGCCAGCTCGCGCAAACGCTGCGACAGGGTGTCAAAACTGTAGACCGTCTTGTCAAATATCGTCGGGTCGGGATGGAAGGTGACTTTTGTACCGGTCTTGCGCGTCTTGCCGGTCTGCTTCAGCTTATTGGTGGGCTTGCCTTTTTCGTAAGTCTGTTCCCACACCGCGCCATCGCGTGAAATTTCCAGCTCCAGCCAGTCGGAAAGCGCGTTCACCACGGAAACGCCCACGCCATGCAGACCGCCCGAAACTTTATAAGTATCGCTGTCGAACTTTCCTCCGGCATGCAATACCGTCAGGACGACTTCCGCAGCGGGACGTTTCTCCGTAGCGTGCATGTCCACGGGAATGCCGCGCCCGTTGTCGACCACGGTCACGGACTCGTCGGCATGCACGGTGACGTTGATCTCATCCGCGTAGCCGGCCATGGCTTCATCGACCGAGTTGTCCACCACTTCCCATACCAGGTGGTGCAAACCCATCTCGCCGGTCGAACCGATGTACATCGCAGGGCGCAGTCGCACAGCTTCCAGTCCGCCGAGAACTTTGATGGACTTCGCATCGTACTTGTGGCCGCCTTGCGGCGTACCGCCTGCGTTTTCTTTATCACCCATGTCGTCTCCCAGACTGCCGTCCCTGGAAAAATCCGTTGTAGCAAGACGTACCGCGAGGTACGTGGAGCGAAAGCGCTTGAAACTCTTGGCAAACTTTTTTGAAGCGAGGAAAGGCGTGTTCGAGGTATACCGCGTGTATCGCCTTACCCTTTGATTCCGTTCGCAAGCGAACGGAACTCGTAGGGTTCCTGCTCCATCCCATCTCGCGCAGCGAGACGTGGCGAAGACTTAGTTTTCTCCAAGCGATTCCGGCGCGAAGCTCCTGGCGCAGAGCCTGCTTGATGCGCCGTTCCCGTGTGGTCGGCGTGCCCTAATTCTGACCAACACGGGCCTATCTGGAGGAAACCAAACTGCGAATCAACAACCCAAAAAGTGTACCCGATTTGAAAGGTTTTCTCAAGGACGAGAAGAGTCTTCGCTTGGAAATAAACCTATTGTTTACATTAAGTTAGAAGTGGTGGTGAATTCCGAATTCAAAAAAACAAGGCCTTTCAAACCGTGCGGATTGCATTGGGATTTTCTTTGCTTTCACCACTCAGATGCGCATGGGCATGATAATGTAGCGGTAACGGTAGGACTCGTCGGCGAGCGGCCGCATCTGGCCAGCGGACTGTTCGTCTTTCAGCTCGATGCTGATCGGGCCATCGGCCGCGGCGGCAAGAAAATCCAGCATGTAACTGGAATTGAAACCGATGGCGATGGGATCGCCCTTGTATTCCTTCTCGATATTTTCTTTCGCTTCGCCGTACTCCGGGCTCGAAGCGGAAATTTCGATGCCTTCTTTGGAAACCGCTAGTTTCACCGCGTGCGAGCGTTGATCTGCAAGCTGGGAAACTCGGCGGACCGAATCGCTCAACTCGCTGCGTTCAATGACCACGCTTTTGTTGTTGTCGCGTGGCAGGACCGCTTCGTAGTTCGGAAATTGTCCGGTGAGAATGCGTGAAATCAGCAACCGGTGGCCCACCTGGAAAAAGAGATGGCTTTCGTCTTTCGCAAATTCGATATGCGCGTCGGAGCCTGCGGCGCTGGATAGTTTTTCAACTTCATCCATGGCCTTCTTGGGGACCAGCACTCTCACTTCGCCATTCAGACCCGCTAGCTTGTGATCAGTTTCCGCAAGCGCTAGCCGATGGCCGTCCGTTGCCACCATCGCCAGCGTATCTGGCTTGAGGATTAGCATCCCGCCGTTCAGCGTGTAGCGCGACTCTTCCATGGAAATGGCAAATTTCGTTTTGCCGATGAGGTTTTCCAGGATCGCAGCGGGAATTTTCACCAGTGTGTGCGGCATGGCCGGCAATGCAGGAAAATTTTCTTTCGCCATGCCCACGAGTTTGTATTTCTTCTTGTCGCTGACGACTTCCACCCAATGATTCTCAAGAAGCTTGACCTTGATCTCCCCTTCCGGCAGTAAGCGGACGAGCTCCAGCAACTTCTTCGCGGGAATAGTACCAGCGCCCTCTTTCTTGATCTTGGCCTCGCAAGACGTGCGAATGCTCAATTCAAGATCTGTCGCGGTAATCGTCAGATGACTTCCCTTGGCCTCGACCAGAAGATTCGACAAAATAGGAATAGTAGTCTTGCGCTCGACAACACCCTGCGTCGTCGAGAGTTCATTCAACAGCGCGGACTTTGTGACGCTGAATTCCATCGATTGATGTTCCTCGCGTGCCGTTCCAGGTGCGGTCATTTTGACGTTTCCTCAACCAGGGCGGGGGCCAGCGCCCTATCTCGCCTCAATTCCACGGCAGTCGTACTGTACTCGCTTTTGGACAAAGTATAAAGTCTGCAACGCATTTCCCGCTGTGGAAATAGATAAGAGATGGCTTCAAGCACTCGCCTGCATCACCCGTGTTTAAATTCACTCCCATATTCACAAGCACAAACATCACAGCAAGTGCTTTTCTAAAATTAAAACTCTATAAAGCTTGTTGTTGTGATGAGTGCTGTGGAACTGTGGAAAGCGTGGCAACCGTCGCAGCGCAGGGTACATGCGGGAATGATTGCCAAGTGGCGTTTTGTGGGAACAGTGGAAAACGTGGTCCTTCTTCAGTGTTCCAGCTCTCGACTGAGTAAATCGTCCGTGTTATTCAATACCTTCTCCACACTTTTTCCAATTCATCTCCACAACATTTGATTGCTGCGAGTGCTCGTCTTTGTAAGATTTGGCGCAATTGTGGACAAGCAATTTATCGAAATGTGCGCATGCGCACTCGGGATCGCCTGGGTTGAAATCAAATCGGACAACTGAAACGTGATCGAGTAGGGGGAAATTACTGCAAGGCGTCCATCAAACGGGTAATTGTGCGATTTAAATCTTTATCCGACCGGCGCAACTCTTCAATCTTGTTGATCGAGTGCAGCACGGTCGTGTGATGCTTCCCGCCGAATTGGCGGCCAATCTCGGGAAGCGATGCTGTCGTCAACTGCTTGACGATGTACATCGCGACTTGCCGCGGAAAAGCGATTGCGCGCGTGTTGCTGCGGACTTTCAGGTCCTGCTCGCGCAAATTGAAGTGCTCGCTCACCCGCTTTTGAATGAGGTCGATGGTGACGCGCTTTTCCTGGGAAGCGATGATATTCCGCAGCACCTGTTGTGCCGTCGCCAGAGAAACGGAAACCCCCGTCAGCGAAGCGTAGGCCATCAACCGCGTCAGCGCGCCTTCCAGCTCGCGCACGTTGGATTTGATCGCCCGCGCTATGTATTCGGCGACGTCATCCGGCAGGCTGAAGCGATCGTTCTCCGCCTTCTTCTGCAAAATCGCAATCTTGGTCTCGAGGTCCGGCGGCTGGATGTCCGCGATCAATCCCCATTCGAACCGCGAGCGCAGTCGCTCCTCAATCGAATTGATCTCCTTCGGCAGGCAATCCGACGAAATCACAATCTGCTTCTGCTGCTCGTAAAGTGCGTTGAACGTATGAAAGAATTCTTCTTGCGTCCGTTCTTTCCCGGCGATGAACTGAATATCGTCCACCAGCAGCACGTCTACGGTGTGAAAGCGGTCACGGAAGCTGATCATGCGGTCAAAACGCAGCGAATTGATCACTTCGATGGTGAATTTTTCAGCGCTCACGTAACTGAGCCGCATCGCGGGATTCCGCTTCTTGATCGTGTGACCAATGGCGTGCATCAAATGCGTCTTGCCCATGCCCACGCCGCCGTACAGAAACAACGGGTTGTAAGCCTTGGAAGGCTGTTCCGCTACCGCCCGCGCTGCGGCATGCGCGAATTCGTTGGACTTGCCAACAACGAATGTATCGAACGTATAGCGCGTGTTCAGTTGGTGGTCGCTGCTCTCAAAATCCAGTTTCGCCTGCTTCACGCTGGATACCACCGGAGCGGCCTGGACGGGCTCTTCCTCAGTGCAGACGTACTGTACCTTCATGTTCGGCGTGCCGAGCTCATGAAAGACGGCTTTGACGATATCGCCGTAGGTCCGCGTCAGCACCTGCCGGAACACCGCGCTGGGAATCTGTACAAAAAGAGTTTCCCCATCGGCGCGGTTCAAGCGCGTGGGCTGGAACCAGGTCGTGTACGTGTTGATGCTGACCCGCGACTTCACCCGATCAAGAAATTTGTCCCAGGAGTTGGCTCCTTCACGCTCGCGCCCAGGTTGAGTTGCTGTTGTCATCGGAGGAGAAAAGAAAATCCCATGCTATTTCCACAGATGTGCAAAAGCTGTGGAAAGCAGATTTACTTGCATCTTTCTGCAGGCTTAGGGATTCTTGCCCGCGCCGGAACGTTGCGCTTTGCCCCTGTCGCTCCGCGCGCTGCCCGTCTGAACTTGCCGGCCCACGTGCCGCCGCTATGAGTCAGCGCGGGATTGTCTCTGATTGGCGCGTAGGGGGCAAGCGAAAAGTGTGCGAAGGGGTTCACTGCCTTTCACACGCCATACACAGTTTTTCCACAAGCACAAAAATTGTGCAAGTGGCCGCCGCATCACTCATTTTCGCGGCATATTCAACTAAATATTCTGGTAAAGAACAATTCTTACACGAAATTCACGCCATCTTGCCTGAGGAAAAGTCCCTTTATTGTGGAGTTTTTTTGGCCGGCCGGTCGAATTCATAGATGCCTAGCGGATCGTTTCCCATAATTAGGTGGTCTTTCTCCACTAGGATTGTGTTTACTTCCAGCCGCGCTCCTTCCGGCGTGTAAAGCTGATAGCTCGCGCGCCGGTTTCCTTCCTTGTCAAAATGCAGGAGGGTGTTGTGCAGCGCCATCCAGATTTCTCCGTTTGTGCGATCGACACCCATGGCCGTAAGGATGGGTTTTAGCGTAGGCGGTTCGCCACGTCGTTCCTGCCGCTCGATCTCCTTGCGCGCCGCCTGCGCCGCCGGCCAGGCCTCCAGTGCCGTGTATTGAACGTCCTGCCCGGCGTACCCGACCCGGTCATATTGCCGCACGGTTGGTTCGGGCATATAAACGAACGCATAGTAAAGATGCCCTTGGGCATCGGTCGCCAGCTCCCCGATGTTCAGGTACCGGTTTAAGTCCTCGCGCTCCGTAAGCGGCTCCGGATCGCCGAACTCCCGCACGTCACGGCCATTCTTATCGAACACCATCACCAGGTGCTGCTCCCGCAGCGTTCCGACGGCCACTTCCCCTTCGGGAAGAGCCGCCACGGAAATCGGATTTTTCACCGGTATGGAGCGCAGCAGCGCGCCGTCGGGCGAGAAAACTTGGACCAGGTTTGCGCCGCGGTCCGCCACGTAGATCTTCCCTTCTGCATCGGCGTCGCAATCCTCCGCGAACGTGATGAGCGCACGACTACCCTTCGCCGCCAAAGGAGCCGCCGCGAGTTCTCCGATGGAAAGGATTTGTTTGCCCGCGGCGTCAAAAACAACCAGACCCGGCGAGGGCGAAGCCAGCACGTACAGACGCCCGTCTGGCCCGCGCTTCACTGTCCGCAATCCGGGGCCAATGCTTGGAAGAATGCGGCGCGTGGCCGTGAGCTCGCCTTCCTCCTGAGCCAGGACGCTCCCCGCCACACACGCCAGCAGACACATCACCGCAAGAATTTTCACTCGTAGACCCACCTTTATAGCTGAATCCTAAGATTACTATGGACGTGCGCAGGTTGCCCTGCGTTGCAGGCAGTTGTCGTGCAATCTAATCAATACGGAAGCGCAGCCGTTCGATAGAGCGCGCGCGCAGCCGGCCCGCGGCGTTGCGCGGACCGTCGTCGTCGGTTTCGACCAGCACGCAGTTCATCTGCACATCGCCGGAAGCGACCTCGAATCGCGCGGGCAATCCGTTCAGAAATTTTGCAATGATGCCGTTCCCGTCCATGCCGATGACTCCACCGTGTGGTCCGGTCATCCCAACATCCGTGATGTAAGCAGTGCCCTGCGCCAGAATTTGCTCGTCGGCCGTCGCCACGTGGGTGTGCGTACCAACTACAGCAGTAACGCGTCCGTCGAGATACCGGCCCATGGCGATTTTCTCGCTGGTCGTTTCCGCGTGCATGTCCACGAACACAAATGCCACGTCCGCCGGGATTTTCGCCAGCTCGCTGTCCGCTTTGCGAAATGGATCATCGATTGGCGTCAGAAACACGCGGCCTTGCAGATTGAGCACCGCATATTTCACGCCGTTCTTTGCCGTTCCAACGTAGAGCCCGCTGCCCGGATTGCCGTCCGGAAAGTTTGCCGGCCGCAGCAGCCGCGGCTCGTGCGGCATGTACTCCAGAATCTCCTTGCGATCCCAACTGTGATTTCCGCCGGTAAGCACGTCGATTCCCATCTTCAGGAGCTCTTCCGCCAGCCGCGGCGTAATCCCGAATCCCGACGCCGAATTCTCGCCGTTGGCGATCACCAGGTCGACCTGCCTCTGGGCAACAATGTCCGCCAGCCGATCGCGCACGATCTGCCGTCCCGGCGACCCCACGATGTCTCCTACAAAAAGTTCGCGCATGCCCTCTTTCGCGCCGCAATACAAAAAAGGAGCGGGCTGCTTGGCCGTGGGTAGCTAGGCCGTGAACCTCTGAAATAGTAGGGCGCCACGAGCCAACCGTTAGGCTTTCCTGCCCCGTTCGCGTGTCTTCTTCATTCCTCCCGAAGAGACCCGCCAGCGGGACAGGCCGTGCACACGGGCTGTCTATCCGCAGCACCTCAGAGATTCGTCATTGGTTCAAACAGCTTTCGCTACCGCACCTGCTTCGAAGTACCGCTCCGTCCTCATTGTATCCAACGTGCCAAAGCGGCGTCCAACCCCGCCCTGCTTTTCTCGGCCTTCATGAGATGGATTATTTCCTGCAAACTCCACCGCCAGAGGTAGAATTGCCATCAGTAGTTGGGAGAGGGACTATGCGCCTGCACCGAAGCTTAACCTTTATTCTCGTCCACTCTGTCATCATCCTTATCCCCTTGGCCGCCCGAGCGCACGCACCCGTCGGCGCCTCTCCCTCCGACCAACTCGGTAAAGTCGAATTCCCCACAAGTTGCGGCGTCGAAGTGCAACCCATGCTCGAAAAAGGCCTCGCGCTCCTGCACTCCTTTCAATACACGGAGTCCGAGAAGACCTTTGCTGATGCTGCGGCTCGCGACCCGAAATGCGCCATCGCGCATTGGGGCGAGGCCATGGCGCTCTACCATCAACTCTGGGATTTTCCGGACGATAAGACTCTCAAAGAAGGCCGCAAGGACATCGAAAAGGCGCAGCAGCTTCACTCCGCGAACGCCCAGGAACAGGGCTTCATCAACGCCGCCTCCGCTTTCTTTCAGAAAAAATCCAAGCTGTCCCACGCCGACCGAACCCGGGCCTACTCCTCGGCGCTCGCGCAGTTGCACGCTCAATTTCCCGGCGACGTGAACATCAGCGCCTTCTATGCGCTCTCTCTCGTCTCCCTTGCCGATGAAGATGTTGACACCACCGCGAATCTGCAAAAAGCCATCGCCATTCTCGATCCGCTGCTGCAGTCACACCCGGATCATCCCGGCGTCGCGCATTACCTGATTCACGCAACGGATAAGCCGGAGTTCGCGGCGCAAGGCCTTGTAGCTGCACGACGCTACGCTGCTATCGCTCCAGACTCCGCGCACGCCTTGCACATGCCCGCGCACATTTTCGTGCGCCTCGGGCTTTGGCAGGATTCCATCACTTCGAACATCGCCGCGGACGCCTCTGGCGCTCACGCCGCGGAAATGCACCTGGCCGAAGCTCACTATCAAACCCACGCCATGGATTTTCTAGGCTACTCCTACCTCCAGAGCGGCCAGGAAGCCAAAGCGCGCGAAGTCATTGAGCACACGGACCACGTGGTAGGAGCCAGCGACGAAAGTAAGGCCGAACATCGCGCCTATTTCGCCGCGCGAACTGCTCTCGAGTTGCACCGCTGGAAGGAAGCCGCCAATTTGCCGGTTGCCGCGACACACAAAAACTGGGAGGACACCACCTACTGGGCTCGCGCCATCGGGGCCGCACGGAGCGGCGATGTGCCCGGCGCGGAAGCGGACGTAAAGGTACTCACCGAACTCGTCGCCGACCGTGAAAAGCGCGCGAAGAAAAACGGCTACACCGTCTCCACGGAGAAGGCCTCCGATCTCCGCGAATCGGAGGCCTGGCTGGCCTTCGCCAAGGGAAAAGTGGATGAAGCTCTTCAAGAGCTTCGCGCCGCCGCCGATCATCAGGACAAAGACGGTGGCGAATCCGTCGGCATTCCCGCCCGCGAAATGCTCGCCGACATGCTCTTGGAACTCAAGCGCTCCAATGAAGCCCTTGCTGAATACAAGACGGACATCAAGAACGCGCCGAATCGCTTCGACGGACTCCTTGGTGCTGCCCGCGCAGCCCAGGCCTCTGGGGACGCCACGGTGGCGCAATCGTTCTACACGCAGCTCGCCTCGATTTGCTTGCCGGGCGCCGATCGCCCGGAGCTGGCCGAAGCGAAAACCTACCTTGCCCGGAAGTAGCCAGCCGCTCATTCGAAGAGACGCTGGCATGGTCCCTTTCAAAACGGAGGAAGAGCGCCTTCGAGGTGCACTCCCAAAGGAACGCCGGTGTACGGTGCCGCCTGCCTGGAAGCCAAAAACGGAAACCTGAATCAAACCATTATTGAGGGGGGGGTGAATCTAAGTAGCAAACATGGCTTTCTGGAAACTCGGTCTGCCCATTTTTTTGCATGCCCGTTCTCATGAGAGAATTGGAGTTCTGAGTGGATCGTACAATTGGGAGGCCGAACCATTTGTTTCTACGAATCTTTATTGCTTTAGCGTTCCTAGTCCCAACGACGTCGGCGCAACAGCCGCCTACGCCCACTCCAGCCGGGTCTCAGACGGACAAGACAAATGAGAGGAAAGACGATCAGGACAAAAAGACGTCTGATGGTCAGATTGGGAAGAGCAAGCTGGAGAAAGAAACCGGCACCGTAAATGATCGCATCTTTGAAGTACTGCCGAATTACGGGACGGTCGAAACCACTCAGTATCTTCCACCGCTCACTTCCGGACAAAAGTTTCGGCTTGCAACCGCGAGCGTGTTCGACTGGGCCGCCTTTCCGTTCAACGGTGCGCTCGCTGGCATAGCCCAGGCAAAAAATAATCCACAGTCCTGGGGACAGGGCTGGGGAGCCTACGGGAAACGCTATGGGGAATCATTTGCCGACAACAGTATCGGCACGTATATGACCACCGCTATTTTCCCGAGTTTGCTGCATGAGGATCCTCGCTACTACCAGATGGGAAAAGGTAGCTTCGTGCGCCGGGCCTATCATGGGGTCAACCGGTTGTTCGTCACGCGCACAGATTCAGGGCACGACCGGTTTAACATTTCGGAGTCACTCGGTAACGCCGTAGCGGCCGCAATCTCCAACGTTTACCATCCGCCGGAAGATCGCACTGCGGCGCGGAACGCTTCCACGTTTGGGTTTCTGATCCTTTGGGATGGTCTTTCCAACGAATTGAAAGAATTCTGGCCCGATATTCGCCGCAAAGTCTTTCACAAGAACACGCCCTGAGGATGTGCTACGCCTAAAAGCATCCGTGCTTTTTATTCCGTCCATTCCGCAATCCGCCTGATATATGAATCAGCGGCACCGTCCTCCTAAAGGCGCCGGCAACTACTCCCCCCGACGCATAGCACCTCGCTCGCATCAGGTCGAGGCCCGGCCCCTTAAAAGCAACACAGTTACGCGCGTCTTCCTTGACCCCGCAACCATTTCATCCTAAACTTCGTCTTAGTACCTACATGCTCGGCAAGACACAGCAGATTCGTATCTTGGCGTTGCTCCTCGGGATGGTCTTCCTCGGGGCGCAGTTCCACTTCTGCGCCGATCTGACGGCCACGCCTTCGGCTTCGCACATCTGCCCGATCTGCTCCACCGTGGGCTCTGCTGTCGCCACGCAGTCGCCAAGCATCGCCGTTGTTCCGTTCGTCAACCGCCTCGAACTGCCTCTGTTGCTTGTTTCGCTGGGTTCTGCCGCTCCGCTCGCTACCTCTCCGCGCGCGCCTCCCGCGCTTTAACTAACTCCGTTCTCCCTGGTTTGTTTCCGATTGTTAGCTGTCCCCTTTGGGGGGACGCGTAAGGATTATCACCATGAGAAAACTATTTCTGTGGGTCATGGCCCTTCTGGCCGCGCCGGCTTTCTCGGTAGCACAGCAGCCTCCTTCGGCCCCGGCACCCAGACCGAGCGCCGCCTCGCCGCAGACCCCGGCAGCGAAAATCTCCATTGAGGAGGCCATTCGCCTGGCACTGGAGCACAACCACACTCTGCTGGCCGCGCGCACCACCATCCTGCAAAATCAGGCCCAGGAGATTACCGCCAATCTGCGCCCCAACCCCGTCCTCTCCTGGGATGCCCAGTTTCTGCCCATCTTCGAGCCCAGTAAGTTCACCGCCGACTACATTGATAACCAGGCGCAGTTTGACCTCGGCATCGGCTACACCTTCGAACGCGGCAAAAAGCGCCAGCACCGCTTGCAAGCCGCTAAGGATCAAACCGCAGCCACCACTTCTACCGTCGCCGACAACGAGCGCCAGCTCGTCTTCAACGTTTCGCAACAATTCGTCGCCGTCCTTCTCGCGCAATCCACCATCGATTTCAATCAGCAGGATCTCGACAGCTTTCAGAAGACCGTGGACATCAGCGAGACACGCTACAAAGCCGGCGACATGAGCGAAGGAGATCTTCTCAAGATCAAATTGCAGTTGCTGCAATTCCAGAGCGATGTCTTTACTGCAAAACTCGCCAAAGCCCAGGCGCTCACCGGCCTCCGCCAGTTCCTCGGCTTCGAATCTGTTCCGGATAATTATGATGTCGAAGGCGACCTCGACTATCTGGCCGTCCACGCCGGTCTCGACGATTTGAAGGCCCTGGCGCTGCGCACTCGCCCCGATCTCCGCGCCGCGCAGCAAAACCTCGTCGCCGCCCGCAGCCAGGAGGCGCTCGCCGAAGCCAATGGCAAGCGCGACCTCGGTGCCAGCTTCAGCTACTCCCACGTCGCCGCCACGAATACCGGCGCATTCTTCTTCAACATCCAGCTCCCTTTCTTCGACCGCAACCAGGGTGAGATCGCCCGTACTCGCTATGTCATCACGCAATCTCAGGAACTTGCCAGTGAATCCTCCCAGCAGGTTCTCAGCGATGTCGTTGACGCCTACGAGGCGCTTCGCAGCAACGAGCAAATCGTCCAGCTTTATCGCGGTGGCTACGTCGATATGGCTAGGCAATCCCGCGACATCAGCGAATACGCTTACAAACGCGGCGCCGCCAGCCTGCTCGATTATCTCGATTCCGAACGCACCTATCGCGCCAATCAGCTGGCCTATCGGCAGGCCCTTGCCAGTTATATGACCGCGCTCGAACAGATGCGCCAGGCCGTGGGAACGAGGACTCTGCCATGAGAAAAACTTTCTTACCTTCAGCTATTTTTTCGTTCGCCGCTTTCACAGTCATGGTGGTCTTCGCCGGCTGCGGCTCTGGCCCGGGGGACTCTGAATCCAAAATGACCTCGTATTCTGGAACGGAGTCCAAAGCGGACACTGCTTCGCTCTTCACCGTTCCGCAGGATCAGATGGCTCATATCCAGGTTGTGACCGTGGAGAAAACGAAGCTCCCCCGCGTCCTGCGCCTCACTGGTAACGCCACCTATAACGCTTTCAAGACCACCCCGGTTTTCAGCGCCATCGGGGGGCCCGTCAACCAAATCCTGGTCGCACCCGGCGAGACCGTGCATGCGGGTCAACCGTTGCTAACGGTGAACAGTCCAGACTATTCCGCGGCGCGCTCTGCTTACATCAAAGCCCGTGATGCATTTTTTCTTGCTGAAAAGGTCTATAACCGCGCGCAGGACCTCTACTCTCACGGCGCCATCGCCGAGGCCGACCTGCAGCAAGCCGAATCCGGCCGCATCCAGGCGCAGGCTGACATGCAATCCAGTGAGGACCTCCTGCGTGCACTCGGCCTGAAAGATCCGGAAGCCGTAATGAAGCTCCCTCCGAAGACGACTTCTCAAATTCCCGTAATCGCTCCGGTCGGCGGCGATGTTGTCGAGCGTCTCGTCGGTCCCGGCCAGCTGCTCTTGGCGGGCGCAACACAGATTTTTACCATTTCCGACATGAGCACCGTCTGGGTCCTCGTCAACATCTACCAGAGCGATATGGCGTACGTGCATGCCGGCGATTCCGTGGAGATTACGACCGATTCTTATGCGGATGTTTTTCACGGAAAAATTTCTTACATCGGATCGGCACTCGATCCCAACACGCGCACCCTGCAGGCGCGCATCGTCACCAATAATCCCGGGAAAAAACTCAAGAAAGACATGTATGTCGTTGCCTCTGTGCAGGCCGGTGCCATTCGCGACGCCCTCCTCATTCCTGATGCCGCCGTTCTCCGTGACACCGAGAACGAGCCGTTCGTTTACGTTCAGTCCGGCTCCAATCAATTCGCTCGCCGTCAAGTTAAGGTCGGTGAAAGTCTAGGCGGCCACACCCAAGTCACGGATGGCTTGAAGGAAGGCGAGCGCGTCGTCGGCGACGGCAGCCTCTTCCTCCAATTCAAGAATTCTTTGCAGCACTAAGGGGAAACTCGGCCAAGAGACCGCCATGATCCATCGCGTCGTCCAATTCGCTCTCCAGCAGCGCTTTCTGGTGATGATGGTCACCGTGCTCATCATCATTGCCGGCGCCGTTTCCTTCCAGCGCATGCCCGTGGACGCCTATCCTGATCTTTCTCCTCCCATGGTCGAGCTCATCACCCAGTGGCCCGGCCACGCCGCCGAAGAAGTCGAGCGCCTCACCACTCTCCCGCTCGAACTGGCCATGAACGGCACACCACATCTTCAGGTCATGCGCTCCATCTCTCTCTACGGACTCTCCGACCTTCGCCTCACTTTTGACGAGAGTGTCGATCCCTACTTCGCCCGGCAGGTCGTGTTCCAGCGCATCGGAGACGCCTCACTCCCCACCGGCGTCACGCCTAGCATGGCGCCTCTTTTCAGTCCCAGCGGCCTCGTCTATCGCTACGTTCTGGAAAGCCCCGACCGTTCTACCCAGGAATTGAAGACCTACCATAACTGGATCATTGCGCGCGCCTATCGCAGCGTCCCGGGCGTCGCTGACGATTCCGGCCTCGGCGGGCCCACCATGGAGTATCAGGTCCTGTTGGACCCCGCGCGCCTCTACAACTATCACCTCCCCGTCGTGCAGGTACTCAACGCTCTCACTGCCAACAATGCCAACACCGGCGGCGGCTTCTACTCCCAGGGCGGCCAGTTTTACTACGTCCGCGGCCTTGGCCTCCTCAAAAACACCGAGGACATCGGCGAAGTCGTGGTCGGCAGTAACAATGGCGTTCCCATCCGTGTCAAAGATGTTGGTCACGTCGAGATCGGCCATGCGCCGCGTCTTGGCATTTTCGGGTTTCAGACCGCCACTCAAAAAAACGACGACGCCGTCGAAGGCATCATCCTCATGCGCCGTGGGGAACAACCGCAAACCGTTCTGCAAGGTGTTGAGAAAAAGACCGAAGAACTCAATCGCAACGTTCTTCCCCCGGACGTCAAGATTCGTCCCTTCTACGACCGCAGCGATCTTGTACGCGTCACTACCGACACCGTCGAATGGAACCTCATTCGCGGCATGGTGCTCGTTCTCATCGTCCTCATCTTTTTCCTCGTCAGCGTGCGCGCCGCCGTCATCACCGCCCTCACCGTCCCCCTGGCTCTGCTTTTCGCCTTCATCTTTCTTCACCTCACCGGTGAAGCTGCCAATCTCCTCTCCATCGGCGCCATCGATTTCGGCATCATCATTGACGGCACCATCGTCATGGTCGAAAACATCTATCGCGAGCTCAGCCTGCGCCACGGCCAGAATTACAAACTCAACGAAGTCATTCTCATAGCCGCTCGCGACGTTGACCGCCCTATTTTTTATTCCGTCGCCGTCATCATTGCCGGATACCTTCCGATCTATGCTCTCACCGGTCCCGCCGGAAAACTTTTCCACCCCATGGCGGACACCATGGCCTTTGCGCTCATCGGCGCGTTGGTCCTCACCCTTACTGTTGTCCCGGTTCTCGCTTCCTACTGGTTCAAGAAAGGCGTTCAGGAAAAACCAAATCGTATCTTCGAATGGGTTCGCGACGGTTACGCCACACGCCTCGAGTGGTGCCTCAATCATCCCAAAATGACGCTATTCGTCGGCACCCTTATCTTTGCCTCCACGCTCCTCCTCATCCCGTTGATCGGCGGCGAATTCCTGCCCCATTTGGACGAAGGCGCTTTGTGGGTCCGCGCCACCATGCCCTATACCATCTCTTTCGAAGAGTCGAGCAAGTTCGCCCCGAAAATTCGCGACCTGCTCTCCAAATATCCGCAAGTCACGGTCGTGGGTTCCGAACTCGGCCGCAACGACGACGGCACCGATCCCACCGGTTTCTTCAACTGTGAGTTTTATGTCGGCTTGAAACCTTACGGGGATGGCGCCTGGAAGAAGGGCTCCATCCATTCCAAGGAAGAGCTCATTGCCGATTTGCAGAAAAAACTGGAAGCCTACCCCGGGGTGATCTTCAACTACACTCAGCCCGCCGAAGACGCCGTCGACGAAGCTCTCACCGGCCTCAAAAGCGCCCTCGCCGTCAAAATCTTCGGCCCCGATCTCGAGGTCCTCCAGAAAAAAGCCGTCGAAATCAAAAACGTTCTTGCCAGGACCGAAGGCTTTTCCGAGCTCACTGTCGTCCGCGAACTCGGCCAGCCCAGCCTGCTCGTCGAGGCCGACCGCCAGAAAATCGCGCGTTATGGCATCAACGTTGCCGACGTCGAAGCCGTCGTGCAAACCGCTATCGGCGGCCAGGCCGCCACGCAAGTCATCCAGGGCGAAAAACTCTTTGATCTCGTCGTTCGTATGGAGCCGCAGTATCGTTCCAGCACCAGGGAAATTGGCAATATTCTCGTTCCCGCCCCTGCTGGACAGCAAATTCCTCTCTCCGAGCTCGCCACCATTAAGGAAAGCACAGGGGCTTCCTTCATCTACCGCGAAAACAATTCGCGCTACATCGGCATCCAGTTTTCGATTGAGGGGCGCAACCTGAAGGGTGTTGTCAATGAGGGACAGGCCGCCGTCGCTAAATCCGTGAAACTTCCCGAGGGCTACACGCTCGATTGGGGCGGCGAGTACAGCGAGTTGCTCGAAGCCGAATCGCAGTTCGTCATTATTGGCCCGCTCGCTCTTCTCCTCATATTCATGATCCTTTTCGCTCTTTACGGCAATTTCAAATTCCCCATCACCATTGCCCTCGGCGTGATATTGACCGAGCCCGTCGGCGCGCTCATCGCCCTTAAGCTCACCCACACTCCCTGGAGCGTCTCCAGCATCCTGGGCCTGCTCGCTCTCCTCGGCGTCTCCGTGGAAACCGCTGTCATTCTCGTCAGCTACATCAACAAGCTGCGCCTTGAAGGCAAATCTGTACGCGAAGCTACCCTCGGTGCTTCGCTCCTCCGCCTCCGCCCCATCATGATGACCGCGCTCGTTGCCTGCCTCGGCCTTCTCCCCGCCGCCATGTCCACCGGCGTCGGCAGCGACACGCAAAAGCCATTCGCCATCGTCGTTGTCGCGGGTCTCTTGTCGCGCCTGCTTCTCGGCTTCTTCGTTAACCCTGTCCTCTACGAAATCGTAGCCCGTGACGGCGACGTCCTCCAGGTCTAAGTTGTAGTGGCGCGTTCTTCAGACCCGTGTTTCTTTCCTTCGAATCCTGTGGTCTTCGTGGCACAGGCTTTAGCCGGTGCGCATTCAGAGTTCACCGCAACCGATTCGCATTTACGGCCCGCCTTCCGCCCGTCCCGAGCCTCGAGGCGAGGCGAGCCGCTCCTGGTCTTCTATCTCCCCGCACCCCCGCTACTTCTTTTCCGGTTGCGCGGTCGGCGGCAAAATCCCGTTCAATCGCAAATAGATCGCTTCCGTCGCATAGTGATCCGTCCAACTGCCGCCCAGCGCCACCAGCGCGCCTCCCCGTGAAATCGGCCGGTTGCCAAACAGCACGAATTGTTCCCCTAGCTTCGAATCGTCCACATTCGCCAGCGCCGCCGTGCAAAATGCGAACGAATCCTTCAGCGCCGCCACCAGTTTGTCCTTCGGATCGGTTTCCGCGATCTTCACATCCGGCGCCGTCCGTCCGGAGATCTTCGAGCAAAACGTATTATTCGATTGCGTGATGTGCATCACCAGGTGCCCAAACGAATTCATCTCCGGCGAAGGCTTGAAGCTGTATTTCTCCGCGGGCATCGCCTCGGCCGCTCCCACCATGTTCTTCTCGTAACGCGCCACTCCCGCTTTCACAAAACTGCTCACCGGATTCGCCACCGGCGTCATGTCCGGCGGCGCGCTCGCTGCCGGTGCCGCTTGCTGCGCCTCCGCAAGTCCCGCCGCCAGCAGCATCGCTATCCCCGCCACCATCAAACTCGCACGTGTTTTCATTGTTGTTCCCCTCTCCCCACAAAATTCAGAAAAAAGCATACCCCCGTCCCGCTCCTCCAACAAGCGCCACGTTTTCTTCTTTTCTCTTCTCCGTGAACTCTGCGCCTCTGTGTCCTCTGCGTTAAGTTTTTTTCCGTTCCCCTCACCCCAGGTTCTTCAGCGTCTTCTCAATCAACCCCGCCGTCCCCGCATAAGGATCACCCGGACTGTCCCACTCCATCGAAAAATAGCCTTTGTACCCATGCCGTTTCGCAATCCCAAACGTCCTCGCCAGATCCACGTGCGCGACCTTGTCCTTCCCGTCGCCCACTTCCGTTTCCTTCACATGCGAAATGTTGTACGCATGCCCAAACATCTCTTCGATCCCCCGGTACGCGTACTCCTCTTCGTAAGCCGCCAGCGTATTCGCAAAATCCGGCAGCGCATGCAGCCACGCGCTGTTCACCTTTTCAATCACCTTCACCAGGAAAAACGGATCTTCGCTCACGGGATTATCGTTCTCCAGGTTCACCACCACGTTCTTCGCTGCGCCATATTCCGCCACGCGCACCAGGCTCGCCGCCGTCCGCTCCACATCCGGCTTCGCATCCTTCGCCTGCGGCAGATTCGTCCGCACGCTCGGTGACCCGATCGCCACCGCCGCATCAATCCACTGCTTGCTGAACGCCACTGCCCGTTCCCGCTCCGCCCCATCCGCCGCATACGGACTGTGCTCCCCATCCACCGCAATGTTCACGATCGCCCCGCCCACCTTCGCCACCGCCGCCCGCAGCTCCTCCAGGTACCCCTTCTCCAGCGAAAGGAAATGCTCGCTCCAAGGTTCAATCTTCCTGATGCCGAATTTCGCGCTGACATGCGCCGCGAACAGTTTCAACTCCATTTTCCCGCTGCTGCCGCTCCCGGCCTTTTCATCGCGCCCCATAATGAAATCCCGAAACGGATAAGACGCAATCGCAATCCGCTCTCGCGCCGCCCCCGGAAACTGCATTTTCGGCCCGACATCTGCCGCGAGAACAGTCTTTAGCCTCGGCGACACCAATGCACCGGCCGCTGAACATGCGGCGAGTCCCAAGAATTGTCGTCGTGTATTCATCACCAACCTGCCCCCGTCCCAGAACACGTAGAACTTCGATCCTTATTTCCAGCAACTCAGCCGCTCTGCCCGTTTCTGGAATGCGGCCGCAAGAGAATGAATCCGAGCTCTCAACAGCAACCTTCGGCCCTCCGGGCTTTCCCGACCCAGGCGCCGCAACGACGTGCAGCCGGCCGTCCGCCAGGTATTCGTCCAGCCGCTCCAGCAACCGCGCCTGGTATTTACGCCAGGGTCGGCAAAATGCCAACTCCGCCGGAAACGTCTTCACCCGTTTTTCCGTGTCCGGCAGCTGCGTCACCACTTTCGGCTGTAACCTCTGGAAGGTCACCGTCGATTGTCACCCGACGGTCTGGCATTCGCAAGAATTCCAACGTCCATTTCTTCAAAAACAAAATGCAGTAGCTGTCTAAATCGTCCAGTTCTGCACTCTTAGTCCCCGTACCGCCGGAACTCTCTCTCATTATTCGTCACCAGCACCAGGCCTGCCGCCTTGGCATGCGCAGCAATCCACAAATCGTTGTTCCCGATCATTTCTCCTTTGCGCTCCAGCTCTGCGCGAATCGTTCCATACGACTCTGCCGCCGTCTCCGGCAATCCCTGCACGGGAAGCACTTGCGCCAGCTCCCGCAAGAGTTCCAAAGTGGCTCCGCGTTGCGCACTCTTCCCCGCTCCGTACACCAATTCGCCAAATGTAATTACGGAGAGAACCGCTTCTCCCGGCCTGAGCGTTCGGAACCGCCGGGGTGTCACCCAACAATCCCTATGCTGGACCGCGACGGTCAGACATTCAGACGTGCAGGCGTTTCGACGATCCCACGACTCCCACGTATAATGTGCCTCCACTAGAGGAGAGCACACCATGCGCTATCGCAAATTTGGCCGCTCCGGATGGAACGTCAGTGAAATTGGCTACGGCATGTGGGGCATGGCCGGCTGGACCGGCTCCGACGACGCCGAATCGCTCGCGGCCCTCCAGCGCGCCGTGGATCTTGGGTGCAATTTCTTCGACACCGCCTGGGCTTACGGCAACGGCCACAGCGAGGAGCTTCTTGGAAAAATCCTGCGCGCCAACAAAAACAATTCTGCCGCCGGCGGCCCCGACAAAAAACTTTACGTCGCCACAAAAGTTCCTCCGAAAAATCGCCGCTGGCCCTCGCGACCCGAATACTCTCTCGACGATTCCTACCCACCCGACTACATCTTCGAGTACGTCGACAAGAGCCTCAAAAATATCGGCGTGGACACTCTCGACCTCATCCAATTTCACACTTGGGAAGACATCTGGCTCAACGATGACCGCCTGCCTCGCGCCATCGAAAACCTTCGCGCCAGCGGCAAAGTTCGCGCCATCGGCATCAGCCTCAACCGCTGGGAATCCGCCAACGGCATTCGCGCCGTCCGCGCAGGCCTCGTCAACGCCGTCCAGGTCATCTACAACATCTTCGATCAAAATCCAGAAGACCAGCTTTTCCCCGCCTGCCGCGAAAAAAATGTCGCCGTCATCGCCCGCGTCCCGTTCGATGAAGGCTCACTCACCGGCACGCTCACCCTCGACAGCAAGTGGCCCGCCGACGACTGGCGCAGCACCTACTTCGTTCCGGAAAACCTCAAAGCCAGCGTCGCCCGCGCCGACGCCCTCAAGCCCCTCGTCCCCGCAGGCGCCACGCTGCCGGAAATGGCCCTGCGCTTCATTCTCAACAATTCCGACGTCAGCACCATCATTCCCGGCATGCGCAAGCTTCGCAACGTCGAAGCCAATCTCGCCGCCAGCGACAAAGGCCCTCTCCCCGCGCCCCTTCACGCAAAATTCCGCCCCCACCGCTGGGACCGCACTCCTACACAGTGGAGCCAATAAATGATCACCACAAATCACAGCCGTGATTTCGACCGCAGCCAACCGGAGGGTGAAATTTCTCTTTGTTTGTACGGAATTCGACTTGCGAAATCTACGCGCTTTTTTTTAGCGCGCGCTCGACGAGCGTCAGGCAACGCTCGGTTTGTTCGCGCAGCAACTCTTCGCTGTCGCTGCGATCGCGCTGCATGCTGTGCAGTTCGTCGGCAATCGCCAGCGCCGCCAGCACCGCGACTTTCTGTGTGTCCACCGTCGCCGTCGCATCCGCGATCGTGTGCATCTTTTCGTCGACGTACTTCGCGAGCTTCTGCACGTACTTCCCATCCAGTTCTCCCTGGATGGAGTACGACTGCCCGAAAATCTGCACTTTCACTGGCCCGCTCATGAAATCTCCGCGCGTCCTTACCGGCACAATATCACATCTGCTCCCCGATTAAATCCCGTCCGCCACATGAGTTTTTGCTCGCAGTCCCATTTACTTTTTTCACGCCGTTCGGTACCGTGGGAGTTCCAGCCTGTTTGTGTCTCCAGTCCGCATGATTCGAATCCGTCTGCCCGTACAAGGAGCGCCTCATGGCCACCAAAGCTCGTTCCAAGAAATCCGCGGCCGTGCCGCAACACCCTATCCGTGTCGTGCCACTCCATCGCCCGGAGATCGATCGCGTTGCCGCCGCAGTCGCGCCAAAACTTACCTACCGTGGCGGGCCGCTGCTCGCCGCCGTTGAAGTTTTCACAATTTTCTGGGGCGCAGAATGGAACCAGGCGCCGCAAAACGCGCTGCTCACGAGCATGAATTTGTTTTTCGACTACATTCTTACGAGCCCACTGATCGATCAGCTCGGAGAATACAACGTCCCAGGAAAAACGATCGGCCACGGCAAACGCACGGGCACGATAACTCTGACTTCGCCTGCTCCAAAAACTTCCGTGCAGGACAGCGCGATTCAACAACTTTTGCAGCAGGAGATCTCCGCAAAAAATCTTCCCGCTCCCGGCCCGAATTCGCTCTATTTCTTTTTTCTCCCGCCGGGTGTGACGGTTGTGCAGGGGGGCAGCGCTTCCTGTCAGGATTTCTGCGGGTATCACGATTCCACCAGTAGCAACATTTTCTACGCGGTCATGCCCTACCCCGGATGTTCCGGATGCACCGGCGGCCTCACCGTCGCCGACGCGCTCACTTCCACCAGCTCACATGAACTTTGCGAAGCCATCACCGATCCGGTGCCCGGGCTGGGGTGGTACGACGACAACAACGGCGAGATCGGCGATATCTGCGCGTGGAAAACGCAGACGCTCGGCGGTTACAGAATTCAATTGGAATGGTCGAACAAAGCCGGTGCGTGCGTGTAAATTTCGAATCGCTTCTATTGCGCGCGGAGTTGCGCGCCAAGATTCTTTTCAAGGGCGGCGACAATTCTGCCGCTGAAATCGCCGATTTGCGCGTCGGTCAAAGTCGCTTCGCGGCTTTGAAAAGTCACGCGCACGAGCAACGAGTATTTTCCCGCCGGAACATTTTTGCCGCGAAAAAGATCGGATGCTTCGATATTGGAAATTTCTGAAATGTTGAGCGCATGGATCGCATTCACAACGCTGGAGAAATGCGTTCCATCCGGCAAGAGCAGCGAGAAATCCCGCTCGACGCTGGGGAATCGTGGCAACGGCTCGTAGCGCCGTGCTTCCTTCGCGGCGCGAACCGCGGCGCAGAAAGGATCGAGTTCGAATTCCGCGAGAAAAACATCTTGGCGGAATTTGAACTTGTCGGCGACGCGGCGCGCGAGCTGGCCCGCGGCTCCGATTTCGTTCGAATGGAGCTGCACGCGGCCACGGCTCGCGGGGTGCAGCCAGTCCGGGCCGCCGTCGTGCCATTCGAATGAGCCGGCCAGCGCGCCGATGGCGTCGAGGTCGCCTTTGAGGTCCGCGAAGGAAGACTCGCGCGAGGGCTCGTAAAGATTTTTCTGACGCGCTTCTCCTGTTGCGCCAAGGGTAAGCACACGTGTCTCGACGGATTCGCTTCCGTTCAGTCGATAATGGCGGCCGATTTCGAACAGGTGCGCATTGCGCTGGCCGTGATTCAGATTCCATTCGAGCGCGGCGGCCATGGTTACCAGGCCGTTCGAACGCAGGACGCCTGCTTCTTCGGAAAGTGGATTCGAAAGACGCGCAGGCGCTACGCCTTCCGGACGAAAGAGCGCGTCGCGTTCTTCCGCGACGTGGGGAATCGTCAAAATTTCGCGATAGCCGAGGCCGATGAGGCGCTCGCGCAGGCGCATTTCTGCTTCGTGGTGCGGGAGGCGTGCTGCGCCCTGGCGCGCGGCAGGCAAACGCGGCGGAAATTTATCGAGGCCGTAGATGCGCGCAATTTCTTCGATGAGATCGATTTCTCGCTCGACTTCGGCGCGCCAGGAGGGCTGGGTGCATTCCCAAGCGGCGAGAATGGAACCTTCCGCGCCGCGGTTCTGGTCGATTCGAACGGGGGCAAATCCGAGAGCGCTCAGGCTGGATTCCACTTCCTTGTCAGGGACGTCGGCGCCCATGACGCGAAGAATTTCCGCGCGCGTCACGCGGATTTTTTTCGGCGGGCGCTTTCCGGGGTATACATCCACGACGCCGGAAAGCAGTTCACCGCCAGCAAGCTGCAAAATCAGTTCGGCGGCGCGGCGCGAAGCAAGCTCGGCCATTTCCGGATCGGCGCCACGGCCAAAACGCGTGGAGGCTTCAGTGTGCAATTTCAGAAAACGAGCGGCGCGGCGAACGGCAATCGGTTCGAACCAGGCGCACTCGATCAAGACATTTTTGGTGGAAAAGGAAATTTCCGTTTCGGCGCCGCCCATGATTCCGCCGATACCGACGGCGCGCGAACTGTCACCGTCGGAAATCATGCAGATGTTCGGATCAAGCTGACGGTCGATTCCATCAAGCGTCTTGATTTTTTCGCCGGGCTTGGCCTTGCGGACGATGATTTTGTGATCCTGCACTTTGTCATAGTCAAAGGCGTGCAGCGCGTGGCCCAATTCCAGCATCACGTAATTTGAAACGTCGACCACGTTGCTGATGAAGGCGACGCCGGAGGCTTCGAGGCGGTCCTTCAGCCATTTGGGGGAAGGCTGGATCTTCACGTTTCGAATGACGCGGGCGGTGAAGCGGCCGCAGAGATCGGGTGTCTGAATTTCAACTTTTACCGCGTCGCTGGCTTTTGCCGTGCTTTCCGCGGGTTTGGGCAAAACCGGTTTCAGCGGGAGCTTATAAATTGCGCCGACTTCGCGCGCGATTCCCAGATGGCCGAGACAATCGGGGCGATTCGAACTGACTTCGGCTTCGATCACCGCGCCGTGAGGACCGTTTTCGACGCCGCCGATGTTGGTTCCGGAAAGCGCGAGGCGCGAGGCCAGCTCCTGCGGCGGGGCCGTTACCTCGACGAAGTCTTTCAGCCAGTTGTAGACGACCTTCATTGATGTTTAATCGAGCCCTTCACGGTCCACCTCAGAAGGCGGACCCTACAAAACCGGAACTTCCTATCTCGCGGGTCGGGCTAAAGCCCGGCGCCTACACTGGCTTCCTAGGGAAACTGGCGGAGGAAACGCGCGTCGTTCTGGAAAAAGACTTGGATATCGTCGATGCCGTACCTCAGCATGGCAAGGCGGTCGATGCCGATGCCGAAAGCGAAGCCGCTGACTTTTTTCGCGTCGTAATTCACGAAGCCGTAGACGGCGGGATCGACCATGCCGGCGCCAAAGAGTTCGATCCACGCCGCGCCTTTGCATTTTGAACAGCTGCCACCGCTTGCAGCGGTCCCAGTTCCGCCGCAGAAGGGGCAGGAGACGTCGAACTCGACGGACGGTTCCGTGAACGGAAAATAACTGGGCCGGAACCGTGTCTTGACACTGGGGCCAAAAAACTCTTTTACGAAATACTCGATGGTACCGGTGAAATCGCAGAAGGTAATGTCGGCATCGACGGCGAGGCCTTCGATCTGGTGAAAGGCGAAGGAATGCGTGGCATCGGGATTGTCGCGGCGGTAGACCTTGCCGGGAACAATGACGCGCACAGGGGACTTTTGCTTTTCCATGGTGCGGATTTGCATCGGCGAAGTGTGCGTGCGAAGAAGGAGCGGCGTTGTAGCGCCTTTCGGCAATTCCAGATAGAACGTATCCATGTCATCGCGCACGGGATGGAATTCCGGGATGTTGAGGGCTTCGAAATTGTAGTAGGGGGTTTCGATTTCCGGGCCTTCGACGACGGAAAAGCCGATGGAGAAAAAGATGTCCTCGATTTCCTGGAAGACCTGGCGGATCAGGTGATGCGAGCCGACCGGGCGAATGACACCGGGGAGAGAGAGATCCTCCGGGATTAGAGCTAAGTCCGGAGGGAGAATGGCTTGTTCACTCGGCAAGTCGATTAAGACATTTCCGCTAGTTTGAGAGTATTGGCTGGGAATTGCGGGTCTGTATGCCGACTGATCTTGGCTGGTGTGAGGAACTCCTTCCCAGATCGCGAGGCGCTCCTTCAACAACCTAACCACGAATCCTTCGTCTGCCAGAAATTCCTGGAAACTTTGTCCTACTTGTTGACGAAAAGGAGATTCACCTTTGAGCCAATTAGCCAGAACTCTTCGACGGACACTACGGTCGCTTCGCCCGATCCACCGCACGCGCAGATCTTCCAGAAACTTGGGTTCGATATGATTAGCCAATTCTTTTTCAAATTCTGCGCGCAGATCCTCGAAAAGTTGCTTGACCGCCTCGGGAGAAGGCAAGCCTAGTTGGGTGAGGGGCTGGTCTATTTTGTTCAAGATTTGAGTCATTTTACCTTGAGACAGTACACCACAAGGGCACGATTTATCGTGCCCCTACGGGAGAAAGTCGCCGGAAGGATGGCGGCGCTACAATAAAAGCTAAGACGCCTTTTTCTTGGTTTGCGGTGGGGCGGCGGCTTTGGCGGTGGCTACGAGCGAAGTGAACGCCGGCGCGTCCTTCACCGCGATATCCGCCAGGACCTTGCGGTCAAGCGCGACGCCGGCAGCTTTGAGGCCGTGGATCAACTGGCCGTAGGTCAAGCCGTTGTTTCGCGCGGCGGCTCCGACACGCTGAATCCAGAGTTTGCGATATTCGCGTTTCTTGACGCGGCGGTCGCGCTTGGCATAGCGATCGGCGCGATTGGCGGCTTCTTGCGCCGATTGGTAGAGCTTGCTCTTTGTTAAGAAAAAGCCTTTAGTGCGTTTGAGGTACTTCTTGCGCCGTGCACGGCGCTTTGTTCCGCGTTTTACGCGAGCCATGGGGTTTTTCTCCTTCGAATTGCCGGGGCCGGAGGTTGAGAAGGGGAGGATTTTCTTCGGACGGTCTAAAGACTCGCCACTACAAAAAATCCAACCTTCTGCAAACAGCGGCCACGATGCTAATGGGAAACGTAACAGGTTGCATGAACGCGAAGAAACACGCGTTACGCAACGGGTTTGTTTCCGGGGGTGATGCGTTTGCGGTGCTCGCCTTGCGGCGAGCAAAGAAGGTCGAACTGAAGTTCGACCCTACATACCGCTTATCGGCCGGCCGGCACCCGTGAAGCGCTGCCTGGCACGATGTTGCGAAACTTTCGTTCCGCATTTTCTTCGCAGGGCACTTGCTGCCGTGCCCGTGTTTCAAAGAAAGTCTTTATCCGTACGGAAGCATCTGCTTAACGCTAGCCACGTCGGCCTTGTTTACGAGCGTCAGCTTCTTGAGCTTGCGCATGCGGCCGGGCGCTTTAGTACCCATCAAGTGGCGCTTGCCGGAGTGTCCACGTTTGATTTTGCCATTGGCCGTGAACTTGAAGCGCTTCCGGGCGCCACGGTGGGTCTTCAATTTCAGTTTTGGTTTCGATCTGTTTCTTGGCATTGCTGCAAATCCTCTCCTGATCTGAATCTTGGTTGCCCAATCGGGCGCGGCATGCTGCGCCCCTACAAAATTCCGGTTGCGCGATTGATTGCGCCGGTTACTGCGACTGCTGGGCGCTGGAAGACGGCTGGCCCGCGGGCTTGGCCACGCCCACGCCTTTTTTCGGTGCGAGCAGCGCCACGAGGACGTTGCCTTCCATGCGCGGCATGGTCTCGATCTGCCCGTGTTCGACGATCTCGGTAAGCAGGCGATTCATCTTGGCGCGGCCCACTTCCTGGTGCGCCATTTCGCGCCCGCGATGGAAAATCATCGCGCGGACTTTGTGGCCCTCGCCGAGGAACCGGATAATCTGATTCTTGCGAACCTGATAGTCGTGTTCCGCGGTGGCGGGCCGAAACTTGACTTCCTTTAATTGCGAGCCACGGCTGCTCTTGCGCTGCTCGTGGGCCTTCTTGTTGGCCTGGTAAAGATACTTGCCGTAATCGGTGATCTTGCAAACTGGCGGATCGGCCGTGGGCGAGATTTCCACCAGGTCGAGCCCTTTTTCCTTGGCCAGCTTGATGGCCTCAAACGGCTGCATGACGCCGAGCTGGCCGCCCTCTTCATCAATCACCCGGATCTCGCGAGCCCTTATTCGTTCA
>DATDGF010000102.1:0-15402 GCA_036522195.1 Candidatus Acidiferrum sp. | reverse complement strand
AGAAGTTATGCCGAGCCCGAAGTCCGCTTCGGGGAAGACAGGCTGTATTTCGTGGAGATCACGGACAAAAGGGAACCGATTGAATTCTTGCGTGGTATCTCTTTCAGTTTCCATCTAGTTTCCAACTAAGGCCTTGATTCGGAAAGCTAAGTGCCGCCAGATCAATCGCTTTCAGAGTTTTATATAGAGCTTCCCAAGCTTCGGACGTGGGTTCGATTCCCATCGCCCGCTCCAGATTCCTGCACCTATGTGTCAGGCCGCTCAGCAAAATTTCCGTTGATTCGGCTGGCCTTACTCACCAGACATCTCCAGACTTGCGCATAAAAAGGCAGAGTTTTGCGGCCATTCTGCGGCCCAAATTTAATTGTGGTGAAGTTTCTCTATGGAGGGAACATGAGCAATTTTTTCGGAACTGTCAGCAGTGACTTCAGGCACGAAACCGGCGACGGCACGGCGTCGGAACTGGCGCAGTTCAAGACCGAATTCTATGCACGGTTTGAGGTACTGACGAAAAAGGTACTAGTTAGACCTCCTGGAGGGCAGGGAGGTGGCGCGGCGGCGCCCGCTTCGCCGATCCGATTCGTGACAAACGGCGATGACAACGAAGTTGCCCGCCGCTAACTCAACAAGAGGGGCGCTAATTCAGGGGCGCCCCTCTTCCCCTAATCCGGCGAAAAACCGAGCAACCCCACAACGGAGGGTAACGATATGCCGCAACAGAACGCGCGGGGAAAAGTTAGGAAGCACCAGCAAATGATTATGGCGCTTGACCTTAGAGCCGCAGGTGCCAGCTTCAGTCAGATTGGTAGGCACCTTTCCGTCTCAAAGCCTCGTGCCTTCAGGATCGTTCGCACGGCGCTTGATGAGCTTGTCGAACATTGCCGCGAGACAGCTGAACGCGTACGTCAGTTGGAGCTGTATCGCCTTGATCTGCTGAGACTGGCACTCGATCCGAAGAAGGGCGATCCGCGCGTAGCCGATACGCTGATTCGTATCAGTGAGCGGGTAGCGAAGCTGCATGGCCTGGACGCACCGCAAAAGATCGAGCAGACCGGATCGAATGAAGCCGTTGGCCCCGACTATAGCAAACTGACGCTTGAGGAATTGCTTGCGCTTGAGCGGATGCAGAAGAAGATGGCCGGCGAAGCTGCCTGAGATCAGAGGAAAATGACATGGCAACGATCCCGCTCCCGTTTAAAGGCGTGCGCCCTCGAGACAAGGTGGATGCCAAAAGAGTAGTTGAGCTTCGCGCCAGAGGTCTTTCCTGGCTGGCGATTGGAAGAAAGCTAAGGGTTGGGACGGGAACAGCGTTTACGGCCGCTCAAGGCCGTTCCAAAATCGTTTCTAAAAGTACGCAAGACGAGAATGAGAATCCGCAAATGATTTAGACGCTCGAACCTGGGTGAGCGACTGCAGCTTGCCTGAGCGCATCAAGACTGTCGTGGCCTAAGTAGGGCGCGGTCCGTTCAATCGATATTTGACTAAGCAGATCGACAGTTATGGGGCGCTTTGCATCCCAAGAGACCATCTCACACAGAAGGGCTCAATCTATGGGATGTGCGGAAATTCGCACTTCGATCTCATTGTGACTGCTGGAAAGTAGGCGCTCGACTACATCCTCGCTCACCCCGAAAACGATTATTTCGAGACATCTGAAGCCAAACGCCAGTATTTCTTGCAGCAATGTAACGTTCCCGAAGGTCTGTTTCTCCCCTCCAAAGAATATGGCAAGGGCATTACTTTCGCGGACAGATTCCCGCTTTGATTTCTTAGCCAAGCCCCGTCGGAACATCTCTCGATGCTCGGCTCAGTCGGTGATCATGGCTGTTGGTTAATGTGCTGAAGCGTGCGTGATAGCTTCGAGAGCGATAGTGGTTTTGACTCGTTGATCAGAACTCATGGTGAGCTGCTTCGTCTTTACGAGCTGTTGCAATTCTGTATAGGTTGACGATCCTGCAGCAGATGAGACTCTCGTCGAGAGCTCGAGGACTTCTCCTCCAGGCCACTCCCAAAGCTCCAATGCAAGTTTGCCCAAGTGAGGCTGAGAGTGCGTTCGCCAATCAGTGGATTTGATCTCAGCAATTCTCTTGACGCGTGTCCAATCGACTGAAACATGCGCGTCATTCAACAACTTCATTTGCGTGGGACTCATGAGATGGGAGACGTCGTTTCCGGTTTGAGGAAGCTGGTCCGCGGGGAATCGGCTCGTAACCGAATACGAGGGAGCCGGACCTTCTCCCGTAAGGTCAACTTCGCATTTAAAGTCCGCACGTTTCTTGGAGGAAGCAGAGAATCTCTTCCCGTTATGCGGCCGCAATTTGACGGTCAGATCGCTGCGAGCGCCCCCCTGGCGCAGCCGCACGATCGCCCCCTGAGACAGCAGATCGAGCCCGTCTGTATCAAAGAAATAGACACGGCCGTGCGATTCTCTTGTGCCGCCAAGAACAGAGACAGCGGCGTGAGTCTCGGCCCGCGAGAGCTGAAGCTTCACTTCAACACTGCAGTTTTCTTGTGCCTGCAAACCAGAACAACAAAGGAGCATCGTGTAGCTGAGGAAATGGAGGAAGTGTACACCTGGCTTGAATTGGCGTAGTACATGACTGACTTGATCTCTCATTACCTTTGACACTTCAGGTTCTCACGGGTGGGTCGGGTTCGCCGCCGATAAGCGGTAAACCAACAAATACAGCCGATTCCTCGGTCTCGGGGCCAGCTCTGGCTCGCAATCTCATTGCGCGTGCCACAGCTTGAAGAGATTCCACATCGGGATGCTCAGGAGCAAAAATGCGCTGATTAACAATCCTGTTCGCACGCTAGTGACCCGAAACCGCTGCCCGATGGCGATGATCAGCAGCACGGTTGAAAACAACACGGTAATGCGCACGTCGCGATCTCCCATGTCTTCGGCCTGTGTACCACGCTCAAAGGTAGCCGTCGCTTCGATGTTCAACCGCTCCGCTTCACCTCCTCGAGTTTGGCGCTTCGATATTCCGGCATGAAGACGGGGCCAGGCAGGGCTTGGGGATTGTTGAAAGGGTCGGTGTTGAGCCAAGCGGCAAAGGCGTTACGATATTCGTCGCGGAAGCGGTTCTCAAACATGGCCGCCAGTCTCTGGTTCCCTCCGGCCTTCGCGGCGATCCATGAATTGAACGTGGCTATGTCGTAGAGGCGGTCCTGCCCTGCGAGGGTATCCAACTCCTCCACGCGGACTCTCAGCTTGTTCGATTCTGCATAGAGTTGCGCCGGATGTCCATCCCAACGTGCCGCCTGATACCCGCTCCATGCAGTCGCAACGGCCACGAGGGCGAGCACGACGGCTTCGATGATCTCGAGCACTTCTTCGATTCGCGAGCGAGGGTGTCCCGCGCGCTCGGGTCGTTCGTTCAGTTTCCCTACGACATGGCCGACCGCTGACTCGGGCATAACTGATCTCCCTGGCTTCGCCCATCGATAGTTCCGCAGGACTGACCGGCCTGATTTGTTAGTCCAAAAGAAGTGAGAGGGTTCTTATATCACAGCCATGGGCTGTGAAGATGAATTGACTCCCCAGGGGCTACAGGCCGCGGGGGCAGGCGGCCTGTAGCCGAGCGCCGAGTGTGGCCGCTTCGTGTTGTAGTTCACGCGCCACTTTTCAATCACGATCTGGGCCTCCATCTCCAATGCAGAAGAGAAACAGACAAAGGTTCGTTTAGCCGTTGCGATCAATGAAATTGTTCAAGGCCAACAACTCTCACAAGCCGCAGCAGCGCGGCGCCTCAATGTGAACCAACCGAAGGTGTCGGCATTGTCGAACTATCAGCTGGACGGTTTTTCTGTTGAACGACTGATGAATTTTCTGACTGCGTTGGATCGCGACGTAAATATCGTAATCCGCCGAAAGCCAAGATCCCAAAAGATTGGCCGAATCCTGGTGAGTGCGGCCTGAGCTTGCTTGCACTTCCTGTAAGCTCTGCCAAGCTCTGCTGTGCCATTCGCCACGAAAAATCAGCACCGACTGAAGAAGCCCCTGGCCAAGATCAGTGAACTCAGTTCGATTCCCATCGCCCGCTCCAGAAACCCTACCGGCGTTCCCGAAGCGGTCAGCTTGCTCCACCTAATGGTTTCCTCTCCTCCTGAAAAAACCTTGCAAGAAAAACCGATTCTCCCGTTCTAACGGTATGCGGTACCAGCAGCCATACGACTACGCAGTTCGTTCCTGTAAGAAGGTAATTTTACCCCCGGGTTGCCCTTCCATCGCACTTGCTTGTCCACCTTGAAAATGAGGAGGCTACATCCATGCCCGAAAGAATTACATCGACTTTGAAATTGAAAAAAATGTCAAGCCTGCCGCTCGTCTGGATGAGTCTGATCGCTCTTTTTTTTCTAATTGCCAGCAAGGCCAACGCCCAAAATGCTCTGCATTTGCCGGGCTGGGTCGTCTTGCCGGTCGAAGAGTACCGAATGCTGCACGCCCGCGCGTATCCCACTGAGGGCGATCCAGAGCCGCCGCCCGTGGAAGCGACGTTAACCCGCGTGGACTACGACCTGCGCATTAATGGTGATCTCGCTGCCGGCCGCGCCACGATCACGGTCGATGTCCTCAAAGACGGATGGGTGCGCGTCCCCATCCCCTCGGGCCTGCTCGTTCGCGAAGCGCGGCTGGAGGGCAAGCTCGTTTCTCTTGTCTCCAGCGCCGCTGGTAAGTCTGGCAGCCAACTTTCCGCGCTTCTCTCCCATCCAGGCCGCGCCATCTTGCTGCTGGATATTGCGCTTCCCGTTGCCATTTCGGCCGGCGAGGAAAGCATCTCTCTTCCCTCGACCGCATCGGGGGTATCTCGAGCTGCTGTCCAACTTCCGCGCCAGGGCGTGGACCTCAAACTCACGGGTGGGCTCGTCTCTGAAAAGTCTGAATCTGCGACGGAGAGCAAGTGGATTGCCTACGGCCGCGGGAACGAACCGCTTACGTTCACGTGGCGCAGAAAGACGGAAGATCACCGTACAACGCAGCCATTGCGCTTGCGTGGCTCTCTGACGCAACTCCTGGGCCTCGGCGAGGATGCCACTTCCATCAACGCTGAAGTTAATCTGGAGGTCACCCAAGGAGCAGCCCATGAAGTAAGAATCGAAATCCCGGAGAAAGTCACCATCAATCAGGTTCTCGGTGCCGTGGTCGCCGATTGGGAAGTAAAATCCGGCAAGCTCTCCGTTACCTTTCTTGAGCCCGTAGAACAAAGAGCACGATTCGTGATCACGGGTGAAACTCGCAGTCCCCGTGAAGGACAGATCGAGATTCCGATTCTCCGGCTGCAGGACACCGAGCGCGAAACCGGCGGCGTTGCCGTGGAGGTACTGGGTGCTGGCGAGATCAAGGACGTCAAATCGGAAGGCCTGGAAAGCGCTGATGCTACCGACCTTGGCGAAATGGTAGCCAGCCGTCAGTCGCAATCGCTAGCCGCATTTCGATTTCGCACGAGCGCTGCGAAGTTAGCGCGTTCGCTGACCGTGGACGTGGCGCGGTACACGCCGCAAGCCGTTCTTCTCGCGAATGTGGAAGAAGCCCGCTATCAAGTGCTCATCAGCACCGACGGTAAGATCCTGGTTCAAGCGCGCTATGCCATTCGCAATAACCAGCGCAATTTCCTCAAGATTACTTTGCCCGCTGGCGCTACTCTCTGGAGCGCCTCTCTGGCGGGCAAGGCCGTTCGCCCCGGGCAGTCGCCCGACGGCAGTCTCTTGCTCCCCCTGGACAAAGCGCGCTCTGGCGAGGAGGCCCCGGAGTTTGCCGTCGAAGTTGTGTATCTGGCCCGTGGCACCGCTTGGAATGATAAAGGTCAATTCAAACTGGCAATGCCCGCTCTCGACCTTCCTGTCTCCCGCACCGGGCTCCTTGTCTACCATCCCCCGCTCTTCAAGGTGACTCCCGAACAGGGAGCATTTCGAATGGAGCCCTACGCGAATCCAACTTCCGCAGCTCTAAATCCTCCTGTCTCATTCAACGGAGTTTCTGGCGGATTTTCTGCAGGAATAGCTGATGCTGTGTCACCAGGAGTATCCTCCGGTCCAGCCGCTATGCGGGAGATGGCCTCCGCGCCGCAACCACCACCCGATGTGGATGGCAAGGACGAACTCAAATCAAAACAATCGCAAGCGGCAACTCAGTCTCTTCTCGACAAATTTAGGGCCGACGCGTTGGCAGGGAAGCGCGCTGGAATTCTCCCGATTCATGTTTCCTTCCCCGCATTTGGGCCTTCTCTTTACTTGGTTTCTGAACTGACGGGCGAGAATCAAGCCCCAACCGCGAGCTTGACGTATCAGCACGACAAAAAGGCAGGTGGCAAATGAAAAAACTCATAGCAACCCTGATGACTTTGATCCTGGTTCTTCCAGAATTTGCTTTGGCCGAAGAAAAAACTCTTCCGCCTCTGCCCGCCTCGGGCAACGTTACCCTTCCGCTCGACGAATACAATCGTCTCCTCGAACTGGCCAGCAAGCCGGTCCACAAGGCGGACGCGCCGCCCGTGCCGTACACGATGAAACGCGCGGATCTGAAATTTCATGTCACGGACGAAGCCGTTCAGGGAACCGTTCAATTGCAGGGTGAAATTCTTCGCAGGGGTGCTACAAAGGTTCCTCTTACCATCGGCATGGCCATCCTCGACGCACGCCAAGAAGGGAAGAGCCTGCCGCTAGAATTGGAGAACGGAACACACACCGCCGTTCTAGCAGGGCCAGCAGATTTCGCCGTCACGCTCGATGCTGGCCTGCGATTGAGCATCGAAGCCGGGAAAGCGTCGTTCAGCCTACCTGTGCCCGCGGCCGGAAGCGCGCGGCTCACGCTGATCGTTCCCGGCGATCGCACCAATGTTCGAATCAACCCAGGCATCATTACGTCCAGGTCCTCGGGAAAGGGTCAGACTGTCATCGAAGCCACGCTCATCCCAGGTCAAGCCACAAACATCTGGTGGACCACTCGTGAAGTTGCCGTCCCGGTTGTCCCCAAGGAAGTGCGATTCCTTTCTGACGTGAAGACTCTCCTTTCCGTCAGCGAATCCGAGATTCGAATCGCCACCCTCGCCGACGTTTCCGTTGCGCAGGGTGAACCCACGCAATTCGAAATCAAGATTCCCACCGGGTACGAGGTGACTGGAACGACCGGAGCCTCCGTGGAATCCAGTGAAGTGGAAGCTGGCTTCCTGGTCCTGAAGGTCACGGGGCCGGCGCAACGCGCTTACCAATTCCTTATCTCCATGGAAAAACCCATTACCACCGCCCAGGCCGACGCGCCGTTCCTCAGCTTCGAGAGCGCTCAGCGTGAGACGGGCGAAGTCCTCATTGAAGGCGCTGGAACCATTGAGCTAACTGCGAAGGAAGCCGGCGGACTCAAGCGCATAGATATCAAAGAGACCAATCTCTATCTGCGGTCACTTGCACGATTTCCGATGCAGGCTGCTTTTCGTTATCACAAGCAGCCCAACGAAACGCCCAGCCTCGCCCTCGAATGGACGCGCTTCCCGGATAGCAGCGTGCTCTCCGCGGTGGCCGAGCGCGCTGTAATCACAACTCTCGTAACCACGGAAGGGCATTCCCTGACGGAAGTAAAACTTGTCATCAAAAACCAGGCGCAATCCTTTCTGAAAGTAGCGTTGCCCAGAGGCGCGTGCATCCTCACCGCCGAAATTGAAGGAGTAAAAGTGAAGCCCGTCGAAGGTCCAGACGGCAACCGCATTCCACTTGTGCGGTCCGGTTTGCGTTCTAGGGATTCCTACACCGTTTCCTTCGTCTTCATGAATTCGGGCACGCCCTTTGCAAAAAAGGGCGGGTCCGATCTCTCCCTCCCGAAAATGGACATTCCCATCAATCTTCTGCAGTGGGAAGTGTTCCTGCCAGAGCGATACAAGGTAAAAGACTTCGGCGGCGACGCCATCGCCGCAAACCTCCTGCCGCCCGTTTCGCAAGACGTCTCCGGCGCGGAGTCGGACGGGGACATCACGGGAATCCCCGTCTCAGCTTCAATGACCAACTACGAATCTGTCTCACTGCTTCCCGGGCAATTGGGCGGGCTCATCGTCGATTCCAGCGGAATGGTTGTTCCCGGCACGCGAATCACCATCACCCAAGTAGACACAGGAGCCATGCGAAACGTGGTCACCGATTCTTCAGGGCGCTGGGTCGTTTCGAACTTGCCATCCGGGCGAATCAAGATTGTGGCCAGTCATCCCGGTTTCAACCAATTGGTCAGCCAGATAAACTACGACGGCAGCAGGCCCATGCCGACGGTGTACGCACTGAATATCGGCGCTGTTGCGGAATCGGTAGAAGTTTCCGCCAACTACGGCAACGTGGATTTGCAGAGTCTTAAGCGCGACGCGAAAAAGAACGCGGAAAAGCAGCAGTACGCCGCCTCCGTCAACGTAACCAATCTTCAGCAGCGAATTTCCGGAGTGCTCCCGGTTCGCGTTGACGTGCCCCGCGCCGGCAACTCCTACCATTTCGTCCGGCCGCTAGTTCTCGACGAAGAAACCAAGGTGAGCTTCACCTACAAATCCAAATAATCTTCACGTTCCAACGGAAGGGGCAGGCTCGCGGTTATTCGCACGCATTGCGCGATCCAGAGCCTGCTTTTCTTCCGGCTTCAGCGTTCGAGTCGCGCCCTTCGTCAAATCGCCGAGCGTCAGCGGCCCGATGGCCACACGCACAAGCCGCAACACCTCGATGCCCAGATGCTCCAGCATCCGCCGAATCTGCCGGTTTTTTCCTTCGTCCAGCACGATCTCGATCCACGAATTGCGCTCTCCTTGCCGAAGAATGCTCACGCTCTTCACGCGAAGCCATTCCCCTTCCCTGGGAATTCGAACGCCGTTCCGCAAAGTTTCCCGGAACTTTTCATCGGCGATCACTCCAACCTGTACGTGATAAATCTTGTCGAGGTGCGTCTCTGGTGCAGCAATCCGGCCCGCCCATTCCGAATCATTCGTCAACAGCAGCAACCCCTCGCTCGCTTTGTCGAGCCGTCCCACCGGCGCAACCCACTGCAGACCCTTCGGCAGGCAATCATAGACAGTCTCACGCCCTTTTTCATCCGCAGCCGTCGTCACCACCCCGCGAGGTTTGTGCAGTGCCAGATAGATTTTTTCGTTTCGAATCACCGGCTTCCCATCAGCCTCAATCCTATCTTTCCCGATATGCACCGGCGTCTCCGGATCGCGCCGCAACGCTCCATTCAGCTTCACGCGTCCCGCGAGAATCAACTCCGCTGCTTGCGATCGCGAACAAAACCCGAGCTTCGACATCGCCCGCGCGAGACCAATCTTTCTTAAACGTGGCTTTTGCAGTGGTCGCTGCTTAGTAGGTCGGCGCACCCCGGCATTATAGGCAAGCCCGGGCGCAATGCGTCGTTCGAGTTCTATTTATTCGGCTCAGGAGCCGCAGCCGGCGTTGAGCTCGCCGTCGCAGGCAGCGCCGGATCATGCTTCACCGCACCGTAGCGAGCGGCCAGCCATTCCCGCGCCTCCGCTGGCTTGTAGTTAAACGGCCCCATTCCGCCGCGATACGCGATGTGTCCGCTCTCATCAATAATGTAAATGCGCTCCGGCCAGGCCGAATACGCCAGATCCGCCACATTACTCATATCATCCACGCCGAAGGGCAACGGATACTTGAAGCGCTTAGTAAAATCGTTCGCAATGGCCATGCGCTGCTCCAGCGTCTTCGGCTGCGCGTAACAGACGTCTTCCTTCACGTTCGATTTCATTTGCCATTCGTCGGTGGGGTGCGCTTCGCGCACATACACAGTGAGGAAATCGGCGTGGTCCTTATAGTCGTTGTAAATCTGTACGACGTCGCCAACCTGGCGACGGAAGGGCGGTCAGGTAAAACTCCCAAAAAAAACAACTAGCGGCCGCGCACCGGTCCGCTCGCGAAGATGAAACCGCGTCTCCCCATCAAGCGCCAGAAGCCGCGCATCGGGCGCCTCGTCGCCTACCTTTAGATTCCCTCGATGCATACGCGGCAGGGCGTACCGCACCATGTAGAGCGCATCCTTGGGGCCTCCAGCCATCAGCGAGAGCCCCGCAAATGCCGCAACCAGGAGGCCGATCACAACTCCCAGAGTCCATTTCCAAAATAACGGCATGCTCACCAGCTCCATGTTCCAAAGAAATTCAGACTCGTCTCTAATTCTCACCCTGCGTAAGGCCGCAACTTAGTACGGCGCTTCCGCCCCGTACATAGTACAAATCTATTATCGCGCGGTCCCGCCACTCAGAACGCTTCAAGCTCGCGCCTTTTCAATCATTTTCTCCCAGATGCCCTTCGATTTCAGGATCAGCTCCACCACCTCGCGCGCCGCGCCTTTGCCGCCGTTGGCCTTGGTAATGTAGTGCGCCGCACGCAAGACTTCTGGTGTGGCATTGCCCACTGCCACCGCGAGCCCGACCCGCCGCATTACCAACAAGTCCGGAAGGTCATCCCCCAGGAACGCCACTTCAGACTCCTTCACGCCCGCTTTTTGCAGTACATCCTCGTACGCCGCGATCTTGTGCCCCTGCTTCTCATAAACATAGGTGATGTCCAGTTCCTTGCAGCGGCGCCGCAGCGCCGCGCTCCCGCGCCCCGTAATGACTCCGGTGTGAAGACCCGCCGTAACCGCTAGCGTCAACCCCTGCCCGTCGTGGGCATCAAAATTCTTGATCTCCAGCGCCGACCCGTCCGTCTGCGAAAGCAGCGTCACGCTGCCGTCGGTCAGCGTTCCATCCACGTCCATCAGCAGAACCTTGATCCTGCTCGCGCGCTTCTTCACCGCCGGTGAAGCACTACCTGCTGTGCGTGCCAAAAGTCTCTCCCCTACAAGAAAGTTCGAGCTTCGTCCGTTCGAATGAGCCGCTCGCCAAATCTAAATCAATTCCAGCGTCCACAAATCATGCAGGTGCACCACGCCCAGCACACCCCGCGCCTCATCCACCACCACCACCGAGGTAATCTTTCGTTTTTCCATCAAATTCAGCGCTTCGCTAGCCAAAACGTGCGGCCCGATCGTTTGTGGATTCTTTGTCATGCCATCCGCAGCGCGCATTTCCAGCACTGCCCCGCCGTGCTTCTCCATCAGCCGCCGCAGATCGCCATCCGTCAGTATGCCGGCCAGGCGCCCGTCCGCTTCCGTCACCGTCGTCATGCCCAGCTTTTTGGCGGACATCTCGTGGAAGACATCCGTCATCGGCGTAGTCGTCGAAACCCGCGGCAGCGCCGCGCCCGCGTGCATCAGGTGTTCCACGCGCAGCAGTCTTTTCCCAAGACGTCCCCCGGGATGCAGCGCCGCAAAATCATCCGGTCGAAAATTTCGCCTCTCCAGCAGCGAAACCGCCAGCGCGTCGCCTACCGCCAGCGCCACCGTCGTGCTCGCCGTCGGCGCCAGGTTCATCGAGCACGCTTCCTCGCGCACGCTCACGTCCAGCACCACCTCGCTCGCTTCCGCCAGCGTCGAGTGCGTTTTCCCCGTCAGCGTCACTAGCGGCATCTCCAGCCGCTTCAGTGCTTCCAGCAGCCGCACGATCTCTTCTGTTTCGCCGCCATATGAGACTGCCAGCATCGCGTCTCCCCGCGCCAGCATCCCCAGGTCGCCATGCAGCGCCTCCGCCGCATGCAAAAAGATTGACGGCGTTCCCGTGCTCGAAAGCGTCGCCGAAATTTTTCGCCCAATCAGGCCAGATTTTCCCATCCCGGTGACCACCACCCGCCCCTTACACCGAAAAAGCAGCTCCACCGCTTTCTCAAAGCTCGCGTCCAGCCGCGCCAGCACATCCTCAATCGCCTGTGCCTCAATCTTCAGCACCCGCCGCGCCGTGTCCAGACTCATTGGGCGCTCCACCGTCGTACCATCGCACCCAATTCCTTCAACTTCGCGAGCAGGGCAGGGAGCTGCGCCAGCGGCAGCGCATTCACCCCGTCCGACAAGGCCGCAGCTGGATTGTCATGCGTCTCCAGAAAAATTCCATCCACGCCCGCCGCTACTCCCGCGCGCGCCAGCGGCTCGATAAATTCCGGCTGCCCGCCGCTCGCGTGTCCTTGCCCGCCCGGAAGCTGCACGGAATGCGTCACGTCATAAACCACGGGATAGCCGAACTTCCGCATCACCGGGAACGACCGCATGTCCACCACCAGATTCTGGTAGCCGAACGACGCGCCGCGCTCCGTCAAAATAATCTTTGTATTCCCCGTGCTCGCCACTTTTTCCGCCACGTTGCCCATGTCCCACGGCGACAAAAACTGCGCCTTCTTCACATTGATGATTCGCCCAGTCTTACCCGCGGCCATCAGTAAATCCGTCTGCCGCGCAAGAAACGCCGGAATCTGCAGCACATCGCAAACTTCCGCCGCCGCCGCGGCCTGCGACGCATCGTGAATATCCGTCAGCACCGGCAGCTTCATTTCCGATTTGATCTCGCCCAGAATCCGCAAACCTTCCGCCGGCCCCGGCCCGCGAAACGCCTTCACTGAAGATCGGTTGGCCTTGTCGTACGAAGCCTTGAAAATGTACGGCACACCCGCATCGCTGGCAATCTTGGCAATCTTTTCCGCCATCATTCGCGCGTGCGCTTCGCTCTCAATCACGCACGGCCCGGCGATCAGGAACAGTGGATTCCCGCCGCCGAGGCGCAGCGAACCAAGCGCGATTTCACGTGTTAGTGTCATCTGAGATGTCAAATATACAGCAAGCCTCTAAGGCTACGCAGGCCGCGCCGGGTTTGCAACGTCAGAAGAATACAAGTAGGGGCTTAGTTTCCGATTATCCACTAACCATCCACTATCCCGCCCAGTCCCAAATATTCCAATCGACCAGCGATTGAAGGACACTATATTCGATCGCTGGTGTCAAAGTAAGAACAGAGAAATCGACAGGATGAGACCACTTCGCGCGATTCTTTTAGTCTTTCCAATTCTTATGTTTTCGCTAGCCTACGGGCAGGAGGCCGCGAAAAAGGGGACGCAGACGCCAATTGAGACTAATGCATTCAAAATAGCGGACGACCCGTCGGCTACAACAACAAGCTTGTGAAAGTGCGCGGTTACGTGTCTGGCAATTTTGAATATTCGATTTTGGTGGACGAGCGGTGTCCGGAAAATGGAATTTGGTTTACCTTCGCTGATGGCTCCGGCCCACCTTGGCTGACGATTACCGTTAGCGGGAAGGGAATACCCGGCGGAAGGGATTCAAAAGGGCGTGCCACGGCACCTGTCTACGTGCGACTCATCAGAGATCCAAACTTTGAGGAACTTAAGCACTCTTGGGCGATTTCGACGAAGGGGGAAGTTTGCGCCGACGGGCCTCCTCCCGCGTCACCGCCTGACCGCACTACTTATCGCGCAATAGCCACTTTCATTGGCCGTGTCGACGGCGTTTCCAATGAGGTTCACGCCGCTCATCTAGAACGATCTTCTCGGGACCCGGTTGACGGCCGTGGTTTTGGGCAGATGGGAATGTTCGATGCGCAGATAGTTGTCCAATCTGTGGAAAAGGTGGTTGCCGAAGACGAATCTGTGATTCGTAAGCCTCAGTCAAAGTCGCAATAGCAGCCTCTCTGCTTCTGAGTCGGAAGCAGTAGGTCACATGCCTGTTAAACGCAAACCGGAAGCTAGACCGCTACCAGAATTCACGCAGAGGCAATCGGTCAGCTTGCAGCCTCAGTGGGGAGGAACGGCTCACAATTCTAGAACGACACCGATCATCAGATAGGCTACGCAGTTGCCCGAGGTGCCGCCCGCAGGGCAGGAGCATGTGTAGTTTCAGCTAGGCTTGTCGCAGGCCTCGTCTTTTGTTTTTTTTGTTCCAGCGCCGCGCCGATAAATGCGGCGAACAACGGGTGGGGCTCCAACGGCTTGGATTTGAATTCCGGATGGAACTGGCAACCGAGGAACCATGGATGCTCCGGCGCCTCGACAATCTCGACGTAATTTTCATCCGGCGTGCGCCCCGTAATGCGCAACCCCGCTGCAACCAGTGCCTTCTCATGGTCCCGGTTGAACTCATATCGGTGACGGTGGCGCTCGCTGATCTCCAGCTTGCCGTACGCCTTGTGCGCAAACGATCCCGGCTCCAGCTTGCAGGGCCATGCCCCCAGCCGCATCGTGCCGCCCATTTCATCCACGCCCAACAGTTCTCGCAATTTATAAATCACACGGTATGGCGTCTGCGGATCAAACTCCGTGCTGTCCGCCTGCTTCAATCCCGCAACGTCACGAGCGTATTCAATCGTCGCGCACTGCATCCCGAGGCAAATCCCGAAGAACGGCACTTTGTGCTCGCGCGCATACTGAATCGTGTAGATCATTCCCTGGATACCGCGCTTCCCGAATCCGCCCGGCACCAGGATGCCATCGTATCCGTGCAGCCGCCGCGCAGCCGTCTCTTGCGAATCGATCTCTTCCGCTTCGATCCATTCCAAAACCGTTTTGTGATTGTGCGCCAGCCCGCCGTGCAGCAAAGCTTCCCGCAAACTCTTGTAAGCGTCTTCGAGTTGCACGTACTTCCCAACCACCGCAATCCGCGCTTCTCCCGCCGGATGATGCATCCGCTGGACCAGATCCACCCAGGGTTTCATGTCCGAAGGCCGCGCCTCCAGCTTCAGCAGCCGCAAAATCTGTGCGTCCAATCCTTCTTTGCTGAGCTCTGCGGGCACTGCGTAAATCGTGTCCACGTCTTCCATCGAAATCACGCACGCTTCCGCAACGTTGCAGAAGAGCGCAATCTTTTTCTTCAGCTCGCTCGGAATGTGATGATCGCTCCGGCAAAGCAAAATGTCCGGCTGAATCCCGATGCTCAGCATCTCTTTCACGCTGTGCTGTGTGGGCTTCGTTTTCAGCTCGCCCGCGGCCGCGATGAACGGCACCAGCGTCACGTGCACGAACAAAGTATTTTCGGCGCCTAGTTCCAGGCGCATCTGCCGGATGGCTTCAAGGAAAGGAAGCGATTCGATATCTCCGACGGTGCCGCCGATCTCCACGATCACCACGTCCACGCCGTCGGAAACCTTTCGAATCGTCGCCTTAATCTCGTCGGTCACGTGCGGGATGACCTGCACGGTTTTTCCGAGGTAGTCTCCCCGGCGTTCTTTCGTCAGAATCGTTTCGTAGATGCGCCCCGTCGTCCAGTTATTGTCGCGGGAAAGCTTGGCGTGCGTGAACCGCTCGTAATGCCCGAGGTCGAGGTCCGTCTCCGCTCCGTCCTCGGTCACAAACACTTCGCCGTGCTGAAACGGGCTCATCGTGCCCGGATCAACGTTCAGGTATGGATCGCATTTCTGTAGGGTGACTTTGAAACCGCGACTTTCGAGGAGACAACCTATCGAGGAGGCTGCTACGCCTTTTCCGAGTGAGGAAACAACTCCGCCGGTTACAAAAATATATTTTGGCGCCATCCTTATAGCCCGC
>DATDGF010000101.1:0-2425 GCA_036522195.1 Candidatus Acidiferrum sp. | reverse complement strand
ACAAGCTAACCCAAGTTCCGCAGTTTGAATAATAAGTACCTGTGTTTTCAACACGGACCTGCCCGAGTCTTCACTACACTTGGGCCATTTCCAGCGAGTTGGGGAGATGCAGATTCAGGTGTTGCAACAGTATCGCCTGGTGCTCAGTCGGTCGACTGATGCAGCGCTTGCGGATGATTACTCCGTTGCGCGTTGGTAACACGACGTCGACCATGGTGATGTCCGCCAACTCCTGGAATACTTTTCGTGGTTCGTTGCCCAACCCAGCGCGTTGGCAAAGTTGCGCCAGCGTCTTCCACAACACAAAGGCCAGAAAGCACACCAGGATGTGCGCTTCCACCCGCTCTTGTTTCTGGTGCCAGATCGGCCGCAGTTGCAAATCCGTCTTCTGGACGCGGAACGCGGCCTCGGCCTCGGTCAGCTGCATGTAGGCACGCCAGAGTTCCTCTGGGCTCCAGTCCGTCACGTTGCTGCGCAACACATAACAACCCTCACTGAGTCGTGCCCACTCCCGCCAGCGATCGATTCTTTTCCACTGACACTTCGCAAAGCCGTCTGTATCGGGATCGATCTTGACCTCAAACGCTCCCGCTGCCCGTGAGTTCTTGCCCAATAATCGCCCCACCCGCTGCCCCACGGCTGCTGGCAGCTGCTTGCGCTTGCGGCAGCTGGCTAGGATCTTTTCCAGTCCTTCTTCAATGCGTTTCTCGAAACGCTCATGCATGGCCTGCTCTTTCTCTTTCCTCTGCGCACTCCGGCACAGAAGAAATACTTCTTCCCCACCAGGGGCCGCACACAACCGCACCTCCAGACCTTCCCGCACTTGATTCCAGTCTTTGGCGCGCAGTTCTCCCTCGAACCGTTTCAGCATGCCCTTCGGTGTCCCCACGATGTACCGTCGCTTGGCTTCCTTCAAAAACCGCACGTTCTCTTCGCTGACCATGCCGCGATCCAACACCCAGATACGGTTCGCTCTCCCGTACAGTCGTTCGATCCGCTCCACGATCTCTTCCAGCGTGGTTCCGTCGTTGCGGTTCCCGGTGAACAACTGGTAGCCCAAGGGCATTCCTTCGCGGCTTACCACCAAAGCAATGTTCACCTGCTTGCAGTCCGGGCGGTGATCGCGCGAATAACCCCGCTGAGCCAGTTCGTTCCGCTTGGCCTCGCCTTCGAAGTACGTACTGGTGACGTCGTACAACAACAGGTCGTAGTCCAGATCGAATAGTTCTCCCAGGCGATTCTTCAGATGTTTTTCCAGCTCTTCCTTATGCGGCAGGAGTCGATCAAGAGAGCGGTAGAGTCGGTCTTCATTTACCTTCTTAGCTGGCACGCCTAGCAGATCGCTTAACGCACTGGCTTCATAGAATCGTTCCGCGATATGCAACTCGCTGGAGGGCTCACAGAGTCGTGCCAGCATCAAAATCTGTGCCATCACCGGCCAGGAAATCTCTTCTCGTCCCGTTGGCAAGGTCTGTTCCAGAAAATCGAGCAGTCCAACTTGCCGACACAACTCCAGTCCAAGCCAGGGGCCGCCAAAGGCACGCTTCCGTTCGATAGCGATCCGCTTCAGATCGACTTCCACCCACTGCGGTTCGATGTCCCGGAACAATCCTCGCTGAGCAACAGCGGCAGCGCCGGCGGCTTGTTGCTGAATGCCCAGACGCCCTGCCGCATCCATCTCACCGAGGTAGGCCACCACGCGCTGCCGTGGGCCTCGCGACGAACGATAACTCTCGACCAGCGCCCAGTAGCCATGGCGCTTGCCATCCTTGTTGCGATAGCAGCGACGCAAGTACATGCATCGATCCTACGCATGGCTACTCCATTTTCAAGAGGGTTGGTCTTCACTACAAAGACTTTTTCGCCGGACACGCAATACTTCCTGAGGACTCGCACTGAGGATAGGAAGGTTAAGAAATCTGTAAATTCGAATTACTCCAAAAATGTGCTCAAAAAATATTCAAATCACCTCAGGCTGCGGAAGGTGGGCTAAGTCCTTGAAACATAGCAGGCTACGGCAAACCTAACCGCAGGGCAGGAATACTGTCTAATGACTCGGATGAAGGAAAGCGCCGAAGCTTCGCGCGGCCCGGAGTCGGCACTGGCCGCGAGCGTTCGCGAGAGCGACGCCATCGCCGTGGAGCGCACGCTCGCGGGCGATCGTGATGCATTTCGCGTGCTCGTCGAGCGGCACAGCCAGAATGTTTTTCGTCTGGCGTACCGGCTCACTGGAAATCGTCACGACACCGAAGAAGTGGTGCAGGAAGCTTTTCTTCGGGCGTATCAAAAACTCGGGCAGTTCGAAGCGCGATCGAATTTCGGCACGTGGGTCTTTCGCATCGCGGCAAATTACGCGATTGACCGTATGCGTCGGCGGCGAAAAGAAGAAGCGAGGCGCGAGATGCCAACGGTGAATGTCCATAAC
>DATDGF010000100.1:0-19306 GCA_036522195.1 Candidatus Acidiferrum sp. | reverse complement strand
GCTTGGCGCCGAAAGCGGTCGTGCGATTCAAGGAGCGAGTTCGGGAACTTACGCGTCGGACACGGGGGATAAGTCTCGCCCAGATGGTCCATGAGCTAGCGGAATATCTCCGCGGGTGGATCGGCTACTTTGGGCGATGCGAAACACCGGAAGTGCTCGACAAACTGGAGAAATGGCTCCGACGTCGACTTCGGTCGATGGTCTGGAAACAGTGGAAACGGGGAACCACATGGTTAGTTCAACCCGACGAACCGCCGGATGTGGACCCGCATGTCCGGTCGTGTGGCAGGGGAGAGTGGGTGACCACTTCCCCTATGCCGATCTCCGGGCCCACGAACAGAACCTTGCACCCCATTTCCCAAATTGGGCCGGATGGGCAGGAAACGGCGCGGCGCGATCCGGTGCAGTAAAGGGTGATCGCCGTTCTGGAAAAAAATTAAATTACGCCGGCGGTAATTTTCCCGGCTGACCCAAGCGTGGCGATTCAGTGCGACTCATTCCCGCGCACAATTCCCCGGAAAAGGTCTAGTTTGTTTTCTTGTTATCGGCCGCGGCGCTGTCCCAGACAACTCTTCCGCCGAACATGGTCCAAAGCACTTTTGTGTCTCTGAGCTCCTCAACAGGAACGGTCGTTACGTCACGGTCCAGGAGCACGATATCGGCCTGCTTGCCAGGCGCGATCGTTCCGATGCGGTCCAGCTGGTTCAAGGCGCGCGCGGAGTTGCGCGTGTAGGCGTAGAGCATGGAGGCTCGTGGCATTCGCTGCTCCGGATCCAGAACTCCTTCCGGTCCCTTACTCGTCTCTGCCTGGTAGATGGCCCAAAAGACATTGGGACTCGAAACGGGCCAGTCACTCGCGCCGGAAATGGTTGCGCCGGCGTCGAGCATCGAACGCGCCGGGTATTGCCACTGATACACCGCGGGATCGAGGTATGGCTTCATCAATTCGATAGTGTCTCCGCTGGCTTCGGCCCACAAAAGCTGCAACGCCGCGATCACGCCCAGCTGGCGGAAGCGAATAAAATCTTCCGGATCGGCAAGCTGAACATGTGTGAGCGTGTGCGGCAGTCCGCTGTTTCCATTTGCCTTGCGCGCGGCCTGAATGGCGTTCAAGGATTCCTTCACTGCCAGATCTCCGAGCGCGTGGATGTGGACGATCAGTCCCTGCTTATCCGCGGCGGTGACCAGGACCGCGAACTGCGCCGGATCGAAAAGCAGTTCCCCGGATTTTCCGATGTTGCGGTACGGCTTGGTAAGTGCAGCGGTCTGCGAGGGATACTCCACGACGCCATCGGCAAAAACTTTGATTCCGGGCATCGCCAGTTCCGGCACGCCGGCGAATTTCGCGCGCAATTTCTGATAGGCCGCCAGCTCCTGCGTGGGATCGTTGCGCGGGTTCACGACGGGAAACGCGGCGACGTGGGCGGTCAGTTCGCCACGTTCCGCGAGGCTCTTGTATGTGGACAAGACGGGTTCATTGGCGACGGCGTCCAGCCAGGCGGTGATTCCCATGCTGTGAAGATACTGGACGGCAGCGCGCCCTCCTTCGAGCCATTGCTCTTTGGTGGGCGCCGGCACGACGGTCCGGATCTTGCTCAAGCCGGAATCGACGGCAAATCCATTGGGCTCGAGATCGCGCCCGACGCCGTAATAGCTGCGCTCCAGATCCGAAAGGTGGCTGACGAACTCTTTCGTTACGCCGACCTTGCTGAGCAGAGCACGATTGGCCCAGCCGGTATGGCCGTCCATGCCTTCGAGAAAGACGGGCTGCTGCGCATAGACTCCGGAATCAAACCGGGCGTTCAGTTCATCCGTTTTTGACCAGAAGGCCAGCGGCAAACCGCTGATGCAAAGAATGTCGCCACGCATTCCCTTGCGGTTTTTCTGCGCCGCGGCCACGAATTCCGCGAGCTGGTCCACGGATTGCATCTGATCGCCGACATCGGCACCGGTGAGGGTGAGGCCGCCGTCCATGGGATGCGCGTGACTATCGATGAGGCCGGGAAGCAAAGTCTTGCCTTGGAGATCGATGGCTTTGGCATCTTTTCCGACGGCCAGCTTAACGTCAGCGTAACTGCCGACGGCCACAATCTTGTCACCGCGGATGGCGACGGCTTCGGCATAGGGATGTTCGGGTTCGCCGGTGAAGATTTTGGCGTTGTAAAAAATGCGTTCCGCTGCGGTGTCGCCGCCGGGCCATGCCGAAGATGCAAAAACGAATGCGGCGAGCGCGGCAAGACAAAGACATTTAGACAACCGGCTTCTCAACCGATCCTCCGAGTGAAGGAAACGCGCATTGCAGCAAGACTGGCAGCTTCGCCGCGGGCCAAATGCAATTCGGCTCCCCAGCAGTATTCTATCTGTGACCCGCAACCTTATTTGAATTTTGGGAGCTTAAACACGGTGGTGAAAATAGTCAAGCGGATTTCTTGCCGCGCGGATGGAATTCAGCGGGGAAGAGAATCGGGAATTGCCGAGGCGGCGGCGAAAAAAGCGAGAACGCGGCGGCGGAATTCCTGGTGCTGGAATCCTAACGCGGCGGTGTGGAACGCGCGGGGGACGACCCAAAGCTGCTTGGGGCCGCGGGCGGCGGCGTAAATCATTTCCGAATGGCGGCAGGGCAAAGCGACGTCTTCCTGGTCGCAAATGAGCAGGACCGGAAAAGCGCGCGCGGCAACGGATTTTGCCGGGGAAACTTCCGCGACGGGAAAGCCGGCGAGTTTTTCGTCGCGGTATAAGAGCGTCCATGTGCCGGGAGCGAAGAGAGTTTTGCCGAGCCACGGATATTTGCGTAGGCCGGCGTAATCGTAGGCGGCTTCGCGGAGATTGACGAAGGAGGCTTCGGCGACGACGGCTTCGATGCGCGAATCCACGGCCGCGGACTGCAGCGCGATTCCAGCGCCCATGGATTCGCCGAGGGCGAAGATATGCTTCGGCGCCGGGCAAGGGGAGCCAAGCCCCGACCACTGAACGGAAAGACAAGGCTCGAACTCCGAGTAGAACAGTGCGTCGATGATGGCGCGAGTGTCATTGCGCTCGAGCCAGCCGTAGGTGGCGATGGGGCCGCCGCTGACGCCGTGGGCGCGAGCGTCCATCATGACGACGCTGTATCCGGCGCGCAGGAGGAATTCCGATTGGCCGACGACTCCAATGCGATTGTCAGCGACGCCATGGAAGAGCAGGACCCAGCTGCCATTGGGATTCTTCGGGCGGACCTTCCAACCTTTGAGGATCGTTCCATCGGGCGCGCGGACATCGAAGTCGGAACGGGTTCCTCCGGTAACGGCGAAGGAAGCGTCGGCTTCGCGGAGGAGGTCGGGGGTCAACTCGCGGCGGACGGGGTGGAGGAACGCGGGACCGGCGAGCCATCCTCCGACGGCCGCGAGAAGCGGCGGGAAGAACAATAAAATGAGCGCGATGCGCATGCGGCGGCGGCGCATGTAGTGTCCCTGCAATAGGATACGAGAATGGAGCGGGCGTAGTTCAAATAATGGTTTAGGAATTGCGGGGGCAGGGTACCCCCATACCCCGGATGTTTTCGAAAAGAGTGCGAAAATTGCTGAAATAAAAAGGCTTATGAAACGCTTTTTGTTGGAAGAGTGAAAAAAGAGCGGAAAGAGTGCGCAAGAGCTTCAAAATAAACGGACTAAGAGCTGATTTGCGGCCGTCGACTGCCCATCGAGATTGCAAGGCTCTGAAACTTAATGGTTTAAATTCAAAACAGCCGGCCGAGCCTCAGGAGGATGCGAAAATAATTACGAGGAAAGCGCAGGGCGACAGGCGCGGCAGGAATAAAGAGGCAGCGTGGCTGCCGCACTCCAAAAAAGGCAGACTAGTTCCGAACTCGTATCGTAGCAGAAGTGTACCGAGTAGTTTATCATTATTTTAGGGGGGCAGCTTGATTCCTGAGTGGCGGCCGAGAGGGTTACGGGAAGATCGGCCGAACGACTGGGTCTTTGCCCGGAGGGGCTTCGGTCAGCTCCAGGAAATTGAGAGTTCGGCGTATCCCCGGCCTTCCTCGATGGGTGTGAGGAAGTAGATGACGACGTCCTTGGCTCCGGAAATCTCCAGGGCTTTCCGGAAGAAACCGATAATGGCGAAACCCATGATGCGGTGCTGCGTTTCAAAGCCAGTGTATTTGATCAAGGCTTTGCCATTTCCCGAGAGCTGAACGTCGATAGGGACTCCCTGAAAATAAGTGGCGTGAACGGCGGCGATGCGCTTGATCACGAATTCGGGCGAACCCAGTTTCACGAATGCTTTGTAAATTCCGCGGAGCTGTCTTTCGATTACCACTTCCGAACCGCGCGTGACCATCTCTTCTTTCCCGCCGGCGAGAACACGGATTTCCAGTTCGAGAAAACGGGTGAAGAAATCGAGCGAGTACCAGCTGGAAGAATAGATTTCGCCCTTGAAGACATTGCGAGTTTCTTCGTCGAGGAGCGCGAGGATCTTCTGGAAAGCTTCCTCGCCGGCGCGCCGCTTGACCTGGTTGATGGTTTCCAGGATGGCGGATCCCTTGATCTGCACCATCTGAAGGCTCCTCGGAGGGCGGGACTGAGCACAGCCCTGCTCTAAACTTACTATGACTGGCGGTTGAACAAGCGGCGGGATGCCCTAATCGGAACTAAGGAGTGGGGGGCGTGGAGCTGATTCGCGAATAGCGAGATAGGTGGGGACGGAGAGATGCGGCGAGTCACAGCTCAAGATGATGGCTAATCGATTATTACTTGGGGGTAGTGACGACTTTGTTAGCGGCCGCGGCGACGCGCTGCTCGGCTCGTCTTTCCTGTTCGACGTGCTGGGTGCACTCGGCGATATCGTCGTCGATGTCTTTGATTTCGCGGGCGAGATGAAAATTTTGAGGATCCCTGGAGTAGATTTCGAAGAGGGAGTCCCGCCTCTTCTTCAGTTCGTCGCGTTTTCTTTTCCAAGAACTGGCAAGGGCCGCCATGGGTTTAGCCTCGGGAATAGTGTGCGCTCTTTTGCGGTTGGCGGATAGGGGGAAGAGGTGGTGTGCGGAAGGTCGTGCACAGGCGATTTTCGGGCCAGTTGGTGTGCGATTGAGTGGAGAATCGCAAAGCCAGGAGTGGCTGTGCTACCTGAAAACCGAGCGGAGGGCGCAGCGATGCCGCGCCCCTACAAGGAAGGGACGAAAATCAGGAGCGGAAGAGGACGGATTCGCGCTGGAACATTTTGATGGCGATGAACAGGGCGGCGGCGGCGTAGACGGCACTGGCCAGGAGGATCAACAGAATATAGTTCCAGTGGAAGGTGCCGGCCACGATTTCCTTGCAGACCAGGCTCGTGCTGAGGATGGGGACAAGAGCGAGCTTGTAGTTCAGCTCAACGCCAGGCAAGAGAGAAGCAACCGCAGGAATGACGACAATGAAGGTCATCGGTGTGAGGTAGCTCTGCGCCTCTTTGTAGGTCTTGGCAAAGAGAGCGATCGTGAGAAGAGCAGCTGCAAAAAGCACTGCCAGGGGTAGTGCCATCAGAAAGACGGATAGAACCGTAGCCAAGCCGATGTGAAGCTGAAGGGCGGCTGCTCCCTTGTCCGATATGACACCTGGGCGGCCGACCAAGTAGAACGAAGTACCCATGGAGATGATGGAGAGAAAAGCCGTGGTGAGAGAAGCGGAAAGTACGAGAAAGAACTTGCCGAGTACAAGGTCTACACGCGACAGGGGACTGGAAAGTATGGTTTCCATGGTACCGCGTTCTTTTTCGCCGGCAGTAAGATCGATGGCGGGATAGATGGCGCCGGTCATGGAAAGAAGGATGACCATATAGCCAAGGAGCCCGCCGATTGCGGCGCCGCTGACTTTTTCCGGAGGAGCCACATTTTCCTGTTTGATTTCGAAGGGCTTGATGATGGAAGCGGGAAGATTGCGAGCCGAGAGGCGACCGGAGATAACCAAATCACGGTAATCCTTGAAGAATTTATCGATGTGGTCTCTGCCAAAACTAGATTTTATTTCTCCTTCGTAATAGTAGATTTTGACAGTTTGTTCCTCGCCGCGATTCAAGGCATCATCGAACCCCTTGGGAATATCCACCGCAGCGCGAATCTCTTTTTCGGAAATCTGTTTTTTGTAGTCATCAGCGGAAGGAACGATTTGGATGTCATTGACTTCGCGAAGCTTCGCGAGGACTTGAGGCGAATCTTCGCCGCCGAGAACCATAACCTTCGCGCTTTCCTTCTCGGCTTTGCCTATCATCACGGTCATGAGCGAGATCATGCCGACCATGATAATTGGGAAGGCGAGCAGGGGAACAAGGACAGTCGAGATGAGGGTGCGCTTGTCACGGAGCCATTCGGTGAGTTCCTTGCGATAGACGATGCCGACGTTGCGTAGGTTCATGGGTCTCAGGCCTCCGATTTGGAAAGGAGCGGGCCAACAACTTTGACGATGATTTCCTCGATGTTGTGTTCCGCGTATTCTGCGCGGAGCTCCGAGACGGTGCCTTCGGCAAGGAGTTTGCCGTCGTGAATGATTCCGATGAAATCACAGAGGCGCTCGACTTCACTCATGATGTGAGTGGAGAAGATGATAGCTTTGCCGCGTTCACGGCATTCGCTGATGAAATTGATGATGGTGCGGGCAGTCATGACGTCGAGGCCCGTGGTGGGCTCGTCGAAAATCATGACGGGCGGATCATGAACAAGAGTGCGGGCGATGGAGGTTTTCTGCTTCATGCCTGTGGAGAGCTTGTCACAGCGGCGGTCGCGGAAATCGTTCATTTCGAGCCGGTTAAAAATGTCGTCGACACGCTTTTTGAGAGTGGCTTCATCGAGGCCATTCAGACGGCCGAAGTATTCGACGAGTTCCTGGGAACTGAGACGCGGATAGAGAGCCGTGCCGGTGGAGAGAAAGCCGATGTTGGCGCGGACCTTCTCGGGGTCATCGACGACGTCGTGGCCGCAGATGATGGCGGTGCCGTCGGTGGGTTCGAGGATGGTGGCGAGCATGCGAAGCGTGGTGGTTTTGCCGGCGCCGTTGGCGCCGAGGAGGCCATAAATTTTGCCAGGCTGGCAGGTGAAGCTGACGTTATCAACGGCGCGAATTTCGCCACGCTTTTTGTCCTGGAAGCGTTTGGACAGGCCACGAGCTTCGATCATCGAAAGACCCCTCGCTGGGCGTTCGTAAGTGGGGACACAACCCGTTCAAAGTGTACTACGCGTGAGGAGGGAGAATGTTACAGGGAGGGGTGGGGGGATTGGAGATTAAAGATCAGAGAACAGAGATGAGAGAACGGAGATAAGGAAACTGGCGAATGTCCCAGAATGGGGTTAGGCCAGTGCCATCCTCACTTCGGGGGGATGCGTATTATTAAGGAATCAGCCTTTGTGGCAGTTGGGGCACTGCTTGGCATCAAACCGATCGGGAGTGACGCGGAACATGTTGTTGCACTGGATGCAGACGCGGTGAATGACGGAGCTGACGACCGCGCCGGCTTGTGTGGGGCGGTTGACTGCGGAGGGATTCGAATCGGTGGTCTTTTCGGGGGTGGTTTCAGCAGACATGGGCGGATTCTAGCATGGGGAGGAGCTTCTCCCCAAGAAACTCGACGGCATCTCCCTGGCGGGCGAAACGCATCCTTCAGAGTGGGAAATCCGGGGCGCGGGGACGTGGTTCGAAAGCGAACAGAACCGGCAACGAATATAGAGAAGCCGCACGGCTCTTGCTAGAATGAATGGTTCGGTGCCTACGCAGGGGGCTCAGCAAGCCAGGGAGAAAGAAAAGAAACGCTTCGGCGGAGGGATGTGCCCTCGCGAAGTGTGAAGGGCGAGACCGCGTAAGATAGGAATAAATGGATCGCAGACTGCGAAACCGTATCTTGCTCTACCTGCTGCTGGCGGGGGCGCTGGCGTACGTGGGGATCGCGTTGAGTGGGCGGAAGCCCGTAGCGAAGATTTCGGCGGTGACGCCGATGCGGGAAAACCTGGTGCAATCGATCAGCAGCAACGGGAAAGTGGAGCCGATTGAGCCGTTCGTGATGCGGGCGCAACTGGATACGTTCGTGGAGAAAGTGCACGCCAAGGAAGGGCAGCCGATAAAGAAAGGGCAACTGCTGCTGGAGCTGAATGTAAAGGATGCGCTGGCACAGCTGTCGGAGGCGCAGGCGAAACTGCTGCGCGCGCAGGACGATCTGCGTGCCGCGAAAGCGGGCGGACGGACGGATGATGCGGCGCGGGTTGCGGGCGACCTGGCAAAGATGCAGGCGGAGCGCGACCGTTTGCAGAAGAACCACGAAGCGCTGTTGCGGCTAATCGCGCAACAAGCCGCGAGCCAGGACGAGCTGGCGGCAAACGACCTGGCATTGATGAAGGCGCAGGCGGAAGTGACGCGTCTGGCGGCGACGAAGCAGGAATTTGACCGTGGCGTGAAACTCGACGCCGGGCGCGCGGAGTTGCAAGTGGAGCAAGCGCAGCATGAAGTGGCGGCGCTGGGGGACAAGACGCGTAATGGGTGGATTGTGGCGCCGGCGGATGGGACGCTGTACTCGCTGCCGGTGAAGGCCGGGGATTACGTGAAGCTGGGCGACCTGCTGGCGGAGATGGCGGACCTGCACAAGATTCGCGTGCGAGCGTTCATTGATGAGCCGGAGCTGGGCGCACTGGAGCCCAACGAGCCGGTGATCATTACCTGGGATGCGCTGCCGAACCGAAGCTGGGCGGGTAAGACGGAGATCATCCCGAAGCAAGTGGTGGCGCGGCAGGCGCGGAGCGTGGGCGAGCTGCTCTGTTCGGTGAACAACGACAAGCTGGAACTGCTGCCCAATATAAATGTGAATGTACGGATTAATTCGCGCGAGCGGCTGGGTGTGCTGGCGGTGCCGCGCGGTGCGGTGCAAGCACAGGGCGGGCGGCGGTACGTTTTTGTGGTGAAAGAGAAGCAGCTGGGCGTGGGCAAATCGAGGCTGGAGAAGCGCGAGATTCACGTGGGCATCGCGGACGCGACGAGTTATGAAGTGGTGAGCGGGCTGCAGGAAGGCGAAATGGTGGCGCTGCCGGGAGACGTGGACCTGCGCGATGGAATGGATGTGATCGTCGTCAATACAGAGGTTGCGAATTTTGAAGGACGCGCGGATGGGTAGCAGGAAGACATGGGCGGTGCTGGTGCTGCTCGGCGCGGGAACTGCTGTTGTTGCGGCCACGATGAAGCAGGATGCGAGCCTTGATGCCGGGCGGCACGCTTATGAGGCCAGTGACTACGCGAAGGCCATACAGGTGCTCCAGGCAGCCGCGGCGCAGGATCCGCAAAACGGCGAAGTACAACTGCTGCTGGTGAAAAGTTACCTGGAGTTGCAGGAACATGATGCGGCGATCAAGAGCGCGGAGAAAGCGGTATCGCTGGATTCCAAGAATTCCGTGTATCACGAATGGCTGGGGAGAGCGTACGGGGACAAGGCCGAACACGCGAGCTGGTTCGCGGCGGTGTCTCTGGCGAAAAAGACGGGAAAAGAGTTCGAAACGGCGGTGCAGCTTGATGGGAAGAATTTTTCGGCGCGGCAGGTGCTGATCGAGTTTGATTGCAGCGCTCCGGGACTGGTGGGCGGGGGCGAAGAGAAGGCGCTGCCGCAGATCAAACAATTGATGGAAATGGACGCGTCCGAGGGGCACTACGCCGCGGGAAATTGCCGGCGCCAGAAAAAGGATTTCGCCGCGGCGGATCTGGAATTCACCAAGGCGCTGGCGAGCCATCCAGAATCGGTGGAGCTGATCTACGACATCGGCGACTACGCCGTGAGACACAGCCAGCCGGAGAGGCTGCTGGCGGTGGCGGAAGCGGGCGAGCGTGTGGCTCCGGGCGATCCGCGGGGAAATTTCTACCGGGGTGTGGCGCTGGTACTCAAAAAAGAAGATCCGGACGAGGCCGCGCGATTGCTGCAGGAGTACGCGAGGAAAGCCCCAACGCGCTCGGGATATCCGCGGCCGGCTGCGGCGCACGCGTGGTCGGGGTACCTGTACGAGAATCAAAGCAAAACAGAGGACGCGACAAAAGAATTCGAGACTGCGCTGAAACTCGACCCCAAAAACAAAATGGCGCAGGAAGCGCTGAAGCGGCTGAAGAAAAGCTGAGAATTCAGTTATGGCTGCCACCCTTCTATTCTTCCGAGACAACCGCGGTGAAGCGCGATGATGGCCTGGCGGGAAACGATATCCGTGGCGATCGACGCGCTACGGGCGAACAAAGTGCGCGCGATGCTGACGTCGCTGGGAGTAATGATCGGCAGCGCTTCGATTGTGCTGGTGGTTACCGTGGCGCTGACCAGCAAACGATTCGTTATTTCACAAATCGAAAGTGTCGGCTCGAACCTGGTCTGGGTGGAGGTGATTCAAAGCCCGGGCAAAGCGGCGCCGCTGAGTTATGAAATGACGCTGGAGGATCTGGAGGCGGTCAAGGCCATACCACGGGTGGTCGAGGCGGCCGGAACACGCGAACTGGAGACCTCGGTGGTAGTGGACGGCGTGGAACGTCCCGTCCATATGATCGGCGTCACGCAGGGATACGAGGCGATTCGGCGGCTGCTCGTTCTTCGCGGAAGATATTTCGACAGCGGGGACATGGAGATGCGCAGCAAAGTTTGCCTGATCACCACGCAGCTCGCGAAGCGCATGTTCGGGCAGGAAAATCCCATCGGGCGATTGATTCATATGGGAGAGATGAACTTTACGGTGATCGGCGTGTTCCGCGAGCGCGTGGAGACTTTCGGTCTTTCGGAAATTCAGGAAAATTCCGTCATTATTCCTTTTTCGCTGATGAAGTATTACACCGGCACGGAACTGGTGCGCTTGCTGGACGTGCAGGCGGAGCGGGCGGAAGACGTGCCATCCGTCGAGCGGCAGGTGGGCCAGGTGCTGCGGAGCCGGCATCCGGCGGAGGCGGAGTACAAAGTTCAAACGCTTACGGCGATTCTGGGCGCGGCGAGAAATATTTCGCTGGCGCTGACGATCCTGCTGATCCTGATTGCGTTGATTGCGTTGTTGATCAGCGGAGTGGGGATCATGAACATCATGCTGGTGACCGTGCAGGAACGCACGCGGGAGATCGGCATTCGAAAGGCGATTGGGGCTGCGCGGCGCGAGATCATGTACCAGTTTCTGTTCGAATCGATTGTGATTAGCGGGGGCGGGGCGGTGATTGGAATCCTGATCGGAATTGCCATCCCAGTGACGGCGCAGTTTTTCCTGCCGGGGAATCTCCGCGTTCCGGTCTCTCCGCTGAGTGTCATTGTCGCTTTCGTGGTTTCGTGCTCCACGGGACTTTTCTTCGGATACCTGCCGGCGAATCAGGCGGCGAGCCTAGAGCCGGTGGAGTCACTGCGGTACGAGTGACGAAGCTGTTCGCGAAAGAAAACGGGAATCAAGGAAATCGCGCAAGTGGGGAGGCAAAACCATGGTCAGTGGATTTCGAATTGCGGGGATCGGCGGTTTGATGCTGGCGCTTTTCGCCGTGCCGCTACGCGCGCAGGAAGCTGCCGCGCAAGCTCCCAATAGCGCGTCGCCGGTAGCGCTGACGCTGAAGCGCACGATCGAGCTGGCGCTGCAGAACAGCAAAGACATTCAGGTGGCGAAAATCGAGGCCAGGGTCGCGGACCACGCGGCACAAACCACCAAGGCGCAGTTCATGCCCAACTTGTATGCGGGTTCCGGAGCGGGGTACACCTATGGAATTCCGGAAACGCCGGGCGGCCGCGCGCCGGCGGTGTTCAGCGTGACGTATACCGAGCAGGTTTTTAACGAGCCGCTGCGCGGCCGCGCGAAAGAGCTGGAAGAGCAATCCAACGCACAGAAGATCGTGCTGGAAGATGTGCGCAACAACGTGATCACACGAACGGCGATGGCCTATCTCGAACTCGGGAAAGTGCGGCATTCGCTCGAACTGCTGCGCAAGGAACGCGAGAGCGCGGAAAGAATCCTTCAAGTGACGCAGGAGCGGCAGGGAGAAGGATTCGAATTGCCGATGGAAGTGACCAAGGCGCAACTGACGAAAGCGCAGGCCGTGCAGAGAATCTTGCAACTGGAAGCCCGCGAAGACGAACTGGAAGTTTTTCTGCGCTACCAGCTGGGATTCTCAGACGCGCAAGCCCTGGAGGTCACGCCCGAGGAATTGCCGGGAGAAGCGGAGCAGGAAGGAGACAATCTGGTGGCTCTGGCCTTGACGAACAACACTGGCTTACAACTTGCGCAATCTGACGTTCGCGGGAAAGAGTTCCGCCTGAAAGGGGAGAAACGAGGCAATCTTCCTACGCTGGAACTGGTCAGCATCTACAGCTTGCTGGCGAAGTTCAACAACTACTCGGAGTTCTTCAATCATTTTCAGCGGAATAATTTCAATGCTGGCATTCAGATGCAGGTGCCCATTTTCAGCGCGCCGATTCGAGCGAACATCGCATTGGCGCAGATCAATCTGGACGCGGCGAAGGCCAGTTTCGTGAACAAGAAAGCCGAGGTTAGCGCGGAAGTCCGGCAGAAGACGCGGAAAGTCCGGGAGATGGAGGCGGCGAAAGAGGTAGCGCGGCTCGAATTGCAGCTGGCACAACAGAGTGTCGCCGTGCTGCAAGCGCAATTCGCCGAGGGAAAGTTGAACCTTCGCGAAGTGGAAAAGGCGCATCTGGACGAGAATGAAAAGTGGATGGCGTATCTGGATGCGAATTTCCAGAAGCAACAGGCGCAGCTGGAATTGCTGAGGACGGCGGGACAGTTGGATAAGGTCTGGCATTGAGAAGCGGGGAATAGGGAGCGAAAAACAGAGATCAGAGAATGGGTCTCAGCAGACCGCCACTGAGGACACATGATGCTTGACCAGCAGAGCTTGAGTGCGCTTTTGGAGGCGGTGAAGAAGCTCGATGGTGGATTGTCGAAGCTACCGGCGCTGGAGGGTGAGGCGCCTGGGATGGCGCGGCTTGCGGAAGTACTGAACGCGACTGCGGAACGTCTGCAGGACAACTATCCTTATTTTCATCCGCTGTATGCTGGGCAGATGTTGAAGCCGCCGCACCCGATGGCGCGGCTGGCGTATGCGCTGGCGATGTGGATCAATCCGAATAACCATGCGCTGGATGGCGGGCGGGCGACCTCGGGGATGGAGAAAGAAGCGGTGGCGGAGATCGCCGCGATGTTTGGATGGAAGAATTTTCTGGGGCATCTTTGCGGCGGCGGGACGATGGCAAACCTCGAGGCACTGTGGGTAGCGGGACAACTGCACCCGGCTAAGAAGACGCTAGCCAGCGAACAGGCGCACTACACGCACAAGCGCATCAGCGGAGTGCTGCAACTCGAATTCGAAACCGTGTCTTGCGATGAACACGGACGGATGGATGCCAATGCGCTGGCGAGGCGTGTGGCGCGAGGCGATGTCGGGGCCGTAGTAGCCACGATGGGAACCACGGCGACAGGATCCGTGGATCCTCTTCCGGAAATTCTCGCCCTACGGGAAAGATACGGATTCCGCATTCACGCAGATGCCGCGTACGGCGGCTATTTCGTGCTCGCGGGAAATCTCGGCGCAGACGCCGCGGCAGCGTTTCTGCGAATCGGGGAAGCGGACTCCATCGTGATCGATCCGCACAAGCATGGTTTGCAGCCTTATGGATGCGGTTGCGTGCTCTTTCGTGATCCTGGGGTGGGCCGATTGTACAAGCATGATTCGCCGTACACGTACTTCAGCTCGGAGGAATTGCATCTTGGAGAGATCAGCCTGGAATGCTCGCGGCCGGGGGCGGCAGCGGCGGCGTTGTGGGCGACACAGAGACTATTGCCGTTGGAAAAGGGCGGGGAGTTCGCGCGCGGGCTGGAACGAGGGAGAAAGGCAGCACAGGCGTTGTATGAAAAAGTGCGTGCGGATTCGCGGTTCGTCGCGGCATTTGCACCCGAGCTGGACATCGTGATCTTTGTGCCTACGGCCGCGAGTGCGAACGAGGCGTCGGTGCTGAGCCGGCGCATCTTCGAAGCGGCCGCGCAGCGCGATCTGCATCTCGCGGTGGCGGAATTGCCGATTTGTTTTTGGGGAGAGAACCTGGGATCGATGAAGCGCGACCGCGAGACGCTCACATGCCTGCGCTCCGTACTGATGAAGCCGGAGCATCTCGATTGGATCGACAGAATCTGGGAAAAACTATCTTTTTCTACGCAAGCCGTATTGCAAAGCTGATACTGCCGACGAGTCAGACCCCAGACTAATGGGTCGTCACATCTTGAGCATTCGGCTTCCGCGGTTCCGTAATCCGAACCTCCAATGCTTACACTCTTCAAGCGTGCGCAGAGAGGAGGACGCTCACCCTGCGCAGCAAGATTTCGCGACTGCAGGGTTGAGGGAGCCGGGAAGCGATAAACTCCTTGGCATCGGGCACCTCCATCATTTCGCCAAGATTCTTCGAAATGTACAACGCGGCCATGTGAGGCCGGCGGGCGCGGAGAAGGAACGCCAAGACCGGCCCCGATAAGCCGCTCAGCCGCATGCTGGTCAGCAGCAGGTCGATCGAGCCCGCTCGCGCCGCGGGAGATGCGCAGCGCTTCTTTATAATCCGTCGCCCGTAGAACGAGAAGGCCGGCACTTTCCAGGTTGATCTTCAGCCAGGAGCAAGGAGGTTCAAGCTCCTCGACCAGGAGGATCATGGGCGCTTCTAGGGGCGCTGCGCGAAAAGCCGACATCTGTTAACCGAACAACTAAAGTATGAAGGAGATAAAGATAATCAAACTTAAAATATCCATTCTGTTCAATAGTGTACACCTGCCCGTTTTGCCGTTGGGCAGGAATCCGTGACGAGGCTGGGGGTAATCATCGCGGCGTTTGGTCGCGGGACCCTTAGGGCGGAGGACTCTGTAACTACTTAAAGTGCTGTGTAACCTTTCGATGCAGGATAAGACCCATTGACAGAAAGTTTTGAGGAGATACGGCGAAGTCAGGTAGACTATTATTGGTAGTGTATTGAACACTGGCGCGCACAGGCGCAGCCACGAACGGCGGCAGGCGAGTGGGGGGATGTGGAAACTCGTGCCGCGAAGATTCTATTGTGAAGGGTGAGGGTGAAGAATGCCGGATGTCATGAAGACTTTGCTGTTGAACCCGCCAAGTTTTGAGAATTTCGACGGCGGGGCAAGCTCGCGGTGGCCCGCGACGCGCGAGATTGAATCCTACTGGTATCCCGTATGGCTGACGTATCCGGCGGGGATGATCCCCGGCAGCCGACTGCTCGATGCTTCTCCGCACAAGGTAAACTGGCAGCAAACCGTTCAAATCTGCAAGGACTACGAGTTTCTGGTTCTTTTCACTTCGACCGTCGGATTCGAAAGCGACATCAAGCTGATTCGCAAAATCAAGGAAGCGAATCCAGGATTGAAGATTGCTTTCGTGGGCCCGCACGGGCACATCAAGCCGAACGAGACGCTGGCGGCCAGCGAAGACATCGATTTTGTGACGCGCGGAGAGTTCGATCACTCCGTGGTGGAATATGCCCATGGGAAGCCGCTCAGTGAGATTCAGGGAGTGAGCTACCGCAAGGACGGCAAGATCGTCCACAACGCAGAGCGTCCCCAGTTGCACACGGAAGAGCTGGACGCATTGCCCTTCGCGACCGACATTTACAAGCGCGACCTGGAGATCGAGCGCTACAACGTTCCGTTTCTCCTGCACCCCTACGTTTCCTTCTACACCACGCGCGGCTGCCCGGCGCTGTGCACTTTCTGCATGTGGCCGCAGACGATTTCCGGGCATGCCTGGCGCACGCGTTCGACGGAAAACGTGGCCCGCGAAGTGAAGCAGGCGCTGGGACATTTCCCGCAAATGAAGGAGATTTTCTTCGACGACGATACCTTTAACATCCGCAAAGATCGCGTGATCGACCTTTGCACCAAGTTCAAGCCGCTCAAGTTCCAGTGGTCGTCCACGGCGCGCGTACATAGCGACTACGAGACCGTCAAAGCCATGGCCGACGGAGGCGCGCGGCTCTTCATCGTGGGCTTCGAATCCGGCGATCAGCAAATTCTGAAAAACATCAAGAAGGGCGCGACGATCGAGATGGCGCGCAACTTCATGAAGAACTGCCGCAAAGTCGGAATTCGCGTGCACGGCGACTTTATCATCGGACTGCCGGGAGAGACCCGCGAGACGATCCAGAAGACCATCGATTTCGCGAAGGAATTGGATTGCGAGACGATCCAGGTTTCGCTGGCACATGCCATGCCGGGAACGGAACTGCACGACACCATGTCGGCGCAAGGTTTCCTGAAGGTGGAAGCGCTGGCGGATTCCGGCGGCCACCAATTGCCGCACATCGAGTATCCGCACCTTTCGAAGGCCGAAATGATGTCCGGCGTGAATCGTTTTTACGACGAGTATTACTTCCGCCCCAAAGTCGTCTGGCGCATCGTGAAGGAAGCGCTGTGGGATAGTCACGAGCGGAAGCGCCTGTACCATGAAGCACGGGAATTCCTGACCCTGCGCACGGAACGGCTGAAGTGGGCGCGGCAGGGCGGCGATGATTTCAAAAAGCCGATGATTTCTGTGCCGGAGACGCCTTCGGCATCCGGACACGACTAAACCCCAAAGAAATGCCAAGCGAGAGAAGACTGAGAATCAAGACGCTGGTCATGGTCTTGGCAATGGTTGTGTGCGCCAACGCCGGGGACTTGATGCTCAAGCGCGGGATGTCGCAGAACGGGGCCGTGGTTTTGACAGCCGCTGGACTAGCGCACGCTTTCCGGTTGACGGTCACGAACGGGACGATCTGGATCGGCATATTCTTTCTCACAGGCTTCATGGTCAGTTACATGACGGTGCTGAGCTGGGCGGACTACAGCTATGTGATGCCTGCGGGTGCGTTTGGCTACGCGCTGCTCACGTTACTGGCGGTAGTTTTTCTGCATGAATCCGTTTCGCCGAGGCGCTGGGTTGGCGTTGTTCTGATCTGTATCGGCGTTCTGCTCGTCGGGCAAACGAAGCCACGAACCACGGAATTGGCAAGCGAGGCTGTGGCATGACGCGCGTCATTCTCGCCTTGTGTGTACTCATTTTTGGCAGCACCGGAGGCGAGATCGCCATCACCTGCGGGATGAAGGCGACGGGCGAACCGGCGCAACTGCGGCCGCGGGCGTTGCTTCAGTTTCTGGGGCGCGCGCTCTGCAATGGCTGGTTCTGGGCGGGAGTGCCGCTGATGGCGCTTTCGTTTTATGCGTTGCTCGTTTTGCTCTCGTGGGAGCCGATCAGCCTGGTGATTCCGGCGTCTGCGCTCAGCTACGTGGTCGGAACTCTCGGCGCGAAGTACATCCTGCGCGAGCAGATTAGCCCCGCGCGCTGGGCGGGCGTGCTGCTTGTTTGCGCAGGCGTGGCGCTCGTCGCGGCGGGCTAGGGTTTTCATTTCGTTTCGAACCTGCGAACAATTTCCCATTCTACGGCATCCTGCTAGAGTAGCGAGGATGCCGATTCTGCAGCAAGAAATGCCCCAATGATGAGCGGACTTGCATGACGGTGCACTTCGCGATCTGGCGTGAAGCCGTGTTGCTGTTGGCTGCGGCTCCCCTCGTTTATTACGTGCTGGCAACATCGGCGGCGGTGCGATTTTTCCGCCGCGAGCGCGCACGAGAACTGCCCGATTACACGCCTCCGGTAAGCTTGCTCAAACCGGTTCGGGGTCTCGATTTTGCGTCCTACGAAAATTTCGCCAGCTTCTGTCGGCTGAAGTATCCGGCATATGAAATTCTTTTTGCTGTAAACGAGGAGCGCGATCCGGCTGTGCCCGTGATCCAGCGGATCATTGCGGAGTTCCCCGAGCGGCGGATCCGTTTACTGGTAGGCGCGGAGCAATTAGGAACAAACCGCAAAGTGAACAAGCTGGCGCGGCTCGCCGGAGAAGCGCAGCACGACGTGCTGGTTTTGACCGACGGCGATGTACGCGTGGGTCCAGGCTATTTGCGCGAAGTTGTGGCGCCACTCGCAGAGCCGCAAACCGGCGCAGTGACTTCTTTTTACCGGGCGATCGCTCAAAAGAATTTGTGGGCGGAGCTGGAGGCTGTTGGCGCGGCGAGCGATTTTTTTGCCGGAGTCCTCATGGCCGGCTGGACAGAAGGCATCAGCTTTGGGCTGGGAGCTTCCATCGCAACGACAAAGACATGGCTGGGCAAAATGGGCGGGTTCGAAGCGATTGCAAATACGCTGGCCGATGATTACGAACTCGGCCACCGCATCACGGAGGCTGGTGGAGAAGTGCGCCTTTCGCGGGAAGCCGTGTGGACCATGTATCCGGCCCAGACGTTTCGAGGATTTTGGAATCATCAAGTGCGGTGGACCCGCACGATCCGGCTATGCCGGCCGTGGTCTTTTGTGGGGCTACTCTTCACGCAAGGGCTGCCCTGGGTTTTGCTCGCAGCTTTGATTTCTCCGGTCAACTGGATTGCGGCTGTCTACATTTCGGCATACCTTGTGCTGCGATTTGCGATGGCCTGGACGGTTGGAGTATGGGGAGTAAGAGATGAAGTACTTCGTCAGAAGCTTTGGCTCGCGCCTTTGCGCGACGCCTTGTATTTCGTGATCTGGCTGGCAAGCTTCGCCTCAAATCATGTGACGTGGGGAAATACGGAATACCTGATCCGCAAAGGGCAGATGGTGCGCGTGGCCGAAGGGAAGTAGGGCGAATCGCGCGCCACCATGCAAACACGCGAAAAAACATCAGAAAGACTTTCGGCAGGCACTCGGTTGACGGTTTTGGAAATCCCGATTAAATTAGATGGGTGGAAACCCGGTGGTCCCAAACCCCGGGAATGCGCTGTTCTGACTTAGCTCCATGTGACCGCCATGGGTCACGGCAACTGCTGGGAGATCGTCCAACGGTAGGACTCCAGATTCTGGATATGAGTTGAATCGAGTGATAAACCGTTCGGACCGTTGCACTTACGTCAGAAACAAACCTCTTTAGATTGCCCCTTAGATTGCCCCACTTGGGGCCACCGGATTTTGAGTCCGGAGCGTCTGCCAGTTCCGCCAACCTGGCGCAGTTTTTGAGCGTATAACAGCTTCATTGGGAAAATTTTTATGCCTAGCTTCGTTTACTTCGATTCAGATGTGTTCCATAGAATTGGTGCTACGTTATCTGCTCGTGGTCTGACCCCTGAACTGCGAGATCGGGTACTCGTCTCTCCGATAACGATGCTCGAAGTTCTGTCTCACTTGACATTGAAAAAGAGCGCGGAAATCCTGGCTCATATTCAGGCGGTCCACAATTGGGTGAATCCCAACCATGCCGGTTTACTTGCGTGGCCCACGCATGCAATAGCCCAAGTCGGCTTTCTCAAAGAGGCGGA
>DATDGF010000099.1:0-6450 GCA_036522195.1 Candidatus Acidiferrum sp. | reverse complement strand
GGATCCCACTCGTAGTTCAAAGTCAAGTATATGCACATTTGTGCATATAAGTCCATCCTTTTGGATTGGGGTGGGACTACGGGTTGAAGCCGAACATCTTCGAACGAGGCCCTTGTACCGGTTCAGCGCGGTCGACTAGTGCCTGCTGACGATCCATTTGCCCCGGTCTGGCGGACGATGGTTGCTGTATTGGTAGGAGAAGTCTCCCACAAAGCTGCCTGGCTTAAAGATGCCGGTGGCCGTCAGCTTGGAATGCTCACCAGTGAACTCGACAGACCACACGCCATCCCCCATGTCCTTTAAGTTGCTCGCAGTCAGGGAGTCGCCTTTGTATCCTGAAGGACTCCCGGTGATCTCGGCGCTCGCCCGCAAGCGGCTATTCTCAACCTCGACCGTGAGTGCCAAAGCTCCAGCCCCACTCGGTCTGCTCCGCCAGATACCGACATAGGTGCCTGCGAGCCGAGCAAGCCCTCGGTGCATATCGTCGCCGGTTGCTGCGGATGGGAGCTGTGAGAAGGGCTTCACTTGATCTGTTTCCAGTAATGGCTTCGCATAGCTGATGGGGATCACGAAGTTCAGATTCTGGCCAGTTTCGATGCCGAAGGAAGTTATGCCTATTACTTCGCCCTGCATGTTAAGCAAGGCACCGCCGCTGCTACCCGGCGAAATTGGTGAAGTGGTTTGGAAAACACGCAGGTTCGGGTCCAATCTCGGGTCGAGATCGCGAGCGGTCCGAATCGCACTCACGATGCCATCAGAGACCGTGTTCTCAAGTGACATCGGGCTCCCGATTGCAATCACGTGCTGACCGATGGCGACCTGATCGACGTCAGCGAATCGCAGGAATGGGAATTCCTTGCTCGACGTGCGGAGCTTCAAGACCGCGATGTCCACGCTGGTGTCTGTGGCAAGAAACCCTTCGACTTCGTAAAAAGCTCCGTCGGGAAACTTGACGATGGCCGACGCAGCTCCCTGAACGACGTGGAGATTTGTGATGACTTTGCCGTCCCCGCTAACAAGGAAGCCGCTTCCCTGGGAGAACGGCTTACCCGATGCGCCGGACGCCACAATCGCAACGCTAGCCTTGGTTGCGGCCTGGGAGATAGTTGTGATGTCGGAGGAGGTAGGAGACTGTGCGCTCAGCGTAGTGAGCGAGGCAAGTGCAAACGTGAAGGCCAGGATGGTGCGCATTTCACCCTCTCAGAGTACTCCTAGTCTCATTCGATGGTGGACCCAACCATACTACTGCGGACTCCCACTTGGAAACGTCTTCCAAGCGGCGGGTCCGGTTATCTGCGCTGAACCGTTTTTGTTTGACTGCCATGCGGAATGACGGCTAGGCGGCGAACTTCGTTCGCCCCGGCGCCCTATTCTTCTGTTGGACCAATTGCTAAGAGTTCCAGGAGATATGGGACAACTGTTTGCGGCGGGATTCCCATTCGGCACCGGAGAGGATGCGCGGGGCGACGTCAATCAGGCGCGGGGTGAGCTTGAAAACGCCGGCGGCGTTCCAGGGGCGGCCGTCGCGAGTGCGATATTCCCGGACATTGAGGGCATCAGCCATACTGGTGAAGGAGATGTCCTGGACGATCATCTCGGCGAGGAATTTGAGGGTCTGCATTTCGAGAGGGTCGTCCTCGAGGTGATGGCAGTCGGCGGAGATGCGAAGGCCGAAAGGGATTTCCTCGGTTGCGACGGAAGGCTCCTGCTCGACCGGGGCGGAGGAGGATTCCACTTCGCGCTCCCATTCGAGGGCCACGAGGCTCCAACCGGCGTCATGCATCTTGGAAAGGTAAGTGGAAGTGGGCAGGATGGTCACTTTCTCACGCATGCGATCGATCTTTTTCACGGAACCTCCTTGGGGTGCCTCGGAGTCGATAAGATAGAACTTGCCGCCAGTGGTACGGCAATTTCGTTGCCGCTGCTCGGGAAAATCGAAGTTATTGCAGAATAAGGGTTTGCGTGCAAACGAGGACGAGACGGCATGCTCAGCGCGTCCGCGCGTGGGATGGAAGTGTCGCGTTGCCGGACAGTCAGGACGGTTTTTGAAAACCGGGCATACAAAGGAGTGGGCGATAGGTAAAATCACAAGGCGGAAATTCCCAGGAGGAAACGATGGCGAAGAAGCCGACTGCCGATGACGCGCGACTGATACTGGAACTCTACAACCTGAGGCGCGAGCCGGAGCTGCGCAAGGCGCGGCAATGGTGGCTGACGACGTTTTGGCCTAAGGATGCGGATGAATTCATGAAGGTGGCGATGGATTTTGGCTCGCAAGAAAACAACTGGCTGAGGCAGGTGGGCAGCTATTGGGGAATCGCGACGTCGTTTGTGCTGAATGGTATTTTGAGCGAAACACTGTTTTTTGAGCCGGCCTTTTGCGGTGAGCTGTACTTCATGTTTGCCAAGGTGCGGCCTTTTCTGAAAGAACTTCGTGAAAAAGCAAAGAATGCCGATCTGTTTCTGATGTCTGAGAAGGCCATCCTGGGATCGAAAATTGGGCGCGCGCAATTCGCGAAGGTGGAACCACGCGTGGCGATGATGCGGCAGCAGCGATCCTAGGGTGCGATGCTCAAATCCATTTCGAATGCGGCGGGTAGCGTTCGCAGTGGCGTATGTCGGGACATGTATGTTCCTGCTTTCGACAGGAGCGATGGCGAAAGCAGCCGGCTCCTGCAACGCTGGAACAACGTTGCACCTCAGCGCGCCGGAATCGAGTCAGGGTAGTTTGTTGCTGGCAGAGGTGAAGAGCGCGAAGCCATTGACGGAAATCAAGGGCGATTGGGGTGGACGCACGGTCCTTTTCTGGCAGGAAGGGAACACCACGGTCGTTCATAAGGGGTTGCTGGGTGTGGACCTCGAAAAGGCGCCGGGCGCGTACGAGCTGAAGGTGACGGGACAAACCACGGGCGGTGAAAAGATCGCGTGCAGCACGACCATCGAAGTGAGAGCGGGACGGTTTGCTACGGAAAAATTGACGGTAGGCAAACAGTTCGTCGAACCGAGCGCGGAGCAGATTAAACGGGCCGACGAAGAGCGCCAGAAGCTGCGAGACATTTTCGACCAGGTCACGCCGCAACGGCTATGGGATGGGAAGTTTCGCATTCCACTGGACGGAGCAACGACGGGCTCGAATTTTGGGAGACGGCGGATTCTAAACGGGAATCCAGGCTCGCCGCACGGGGGAGCGGATTTTCCCGCGGTTACGGGGACGCCGGTGCACGCCGCGCAACGCGGACGGGTGGTGCTGGCGGAGGAATTATTCTTTTCGGGAAACACGGTTGTGATCGACCATGGGTTGGGGATCTATACCTTCTACGGCCACCTTTCCGAGATTGACGTGAAAGTGGGAGACGAACTGGAAACCAGCGCCGTATTGGGAAAAGTGGGAGCTACCGGGCGGGTGACCGGGCCGCACCTTCATTGGGGCTTGACCGTGGAGCGAGCCAGGGTGAATCCGGTGCTGATCGTAAAGCTTCTAGAGAACTAGATTACCGGAAACAGCTGAGCCGAGTCGTGCGGACAATTCAGTTTGAAACGTAAATGCCGGCAGGGTCACTAGAGAAGGGCAAGCCGTCGCACGGAATAGCCCGGGGCCGCGAAAAGCTTGCGGCACGCGGAGGGCGACATGAGCATACAGGCCAGGAATTTCGAATCCGCAAGGAATTATTTGCGAGCCATTGAAAGCGGAGTAGGGAGAGACGCTTGGGGCGTTCTTCGCGCCTGGAGTGGAATTTATAATATTTCCGAACCTGCTTCTGCCGAAGGGCGACGGGCATGAGCTAGCCGGGGCTCTCGAAGGAGCGGAACGCGGCCGAAAACTCATGACTGGGCAGAAATATCTGATAACACACGAGATGGCGGAAGGGGAGCAGGTGGCGCTGGAGGTGGAATGGACGGGGACGCTGGCGGTTCCGTTTGGAACACTGCCGGCAGGAAGCCAGATGAAGGCCTACTGCGCGGTGTTCCTGGAGTCTCAGGAGGGGAAGATCGCGGGGCAGCGAAATTACGATTGTTTCAAGAAAATGGTGACCCATTGGGAACGGAAAGAGGTAGGAAGTACGACGGTACTGTTTTGGAACCGTTTTTTATGGTACCGTTCTGCCATTGTCCTCGGAGAGGCAAATTGGCAAGCTTTCGACTGTGTGGGCAAGGTTTGTGCTGGTCACATCGCTTCTGCTCTGCGTTCGCTTCAGCCTACTGCTGACACGAAATCTTGTGTGGAAGCCCGTCACTCGAAGGTAGTCGCAGTATTCTAGTTTCGAAAACCAGATTTGAGGTCTTGGTTCGAGATGTCTCTACTTCATTTTAGGTGCAAAGAACGGCGGCGGACTCTTCGGGTGGCCCTCACGGTGCCCCTAACGGTGCTGGGCAAAACAGATAATGGGGAAAAGTTTACGGTCACGACGAATTCGCAGTCGGTGAACCGCCACGGAGCGTTGTTCCAACTGGAAGAGATCGTATTAGTGGGACAATCGCTGATCCTTGTGAACGACCACACCGCCCAATCGATGGAGTGTCGGGTGGTTTCGATTCACCGGGCGCGCGACGGCAAGCAATACATCGGTGTGGAGTTTGTATCGCCGGAAACCAACTTCTGGCACATGCAGTTCCCCATACCGGGGTCCAAGCCGCTACGGCGTGCCATTCCTACCAAAGCGTCCGCCTAAGCAGAAGCGCAAAATCCACAAGCAATCCAAACATTTCGTCTGCCGGTGAGAAACCGCGGCGTAGGATTCGTGTGTGCCAGAGTCTCCGACAAAGATTGGACTGATCTCGGATACCCACGGATTGTTGCGCGAGGAGGCACTTGAGGCTCTTCGGGGCGCGCAGCTGATTATCCATGCGGGGGATGTGGGGAATGCGGAGATCCTTGAAGCGTTGAAAAGACTGGCTCCCGTCGTGGCCGTCCGCGGGAATGTGGATAGGGAGCCTTGGGCGCGGGCATTGCCGGGGACGGCTATTGCGGAAGCCGGCGGAGCGACGATTTACGTTTTGCATGATGTGAAAGCGCTGGACTTGAATCCCGCGACAGCTGGATTTCGGATTGTGGTTAGCGGGCATTCTCACAAGCCCGGAAAGAGGGTGCGCGACGGCGTGCTATACATCAACCCGGGAAGCGCGGGCCCACGCAGGTTTCAATTGCCGGTGATGGTGGCGCGCCTGGATATTGAGAAGCAACCGTGGGAGCCGGAGTTCGTGGATCTCGAGAGAATGAGCAAGTGAGGCGAGATCCAGCGGCGGCGCTGCGGTGGCGTAGTGCTGCGAGATTCCTGCTATCCGTTCCACAAAAAGGGCCCGCTTTACGCGCGGCGCAGTGGCCAAAGCGTGGCGGGAGTAAACACCGGCGAGAGAAAGTGGTAGACTCCGCGTATGGCCACCAAGAAAACCAAAATGAAGAAAGGAAAGACGAAAGCGCGGGGCAAGAAGTTCGCTCCGAAGAAAAAGACGTCGAAAAAGAAAGCTGCGCCCAGGAAGAAATCTTCTGGGAAAAAATCTACAGCCAAGAAAAAGCAAATCCGCGGGAAGAGCGAGATTATCGACAGCGTGGTGTACGAGCCAAAGGGACTGGGGGCACGCTCGGCGGGGCAGTCGGGCGATTTGCAGGGCCTTTCCGGAATTGCTGGCGCGGCTTCGGAAAGCGTGGAAGAGTTGCTGGAAGAAGGAAACGCCTTCGAAGCGGAAGTCGTACGAGGCGTGCAAAAGGCCGATAGTGCCGATGAGAGGGAAGTCACGACACATGAAGTGCCCGAAGATGACGTTCCCGAGGAATATCTGGACGAAAAATAACGATGGATTTGATGGAAGATCCCGGTCAGGGAGCCTCGATTCTTATCTCCGCAAGACGAACACTCGGACAGGGTCACTAGCTCAAGGACAGTAGAGGAAAGGTGCTGGTACAGGTGCCCAAAAAATGGGCTCCAAGAGGTATTTCTGAAATCTTGCGAAAAAGTGGAGTTGGCCACCTAGTATGCTTATGACAATTAAGGGGTTAAAAAGAGCGCTAGCTGGAGAGCAGTGGCGGACTGTGAACGGTACTAGAACTTATGTACGGGAAAAATCTAGGATTTGCGTAGGACAGTGGTCTGCTCCAAATTGGGACAGGTGGCCCATAGCCATCTTTTCCCCACCTGTTTCATAATGAACTCGGCTTGAGGCGTTGTCCCGGTTTACTCAGACTAAGTCTTTCGGACTACAAGGAGAAAGTCAGAAATGCGGAATAAACAAAAAGGGTTTTCCCTCATCGAGTTGCTGATCGTCGTGGCGATCATTCTGATCATCGCGGCCATCGCCATCCCCAACCTCCTCCGGTCTCGTATGGCCGCGAACGAGGCTTCGGCTGTGGGTTCTCTCCGCACCATTAACACCGCGGAAGTAACCTATGCAACCACCTATCCGGCAACTGGTTTTGGGGCCCTGGCTGCCCTCGGCGGTACCGCGGCCACCTGC
>DATDGF010000098.1:0-42429 GCA_036522195.1 Candidatus Acidiferrum sp. | reverse complement strand
GGACCCATTTTGGTTCGACACCTGACTCAAGTGCAAAATCCTAGGCCAGAACCGGCCGGGCGCTCGTATCAGCAACCACAACCTTATTCGTGCCTTAACACGCGGTAAAAATTGCTTGGAAATTCAGAAAAGAGTTGTGCCCTAAGGTCGGATAGCAAGACCCCGGCTCAACCAGTAAAATCCCCCCAAACTGCACCCGGCGCGCTCGGCTCGCGTCCGCGCAGGTCGATAACCTGCTGACCTTCCAACACCACCGCATGCTTCCAGGCAGAAGTGTAGGTCAATAAACGGTTCTGTTGATGCGCACTATTCGATTTTTCGGTTTGACTTAGAAGTCACAATGCGTCTGATACGGTTACATCGCATAACTTCCCGCCTTGTAGTAGGATACGCGACTTGTTACACTCCCGTTAAACAACTGTCTCAAGGAACCCTGTGTCCGAACACGAGCTATTTCTCGGGCAAGTTGACCGCTTGGTCGCCAGCCACGCGCTGCATGGCTCGGAGTCCCTGTGCAAGTTGCTTCGCTATTTAGCCAAGCATGCAATCGATCACCCGGGAGTACCCATCAAGGAATTCCAGATCGCGACCGAGGTCTTTGGGCGCTCAGCGGACTTTGATCCACAGTTGGATTCTATGGTTCGGGTGCAAGCCGGCCGCTTGCGGACCAAACTCGCTGAATACTACAACTCGGATGGGACTGATGACCCCATTGTTGTGGAATTGCCCAAGGGGACTTACGTCCTATCCTTCCATCATCGGAACTCCGCTTCCGGCAGGCCCTTGACGGCAGGGCTAAATGGAGTTGACCGGGAAGTGGCCTTGGAGAGAAGGAGCGAGAGAAGGTGGGGCACCGAGGTCATCTCCCTCTCGATCTTCCTGGCGGCGGCTATTGCCGTCATTGTCTGGCTTGTGGCAACCCGGAACGCCCCTCCTGTAAGTCTCGCGAGCGTGAGCGAGCCTGCGCCGCCTGCGCTTCGCATCTTCTGGAATGGGTTTGCCGCGGAACCGGCAGAGCCCTGGGTCGTATTCAGCAACGCGGCTTTTGTGGGCCGCCCGGAGACGGGGATGCGCTATCGCGACGCGAAGCTCGACGCGGACGCTCCCATCCTCGACCATTACACCGGGGTGGGAGAGGTCCTGGCAGTCCACGAACTTGACCGCGTTTTCGACCAGCTCCGTCAGCGCATCCGAGTAAAACGCGGGAGCCTCTTCTCGCTCGATGATGCAAAGAACAACAATCTGATTTTCATCGGTTCGCCTTCGGAGAACCTCAGTCTCCTGGAGATTCCGGGAACGCAAGAGTTTGTCTTTAGGCGGCTCTCGACTGGGCCACGCAAAGGCGACCAGGCCATCATCAACGTCCACCCACAGCACGACGAGGAGAAGGAATTTCTCGCCACTGCTTCCGGCTTGCCGCTCACTGAGGATTATGCCGTGCTCGGGCTGGTGAAAGGCATGAATGCCGGCCAATACATCCTCATCCTTGCTGGAACCACTACCATCGGTACACAAGCGGCGGTCGAATATGTTTGCCGGCCGAGTTCTGTGGAGGGTTTGCTTTTGCGCTTGTCCGTTTCACAATCCGGCGAGCTCAAGCCGTTCGAAGCCATCATCCGAGTAAAAGTAGCCCGTGGCGTGCCAGTGGCGACGGAATTGGTGGCCTTGAGAAAAACCTCATCTTAGTTTCACGGATCGGTCGCCCCTCATAGAGAGGGTGGCTTCAATTGTGGATCAAGTTCCGCCGCTTTCTGAAATTCCTCGGCCGCTTCCTTCTTTTCGCCCTTCCTCTGTAATGCCAGACCAAGCTGGTAATGAGCGGGAGCGTAACCGGGCATGGCGGTAATCGCGGAATGAAATTGCGAAATAGCTCCCTCCAGGTCGCCTGCATTCATCATATGGCGTCCGGAGTTCGTGGCGAACAGCGCAGTCTGCTCGCTCGACTTTTGTTTCAGCAGTTCGAGGCCAATGCGGCTCTCGGCAGCCGCTCCGTCAGCGTCCCCAAGTTGCCGCAGGACCGCTCCGAGATTGGTGTGCGCGCCCGCAAAATCGGGCTGCAAGCGTATTGCTTCCCGCAGCGCCTCCGCCGCCGCCGGCAGTTTTCCCTGCTGCTTCAGCACGCTTCCCAGCGTGTAATACGCTTCGGCGTAGTCCGGCTTGGCGTGGATTGCGGCGCGCAACTCATCCGCCGCCTCCGGAAAATCTCCGTGTTGCCACAACGTGACTCCCAGCGTGTAGTGAATGTCAGGCTGGCCCGGATCCAGCTCCGCGGCCTTCCGAAACTCGGCCATGGCTTCCGGTAGCTGGTCCTTGAGTTTGAGGGCCAACCCGAGGTTGTAATGAAGCGTTGCGTCCTCCGGGGCGATTTTGATGGCTGCCTGGAATTGCGCGACTGCGGCGTCAAAATCCGCTCTCTGTAAATAGGCAATCCCGAGGTTTTCCGTGTACCCACTATCGCCGGGGCGCAAACGAAGCGCCGCCTGGAACTCGGCGATCGAACCCAACGCATCTCCCACCTGGATTAGCGCAAGGCCCAGATTGTTGTGCGCATCGGGGTCATCCGGATGACTCTTGAGCAGCTGGCGAAAAGCCTCCGCAGCCTCGACCACTTTTCCAGAACGTTGCAGCGAAAGCCCGAGCTGAGTCTGAGCCTCCGCGAATTCCGGCTGAATTCTTACCGCCATTTGCAACTCACGAGTAGCACCATCGAGAGCGCCTTTGTCTCGCAGCGCCAGCCCCAGGTAATAATGGGCCTGCGCGCTCCTAGGATCGAGCTCGATCGCAATGCGCAACTCGGCGATAGCCTCATCCCATGATTTCTCCTGATAGCGCACCACCCCCAGGTGGAAGTGCGCCAACGCAAGATCCGGCTGCAATTTCAATGCTTGCAGGAACTCCACAGCCGCTTCACTCGAATGCGACTGCTGCATGAACAGCGATCCAAGTTCATCATGAAGCTCTGCGCGCCCCGGTTCCAACTGAATAGCGCGGCTCAATTCCTGCGACGCACCGCCGAGATCACCGGAAAAAGAAAGAGCGTGGCCAAAAGTACGGTGCGCCTCGGAATCGGTAGGTGCCAGCCTGACCGCTTCCCCTGCCTCCCTGACCGCGCCCTGAGCATCTCCCTTTTGTACCAGCGCAGTAGCAAGATTCATGTGCGCTTGCTCAAAATTCGGCTTCAGGCGGAGCGCGGCATTGAACTGCGCAATAGCCGGCTGCGTCTTCCGCTGCGCAAGGTACACCCAACCGAGCGAGTTGTGGGCTTCCGGGCTTTGCGGCGCCAAACGGATTGCTTTTTCAAACCCCACTTGCGCGGCAGCCAGGTCCACTTGCTGGAGAGCCTGCATCCCTTGCGCGTAAGCCTCGGCCGCGGCCGGTGACACTGCGCCTTTTCCACCCGCCTCGCTTTGCGCCCAGACAACACATGGAAACAAAAAAATACGGAAAAGGAGTGCGACAATAACTGGGCGCATGGATTTTCCGTGTTGGAAGTTCAATGGGTGCACTTGACGATTTGTCGTCGGCTGACCAGCAGAAATGGTAGCACTGTTTATCGCGGCCTTTCCCGCGCCTCAGAGATGCACATCCCCTCGCCTTGACCGCCGATTCTCTGCATCTTAGTATCCCAAGAGTTCATGGTTTCCCATTCCACCTATCATCGGCAGATCCTGTTGAAGAGTTTTTCGATCTCCATCGCACTCGTATTGCCGTTCCTGTCTCCCGCAAACGCAAATCAATCGCCGCCCGAAAACCCAAAAACCATCGCTCACTTTACCGACATTGCCGCGAAGGCCGGCCTCGCGGATACCGTGATTTTCGGCGGCGAAACCAAAAAGAAATACATCATCGAAACCACCGGCACCGGCGTCGCCATTTTCGATTATGACAATGACGGCTGGCCCGACATTTTCGTCGTGAATGGAACTACCCTTGAGGCCCTGCCGACGGGCAAAGCCCCAACCAGCCATCTTTATCACAACAATCACGATGGTACCTTCACCGACGTCACCGAAAAAGCCGGCCTGACCCACACCGGTTGGGGCCAGGGTGTCTGTGTCGGTGACTATGACAACGACGGCTACGAAGATCTCTACGTCACGTACTATGGCAAGAACGTTCTCTACCACAACAACGGCAATGGCACTTTCACCGACGTTAGTGCAAAAGCCAAGGTCGTAGGGAACGGCAAGACCTGGGGTACGGGCTGCGCGTTTGTCGATTACGATCGAGACGGCAGGCTTGACTTAGTCGTCGCCAACTACGTGGACTTCGACCTGTCCACTGCGCCCGCGCCCGGCGAAATGCCCTCGTGCATCTGGAAAGGCGTTCCGGTGATGTGCGGTCCGCGCGGTTTGCCCTGGGCGAAAAACATTCTCTATCACAATCTTGGTAACGGCACTTTCGAAGACGTCACCACAAAAGCGCACATTGACCAGACCAACGGTCACTACGGTTTCAGCGTTTCCACGTTGGATTATGACGATGACAGCTGGCCAGACATCTATGTTGCTTGTGATAGTACGGCGAGCATTCTCTATCACAACAATCACGATGGCACGTTCACCGACGTCGCCGTCACTGCCGGGGCGGCCTTTAACGACGATGGCCGCGAGCAGGCCGGCATGGGCTCGACCGTTGCCGACTATGACGGCGATGGCAGGCTCGACATTTTCAAAACCAATTTCTCCGACGATACTTCGACGCTCTACCACAACAATGGTGATGGCACCTTCGACGACAAGACTTTTCCCGCCGGATTTGGGCTGAACACGCAATACCTCGGCTGGGGCGTCATGTTCGTGGACGTGGATAACGACGGCTGGCCCGATCTTCTGCTGGTCAACGGCCACGTCTACCCCGAGGTGGACAGCCAGCGTCTCGGCAGCAATTTCAAGGAACCAAAGATCCTCTATCACAACAATGGCAACGGAAAGTTTACAGATATTTCCGCCAGCGCAGGCTCGGGGATCACCGCCGTAAGCTCTTCGCGCGGTTTGGCGGTCGGCGATTTGTGGAATGATGGCCGCATGAGCGCGGTCGTCAGCAACATGAACGCTCCGCCGGCTCTTCTAGTAAACGACGTGCGCAACGGCAATCATTGGATCGCGTTTCGCGCAGTCGGAACGAAATCCAATCGCAGCGGAATCGGCGCACGTATTACGGTGAAAGCTGGCGCTCGCACTTTTGTCGATGAAGTGCGCAGCGGATCAAGTTTCATCTCCAACAGCGACATGCGCGTCCATTTCGGCCTCGGCTCGACAACGAAGATCGACGGCATACAAATCCGTTGGCCCAGTGGCCTCGTTGAACGCTTTGAAAACTTTCCGGTCGATTCGATCCACACGCTGAGGGAAGGTACTGGGACAGAGGTAAAGCCTGTCCCAAAGCAGCAGTAACGGGGTGCGTGTTTGTTGACAGGTGTATGCTGTCCCGGCAATGACACGGCACCGAGACTCAAATCTCTCGCTGACCTGCCCGGAAGTAATGCGATTCTTTCATAGATGAGTGGAGGCGCCCCTAATGCCTAGGAAATTTGTCGCGATTACAGTTATGGCCTTCTGTTTCTGCCTCGCCGCTCCCCCTTCCTACCCGCAGCAGAAACCTGTAGACGCGGAAGGTCATCCGTGGTGGCAGCACGCCGTCTTTTACGAAATCTATCCTCGTAGTTTTGCCGACAGCAACAACGACGGCATCGGCGACCTCAACGGTATTACCTCAAAGCTCGACTATGTGAAGGATCTCGGCGTCGACGCTATCTGGATCACGCCATGCTTTCCTTCGCCGCAGGTGGATTTTGGTTACGACGTTTCCGACTATGAAAATATCGATCCGATGTACGGCACGTTGAAAGACTTCGACCATCTGTCCAGTGAAGCGAAGAAACGCAACATCCGCGTCATTCTCGACCTGGTCGTAAATCACACTTCTGACCAGCACAAATGGTTTCTGGATTCAAAATCTTCACGCACCTCCGCGCATCGCGATTGGTATATCTGGCGCGACGGCAAAGGGCCTGGTCAGCCGCCAAACAACTGGCTTTCCACTTTTGGACTCTCCGGCTGGAAGTTCGACCCCAAGACCACTCAGTATTACTACCACTACTTTTATCCAGAGCAGCCGGACCTGAACTGGCGCAATCCCGCCGTGGAAAATGCCATGCTGGACGTCACCCGCTTCTGGTACAAGCGTGGTGTCTCCGGATTCCGCCTCGATGCCGTTGATACCCTTTTCGAAGATCCCGACCTTACGGACAACCCGGTCCTTCCTGGCACGGACAAATATGGCCGTCCCAACACGGACGAGAAATACAACAAGAAGCTGCCCGAAGTACACAACGCGATGCGGAAACTCCGCAGCGTTGCCGATCAATATAATGCCGTCTTGATCGGCGAAACTTGGACGACCAACGTCAACGAGCTCAAGGACTACTACGGCGCGAACAACGACGAACTACAGCTGCCAATGGACCTGATGATGACGGAATTCAAGGGGCTGACCGCCGATCAATACCGCAAGCATATTGCCGCCGTGAATGCTTCCGGCCACTGGCCTGTCTATGTCATCACCAATCACGACATCGTTCGTTCCTACACGCGCTACGCTGACGGCGCGCATAACGACGACATCGCCAAAATGATGGCCGGCCTGTACCTGACGCTGCGTGGCGCTGTCGTCATGTACTACGGCGAAGAAATCGGCATGGAAAACAACGACCCGAAAAACAAAGCCGACGTGCAAGACCCCATCGGCAAGCTCGGTTGGCCGCTGGAAAAAGGGCGCGATGGCGAGCGCACGCCCATGCAGTGGAATGACACCGCTAACGCCGGTTTCAGCCAGGTGAAACCGTGGCTGCCCCTTCCACCGAGCTACAAGATTCACAATGTCGCGTCCGAACAAAAAGACAGCAATTCGATTTTTAGTTTTTACCGCCAACTGCTCTCGCTACGGCACACAGAGCCCGCGCTCCTCGATGGGAACTACATTCCTTTGAATGAAAATGATCCCAACGTTTTTGCCTACGCCCGCCAGTACAAAGACCAGGCCATTCTCGTCGTGCTGAATATGTCGGCAACCGAACAAAAAGTAAGGTTCGACCTGTCGCCGCTCGGTTTCAGTTCGCCCAAATTGACTGTATTACTGACGGACTTTCACAAGGCGCTGACGGGTGTGACGGACGAATTGTCGATGGAACCTTATTCCGTTTTCATCGGCAGGATTTCTCAATAATCCTGGCCCGAGTGGCGCTCGACGCGTCCCGGAATTCAGCAATCTTTCGAATTGCGCTAATGAGCAGCGTCGGTTGCGTGACTTGTCGCCGGAGCTTGCGCGACTCCCACGTATTTGTCTGCCGCCCCGTAGTAAAAGAAAAACCGGCCCTTCTTCTGTACCATTCCTTCGACGAAGACTACATTTGGTACTTGACCAACCTTTTCCCATTCTGTTTCGGGAAAAAAGACGGGCGCCTCAGACCGCGAGAGCAATTTGCGCGGATCGCTTCGGTCGAAGATGGCGATTCCAGTGCGATACACAAGATGATCGTCGGCGCCGTTATAGATCAGCACAATGCCGCCTGAAGTGAGAATCGGTGGCGGGCCAGGCTCGACAACGTGTGAGTCAAACTTCCCCGGGCGTCGAGGTAGGACCGGAGTTTCCGTTGCTTCGGTCCAGTGAAGCAGATCGTTCGAATACGAGAGTCCCATCTGGTCGGTCTTATCCGCGGTGGAGCCCAACCAGTACATCCAATATTTCCCGTCGATTTTTTCGGGGACGATCGCGCCGGACTTCGTCCAACCTATGTTCCAATTTCCTTTGTAAGCAGGAAGGATCACGCCCTTGCGCTCCCAATGAATGAGATCTCGTGAAGTGGCAACGCACAGCTGCGCGTCTTTTTTGTTATAGCCGGTGTAGGTGAGGTAGTAGGTCTCTCCGAATTTCTGCAAACGCGGATCCTCGACGCCACCGTCTTTTTCGTAATTCATTTCGGGCAAAAGCACTGGTTCTGGCCGCCGGGTGAAGTGGATGCCATCTGTACTCTCCGCGTAGCCCAGACGAGACGTGCCAGAGGAGTCCTGTGCGCGGTACAGCATTACGACCTTGCCGTCGTGGACCACGGTCGCAGGATTAAACGTACCGGCTGCTTCCCACGTTGTGCCCTGGGGAGAAAGAATCGGCTGTTTCGAAGCCCGCTCCCACGAACCAACCGTCACCTTCACTGTCGGCGTAGCGACCCCGAGTGAAGCGAGCACAAATAGCAGCGGCAGGATTGTTCTTGATTTCTTGAGATGCATCACAGTCCAACCCATTTCAACTAACGCTGTCAGAGAATATTCATTCTGTTATCTAGGAATTCTTGGGTCGTTCGAATTGCCTGGAGCGGACAATGCCTTCACCCTCTTTCACAACGATTAGCTGGTTCGTCTTGATATCTTTGAGTGTCTCCACAAGTCCGCTGGGCCAGCGGATTTCGAGCAGGTCGACTTTTTCCGCTTTGCCGATTCCGAAGTGCACGCGCAAGTCATTTTGTGAAAAATAGCCCCCACCACTGCGCACTTCGTCGATCTGCGATTGCGGATTTTTTTCTACCCGGAGATGTGTGACGCACTTCAAGCGCGCGCCGATCCCGCTGCGATTTGATTTTGTCCCGATGGTTTTGATCTTGATCCAATGATTGCCCGTACGCAAATCGCATCGCAGTAGCTGCGGGTAATCGTTTACGGTGTTTACGGCCACATCGAGATCGCCATCGTTGTCGAAATCTCCAAACGCGCAGCCGCGCGCAGCTACTGGCGTGGAAATGCCCGGTCCGCCGTTATAGGAAACGTCCTCGAATCGGCCGTTCCGAAGATTCTTATAGAGAAGCTTTCGCTGCGGGTACCCCGCTTCCGTTTTGAGTTGCTCGACTTCGGGATAGACATGGCCGTTGCAGATCAGAATGTCGGCCCATCCGTCGTTGTCCATGTCGAAAAAGCCGCACCCCCAGCCCAGATATTGCGTGTACTTGCCGAGGCCCGCCTGGTAAGTGGTGTCCTCAAAAGCTGCGCCGCCGAGACTGTGGTAGAGCGACGGCGTGTCGCCGGCAAAATTTGTTTTGACCAGGTCGAGATTGCCGTCGAGATCGTAGTCGGCGGCGGAAATACCCATTCCCGCTTGCGGCTTGCCGTCCGCGCTCAGCGCGCACCCCGCTTCCAGCGCGATGTCCACGAACGTTCCGTTTTTCTTGTTCTGATAAAGCGCGCTGGCGGTGGAATCGTTTGCAACATAGATGTCTGGCCAGCCATCGTTGTCGAGATCGGCGGTGAGCACGCCGAGGCCGTAGGTGCCATTGGCCTTCAAAATACCTGATTTTTCGGAGACGTCGGTGAACGTTCCGTCGCCATTGTTGTGGTACAGAATGTTTTTGCCGCCGGCCAAACCGGGTGGCCCGCATGCGACCATGACACCTTTATAAAGACACGGCCCGGACTCGGGGACGGGCGCCGTTTTCAGATCGAGGTCGATGTAATTCGCGACGAAGAGATCGAGATGCCCGTCGCGATCGTAATCCACAAAAGCGCAACCAGTATTCCAGCGCTTGCCGTTCCCGGACACGCCGGCCTTTTCACTCACATCCGTAAACGTCCCGTTTCCATTGTTGCGGTAAAGCACATTTTTGCCGAAGTAGGTGACGAAGAGATCGTCGAAACCATCGTTGTCATAGTCGCCGACGCACACCCCTTGTCCCCATCCCGAATGCAGCAATCCGGCTTTTGCGGTGACGTCGGTAAATGTGCCGTCGCGATTGTTCTTGAAGAGATGACAGGTGGGTTCCTGTCCTGCCGGAAAACCTTCGAGACGCCAGCCGTTCACAAGAAATATGTCTAGCCAGTCGTCGTTGTCATAGTCGTAGAAAGCGACGCCACATCCCGTGGTTTCCAGAAGATATTTGTTTTTGTGTTCGCCGCCGTAAATGGTTTTCGCATTCAGCCCGGATTCTCGCGCGATATTGATGAAACTGACGCCGAGATCGATTGGCGGAGCCGCGGAAGGAGATTGTTCAGGCACAACCGTGCTGAACCCTGCGGCAATCCGCCATTTTTCCGGCATCGCCAGCCTCAGCAATTTTTCCAGGGGAAGCACCAGGGCGGAACGGCTGAGCGATTCGAGAAACGCGCGGCGTGTAAAGGACAAAAGAAGCGGTACCTTTCCTTGCGAAGCTCGTGCTAGAATCCGTCGCCTTCCTTTATAGTAAGGCCAATCCGGCATTGCAAGTAAACGGCGCAGTGGTGGCCATCAGCATGCACATCTCGCGAGAAATTCCTGCTCCTTCCCTAAACCAATCTCGAAGGCCCTGTCCGACACTTTTCGGGGCGTGCGTTGCAGCTGCTCTGCACTTTGTGTTTTGGACTCCCCCCGCTCGGAGCCAGGGAATGCAAGCGACACCTCCTCAATTGCAGCTTTCGCGCGCGGTGCGTCCCTGGGAATTTCTTCCCATTACCGGAACTCGTGCCGGCCTCCTGGGCGATGAATCCGGCCGCATGGAAGCGTGGGTCTATCCGCTCAAAATCTTCCGCGAATTTCATCTGAAATTTCACACCGAAGGGCGCGTCCTTCCCGCCGAAGCGCTGGCGCGGACCGTCACCGTTAGGCCGGAGTCGGCCACGATTCTCTACGCGGGTGACACTTTCACCTTGCGCGAGACATTTTTTGTTCCGGTAAACGAGCAGGGCGCGGTCGTTTTTTTCGACATTGAAACCGAAAAGCCGTTGGAGATCGAAGCCGGCTTTCATCGGGATTTTCAGTTGGAATGGCCCGCGGCGCTCGGAGCAACTTACATCGATTGGTCTGCGGATCAACGCGCCTTTTACTTCGGGGAAGAACAAAAGAAATTCTCGGCGTTCGTCGGTTCACCAACTGCCGCGGAACCTCGCTTGGAATACCAAACCAACTATTCCGAATCCCGCGAGAATTCATTCCGGCTGGGTCCTACCGCAAGTGGCAAAGAGAGAAAGTTGCTTGTCATTGCGGGCTCGATGGAAGGGCGAGCTGCAGCCGAGAAAACTTACCAACATTTGACCTCTGCTTATGCAGAATTGTTGCAGGAATCCGCCAACTATTACCTCGACTATCTTCAGCGCACTGTCAGCGTGGATATTCCTGACCATCAACTCCAGCAAGCCTACGACTGGTCGCGCGTTAGCGTCGTCCAGGGAATGGTCACCAATCCCTTTCTGGGGACGGGCCTGGTCGCCGGATATCGAACGTCTGGAGAGTCTCAGCGGCCGGGATTTGCCTGGTTTTTCGGACGCGATTCGCTCTGGACTTCTCTTGCCTTGAATGCCGAAGGCGACGATTCGAACGCGCGCACCGCGCTCGAGTTCATCAGCAAATACCAGCGGGACGACGGCAAAATCCCCCACGAAATTTCACAGGGCGCGAGTTTTGTGAATTGGTTCAAGAACTATCCCTACCCCTACGCTTCCGCGGACGCCACTCCTCTCTACATCATCGCCATGAATGATTATGTCGTGGCTAGCGGCGACACGCAATTTGCCAAGGAAAAGTGGACTAGTCTTTCGAAAGCCTACGAATTCCTGAAATCCACTTACGACGAAAGAGGATTCGCGAAGAATTCTGGAATCGGACATGGCTGGGTCGAAGGCGGCCCGCTTCTTCCCGTCAAAACGGAATTCTATCAAACCGGCGTGGGAATAGAAGCATTGCGCGCGCTCTCCAACCTGGAGCACCTGACTGGCAAGGAAGATCTAGGCAATGAGCTTTCCGCCACTTTTGTCCGGCAGAAAAAGTTGATGAACGAAGCGTTCTGGATTTCCGGAACAAAAAGATTCGCCTTCGCGTTGGACAAGGACAACCAGGCAATTGATGAGCCCAGCGTGCTGGCTACCGTACCGATGTGGTTTGGATTGCTCGACCAAACTAAAGCGGACGCCATGATCGCGCAACTCGCGGAAGAAGATCATCAGACCGATTGGGGGATGCGCATCATTTCGAATCGTTCCGCGAAATTTAGCGGCGGCGGCTATCATTTCGGATCGGTTTGGCCGCTGTTCACGGGCTGGGCGTCTGTCGGTGAATATCGCTACCACCAGACATTTCCGGCATACACGAATATGCGTGCCAATGCGCTGCTCGCTCTGGATGGTTCTCTAGGGCATGTAACGGAAGTTCTTTCCGGTGACTACTACCAGCCGCTCTCGACGAGTTCGCCGCACCAGATCTGGTCGGCGGCAATGGTGGTGAGTCCGCTCCTGCGCGGAATGTTTGGGCTGGAAGCGAATGCGTTGGAAAAGAAACTGGTATTTGCGCCGCACGTGCCTACGGATTGGACACAATTTGGCGTCGAGAATGTCCGAGTCGGGCAAACTGTTTTGGGGTTGAACTACACCAAGTCCGAGGAAGGTATTCAGTTGGAAACTGGCGTATCCAAGCCAGGCCAAGAATGTACGCTCGAATTTCGACCGGCGATCAGCTTGCGCGCCAAAGTGCAAAAAGCCGAACTGAATGGCAAGCCTGTTCCCTTTCGCGTTGAGAACAATGAAACGGATCAGCACATCGTTGTGCGGTTTCCCGTCAAAGAAGGCAAATATGTTTTGCGGATTCAGGTCTTGCACGATTTTGGCATCAGCGTGCGTTCGAACTTGCCGGAGCTGGGGAGCCTGAGCCACGGACTCCGGATTTTCTCCGAAACGTGGTCGGCCTCCAGGGATCAATTGACGCTGGATCTTTCCGGAGCGCCCGGCCAGATCTACGGGCTCCGCGTTTGGAATATCGGGGAGATCCAGAGCGTGGACGGCGCGGAGCTCAATCCCAAGTCAGAAGATTGGGCGATCAGAATTCTGTTTCCTTCAACTGGTTCGGATCCTTTCCTGCACCACAAAGTTGTGATTCATTTCAAGAGTGCTCTGGGCACGCGATAAGATTTTTCTCCTGCACTGGCTGGCTGCCATCCAGCAATCAAATCAGCGCTGAAGTGAATAAATCTTCGTCACCTTGCCGTTTCGGAACGAATACTATAGCAGCGGGAAGTCTGGAACGGAGAGCAGCGCAGAAACGAGACGCCACGCATCGCGCGGAGATATGATGGGGGTTGTGCGTCGCGGATCGGTAAGAGACGCGGCGCGGAGTACGAGCATGCAGAAAACGAAACTTTTGTATGTGAGCCTGCTGGCAGCGGCCGTGATGTGCGTTCCCTTTGCGGCTCAAGGCCAGCAGGAAAAACCCGCGGCGGCATCTCCTGACATGCAACACGAGCACCATGGCGGCTTCATGCAGGGAGGCATGCACCACGCGGTGGCAAAGGGCGTGGCGCTGGATGCCAAAGTCGATGAGGCGGCACATACCATTACGCTGCGCGTCGGTCCGTTGACTCTGCCCGCAAATACCGGCCATATGAACATGCCACAGCCGCCGGACATGGTGTGGGATGTGCCGATGGACGGCTGGCTGCTCGCGTATCATCCCAGGCTCGTGGATGCGGGCGGCAACGCGATACCGGGAACGCCACTACATCACACGGCGTTCTGGAACGAGAACCGCGCCGATTTTCTCTGCCCCAACAAAGAAGAGCACATTTTTGGCGCCGGAAGTGAGATGACTGACTGGGCGGAAGTGCCGGGCTACGGCTATCACGTGCAAAAAGGCGACAAGATTCGCATCGAGACGATGGTATATAACCCCACGGCCACGTCTTACGACAAGGTTTATCTCGAGGTGCAAATCCCTTTTGTCGATGCCAATTGGCCGAGCGTGGGGAAGATGATCCGGAACGTCTATCCCGCATGGATGGATGTGAAGTCGTGTGGTGATTCGAGTTACGACTTGCCTGCCGGGAAAAGCGAAAAATCGGGAACGGTGACAGTGAAATATGACGGAGTGTTGCTCGGAGTTGGCGGACACCTGCACGATTATGGAAGGGAGGTCGTGTTGCAGGACGTTTCGCGCAAGGAAACGGTCGCGACACTGGATGCAAAAGTGGGCGACCGGGGGCAACTCGTGTCCATGCCAACGAAATTATTCCTTGCCGAAGGCGGGTACAAATTCGGCGCAGGTGATGTGCTGAAGATTTCCGCGACGTACGAAAACCCGACGGGAAAGCTCCTGCATGATGGCGCGATGGGAATTGCCGTCGGTTACTTTGTCCCCGTCGACGACAAGGTCATGGCCGCGCTGCGTCGCAAAACTAAACCAAACCACGATATGGCCGCCATGTCCCACGATCACTGAGAGGCATGAAACAACGGACTACATAGAATAGCCATCCCACTTTCACTGACCGCCAGCCGGGCGGCCGATGCCGGGCATATTGCTGCCGCGGCCGGGCTTGAGTTCAGCGCAAATTTGGTCCAGCAGCGCGGAGCGCCCAGCGAGGTAGTTTTTGGCGAGGGCCTGGAGGGTGGCGAGATTATCGGGTGCAACGTTGTCCATTTGTCCGGCGGCGAGGGGCAAGCCGGAAACCTGCAGGCGATAGTAAGTGCATTCTGGCAAGGTGGTAAGTTCATAGTCCACGGCTTCGGAAACGCTGTCCATCAGAACGGGAACGATCTGTTTGGCCCACCCGATCAATCCCCACTTATTCGCTTGAGCAAAGGTAATTCCGTCCTGGCGGTCGCCGGTGCCAACGGAAACAACTACGATGCGGGCAGCATCGGGGTAGAGCAAGCGCGCTTCCACGAACGCGGCCATGGACGGGTTATTGACGAAGACGCCCCCATCGACGAGGGCGTAGTCGTCGGCGCCGCGGGTGAGATGAAAAGGCGGGAAATAGGTCGGCGCAGCAGAAGTGGCCCGGGCAATGTCGACGACTTTCCAGTTGTAGTCCGGACGAGAAGCGATCAGGTGGCTCTTGAAGAAAAATGGCATCTGTTTCTGGAGATTGTAGCTGGAGATGAGAAGCGGAGTCTGGGCAGTACAGAATTCCGTGGACTGGAAAAATCTTGTGAGGGTTTTCTGCAAACCGTCGGGGGGATATTTCGGGAAAAGGAGCTGCCGAAGAGGTGTGAGCCAGCTTTTCTGGAAGATTGCCGAACCATTCTGGAGATAGAGATTGAGGAGTTGATCGGGGGTATAGGGCTTGCCGTTGTTGCAGAGCGTGCCGAAACCTAGCGCGATGATACCGCCGGTAGAAGTTCCGGCGATCAGGTCAAAGGTCTGGCACAGATCCCTGCTGAGGCGCTTCTGGATCTCGCTCAGGAGGACAGCAGGGATAATGCCGCGGATGCCGCCGCCGTCTACCGCGAGAACTTTGATGGTGTTTGCCTGGCCATTCGGCATGAAACGGTATTCCTTCAGCTTGGTGCCTGTGAAGGATTGTGCTGGATTGAGACGAAACGTGACAGAGCAAATTGATGCTGGGCCCGGGCAGTCCAGAGGCGCTAGCAAGCGGAGAGGTCGCGCTGAATCGCGATTCTACACGGGGGGAAGCCAGAGAGGCGAAGCAGGACGGTCAAATTTGCTGGAGTTTCCAGCGGCCGCGCTTAAAGAGGAGGATGCCGACGGCGGCGATAGCGGCTTCGGCGACGACGATGGCGTAAAAGGCGCCGTTGGACTGCATGTGGGCTGGTATGGCCAGGAAATAGGCAAGGGGAATTTCCAGGAACCAGAAGCCGAAAAGATTCACGAACGTGGGAGTGAGAGTGTCGCCGGCGCCGTTGAAGGCCTGGAGCATAACCATGCCGTAGGCATAGGCAATATTGCCGTAGCTGAGAATGCGCAAGCAGGAAGCAGCCAACGGGATGACGGCCGGGTCGCTGGTGAAGAAGCGCACGACGGGATCGGCGAAGAAAATGAAGACGATTCCGATGGCGCCAAGAAAAACCATATTGTAGAAGCCGGTCCGCCAGACGGAAGTTTCGGCGCGCTCAGGCTGTTTGGCTCCGAGATTCTGCCCGACGAGAGTGGCGGCAGCATTGCTTAGACCCCAGCTGGGCAGAATCACAAAAATAACAATACGAATGGCGATGGTGTAGCCGGCAAGAGCAGCAGAGCCGAATACACTGACGATGCGGACCAGGCCGATCCAACTGACGTCGGCGATGGCGAATTGCAAGATGCCGGTGAGGGAAACGCGGAGCAAACGAAGAAAGATGGCGGAATCCAGATGGACCTGGCTGCGGAGGATGCCTATGCGTTCTGTGCCGTGAAGAAGGCGATAGAACTGATAGAGCACGCCGATGCTGCGGCCGATGAGCGTGGCGAGAGCGGCGCCGGTGACGCCGAGTTTGGGAAAGGGACCCCAGCCAAAGATGAGGCAGGGGTCGAGGATGAGGTTGATGATGTTGGAGATCCAGAGCAAACGCATGGCGATGGCGGCAGCTCCCGCGCCACGGAAAATGGCGTTGTTGAGAAACAGCAGCATGATGGCGCCACTGCCTCCCAGAGCGATGCGCGTGTAGCCGGAGCCGAGGGCGACGATTTGTGGAGAGGCGCCCATGAGCTGGAGGAGCCGCGGCGCATACAGGTAGCATGGAACGCCGATGATGGCCGAAGCCGCGATGCCGAGGGCGATGGCCTGGACTCCTGCAACGGCAGCGCCGGCGGGGTCTTTCTCGCCGATGCGCCGGGCGACCATCGCCGTGGTGGAGAGACTGAGGCCCAGGCCGATCGCGAATACCAGACTGAGCAGCGATTCCGTGAGGCCGACGGTAGCGACGGCGTCCGCGCCGAGATGCCCGACCCAGAAAACGTCGACGACAGCGAAAAGAGACTCCAGCACCATCTCGAGGACCATGGGAATGGCGAGGAGAAGAATGGCGCGATTGAGGCTGCCGGTGGTGAAGTCCTGTTGCGAACCGCGGATGGATTCGCGGACAGAACTCCACAAAGTGGGTGGGGGCGCGATGAGAGCGGGTTGTTCCGTCGACATATAAACCTTTGCGATCTGCGTGGGCGCTTGCCGAGAACTCAGGCGCGCGAACGCGGTTGCGGCAATTAAATGGCAGAGGCGAGGGAAAAATCAGAGCCGCGCTAGCGGATGATCAGCTGGGTACAGCGACTTGAGGGACGAACATGGCGTTGTCCTTGGCGCTGCCCTTTTGCTTCGACGGCGCCGGAAGTCCGAATCTCTACGGACGGTATTTGACTGAGGGAATTGTATCTTGAGTGGGTAGAGGCTGGCTACGAAAAATGTGTGGTGCCGATCAGGCGGCGGCGATGCGGCGGATAAGGTCTTGCTGTTCGGAGATGGATTCGGCGCCGATGGTAAAAGCATCGAGGAGGTTAAGGGAGAGTGCGAAACGCAGGGCTTCATCCTGGCGATTACGGAGATCGCCCTGGCCGAGAATTTTCATGCCGACGATGCCTTTGCCGGCGGCGCGCATCTCGCGGATAACGCTGACCACGGTGTCGGGATCGGAGTCCATGTAGGCGCCGATGGGATTGATTCGAACGAGATGCACTTCGACCCACGAAGATTTTGTGGCGGTGCGGAGGGCTTCGATGCTGTGGCAGGAGCAGCCGTGGGCACGAATGACACCTTTCTGCTTGGCTTCGGAGAGAACGTCCATGACGCCTTTGAACTGCTCGGTCCAGTCGCGTTCGGTGAGGCAGTGCATCAGGCAAATGTCGATTTGTTCGGTGCCGAGTTCGCGGCGGAAGCGGTCGAGATCGGCGCGGGCTGAGGCGGCATCGCGGGCCCAGGTCTTGGTGAGGACGGTAACTTTGTCGCGAGGGACATGCTTGAGGGCTTCGGCGACGTGCGGATGGCTGCCGTAGGAATCGGCAGCATCAAAAAAACGAAGGCCGTGATCGTAGCCGTTGAGGAGGAGGTCGGAGAGGCCTTGGACACCGAGCGCAGTCTGGTGGGAATGGTGGCCGACGCCGACCGTGCCGGTGCCCATGGCGAGGCGGCTGGTCTGTATACCGGTTTTGCCGAGGGTGACGGTATCGGAAGCGGAGAACTTTTGGGAAAGAGCAGGGACGGCGAAGGCCCGGCGGAGAAATGCGTTCGAATGAAGCCAGGAGGCTCCGGCGGCGCAAGCGGTGCGATGGAGGAATTCGCGTCGTTTCATAGGGCCTCCCTGCTGCGGCGTTTCCAAGGATAGTCCAGCTCTCATGGATATGGACGTGCGAAGCGGGCATTGGGTTATCAGGCGCACTGCTAGAGCGAAGCTCGTGGAACTTCATAGTAGAGGAACTGTACGCCCACGCCCAATTTATCATTCGCGGTTCCCAGCGATTCGACATGGGCGACGCGGCCGGTGAAGCACCATTCCCTCACATCATCCCCCACCACTTCCCGGGGCATTTTCAAATGCACCTGAATCATCACACCCTTGGGCACTCGCTGATCCGTGGAGAAATAAACGCCGTGGTGGCAGTCATAGAGGCTGCCGTCTGTTCAACATCGGCAGGAGCTTGCATAGGGCGAAACCGCAAGGGGACTTTCATGATCAAGCGGCGCGCGGAGCGACGGTCTTGTTGCGGCATGGGTTCCTTTTGGACCTGTGGGGGGACAGGTTGGGATCGGGTAGGGCGTGTCTTAGTTTTGGCGAATACGATTGCGGAGGGTCAAGAGTTTTTTTTCCTAGTCAAGAAATAGATGAAAGACCTGCAGGAGAAACCCTCCATCAAGCGAGGGAAAGGCCTCGAGGAACGTGGTGCGGCTTTTCGGGGCGGTCGTGGTGGGCCCACCAGTCGCGCCAGGCATCGGGATTTTTGCCGAAGTCCGCGCCGGTGATGGAGTGCAACGCGGCATAGACCAGGTCCTTCGTGGCGGAGTCCAGCGAATCATCATCGAGAAGATTGAGTAACTCAGGAACGGCGGTCAGACGCTGTTCGCCGGTGAGCATGCCGGAATGCGCCAGGTTGCACGCTGCGCGTTCACGGATTTTCGGCGAAGAGTCGTGAGCCATAATCGAAAGAAGCGGGTCGATGGATTCGTCCGTGCCGAGCATGGCTAATCCTTCCACTGCCCAGAAACGAGTTTGCTGACTGGGGTCATGCGCGTAGCGGAGTAGAGTCGTCAGCACCGTGGCCGGCTCAACGCCACGATTGCCGAGGGCGCCGAGTCTCCAGAGCGTCAGCGAGCGGCTTTCGGGGTCGTTGTGGATCTGGTTTAGAAGATGCGCGACGCTCTCCGGGGACTTGCTGAGATTGCTGGCCGCGAGATCGATTTCCAGTGCAGCGATTCGAACGCGGGGATCTTCGGATTCCAGCGCTGCGAGTACAAGATGGAAAAGCCGGTCGGTATTTTCCAGGCGGCCTCGCCACGCATCCAAATTCTGGTGAATCAGGTTAAGAGAGGGCTCATTCCGATGAATGGCGAGATCGAGCAGCCGCTCCACCTGCTGTTGCGGCGCCAGATGGCTGATCTTTTCAATTTCTTTGTTTGCTGCGTTGGGCATGGAATCGGAGACCAGCGCGGGCGACGTCTGCAGAGATGATCCCGATTGCGCGAGCGTCGAGGTTAGCCAGTTTGCGCGGACAATTTGAAAGCGAGCAACCTGAAAACCTGCAGTGACGGAGAGAATGGCGAGAAGCGCCAGACCCCAGGCAAGGCGGCTGGGGCGAATCGGGAATACCGAATCGCGGGGAGATGCGCGGGGCGCCTGCGGGTGTGCGCCGGAGCGGCCAGAAGGCTGTTCGAATGATGAAACCATAATTTAAGCCCGCGCAGACAGCCGCGCGAGCTAAACGGCACATTAAAAGGCAGGTTAAAGGGCGACAATGGTACGGGGGGCCAGACGTCCTCTGATAAGCCTGCAAACCCTGTTGGTTCAACGCGATTGGGGGAGTTACTGGTACGCGCCGCGACGAGGCGTACCGTACGAAAGAACAGGTGTGTCGGAAGCTGCATTCGAATGAAAAAGGACGCGTCGCGGAATTGCGTTCGCGACCTAAGTCTCCAACCGCAAAATCAGCCGGGCTAGAAAACCCGTACTTTGTTGGAGGTACAGGGTCTGCTAGAATAAGGAGCTTGGTCTTGCGGGTTTCTGTGCAGACAATCCAGGCTAATATAAAGAGTAAGCAGGAAAAACAATGGCACTGAAGTGTGATTTTTGCGGCAAAGGGCCGCATTATGGAAACGTGGTGAGCCACGCGAACAACACGCGGCGGCGGCGGTGGAATCCGAATCTGAAGCGCGTGCACGCAGTCGTGGGGGGCGTGAAGAAGCAAGTGCGTATCTGCACGGCGTGCATCCGTGCCGGCAAGGTGAAGAAAGCCGCCTGAGCCTCCAACCTTGAACTTACCTGCTGCAATCCTGCATTTCTTGGGGCGCTCGATGAAGCAGTCAAAGGGAGTGAAGCGCGCCGCCGCGTTGCTACCGCTGGCGGCCATGCTGTCCGCCATACTGGCGGGCTGCAACAAGCAGACGCAACATGCGCCCGACGTATGGGCAGTGGTCAACGGGAAAGAGATCAAGCGGGATGAAGTTGAAAAATATTACCGCACGCGCGTGAACCCCGAGGGGCAGGAGCCATCGCAGGAAGAGGCGCTCTCGCTCAAGCTGAACGTGCTGGACGAGCTGATCAACAACGAGATCCTGCTTGAACGCGCGAAAAAACTGAACCTCGAGGCCAGCGACGGCGAAGTGGAAGACAAGTTCACCGAACTGAAGAGCCCCTACACGGAAGAAGAATTTCAGCGGCAGTTGAAGAGCGGCGGCGTTTCCGTCGATGACCTGAAGCGCGACCTGCGCCGGCAACTTTCCATCACCAAGCTGATGAACCGTGAAGTGGTGGCGAAAATTGTCATTACGGATCAGGACGTCGCGGATTTCTACAATGCGAACAAGGCGCAATTCAACGTGGCGGAGCCGCAGTACCGCATCGCGCAGATTGTTGTAACGCCGAGAAAAGAGCCGCAAATTCGTAATCGCAAAAATGACGACGCCACCAATGAGGCCGAAGCGCAGCGCAAAGTAAAAATGCTGATGGACCGGCTGAACAGCGGTGCGGACTTCGCGCAGCTGGCTATGGATTATTCCGAAGACATGAATTCGGCGGCGACCGGCGGCGACCTGGGGTATGTGCCGGAGTCCGCGCTGAACCAATCCGATCCCGCGCTGAAGAAGATGGTCGTTGGACTAAAGCCGGGGCAGGTGAGCCCGCCAATCCAATTGAAGGAAGGTTACCGGATTCTGAAGTTGATAACGCGCGAGTCGCCCGGACTGCGCGGGATCAACGATCCGCAGGTACAACAGACGATTCGCGATACGCTGCGCAACCGCAAAGAACAGCTATTGAAGGCGGCTTACCTGGCTATTGCACGCGACGAAGCGCGAGAGACAAACTATCTGGCGGAGCAAGTGATCGAAGCGGCGGGCAAGCTGCCCGATGCGGCGAAGACCACGATGCCGCCGAAGTCCATCGGGCACTGAAAACTGTTCCCACCTGAGACCCATTCCCTCAAACGAGAAGAAGTTGCTCTGAACCAAGACCGGTAGTGAGATCCCCCTTGCTGAGGTACGTAAAGCCAAGACCCGCAGCAAAAGGCGGCTGCCCCAGCGCCTCCAGCAATTCTTGATGACGGCGAATGGCGAAAAGATAGCCGAGCACGCCAGTCGAGCGGCCAAGAATTTTTTGGACGCGGGCCGGATCGCCGGGGGCGCCCATAAATCTACAAAGAATCTCCGGATTGCCCTGAGGGGCAGGCTCGGAAGGATCCTCCCATCATTCGGACGCCGAGATATAGGCGTCTAGCAATTTCCCCGAGTGGAAGAGTTGATACCAAAGCACATCATCATGGTGATTTAGAACGGACAGAGCGGGGCATTCGAGATGCGTCGAGAGTGTAAGTGCGAGTGACCCGAGCAAATCGGTGTCCTGATTCTCACACTCGCGGTCACAAATGACGGTGAAGCCGTTCGTTGTAGGTGTTAAGAATGCATTTCGATTGAGACTGCGAAGTAACGCGGCGACGTCGGATTGCGATGGTCCGCGCGTTGTGACGTTTGTATAGAAGTTGCCCATCGCTACTACTCGACCCACGCGAGAACTTCGCCGGCGGTAACCGGCTGGCCTTCTTTGGCGAGAATGCGTTCAATGATGCCGGTCTTCGGTGAGCGAATTTCGTTTTGCATTTTCATGGCTTCGACGACGAGGAGCCCCTGGCCAGCTTCGACGTGGTCGCCCGCTTTCACCAGTACGCGAACAATTTTGCCTGGCATCGGTGCGACGATCTGCTGGCGGCCCTCGGCTTCGACCTGCCCGTGTCGGCGGCCGCTCCAAGAACGCGGGTCAATGATTTCCGCAGTGAATTCCTCAGTGCGAGTCTGGAGTTTCAGCTTGGCGCCGGATTCAGGAGTAATGCGAATTTCATGCGATTGCCCGTCCAGCAGGATCGAGAGTATGTGCGGAGAGATTTGGACGGCATCGGCATCAACAGGCTGGCCGTCGAGAATAACACTCCAGCCGTTCGTGTTGCGTTCGAGCTCGACGTTGTGGGTTTTCTTTCCAAACAAACCTTCGAGTTGGATCTCGTATTTCATGGCTCGCGGTCCAGCTGTGCTCGGCGGCCTTCCTGTTTCCAGCGGGAGGGCGTATCGCCTTCGGCTGCCGGAGCAGAGGTAGCGCCGGCTTGGGTCGCCTGCCAAATTGCAGCGGCAATGGCGGCGGCGTTCGAAACAGCGTTTCCCGTTTCATCCTCATTCGAATGCGCCGTCGCGGCATTCGGGCGGCGAAGCAATTCGTCGAGCCACTTGGTATGGATTTCACCTCGCAGAAAATCGGGATCAGAGAGAATGCGGAGAAAGAGGCCAGCGTTGGTCTTGATGCCGGTAACGGCGTACTCCTCGAGAGCCCGGCGAAGGCGCGCGATGGTCTCTTCACGGCTGTTGCCCCAGGCGATCAGCTTGCTGAGAAGCGGATCGTAGTCGTTGGGCACGGTCCAGCCTTCATAAACGCCATCGTCCAGGCGAATTCCGGGTCCGCTGGGCACGTGGCACGAAAGAATTTTTCCAGGCGAAGGAAAGAAATTGTTTGCGGGATCTTCTGCGTAAAGGCGAACTTCCATAGCGTGGCCACGCGGGGTGATCGTTTCCCAGGCGAAGGGCAAGCGATGGCCGGCGGCGATGGCGATCTGGAGCTTGACGAGGTCGAGACCGGTGACCTGCTCTGTGACCGGGTGCTCGACCTGCAGGCGCGTGTTCACTTCCAGAAAATAAAAATTCAAGTTCTGGTCCACAAGGAATTCGACCGTGCCGGCATTGACGTATCCACCGGCGCGCGCGAGGCGCACGGCCGCGTCGCCCATCTTCTTGCGCAAGTCCGGCGTGACGATCGGCGAAGGCGCTTCTTCGATGACCTTTTGATGGCGGCGCTGGACCGAGCATTCGCGCTCGCCGAGAGAAACTACGCGGCCGTGAGTGTCGGCAAGAATCTGGATCTCGATGTGACGCGGCCGCTCCAGATATTTTTCCAGGTAGAGGCGCTCGTCGCCGAAGGCGTTCATGGCTTCGGAAGACGCATCGCGAAACGCGGATTTGAATTCGGCGTCGCTGTAGACAAGGCGCATGCCTTTGCCGCCCCCGCCGCTGACTGCTTTCAGCAAAACGGGGTAGCCCATACTTTGCGCGAGGGCCTGTGCCTCGGCGAGCTTTTCAATGGGGTCGTTGGTTCCCGGAACCGTCGGAACATCGGATCGGCGCGCAAGCTGGCGGCCCGCGGTTTTCGAACCCAGAGCTTCCATAGCTTCGGCTGGCGGACCGATAAAGGTTAGACCCGCGTCCGCACAAGCTCGGGGTAGCGCAGGGTTTTCGGCGAGAAAGCCGTAACCAGGATGGACGGCGTCGCAGCGCGAGCGCCGCGCTACGTCCATGATCTTCTGGATGCTGAGATAGCTTTCGCGCGAGGGCGCGGGGCCAATGGGATACGCTTCATCGGCAAGGCGGACGTGGAGCGACTCGCGGTCCACATCGCTGAAGACCGCAACCGACCGGATGCCGAGTTCGCTGCAGGCGCGCAGGATGCGCACGGCAATTTCACCGCGATTGGCAATCAGGATTCTTTTGAACATAATGGACTAAGCGTGAGGAAAGTCTAGCACGCGGAGAAACTCGGCAGTGTTTTCCGGAAGCGTCCGTTTCCTGGAAGCTACTTCAGGAGTTTTTGCAGATCTTTCCACTTGACGAGGATGATTTTGTTCTCCTGCAGAGCTTTCTTGAACTCCGGGCTGGTCACAATGTCATAGTCGCGCTGGCGCCATGCAGCCCCGTAATCGGGGTGCTCCACCATCACGGCTTGCAGCTCAGCATCATCGTGGCCGAGGTGGACAATCATTTCCGTGAGTCCGGGCTTCATGTTCTTGATGGCGTCGATATAGAAACCCATCCACGCGTTCGCTTGAATCGTGGGGTTCGCAATCACCACCGAGTCCACGATAATGTCCTTTTCATGTAGCAGCGAGAGCAGCTTGGCTCCTTCGCCGGGCAAGCGGGGCGCGAAGAAAGGTACTTTGTATTCGTGAGCAATTTTGACAAATGCTGCGAATAATTCCGGGGAGGAAAACAGCGCCCCCATGTGCGTGTCGAGATGCGTGGGGTGAATACCCGAAGCAACGGCAAATTCGACTTGGGTGCGGATTTCGCGTTCCGCTTCGTCGGGCTTAGTATGCGAGACAGCCGAAGGAGTCTCTGGCCAAAGATAACCAGAAGGATCAAGCAGACTGGGGACCTTGTCTTTTGATTCCACAGGGCCCCAACGATAGGTTTTCCACTCGCTGGTGAGCGTGAGGTGCAATCCCAGGTCGGCATCCGGATGAGCTTTCGCGTAGAGCGCGACTTCGGTCAGCCAGGGGCACGGCACCATGATGCTGGCGGAGGTGATCGCATTTTTGTCCAGCGCGTCGAAGCTGGCGGAATCCACGGAATGCGCGACCGCAAGATCGTCGGCGTGAACGATGAGGAGTTTCGAATCGGCAGGGTAGCCGAGCCGCTCCGCAACGGACTTATTTTGCGCTCTCAAACTTCCAGCGGATAGAAAGACAAGCAGCCCTACGACTGCAACTTTGTGTGCCCACATGAAAGGCTCCTTCCAGCGAGTTCAAATGGTAGAGGGTAACACGGACAGTGACTCGCTTGAATGGCCGCCAAACCCTGGCATAGAAATGATTCATTCATCCCGGAAGAAGTTCAGCAGTGAACTTTCAAAGTGGCCGAGATTTGCCTAGTTAGTCAAGCTCCGGAATTCCCAGGTCGCGGCAGATTTTTCGCCCAAGGAAATCATTGATTTCTGAATGTCGAGGAACGCTGGAGGTAGCTCCGGACTTTGGATTGAAAAGAGGGAATGCCTCCCGCCCTCGCGGAGTAATTGGCAACCATGAGCAGCCAAGTGACGTAACAGCTCACGCCGCTTCATGACGGATTACTCAAAGACTGACGGTTATGAGCTCGCGCACAGCACCGTGTGAGCGCTGTCTAGCAGCAAGCTCCCGGTTGCCTTCAATCACGAGAGTCAGCGCTTCCTTCAAGTTACGGCGGGCCTCGGCAAGGGTGCGGCCTTGTGTGTTAACGCCCGGAATCTCTTCGATATAGGCGACGTACCAGCGGCCACGTTTTTCGATGACGGACGTAAATTGGTGCTTCATGGTTCAAATTCTAGCAGACTCCCAGGAGGCACGACATGCTCAAAGCGGAATGTTGCCGTGTTTTTTCTTGGGGTTGATGTCGCGCTTGTTTTCGAGGGCGCGGAGAGCGGTGATGATGCGGGCTCGGGTATCGGCGGGCTCGATGACGGCGTCGATGTAGCCGTGTTCGGCGGCGACGAAAGGATTGGCGAAGCGATCGCGGAATTCGGCGATTTTTTCCTGGCGAAGTTTTTCACGCTCGGATTCGGGGGCTTTGTCGAGTTCGCGCTTATACACGATGTTCACTGCGCTTTCGGGACCCATGACGGCGATTTCCGCCGTGGGCCAGGCAAAGTTGGCGTCAGTACGGATATGTTTCGAGGCCATGACGCAGTAGGCGCCGCCATAGGCTTTGCGCGTAATCACGGTGATTTTCGGGACGGTGGCCTCGGCGAACGCAAAGAGCAGTTTGGCGCCATGCCGGATAATGCCGCCGAATTCCTGCTGCGTGCCGGGGAGGAAGCCGGGAACATCCTCGAAAGTAATCAGCGGAATATTGAAGGCGTCGCAGAAGCGCACGAAGCGTGCACCCTTCACGGAAGCGTTGATATCGAGAACGCCGGCGAGAAACGCCGGCTGATTGCCGACGATCCCTACGGGACGACCGTCAAACCGCGCGAAGCCTACGACGATATTTTTCGCGTAATGCTCGTGCACTTCGAAGAAGTAGCCATCGTCCACGATCAAGTGGACGGCATCCTTCATGTCGTAGGGCTTTTGCGGATCAGCGGGGACCAGCGTATTCAGGGATTCATCGCGGCGGGTGGGAGAATCCGAAGTGACACGACGCGGCGGGTCATCGACATTGTTCGAAGGGAGAAAACCCATCAGCTCACGGATCATGGCGAGGCAATCGGCATCGTCGCGCGAAACAAAATGCGCCACGCCGCTCTTCTCGTTGTGCGTCATGGCGCCGCCGAGTTCCTGCTTGGTGACTTCCTCGTGCGTGACGGTCTTGATGACTTCCGGGCCAGTCACAAACATGTAGGAAGTCTCGCGCGTCATGAAGATGAAATCGGTGATGGCGGGCGAATAGACGGCGCCGCCGGCGCAAGGTCCCATGATCGCGCTGATTTGCGGGATAACCCCGCTGGCAAGTGTGTTGCGCAGGAAAATATCGGCATAGCCGGCAAGCGACGCGACGCCTTCCTGAATGCGCGCTCCCCCGGAATCGTTGAGACCGATCACCGGCGCGCCCGCGCGCATGGCGAGGTCCATTATTTTGCAGATCTTCAGAGCGTTGGTCTCCGAAAGCGAACCGCCAAATACCGTGAAGTCCTGCGCGAAAACGTACACCAGGCGGCCGTCGATGCCTCCGAATCCAGTGACGAAGCCATCGCCGGCGGGACGCTGTTCCTGCATGCCGAAATCCACGCAGCGGTGCCGGACGAATTTATCGAGCTCTTCGAAGGTGCCTTCATCCAGCAGGAGATGGATGCGCTCGCGGGCAGTGAGCTTGCCGGCTTTATGTTCGCGTTCACGCCGCTCCGGGCCGCCGCCGGCTTCCGCTTCCGCGGACAGGCGGTGAAGTTCGTCCAGGCGGTCGCGATGTTTTGCCGCCGAAGACAGGATCGGTTTTGGCTCAGACAACGGTTCCTCCCTCGGGAGGGGGTTCTTTCGTGGAGAAAATCCGCACGGCGAGGTGCGTGGCAAGCCAAACGGTTCCCAGGAGCAGGACGACGCCAAGGACCAGCTCCGCGCCCATGGCGGTGGCGCGGTCCAAAGGAGATTCGAGCGAGGTCACGTACTCCGTGGCTTGAACCAGGATAAACATTGCGCCGAGAGTCATCGTCACGATGAGGATCGTGGTCAGGATGGATGCGAGGATCATTTTCATGGCTGTTGGATTAGGCCGTCCAAGCGCGGCGTAAAGAAGGATAGCGCAACCAGGCGAAAATCAGAATACGGCGGACAAGCCGTACGAGGAGACAATGTATCAACTCAAGGAATCGAGGCTTAGCGCAACCCGGACCAGTCGTCGGCGACGATGATGGATTCGCTGGGATTGGAGGTGTCGTATTTCACGCTGGCGGGTTGTCCCGCCACGAGCCGATCGAAGCGGATCTGCCCCTCAAGGCCCGTAATGTCCTGTGCGGTGTGATAGGTGACGCCGGAAATCGCGTAACTATAGGAAACCAGGTGGCGCGGCCCCAAATCGCCGAGAGGGTGGGCGCTCTTGCTGAAGAAACTCTTGCGCGCTTGTTTGGATTCCGGCGGGTGCTCAATCAGTTCGACCACCTGTCCTTCGGCAATCCGGCCGATCTGATTGAGATGAAGGCGGCGCTTGCGTTCGGCTTCGTACGGATCCACGGCGGGGCGGAAGAAAGCATAGGCGATCATGGCCAGGGCGGCAATGGCCGCGCATCCCATGGTCAAAATCAGTTTCCAGTCAGCGAGCAAGGCTTGCAACGAGCGGGCTCCGTGCCTTCAAGTATGTGGGATTCAGCACAGCGGGAGACGCGATACGCGCTTCCGCCACAGTGAAAAAGACGATTCGTTCCACCTGCGCCCCACTGATGCGTATTCTACCGAAACCGAGCGGCTTGCGTGAAACTACGCTTGCGGGGCGTGCACCGGATTGCGCAACACGCCAATACCAGCCACGCTGACCTCCACGGTGTCGCCCGCCACGAGCGGCCCAACTCCCGCTGGCGTTCCGGTGGCGATGACGTCGCCGGGAAGCAGCGTCATCATGCGGGAGATCCAACGGATGAGGAACGCCGGAGGATAGACCATCAGGGAAGTGCTGCCGGACTGGCGGCTGGCGCCGTTGACATGGGTCTCGACTAGGACGTTGGAAGGGTCGAGTTCCGTTTCGATATGCGGGCCGACGGCGCAAAAGGTATCGAAACCCTTCGCGCGAGTGAACTGAACGTCAGATTTCTGGAGGTCGCGCGCCGTAACGTCGTTGAGGCAGGTGTAGCCCAGGACATGAGCGAGCGCGTCATCGCTGTCGCGCAGGTGCGAACAGGTGCTCCCGATGACGACGGCGAGTTCGCCTTCGTGCTCCACGCGCTGGGAATACGGCGTCAGGACAATCGGCTCCTGCGGACCAACGATCGACGACGGTGGCTTGAGGAACATCAACGGCTCTTTGGGCACCTCGTTGCCGAGTTCCGCCGCATGGGCCGCGTAATTCCTGCCGATACAAACAATTTTTGAGGGCGCAACCGGCGCAAGAAAGCGCACGTGGGCGAGGCGCAAGGAACGCGAGCCACGCGACCACGCGCCCCAGGGCACGCCGGAAATTTCGATTACGCCGGCGTCTTCGATCAAACCGTGGAGCGGCGCAGCGGACGTTGATGGTGAAGCATCGCGGATCACAAAGCGGCAGAATTTCATCTGGGGTCAGCTCGCATGATGATTGGGATGAGAAGCATGCGCCGTTCGGGCTCTCCAAATGGTGACGGTAATCCAGGAAAGAGTAGCGATGATCATATACACGACGGCGCCAATCATAAAGACCTGAAACGTGCTGTGCCAATCACTGAGGTTTCGAAAGAAAACACAAAGTAAGCGATAGTAGCAGCTGAAGAGAAGCCACGCGACCAGACCCGAGGCCAACTGGTGCCCCGGCAGGGACAGGAAGCGCATGAAAGGGATCAGCGCGCAGAGGCAGAGAAGCACCGCAGCAGTAAGATTGCGTTCCACCGCCAAGCGCTCGATCAGCGGCACGCGATTGGCAAGAAAGAGCCAGGCTGTAAATACCAATGCCAGGCAAACACTGGTGTACACGCCGATTCGAATCGCCGCGTTGCGGAAGATCCGGAACCAGCTATAGCCCGGTAAATAGGCGCGAATCGGCATCCGATGCTGGACTCCCAAGACTCGAAAGTCGATCTAACCCGGAATCACGATGAAGGTTGCGTGACGTCAACGGCAACAGGGGCGCTCGGCGCGCTCTCATTTCCTGCGTGATCGACAGCAGTCACGGTGTACCAGTAGCGATGACCGGGCTGTACAGACGTATCACGAACAGCAGGCGTGGGCAATAATTCCTGGTTGAGAACTTGTCCCCTGGTGCCTTCCTGTTCACTCCTATAGACGCGGTAGCCTGCCAGATCGGTTTCAAGGCTGATGGACCAGGAGAGATCGACAACCAACGCGCCCGGACTCGCGGCCGGCAGCAAAGCTGCTACCACGCCTTGTGGTGCCGCAGGGGGAAACGTATCGCGGGGAGTGACTATCAGGGGCGGCGAGGTAGCCGACTCTAGCTCGCTGCCGTCGGCCTGAATGACGCTGCGGACGACGTAGACATATGTGTAGTCAAACGCAAAGGAAGTATCGCGGTAACTATTGGTCTCGGAAGTTGCGAGCAGCGAAGATGGCGCTTCATTTTTCCCTTGCGGCGGAACGGGCGCGGAGGAAGAACCCGCCTGGGGCGTAATCTCCGAGCGATAGATTCGATAACCTATGATCGCGGGAAGCGGATCCCCCGCGGAGGTTCTTGCCGGGGCCGTCCAGCGCAATTCGATCGCCGGCTCGGTGACGCGGGCTTCGACAGAAGCGATCCGCTCGGGAACGGGAAAAACGCGCACGGACACGACATTCGAATCCGCGGACACTCGCTTCTGGGAAGCTCGCGTTCGAATCGTGTAAGCAAGTGTGCGTCCCGGGTGCGCTTTAATCTCTTCGGGCGCGATCGGATCGGTGAAGCCGATGTGTCCCTCGGAGCGGGAGTTGTCAACCAGCGCGCCGGGAATGGCGTAGACAACACGAAAAGATGAGAGATCGGGCGAGCCATCGGGCTTCAATGCGCCACGAAGGATTTCAACCGCGGGAGTTGTGGCAAGCTTCACGCCAGCGATCGAATTCGAAGGCATGGTGAAGGTTAGCCGCACGCCGTCTCCGTCCTGATGAGCCGTCAGATCCGTGATGGCCACTGGATTTACTGGAGTGGGCGGCGTGGGTTCCCCAGGCGCGCCGCAGGCAACAAGGAAAACGGAAAATAGAAAATAGAAAATAGGGAAAAATGGCGCGGGGCGCACTACAATGTGGAGTCTCGTCCCTTTTCTATTTTCCATTTTCCAATTTCAAGAATTACAGAATGTAGCGGCTCAGATCCTGGTTCTTGACGATGTCAGCAAGCTGCTTGGTCACATAAGCCGCGTCCACTTTCACATTCTTTTTCTTGAGGTCAGGCGCTTCGAACGAAATCTCGTCGAGAACTTTTTCCAGAATGGTGTGCAGGCGCCGCGCCCCGATGTTTTCCGTTTGTTCGTTCACGCTGGTGGCAAAGCGCGCGACCGCCGCGACGGCATCCTCCGTGATGTTTAGCTTGACGCCTTCGGTTTCCAGAAGCGCCACGTACTGTTTGATGAGCGCGTTCTTCGGCTCGGTCAGAATTCGAATGAAATCCTCTTCCTTGAGCGATTGCAGCTCCACGCGAATGGGCAAGCGCCCCTGGAGTTCCGGAATCAAGTCGGAAGGTTTGGTCACGTGAAACGCGCCCGCAGCGATGAAAAGAATGTGATCGGTACGGATCATCCCGTAGCGTGTGTTGACAGTGGTGCCCTCAATGATCGGCAAAATATCCCGCTGCACGCCCTCGCGCGAAACATCGGGCCCGTGCCCGGATTCGCGACCGGCGACTTTATCGATCTCATCGATAAAAATGATGCCCATCTGTTCGGCGCGCTCCACCGCCACGCGCGTCACCTGGTCCATGTCCAGAAGCTTGTTTTCTTCTTCCTGGATCAGGTATTCAAACGCGTCGGCCACGCTCATTTTGCGTTTTTTCTTCTGCTGTCCGAACATACCGGAGAGCATGTCCTTGATATTGACGTCCATCTCCTCGACGCCCTGGTTTGAAATAATCTCGAACGAGGGCATGGCGCGCTCGCGGACTTCGATGTCCACCAGGCGCTGGTCCAGCTTGCCCTCGCGAAGCTGCGCGCGAAGTTTTTCGCGCGTGCGTTGGTTCTGCTCGCGCTGCGCGGCTGCTTCCGCTTCCGGAGTGCCCGGCGCGGGCGGCGGAGGTGGCGGCAGCAGCAGATCAAGCACGCGCTCTTCCGCGGCCTGCTCGGCGCGGTCAGCCACCTCATCCAGCTTTTCCTCGCGGATCATGTCGATGGAAGTTTCCACCAGATCGCGCACCATGGATTCGACATCGCGTCCGACGTAGCCGACTTCGGTGTACTTGGAAGCCTCGACTTTTACAAATGGGCAGCCGGCGAGCCGCGCAAGCCGCCTCGCGATTTCTGTTTTTCCCACTCCTGTCGGGCCGATCATCAGGATGTTTTTCGGCAAAACATCCTCCGCGATTTCCGGCGGAAGCTTCTGGCGACGGACGCGATTGCGCAACGCCACCGCGACGGCGCGCTTCGCCGCATTCTGGCCGACGATGTATTTGTCGAGCTCCAGCACGATTTCGCGCGGCGTCATGTCGTCGAGCGCAGGAAGCAGTTCCTCCCCCTCGACGGGCGGCGCGCCGTTGCCGCCGGGCAAAAAGATCAATTCTTTTTCGGACTTGTTAGGCATGGGCTGCTCAGTTCCTTTGATGCGTGAAAACAGCTTGGCGTGTTTTCACGCCCTTACCCCTAGAGCTCTTCGACTGTAAAGTTGGCGTTCGTATAAATGCAAATCTCGCTGGCGATGCGCATGGCTTCCATGGCCAGATCTTTCGCGCTCAGCCGGGAATGCTTCAGCAGCGCGCGCGCGGCCGCAAGCGCGTAAGTTCCGCCAGAGCCAATCGCCACCAGGCCATCGTCCGGCTCGATGACGTCTCCGTTGCCGGAAAGGATAAAAGTGCCTTTGACGTCGGCAACGATGAGCAGCGCCTCCAGGTGCCGCAGCGCACGATCCTTGCGCCATTCCTTGGCCAATTCCACGGCAGCCTTCTGCAGGTTTCCGGAAAATTCCTGGAGCTTGCCTTCGAATCGTTCGAACAACGTGATGGCATCGGCGGTTGAGCCGGCAAAACCCGCGACTACCTTGTCGTTAAAAAGCCGGCGCGTCTTGCGCGCGGTGTGTTTCATCACGTGATCTCCCATGGTCACCTGGCCATCGGCGATCAGCACCACCTTGTTGTCTCTGCGCACGCACAGAACTGTAGTGCCGTGCATCTGCGTGCTTTCCTGGCTATTCCGCATCCAGCCATTATACCGCCCCGGGAGTCCGGGCGGCAAAATCCCGCAGGAGCAGCCGGCATCTACTGCTGCGGGCCATAAAGAGAATTGAGGAATTGACGGAATTCCTTTTGGAGGAGCAGCTTCTGAAAAGAATCATCCACGCGCGCATCTGGAAAGGTTTCCCCGGGAATCAAGTTCTCTCGGCGTTCGAACGCCAGCTTCATATAATTTTCAGTATCGGGAAGGTCGCCCTTTTCGGCCGTGACGCAAGCGAGGTTGTAGTAGAAAAGCGGATAGTCCGGGTCTTTCGAAACTCCATAGGTGAGCGCTTCCCGCGCGCTGGTCAAGTCGTGTGTGATCCCGTAAGCGATGCTCAGATTGTCGATCAGCGCGCGCCAGAGATTCTTGTCCAGGGTTGGCGTGTTCTTCTCGATCTCCAGCGCTTTTTGATACAGCGGAATGGCCTCCCGATATTGATGCGCAATGAAATAGCGGCTGCCTTCTTGGAACAACTTCAGGCTGTTCCCGGCGGGAACGGGCACGCTGCTCGCTTCCTTGGGCACAAAGTGGAACGACTCCAGGAGCGCGTCGAACATCGGCTGATCGGCGGCCTTGAAAAAAATCTTCGAAATGTGGATATCAATAAAGACGTCATCTTTGATCAGGCAGCCAAAAATGTTTTTCTGATTGGTCGGCGAGCCATCCAGTTCCGGCAGCGTGAACTCGAGAATCTGCATCTCGCCGCTCGCGCGATACGCCACGCCTTTCAAGGAACCGGACGCCAGCGAGGAATTCCGCTTCACTTTCTCCTCCAGTGAGCGTTTACATTCCCCGGGCTGCGACGGCCCTTTCACGGCTTCCATAAAGACGGAAACAACCGCGCGCGTCTTCGTGTTTTCAGCAAGAAAATAGCGCCGTCCGTCCGCCTGCATCTCGTTCGATCGCGTCGTGAACCCAGCACCATCCAATTCCAGCGCCCAAGCCCTGCCCGGAAACCAGACCTCAGATTTGACAACAGCTGGCGCGTCTTGGGCGCGAGCTGCGACAGTCGCCACCAACACAACTGTTAATCGCGTGAAGGAACGTGTTTTCATGCGGATCCCCCGAGCCGGTGTGTCCTTGTTCACTCTACGCCGCAAGTCGCGGCAACTGTGAGCTCAAGGATTCCCATTTATCGAACTAAGAAACATCTTCGGTGGAACAACGAGTGCCCTGGCGGAATAACCTAGGGCTGGGGAATCTCGTGGAAAGAAAGAATCTTGAAGTTTGCCGTGGGCTGAGCGGCTTTGATCCAGCAACTGCTGTACCGGAAGCCATTTCCTGCCATATTGGTAGCGAATGTTACGGATGCCTTGCCGAGATTCGGATCGGGTAGCAAGATTCCTGACGAGTTCCGTGTTTTAGCCACAAAGAATGCACCGTCAATTTCACCGCTGCCACTCAAGGAGCCGGTCACAGTACCCTTTCCGATCACCAGAACAATCCCCTGCCACGAAGCGTCCGGGTCATAGTTCAAGTTACCAGTCACGAGCAACAGTCCGTAACCTGTGTTGTGCCAGCCAGTCAAATCCAAGTCCCCGTTGACCACTACAGTCATAGGATTCGTCGAAGACATCCCCGTGGGATTAGATACGGACGCTAGCAATGCCGTCAGGTCGGAGGGGCTGGCGTTCCCGCCGCCCGGTGGCGCGATGGCATCCGCATTCGCCATAATGGACTGTGCGAGATTGTCGAGCTTGCTCGGGGTCTGCAGTGTGGACGGAAACGCACCGCTTAGGATGACATTGGCCACATCCGGGGCAGCGGTCGCGCCAGCGTATTGTGGCCGCAGAGCCGCCGGGATTCCGGTACCGCCATTACCACCGGTTTTCACATTTGTTATGTCCCCAGGATCGAAAACACCCACGGCATCGACCGGTAGCCCCGCAGTGCAGAAGGGGACAGAAGTTAGATCAACTCCACTCGCATAGAAGGATGGGTTTGATGTCGGCGAGCTATAGGCCACACCATTAACGGAGCCTCCCGCAATCGTCAAAGCCGCAGGAAAGGTTAGCTGACCCGTTGGAAAGTCGGGAAAATTGACGGGGACAAGAGCAGCCAGATACTGAAGTAGCTTCTGACTGCCATTAGGCAGAACGGCCAAGGAAGTAATTTCAAAGACCTGCTGGGTGTTGGTCGTAGAGGTCGTCAATTTCGGGACTGTGCTGTCGTAATAAAGCGGTGTCGTTGGATCCTGACTGCCGTCATTGTCCACATCGAGGTTCAGGGATTTTTCAGAGATCGCGTTGATGCGCACCCACTTGTAGGGCGGGCCCGGAATTCCTGCCACCGTGGATACGGAAGCGGTGCTCGGCGAGGGATTGGGTGGGGGGCTGGCAAACTCCTGGTTATATTGGCTATCTGGATAGGTCGAAGTGGGATCCCACGGAGCCACGGTTTCGCTACCCGCCGGATTAATAATGTAGAAAGGCTGCCCAACGGCGAGGGGAGTACCTGGTGGAGGCAATAAAGTCGATGCGGTGCTCTGGAAAGAATTTGAGTTCTTCGACAGGAGCCGGCCACGACCCTCTTCCAAGCCAGCAAGGGCCGCGTAATAGACACCCGTTGCGGTGCGGTAGTTGCCCGCCATCGCGGACTCTGTGCCCGAGGATACGATGAGCGCAATCGCCACCACGCTAATCAAAAGCAAAACGAAAATCGCGATGAGCAAGGCAACTCCCGCTTCCCGCTGACGGGTTCGAATTGTGCTGCTAGCTTTCATTAACTTTTGGCCTGACCTCACTGATTGGGATTGACACGTCGTCCACGGCCCAGCAACTGCACAAGGCGAGGTTGGCCCGTACTTGCATCGGGAAGTGGAGCTGCAACAATTAAAGTGATGACCACGTCCCGGATATTCGCCGGCGTGTTGTACGTGACCGCCGAAGAACAAAGCGATGAGCCAGTCCCGGTATCGCAAACATAGGAGAAGACGGGCACTGGGGTTCCACCCGGGAAGATACCTGGATACGCCGTCTGGCACTGCGAGATTGCCGCGGGACATACGTTGTTTACGACGTTTTGAACGAAGGGTACAAGAACCCCCGCTACCGTCGTATCCGCGTCTGGATCATCACCGGGAACCTTGTTGACCACCCCACGCATGAGTGTTGTCCCTACCAATTGGTAGCGAATCCACTGAACCTGGCTGAGGGGGTCCTGCCGATTGGGATTGGTCTCAATAATGAGGTCGAAGTCGCCCGGGGCGCTATCGCCCGCTGTAGCGGTGCTGCAAGTCCCGCCTCCAGCCGTGCCAATCTGACAAGCACCGGGAGGCGGATAGCCAGCGCCGGTGCTCCAAGCGAAAGGAGAACTTGCAAACTGATTGGCATGCGAGGGAACTCCGTCGGTAAACGTGGGTGGAGGAAAGCCGGAGTCGTTGATGTCACGCACCATCTGGTCCAAACCGAGGCGCGCTTCCTGGAAGGAATTCAAAACCTGTGATTCGGTCTTGTAGCGCTGCTGGGAGGAATCTAGCAGTGTAAATGCCGCGCCGGTAACGACAAGAAAAATGCCCAGTGCGACGAGCAATTCAATGAGCGTAAAGCCTAGCTGGCGACGCTTAAGAATGACCATCCTCATCTGGCCACCACCGTATCCAGTGTGACTGGCAGAAAATAACCGTTGCCGCCCTGCTGGCGAACACTCAGGATGAAGCGTTTGGACGTGATGGTTGAGCCGTTCCCAGAAATGATCACTGCCCATCGCACATCATACGTGGTATCGGTGGGGTCCGTGGAATCCGAAAATAGAAAGCTGTAGTTTGTGACAGTTGGTTGGCCAAAATCAATGAGCGCCTGATTGCTTTGCAGAGGACTGCCTTGTACCGTATTCGGACTCCCAGGATTGCCCAAGGAGCAAGAATTTCCAAGTACATCACTGAAGGAGGTCGAAGTGAGTGGCTGATCCAGGAATTGATCCAGTTCACGCTGGGCAAAGACGAGCGCGGTAGAATCCGTACGATTCCGGTAATTCAAAAGGATGGAAGCGGGCACCAGCTGCGCCACTGCCACCAGGCCAACGAGCAAAATGACCGTGGCCAACATCATCTCAAGGAGGCTGAAGCCTTCTTGCCCTTCGCGAATTCTTTTGAGTAAGGACTGCATTTTATTCCCTGGTTTTGCACCTCAACTGATTTGTTGCCACGGCCCCCCGTTCGGAGCGCTCCAGATCTGTGTACTACCAGCCGGTAGTAAGACCACCGCGCGATATCCAAACTCCGGATCCGACGTGCTGCCTATATAGAACACAAAGACACTAGTCGAAACGTTTCCTCCGACTCGGATTGCTCCTCTGGCGTCAAACGCAACTGAGCCATTGCTGCCTGATTTAGTGGTGAGGGCACCCAACTTTGAGGTGATGGCAGTAGGGCTGGGCGCGGTACCCGCGGGCAGCAGGGCCGCAAACCCGGCAATCACCTGTTGCTTGCCATTCACATCGAATGTTCCCGGGCAGTTGGGATTAGAGTCCGTGCCAATGATCCAAGTGGCTCCACTCTGTTGCATCAGGAAACAAACCTGTCCGTTGCGGCGCACGGCTTCGAATCGCGTGAACTTCAGCATATCCGCCAAGCGCGAAGCCGCGTCATTGAGCTGGTAAGTCCGGAACGAGCGCATCAGCGAGGGAATAGCAATGGCCGTCAGAATGAGCAAGACGGTCATGGAGACCGCTAATTCGACCATGCTGAAGCCACGGCTGCGGCTTCGCTGAGTGCTCGAGAGTGTTGCACTCCGTCCCAAGATAGTTTCCTCGTTCGGACGCAGTACCGGCGATCGGGAGAGTGTAGGCGGTCCGAACCCCAATTCGATGCACTTGCAGGGCCGGGGACGGCCGCTCGCAAGCCCACCTAAACATTGTACTTTCGTACAGTAAACCGATACATCCTATTATATACGCCAAAAGAGGGGAAGAAACGTAACATTGTGAAACAATTCCCGTCCCCGTCTAGATCTCAATCAAGCTATAACCTTCAGTAAAACATACATGCCGCCCAGCGAAAAAGGGGGCGTGCTCCAGGCAGTCGCCGTTCAACTTAGCCGCGCTGCGAGCGCCGCCGCATTCCGGTGGGCAATGGCTTCGATGGAGATCATCGGATTCACGCCGGAAGCCGAAGGAAACGACGAACTGTCCATCACGTTGAGATTCCGCGCTTCCCACACCTGGCCCTCCGGATTGGTAGCCGAGGTTCTGGGCGAGTCTCCCATCCGCGCGGTGCCCTGAATGTGAAATGAAAAGAGCGCCAGGCGCCCGGAATCCCAGCCGGCGGAATCCATAGCCTCTGTGAAAGTGTCGAGCGAACCCCGGCGGCCCGGTTCGTAGGAGCACCATTTCGCATGCGGCGAGAAAATCTGGCGCGCACCCGCTGCTTCCAGAATGCGTGCGGCGCCGATGAATCCGCTGCGAAGATGGGCGCGATCAAAACTTGAAAGCGCGTAGTGGGCGATGGGGTGGCCCTCGCGGTCAATGGTGACGCGTCCGCCGTCGCGATCGCGGAGCAGCACACCGATCGCCGAGACGTGCGAAAGTTTCTCCAGCAGGGATCGATACTGCTGCGGCTCGCGCCACGGAAGAACGGCGACGGCGATGACCGGTTGCAACGCCGTAGTTTCATACTTCACGCCGTAATTCCCCGTTAGGAAGCGATGTTCATCGGAATAGATGGCTTGCATGGTCCCTTCCCACGGACGAATCTCCTCGTCGAACACACCGCAAACATTCGAAACCGGATGAAGGTGGAGATGCCGGCCGATGTGCTCGTTGCGCAGACCGGAACGCAGCAGAAGCGCGGGCGTGTGAATGGAACCGCAGGCGCTGACGATTGCCTTGCAGCGAATGTTCACGCGATGGCCGCTTTTCGAACGCGCCTCGACTCCGGTTGCGGAACCACTCTCGATTCGAACGCGTACCGCCCGCGTCTCGACAACGAAACGCGCGCCATGTTGCTGCGCATCCGCGAGCCACGTTTTCGTTGCCGATTGCTTCGCCCCGAGCGCGCATCCATAACCGCAGTAACCGCAAACTTTTCCCTGGTCGCATCCGATTACGTTGCGCGGCATGGCGTCTACAAGCCAGCCGAGCGCGCGCAAGCCGCGATCCAAAACTTGTTCACGGCGGGAAATGCGGTTGTGATCGAGATTAACGTGCAATCTTTCGCAGACGGCATCGAGGCTTCGCGTGTACTCGTCGCTGGTGAACCACGGCACGCCCGCCGCGGCCCATTCCGTTCGAATGTCGTCCGGCGTTCGAAACGACGTGCAGTAATTGATGACCGTGGTGCCGCCGAAACATTCGCCGGCCAGCAATCCCACGCTGTGATCCGCCGTGGCGGCAAAGCCACCTTCCGTATAAAGATTTCGAAAGCTGCTGAACTCCGCGCCGTCAAAATCCGCGTCATCGTAATAGTCGCCGGCTTCGAGAACGATTACATCTTTTCCAGCCGCCGCGAGAACGGCCGCGGCGGTGCCGCCGCCTGCGCCTGATCCGACGATGCACACCTCGCAGAAAAGCTCCAGTTCGCGATCCGGTACGATCACGCTGAGTGGCCGCGAGATAGAATTACCTTTTTCGCGCAGCGGACCAGGATAGCCGAGCCGCTCCCATACCCGGCTGCGCGCGCCGTTGGCTCCGGGCAGCATCACGTAAAGAAATCCGATCGCTTTTCGAAGCGCTTGAAAGGCTGCGCGGCGCTTGCCGATGCTGCTGTCCGCCCAGGTGAGCAGGCTTCGAATACGGTCTTCTTGCGGGAGGGAGGAGAAACTTTTCAGCCGGCCCACGGTGAGCAGGCCATGCAAAGGAGAATCCCATAATTCGAGCAACTGGAGAAACTCCTTGCCTGCGTTCGAACGAGGATTCGAATCCATGGCCTCGGCGATGGCCTCAGGAATTCCCAACTCCAGAGCGGAGGGCCAGCCTTCCGCGCGCGGAAGAAACGTTTCACAAATATTTTCCAGCGCGCGCTTCTGGTGAAGGGTGAGTTCCAAGGATTTATGCTGCCTGCTGCATTTTTTTAATTCTTGTTCTTTTTAAGCACGGCTTCGGAGCCGCCCTTTTGCAGTGATTCCTTGCTGAAAAGAACATCGGGGAAACCGGGATTGAACTTGCAGGCGTTATAGAAAATCTGCATGGTGCGGCGGCCGTTGTGTTCGCGGCTGACTTGAAGGGGCATCCAAACGCTGTCTCGCAATTGGTAGTTTGTATAAATGGAAACGTCTTCGTCAATCTGCCGCGTTTCTTCATCCTGGGTCTTGATGACACTGCGAACGAGGAGATGTGTGGAGTGGTCTACCGCAAGCCGAAACTTGCGTTGCTCGCGATCCACAAGCTCCACCCAATCCACTTCCTTGAGATCGACAGTGTCGCTGCCGTCGAAGCGGATGGACATTCCTTCTTCGTTGAGGCGGAGGCGGAGAAGATTGTCGATGTTCCTCTTCACCTGCTCCTGAAAATCGGTGACCGCGGAGGCGGGAAGCTCATTGACGCCGCTGCGGTCGAACGTCCAGCCCTGATCACCGTTATAGAGCGTTATTACGATGCCGCCGTGCGAAAAATCAAGGCCGTCGAGGCCTATCATCGCCGCCAGAATCGTGTTACGGCCCTTGGAAATGAATTCCGTGCGGTCTTTGTCGGGATAGCGGCGGTCATCCACAAAATCAATATAGCCGGTGAGTTCGCCGTTGTGGCCAAACTGCGCGCGGCGGCCCTGGCATTGGCTTTCGTGGACTTCCTTATAACCATCGCCACCGAGAGCGTTGATCAGATCCTTCAGAATCTGCTTGCCCTTGGCGGTGCTCTGCTCCGGCATCATGGTATCGGCGCGCTGCGCCGAGGCGCGCGGCACAAAAAACATTCCAGCGATAACGATGATGACCGGGAGCGCAACGAACTTTAGCCGCACAATATCGCGCCTCCGTTTACATTGATGATCTCGCCGGTCATGAAGTTGGCCAGGTCGGAGGCAACAAAGAGGATGGGTCCGGCAATTTCCTCCGCGGTGGCGGCGCGGCCAAGCGGAATCACAGAGGCGGCCATCTTTTGGCCAGCTTTGGTCTCGAGAACGGGATTGGACATGTCGGTGGCAACCCAGCCGGGGGCAACGCAATTCACAAGAATATTGTGACGCGCGAGCTCAGTGGCCAGGCCTTTGGTAAGGCTGATGATGCCGCCCTTCGAGGCGCCGTAGTGGGTGTGGAAGGATTCGCCGCGCTGCCCCGCGGTGGAGCTGATGGGAATAATCTTGCCGGATTTTTGCTTGATCATGTGCGGAACGGCGAAGTGGATGACGGAGTAGACGCTCTTGAGGTTGATACGCATCATGTCGTCCCACTGCTTTTCGGTCATCTTCTCGATGGAAGCATCATCCTGGTTCCAGACGCCAGCGTTGGCGACAAGAATATCGAGGCGGCCTAGACGGGCTATGCAATGCTCGACAAGTTTGCGGTTGTCGGCATGCTTGCCGACATCGGCTTTGAAGGCTTCCACGCGGGTGCCGTGCTTGCCCGCTTCCTGCTGAACCTGCAGGGCTGCATCTTTGGCTTTCACATAGTTGAAGACCACGTCGGCGCCGGCTTGCGCAAAAAGTTTGACGGCTGCTGCGCCGATGCCGCGTGAACCGCCGGTGATGAGTGCCGCCTTGCCTGCCAGTGAAATCATGAAGCCCCCGAAAGTAGAAATCGAAACTAGAAACTGGAGTTACGAATCACCTACGTCTTGCGAGCGACCGCCTCGCGCGCGCGCGCCGCAGCGACGAATTGTTGAAACAGGCGCTGCGCGAGCGGGTCATCCGGCATGCGCTCCGGATGCCACTGCACGCCGACGATCCAATTTGAGTCGCCGGTCCATTCGACGGCTTCAATGATGCCGTCGGGTGATTGTGCGGCGACGCGGAGTTTTTCCCCGGGCTGGTCGATGGCCTGATGATGGCTGCTATTGATGTGTGCGGCGGACGAGCCAGCGAGTTCCGCGAGTAAACTTCCGGGAGTGAGTGTGGCATCGTGATTCTGATCGCCGCTTTTTGCGCCTACCGCGAGATCGGTGGTCCCGTGAGGAACGGCGTTCGGCCGCCCAGGACGCACTTCGGGTATGTCCTGAATGAGCGTGCCCTTGAGGTGGACGTTGAGGATCTGGCAGCCGTAACAGATGGCGAGAACCGGTTTCCCCGAGTCGAAGGCATGGGCCAGGATTCCCTCATCCGTTTTGTCTCGATTCGGATCCAAGGTAGTTGTCTTGGGGTGCCTCGATGCACCGTAGCGGCTGGGGTCCACATCCGCCGGACTACCGGGCAAAACGAAGGCGTCCAGTTCGGCTAGCTGGCGACGAAGCTGTTCCGGTGATTGTTCGAGAGATACTTCCTGTGGTTCAGCACCGGCTCGTCTGACAGCTTGGAAATAGAAGTCCAGCTTCTCGCGCTTGCCTTCGCGCTCTTCCAGGCTGGTGCGCCAGGGAATGCCCACACGTGTTTTGTCGGTTGTTTCGGGGCTCATGGGACAGAGAATCGTAGCATCCGGGCGGGAGGGGCGGCAACCGGAGGAAAATTGACCTGTGGATAGACCGCGAGATAAGAAACGAGACCTTCCTGAACGTCTGAACGTCGAAGACGGGCCCCCGCCCCCTGTTTCTTGTAAGCGTTGTATCTGAAGGGCTTAGCCAAGTCGTAAGTCTTTTGTTTGCAGCACTTGGGCTCTGTTGACATCCTCGATGAGCGGTGCGGTGCCTCAAACGGTAGAGATTGTAGGCCAGCCCGAGAAACAGGGCTTGGCGGATCTGC